>JAXMBY010000011.1:0-119155 GCA_046349655.1 Planctomycetota bacterium
GCTGGTAGGCATGACTGTCGCCGGGCGGCGCGAACAGGTTCGCCTGCTTGACGAAGTACCGCGTGCCGTTCGGCACACAGTTCTGCAGCGGCGGCACGTAGTTCTGCTTCTTCTGCGTCGGCGTCGGATTGCAATCGGTGAACGGCGTCTCCGGATCGAGTGCTTGACCCAGCCCCGAGTACGAGTCGTCCGGCACGCCCGCCGACTGCGAGGTGATGGGCACCACCTCGCTGTGGGCGGCGTAGATGGCGATGTTCTCGTACACGTCATCGGTCACGTTGCCGCCGATCGGCGCCCAGGCGATCTTGCGCAGGTCGAGCAGGCTGCCCTTGAGATCGAACGGGCTCGGGCTCGCTTCGAGCGTGCGGTACACGTGCTGGAACCGGCCGCCATCCACCAGGTTGAGCGGCTTCGCCACGCCGAACGGATAAGGGAAGAACTGGCCGTCCGAGGGCGGGTTGTCATCGTCGAGCGGCTTCTCGATGAAGGTCACGGCCGCGCCCGACAGGAAGCCGTTGGCGCGCAGGTTGATGTCGGCGAGGCGCGGGCCGTAGAAGTCGGGTCGATCGGCGAAGTGCACGCCCGGCTCGCCCGAGTACGGATCGTTGCCGGTGACCGGCACGCCCTTGAACAGGTGCACCAGGCCGCCGATGTTGCGATACGGCTCGCCGCCAGCCGTGGTCTGCGTCACGAAATCGAAGCTGTAGTCGATGTAGCCGAGGGTGGGATCGAAGTCCGCATTGGAGAATGCGAGCGGCCGCCCGCCGAGATCGGTGAGCCCACGATAGCCCAGCGCGACGAATGCGTTGAACTGGCTGAGCGACATGCGCTCGCGCAGGTAGCCGATGTCGGGGACGACGCGCAGGGTGAGGCGCAGTGCGCCGGTGCGTTCGCTGCCGTCGGGCGAGGCGAGGAAGCCCTGGTACTCGGATTGATCTTCGTTGCTCTCGACCGAGCGCTTCGCGACGTAGGAGATGATGCTCGCACCGCGCTCCTCGAACACCACGCCCAGGTGCTCGAACCCTGGCCCATCCGGCTCCGGATCGTCGGTCACGCGGAACGACTCGTACGGCAGCACCGTGGCGATGTCGATCGGCTCGCTGAAGCGCACCTGCGCCACCGAACGGCTCGGCACCGTCTCGAACGGCGTGTAGGTGGTGCGCCCATCGCCGTTCACGTCCTTCACCCGGCCATGGTCATCGATCTCCGCGAACGTCACGAACCAGCGCAGGTCGCGGTTGTTCTCGTTCTGCGGATTGTCCGGATCGAAGAAGCTCGGGTCGATCGGCTCGCTCGGCTGCGGCTCGAAGAACTCGGCTCGACTCAGCTTGTACGCGTCGCCATCGCGCGGCGCGCTCGTGAACGACCCCGAGATCACGATGCTGGTCGCGGTGTTCGACACGATCGCGTGCTGCTCCGCATCCGCCTCGCCCGGCCGCAGCACCAGGAGCTTGTTCGCCCACTCGCCCTTGCCCTGATTCGCAGCCGCGCTGAAGCTCTGCGCCACGTCCGTGATGCTGTTGGTCGAGAACGAGTCGCCAGCGCCCAGATCGATCGTCCCCTTCACGAAGTAGTCGCGCACGATGCGCGGCGCCGTCACGTCCGGCAAGAACCCGTTGAACGTCAGGTTGCTCGGGAACAGATCGTTCTGCTCGACGAAATCGAGCACCGCATTGCCCGGATTCAAACCGATCGGCGTGCTGCTCGTGCCCAGACCATCGGCACGCGCCGACAGCGCCTCGCCGGTCCCCGAACGCACCACCTTGCTGCCGCTCACCGGCAAGATCACCCGCAGGTAACCGGTCGCATCCGGCACCGGCTCGCCGTTCGCCCCGAACACCACCGGGCTCGCCGGGAATCCCACCGCGCCATCGACCGCCGCGTCGATCAGCACCGATTCGCCTCGCACCGTCAACCGCACCGGCACGCCCCGACCGCTCTGCAACCGCACCTGCACGCTGCCGCCGTGAATCACCTTGCCCGTGTCGGTCAGCTCGTCCGCAACCACGCTCGCCGCATCCACCGCCGATGAGAACTGCACCACGACGATGCCGTTGCGCGGGATCACCACCGGCCGGAAGTTCGGACCCAGGCCCACCGTCACGAGCTTGCTCACGTCCACGCCCTCGCCCAGAGGCCGCAACGTCCCTGGCACCAGCAGTCCCGTCACTGGATCCGAGTCCACCAAGGTCAAGGGGCTCACCACCGTGATCCCGGCTCCCTGGTCGATCCCGCGACCGTAGCTCATCGACGCGACGATGAACCCGTCCTTGCTGCCACCCCCGCCACCACCGCCTCCACCCCCGCACTGCACCAGCGCCATCAGGCAGAAGCTCGAACTGAAGATGCCGAGGAGTGCTCGTCCTTGGGCTGGTGTCACGGCCTCGCTCCGTAGAAGGTTCGCCGATCTGGTTGCGGCCTGGGGAAACTCTGGCGGCACCTCGCGTGACGCGACGGATCGCCACGCTCGCTCCGCGGCCGGCTGGCCCGCTCGCTCGAGGGTGCGCCGCCATGGCGGGTGCGCAACAATTGTGCCATCGCTCTCCCGGGATGGCGACACAAGCTTCTATCAAAAAGCCGTTTGGGGCGCACGCGCTTTCCCGGCGACGCCTGCGGGCGCGATCGGCGTGCGAAACCCCACAAGCCATGGCGGGTTCGCTCGGCGGCCGTGCCTCGCCCCGGTCTGCCGATTCCACGCAGGCATGGCATCAGGTGGGCGCGGCCACGGCGAATCACGAGCCGCAGGCGCAACCGGCATGCTCGCCAAGCCAGGCCTGCAGCGTCGCACGGCAATCGTCCTGGCTGCGGCTCAGGCGGTCGATGGCCTCGAGGTGGCGCGGCAGGAACGGCGCACACGCGGCGATCGCGCGGCTGGGGCACAACCCGAGCCGGGTCGCGATCATCGCCTCGAGCTCGCGCAGACCGGCGCCGGTGCGAGCCGAGCACGACCGCTCGACCGCGGGAGCTCCGGCTCGGGCGAGGTCGCTCTTGCTGGCGATCACGATCCGCGGCACAGCGGCTGGCAGCGTGGGCCGCGGCGCATCCGGCGCCGTGGCGTCCAGCAGCTCGATCAGCAGGTCGGCACGCGCCACGAGCGTGCGGCTCAGCTCGATCGCGGCCTGCTCGAGCGCGCTGCCGCATGGACGTGCACCGCCGAATCCGGCCGTGTCCCACAGCTCGATCGGGTAATCGTCGATCAGGATCTCGGCACGCAGCGGATCGCGGGTGGTGCCGGCGATCGGCGAGACGATCGCGCGCTCATCGTTCGCGAGCGCATTCAGCAAGGACGACTTGCCGGCATTGACCGGGCCGACCAGCACCACGCGTGGCGGCTGCACCCAGGCGTGCGCGGATCGATACAGCGTCCGCCACGTGCGCACCTCTGCCGCGATCTGCGCGCAGCTCGCGCCGCTCTCGAGCCACGACCGCAGCTGCACCGGCGTGCCGCGCGCGAGCTCGGTGAGGAAGAAGCGCGCGGCCGACTTGCTGCGCGCGGCGAGGAACGCTCGGTAGATCTCCTCCTCGAGCAGGCTCGTGTGCTCGGCTTGCTGCGGGACCAGCGACACACCAGCGGCGAGCAGCACGCTCGCCAGGCGCCTGCTGGTCTCGATGCCGCCATGCGCACACAGCTCGAACAGCACGCGGCCGTGCGAACATGCGATCCGGCGCAGCAGCACCTCGTCGACCAGGGCGCCATCACGATCGAAGAACCGGCGCAGCGCGAGCGCGCCGAGCGGCAGCGGCAAGCGCCGCTCCAGGTGACGCGCGAGGATCGATGGCAGCTCGGCGCCCTCGAGCCGCAGCACGGCGATCGCGGCATCGCCGATCGGCGTCAACCAGCGCATCGTCGACGTCATGCGGATCGCTCGCGCTCACCGACCGAGCCGCCACTCGAGGGCGTGGCGGATGCCCTTCAACGTCAGGTCCCGATCGATGCGCGTGACCTCGGCAAGGGCGGGCGCCACGCGCTCGGCGTCGCCGCCGGTCGCCCACACCGTCGCCGCGGCCAGGCCCGGCTGCGCGAGCGCGCCGCGGATCAGCTCGCGCGCCGCACCGATCAGGCCGTGCCAGAGCCCGGCGGCGATGGCCGCGCGCGTGTCCTTGCCGATCGGCGCCGGCGGGCAGTCCGCCGTCGCGTCCACCTCGGGCAGCGCTGCCGTGCCCTGGTGCAGCGCCCGGGCCATCAAGGCGCGACCCGGCGCGATCGCGCCGCCGAGGAAGCCATCGCTCGCGTCGAGCACCGAGAGCGTGAGCGCGGTGCCGAAGTCGAGCACCACGTGCGCGCCCGGCGCCTGGACCCGCGCGCCGAGCACGTTCATCAACCGGTCCATGCCCACGGTGTGCGGCGAGCGCACGTGCATGGCGGCGAGCGGCAGATCGGCATGGCTGCGAAAGCTCACCACCTGCGCGCTCGCTTGCGGCAGCGCGGCGAGGATCGAGCGCGCCGCGTCATCGTGCACCGAGCTGATGGCGATCACGGCGGGGCGCGCGCCGAGCAGCCACTCGCCCACGCGCTCGGGGAAGCGCTGCAGCTGCTGGTGCGCAACGTCGAGCCGGCGCCACAGGTTGGGCGCGCTCAGCGCGAGATGCACGCGCGTGTTGCCGACGTCCAGGAGCAGCACCGGTGCGTGCATCAGAGCGCCGTGCGGGTCAATCGCCGCCCTTCTTGCGAGGAGCGTAGATGGTCTTCGTGATCTGCTGGCCACGCCGCTCGATCACGATCTTGTAGGAGGGCAGGTTGGGATTGGCGCGCGCCCACTGGATGCCCTGCGACTTGCTCTTCATCGGCACGTCGTTCACCGAGATCAGGATGTCGCCCGACTCGAAGCCGAGCGCCGCGAGCCTGCCATCGGTCTTCTTCAGGCCGAGCGTGATCTGCCGGTTGCCCTTCTTGTCCGGCGTGTCGGTGATGCGCGCCTCGCTCTTCAGGAACTCGTCGGTGTTGGCGAATGCCTTCTGGTCCTCGTCGGACAGCACGAAGTGGTCCTTCTCCACCTCCTTCGTGTTCTCGGGCGGCTCCTGGTACTGCTCGATGATGCGCTTCTCGACCGCGCTGATCGCCGGCATCGGCAGCGCCGGCCCCTTCTGCCCGGGCACCTTCTTGTTGATCTTGATCGCCGACTCTTCCTTGCCCCACTGGAAGGCCACCTCGTCCTTGGTGATGCGCAGCACCTTGGCGTTGTAGGGCTCGGCCGAGTACGGATGGCGCAGCGGCGAGCCCACCATCAGGATCTTCTCTCCCAGGCTTTCCAGCTGGCCCGTGTCCTTATAGGAAACGACCGCCTGCGACGGCGCGAAGATGGCCTTCAGCTCGAGCACCTGATCGATCGGCTTCACCTCGCTCGGCGGCGGCGTGGCTTGCTTGGGCGATGCGTCGGCAGCGACCGAGGAGGTCTCCTTGCCGGTCACGTCGAACTTCCACAGCTCGGGCGGCAGCTGGACCTTGTTGAGCTTGTCGCCGCCCACCACCTCGCCGCCGCGGTCGTCCTTCATCAGGGACTGCCACTCGTCGATGGGCTTCGCCTTGAGCTCGCCGGCCTTCTTCTTCTCGAGCAGCTGGTAGAAGAACCACCCGACGCAGAGCAGTGCGACCAGATTGAGCAGCCAGAGCGTGGCTCGAATCTGCCGGACGTTCAGACGCATGCAAAACCTCTCGGTCGGGGCAATCACTCTTGAGGAGGACGCATCGGCCGGCGCTCAGCGCACCGCTCGCACCAACATAACGAGACCGCGACGCGAAGTCACAGCTCTCTTTCGACCCGCACCGGCTGGCCCACCCGGGAATTCTCACCGGCCTTGGACCGCTGCCGGGCAGAGCAGCTTCCCGCAAACTTCCCATCGATGCGGGCGGGCGCGGCCTGAACGCGAACGCGCCCCGGCATGCCCGCTGCCGGCGCTCTGCCCCGAGGCCTTTCACCCCCGAAACGTCGGCCTCAGCGCACGTTGAGGCCGCGGGTGACGCCGGCCAGCACCAGCTTGAGCTCGTCGGGATTGTCGGCGGCGGTGAGCGCATCGTGGTAGGCGATCTTGCCTTCCTTGTAGAGGCGGGCAAGCGACTGCATGAAGGTCATGGTGCCGAAGAACTCGCCCTCGCGCAGCGCGCTCTCGAGCTCGGTGGTGCGCCCTTCCTTGATCACGTCCTTGACGGTTGGGGTCGGCATCAGGAGCTCGGTCGCCGGGATGCGGCCCGAGTTGTCGACGGTGTTGAGCAGGCGCAGCGAGACGATGCCGCCGAGCGTCATCGACAGCTGCATGCGCACCAGGTCGTGCTGATGCGGCGGGACGTAGGACAGCACGCGCTCGACGGTCTGGATGGCGTTCACCGTGTGCAGGGTCGACAGCACGAGGTGCCCGGTCTCGGCGGCGTTGATCGCGGCCTCCACGGTGGCCGTGTCGCGCATCTCGCCGATCACGATCACGTCGGGCGCCTGGCGCAAGCAGAACTTGAGCGCCGTGGCAAACGACGCGCTGTCGTGGCCGATCTCGCGCTGCGTGATCACGCAGCGCTTGTCCTCGAACACGAACTCGATCGGATCCTCGATGGTGATGATGTGCCGGTCCAGATTCTGGTTCATGTACTCCACCATCGCCGCCAGCGTGGTGGACTTGCCGCTGCCTGCCACGCCCGTGGCCAGCACCAGACCGCGCGGCAGCGACGACAGCTTCTCCATCTGCTCGACCGGCAGGCGCAGCTCCTCGAACGAGGCGATCTCGCTCTTCACGTGCCGGAACACGAGCCCGGGCTCGCCCAGCTGGTGGAAGATGTTGACGCGGAAGCGTCCGAGCCCGACGATCTCGTAGGCGACGTCCATCTCCTGGCTGCGGACGTACTTCTCCATGCGCGCGTCGTCGAGCAGCGCCGCGAGCACGCGCATGCCGAAGTCGCGCGTGATCTCGCTCTCGGAGAGGTACTGCAACCGACCCTTGACCCGGATCGCCGGCCGCGACCCCACCTTGAGGATCAGGTCGGAAGCGCCCTCCCCCACCATCTGCTCGAGCAGCTCGTTCAAGTCCATCGCGGTCGTCCCACCAGAAAGAAGACGGTCCCCCGGAGGAGCTTTCGTCCGCGCGACATGGCCGCTTGAGCAAGATCTCAGCAGGGAACGCCGACCGAGGGCGAGGCGTGCTCGAGCTCGTCGACCGTCTTTAGGACAGCCGCGAGCAGAGTGGCGAGCCCCTCGCCGGACTGCGACGAGATCAGGTGCGGACGCACGGCAAAGGCCGCCGCCGCCGCCAGCACGCGGCTGCGATCCGAGACCGCGTCGACCTTGGTGAACGCCACGATCTCCGGCTTTGTCACGAGCGTCTTGCTGTACTGCTCGAGCTCGCTGCGAATGATGGCGTAGCTCTCCAGAGGATCGCGGGCGCCGTCCGACACGTCGATCAGGTGCAAGAGCACCTTGGTGCGCTCGATGTGACGCAGGAAGCGGTCGCCGAGCCCCGCGCCGCGATGCGCGCCCTCGATCAGCCCGGGCAGGTCGGCAAGCACGCACTGGCGATACTGCGCTTCCACGCAGCCCAGCTCGGGGGTGAGGGTGGTGAAGGGATACGGCCCCACCCTCGGTCGCGCGCGCGAGACGCGGGCGAGCAAGGTCGACTTGCCGGCGTTGGGCAGGCCGACGATGCCGACGTGCGCGATCAGCTTCAGCTCGAGCCGCAGCCACCGCTCTTCGCCGGGCGCACCATCTTCGGCCATGCGCGGCGTGCGGTTGGTCGCGGTCGCGAAGCGCGCGTTGCCGCGCCCGCCGCGCCCGCCATGGCACACTGCGAACGGCTCCCCTTCGACGCTCAGGTCCCGCAGCACATGCCCGCGCTCGAGATCCTTCACCACGGTCCCGACCGGGACCGGGATCACCAGGTCGCCGCCGTCGCGCCCGGCCATCTTCTTACCCATTCCCTGGCGCCCCTTCTCGGCCCTGAAGTGCTGGCGACCATGGAGATCCGACAGGGACGAGACGCCGGCGGTGGGCAGCAGCACGACGTCGCCGCCCTTGCCGCCATCGCCACCGTCGGGACCGCCCCTGGGGATGTACTTCTCGCGCCGGAAGGAGACGCAGCCGTTGCCGCCCTTGCCAGCCAGAACGTAGATGACCGCCTCGTCCTTGAACATGACCAACAGCTCACTCGTCGCGGACGGGGGTGCTCACGCCGCCTAGTTGGCCTGCGGATCGACGTGCACCATGCGCTCGCTGAATCGCACCTTGCCCTCGACCAAGGAGTAGATCGTGTAGTCGCGAGCGAGGGCGACGTTCTTGCCTGGATGGAACTTGGTACCGCACTGGCGCACCAGGATGGTGCCCGGCAGGACGTGCTGGCCGCCGAACCGCTTGACCCCGCGATGCTGTGGATTGGAGTCGCGGCCGTTGCGGGTCGAGCCCTGACCTTTCTTGTGAGCCATGTGGCATTCCCTCGTGGTTGTCAGGCGCCGCGAATCGCCGTGATCTTGACTCGCACGTAGTCCTGGCGGTGACCCGTGCGCCGGCGGTAGTTCTTGCGACGGCGGAACTTCTGGATGTAGACCTTGTCGCCCTGGCAGGCGCCCAGCACTTCTGCCTCGACCGCGGCGCCAGCCACGGTTGGCGTGCCGATCTTCGCTCCCACCGCGAGCACGTCGCCCAGCACGAGCTTCTGTCCGGCCTCGGCCGGGCGGTAGTCGAGCATCAGCACGTCGCCCTCGGCGACCCGGTACTGCCGGCCTCCGTCGCGAATGATCGCATCCATGGATCCACCCTCGAGAACCGAAGTGAAAGGTCGTCTATCCTACACGGCCACGGTCCGATCGCAAGAGGCCTGACCCGGCAAACCTCCATCATCACGCTCGGCTCACCAGGCTCGTGATCGGCACCTGGCCCCCGCTCCTCGAGCGCGGCGAGCCCGCACCCGCGGGCTCGCTCGTCAATACCCTCGACTCCCTCTCGGCTAGTGGCCGTTGCCGCTCGCATCCCGCGACTGGATGTGAAACTCGTCCGGCCGCAGCCGGCCATCGGCGTACACGACGATCGACTTGTGCGCCTGGTCCTCGAGCTCGAGCAACGTGCGGCGCTGGCGATTGGACAGGTAGTCGGCGATGCGCGGGCTCACCGCCACATCGACGACGTTGCCGCGCCGCGTGAGGCTGAGGCGGATGCTGCGCATCACCGAAAGCACCACGGTCTCGGGCGTCGCCACGTAGCCCGTGCCCTCGCACATTGCGCAGCGCTCGAACGTCGATCGCTTGAGGCTCGGCCGCACGCGCTGGCGGGTCATCTCGATGATGCCGAACTGCGACATGCGCGCCACCTTGATGCGTGCGCGGTCGTCGCGCAACGCCTCGCGGAACTCGCGCTCCACCTGACGGCGGTGGTGCTCGTCGCGCATGTCGATGAAGTCGTTGATGATCACGCCGCCGAGGTCGCGCAGTCGCAGCTGGCGCGCGATCTCGTGCGCAGCCTCGAGGTTGATCTTGAATGCCGTCTCCTCGAGATCGCCCTCCTCGCGGAAGCGGCCGGAGTTGACATCGATCGAGACGATCGCTTCGGTCTGCTCGACGATCAGCGAGCCGCCCGACTTGAGCTCGATGCGGTGGTCGTTCAACCGCTCGAGCTCCTCCTCCACCCCGTACAGGTGGAACAGTGGTTCGGGGTGGGTCGACAACCGCACGACGTTGCGGGCGCGCGGCAAGATGATGCCGAGGAAGTCGCGCGCCTGCTTCAGCACCGCCTCGGAATCGGTGATGATCTCGCCGATCGTCTGCGGCGAATACAGGTCGCGCAGCGCACGGATCACGAGGTCGCTCTCCTGGTAGAGCGTGGCCGGAGCCGAGATGCCGCGCGCGCGCTTCTGGATCAGCGCCCACATCTTCATCAGGTAGCGGAAGTCGCGATGCAGCTCGCGCTTGCTGACGCCGGCGCCTGCGGTTCGCACGATGACGCCGAGGTCATCGGGCACGTCGATCTCCTGCAACAGCGCCTTCAGCCGGTCGCGCTCACCGACATCGTCGATCTTGCGCGACACGCCGCGCTTGCGGACGTTGGGCATGAGCACGAGGTAGCGGCCTGGTAGCGAGATGTAGGTGGTGAGCGTCGGTCCCTTGTTGCCGATCCCGTCCTTCACCACCTGCACCAGGATCTCCTGTCCCTTCTTCAGCACCTCGGTGATCTTGCGCAGCTGGCGCCGGCGATAGGGGCGCCGGCGATCGTCCGGCCGGCCCTCGTCGCCCTCGGTCTCTTCCTCGTCGTCGTCCACCGGCTCGGGCTCCATCGCCGCGCCGACCACGTCGGGGACCGACAGGAACGCATGGCGCGGCCCACCGATATCGAGGAACGCTGCTTGGATGCTGGGCTCGACGTTGACGACGCGGCCCTTGTAGATGTTGCCGAGCAGGGAATTGAGCGACGCGCGCTCGATGTAGAACTCCTCGAGCCGGCCCTGGTCGAGGATCGCCACGCGGCTCTCCTCTTCCTCGGTCGCGTTGATGATCATGATCTTCGACGGCGGTGGCCCGGCTGGCTCGTGCTCCTCGTCGTGATCCTCCTCGGACTCGGGCTCGTCGTCGTGCGGTGCTTGCTCGGCGTGCGGCTCTGCGTCGTGATCGTGGTCGCGATCCGCGTCGTGATCGAGCTCGGGCTCGTGGTCGGCGGTGTCATCGACGGGCTCGCGGTCATGCTCATGCTCATGCTCATGCTCACGATCGTGATCGCCGTCGTGCTCCGCGTCGTCCGGGTGATCGAACTCGGGCTCCTGATCGGGCTCGTGCTCCAGATCCGGTTCCCGCGCATCCGGGTAGTCGGCGGGCTCGTGTCCTGGGTTCTCGTCCTCCTCGAACGGCCTGGCGACTTCCTGGCTCGGTCTGGGTTCAGGGCGATGTGAGCGGCGCCGACGACGGCGGCCGCGGGGTCGTTTGGTGTCCTCGTTGGAACTCAGCGCTGATCTCCTTACGGCAGCTTGCGTGCCGTGACTGCGCCGAGGGTTGGATCACGATTGCGGATCTTGGCCACCAAGTCCCGAACCCTGAGTCGTCCGCCCTGATGATCGATGAGCACGAGCTCCACGCCGGTCTCGGTGCGCGTGACTCGCGCAACGTAGGCGCGCAACGGCTCGCCCCGTTCATCGGGCTCGCCCAGGCTCTCTTCCAGCGCGGACTCGAGCGCAAGCGACCAGGGCAAGAGAACCCATCGGTTCGCCGCGCCGCTGGTTCGCACGTCACCCGCTTCGACCGACACCACCCGTACACCAGCGGGCAAGACCTGGTCGAGCTGGGCTCGCACGTCTGCCGCTCGCCACTCCACATCGAGGTGGATCAAGAGCTGTTCCGCAACGGACTCCACACCCACCGGGAGCGCATCGCTCAGGGATATCTTCACGTGTGGATTGAAGCCCTGCGTGAAGCGCAGCGGCAGAGCGCTGCGCCTCAGGCCGCGTTCCAGCATCCGGACCAGGTCGAGGTGCGAGAGGAATCGGACATCACCAGTCTTCGCGAAAGTGATGGTGTAAGGGTGACTGCTGCCTTCCGGCTGCATTCGGGAGCTCGGTGCACTCCCTTGCAGGAGCGGCACCACAACGAGAATCATTCCCTCGGCTGCGTATCGAGCGGCTCCGGCGGAACGGCTACCGCCGTCCAGGGTCATTGCCCAGAACCGGGCCAAGCTCGAGTTGTTTCCGTGTTCAGCGGGCGGGCCCACACAGGGGGGCACCGGGTCTCCCGCTGAGCCCCCAGGATACTCACCGCGGCCCTGGCTCGCAAGCTGGCGCGTTTTCGGGGCCGAACGAGCCGGTCCTGGTGCGCACCGGGAACACGCCGGACCGACCCCGCACGGGATCGGTCCGGCCGATGCGTCTCGAGAGCGCGGGCCGCCGGCTACTTCGGCGGCTCCACCGCGTCCTTCATGAGCACGCCGGTCTCCGGCGTCTCGCCCAGCCGATTCCACTCGGCTTCGGCGCGCTGCTCGATCTGCTTCACCTGCTGCTTCAGCTCGTCCTCGGCGCGGTCGGCGCCGCGGATGATGTAGGGGGTGAGGAACACGAGCAGGCCACGCTTGTCGACCAGCGCCTCCTCGCGCTTGAACAACCAGCCCAGGATCGGGATGTCACCGAGGAACGGCACCTTGGTCACGCGCGTGCGGACGTTGTCGGTGATGAGCCCGCCGATCACGCCGGTCTGGGCGCTCTCGAGCATCATGTTGGTGACGATGGTCTGCGAACCGATGCGCGGCAGCGACAGCTGGCCGAGGCCGGCCTCGGTGCCGGCGCCGACCTTGAACAGGTCGAAGCCGGGGTGCTCCGGATCGGACGTGCCGGTGAGCGTCTCGGCCTGCGGGATGACCGACATCATGATGCGGTTGCTGCCCGGCACGACATGCGGGATCACCATGAGCTGGAAGCCGGTTTGCACCGGTGAGCCCTGCGCTTCCTTCACCACCAGCTGCAGGCCGCCGGACTGGTTCGACTCCGAGTCGGCTTCCGCGTAGCGGATGGTCTCGCCGACGAAGATGGTCGCTTCCTGGTGATCGAGCGTGATGATCTTGGGCGCCTGCACGATCTCGGCATTGAGGTCGCTCTTCAGCAGGCGCACGGCGAGCGACGTGGCCGAGAAGTCGAGCAGCCCCGGCGAGACCGCGCTGGTCAGGTTGCTGAGGCGCGTGCCGTCGACGACGCTGTTCTGGCTGGTGTTGTCGTCGCCGCGTCCCGGCAGCAGGTTGTCGAACACCGAGCCCGAACCCAGGTTGAACGGCAGCCGGCTGCTGCGCGATGCGCCGTTGAGCGAGGCCTGGAAGCCGTTCTCGAACCCGAACGCGAGATCCGAGGTGTCGGAGTTGGCGGTGGTGACGAACTTCACGTCGACGTAGATCTGCACCGGTTCGGTGTCGAGCCGCTCGAGCGTGGCCTGGATCTTGTCGAGCACCGGCTTGATGTCCTTCACCAGGATCACGTTCTCGCGGTCGTAGTAGTCGAGCTTGCCCTGATCCGAGAGCATGCGCTCGAGCGCGAGCAGCAGCGGGAAGTCACGACGATTCTGCGCGCGCGGGTCGTTGCCGCCCTGACCGCCGCCGCCGACGTTGCCGCCGCCACCGCCCTGGCGCAACATCGGATCGGTCACCGCCGCGTACGAGGTCTGGATCTTGGCGACGTAGGTGGCGCGCGGGCGCAGGTACTTGAGCTCGAACATGCGCTCCTCGAGCTGCACCGACAGGTTGTCGGCCGAGACCACGCGCAGGATGCCGCGATCCTCCTCGACGATGTGATAATTGAGCGTCTTCACCACCGTGTCGAGCGCATCGCGCCACGGCACGTCCTGCAGCTCCATGTTGACCAGGCCCTTCACGTCCGGCGCGATCACCACGTCGGCGTTCGCCGCCTTGGCGATCGCACGGATCACGTTCTTGATCTCCTCGTCCTCGAACGAGAAGGTCACGCGCGGCGGCTTGTCGATGATGAACAGGCGCGATGACTTCTCGGTGACGATGCAGCCCGCGCGCTCCGCCACCAGCCGCAAGGCATCCCGCCACGGGATGTCCTTGAGATCGATCGTGACGGTGCCTTCGACGCCTGGCGCCAGCACCAGGTTCACGCCCACGCGACCCTGGATGTGCGACAGCACGTCGGCGAGCGGCCGCTCCTTCACGTCGAGCGTGATCATGGCCTGATCTTCGATGGTGCCGAGAGCGCGGTCGCCTTGCCCGTAGATCTGGGCGTCCGCGCTCAGGGTCGCTGCCGCGCAGATCAGGGTGCTGAGCAGCGTGACCGGAATCCGTCGACCCGACATGGAAAACCTCCCCACTCGCCACCGGCGCTATCAGTCTCGTCGCGCCACCATTCCCGAATGAACTCTTCGCCCCGCGCGCCACGCCCCTTCCCCAGGAGGCGGGCGCGTGTCCCACCTTGCTACTTCTCGTCCCACTACAGCATTTTCTGGAGGATCACCCCGCGATACCGGAACTCGACGCGGTCGTCCTTGATGCGGTACACGTAGAGGTCCTCGTCCAGCGCTTCGCCTTCCTGCAACACCTTGCCGTTCACCACCACCACGGAGTTCAGGTCCTGCACGATGCGGCCGCTGATGCGGATCTTGCGCGCCTCGAACTCGATCGCGGTGCGAGCGTGGTGCACGAGACGCTGGATGTCCTCCAGCACCGTGCGCACGTCGGCGTCGAGGTTCTGTTGATGCACTCGACCTTGCACCAGGTCGAAGCGCTCGATGCAGTGCTGATAGGCGCCCTTCTCGAAGTCTTGCTCCATCGCGTCCTTGACGTTGCGCAGCTCCTCGAGCGTGACGCTCTGTCCGCGCGCCAGGTCGCCGTACACCGCCACCAGCTTGTCGGTGGCCGGCGCGATCTCCTTGTCGAGCTGCTTGCGGAGATTCGGATCGGTGATCCAGCCCTCGTTGACCGCACGCTCGACCTTCTCCGCGAGCGCGGTGACCAGCTGCTGCAGGCTGCGCTCGATCTCGAGCCGGCGAATGATCATCTCGGTCTTGCCGAGCAGGTCGGTCAGCTTCTGGATCTCGTCCAGGCTGGTCTTCGCCCAGGTGATGAACTCGCCCTGCTTCTCGAACTCGAGCCCCTTGCCGCCTTGCTGGTGCAGGCGCTGGCGCGGATCGACCAGCGGGTCGCGTCGCATGATGTTGTTGGTGAGCGTGTAGCGCACCACCGGCAGCTCGCGCCGCGCGCTCACGATCTCGTCGGTCAGCTCGGTCTTCTTCTTGTCGTAGTTGGGGATGTCGACCTGCTTCGCGCTCGCGAGCCGTTTCTCGAACTCGCGGATCTGCTTGTCGACCTCGAGCTTGCGGTCGGCCGCGAGGTTGGGCTGCTTCAGCTCGTTCTTGAGCTCGGTCAGGCCGGCAGCGATCTCCTGCGCAAAGCTGTTGCCGTGGTAGACGTACGTCTCCACCTCCATCGAGCACTTGTGCCGCGGCAGTCCGGCGGTGTATTTCTGCGCCGACTGCGACTGCTCGGCCGCGAGGTCGAGCGAGGTGATCTTGACGAACCGCTCGTAGTTCTCGAGCGCGTTCGCGAACCGCAGCACCTCATCGAACGTGCCGTTCATCTCCACGCGGTAGATGATCTTCTGGAACACGTCCGCACCCTTCTTCTGGGTGCGATCGTCCTTCGGCTTGAGATCCAGGATCTTGACGCCGGCGATGTCGGCGAACTCGGTCATCTTGTAGACGAACTCGTTCACCTCGCGCGAGCTCGGCAGGATCTTCACCGACTCGCTCAGGTTCTCGCGCAGCTTGATCACGTCCTTTTCCAGACCCTTGATCTTGGCCTGTTTGCGCTTCGCCTGCGTGATGTCGTCGCGCGTTGCTTCGACGGCGGTCTTCTCTTCCTCGTACGACCGCCAGATGAAGTACACCCCCACGGCGCTGCCCAGCACCAGCACACCGCCGCTGATGAGGATGATCTTCAGATACTTCTGGAGAGAGACGCTGGCCACGAGCATCACTCCTGCACTAGAGAACTGGACCTAGTTGGCACTGGGACGCGGAGCCGTTGCGGCCGGCGCCGGCGCCTTGCGTGCGCTTGCTGCCGTTGCCGGTTCCTTCTCGGCCATCGTCAACTTGAAATCGAACGCGAACGCTTCCGGCGGAACCACGCCATCGCTGGTCTCGAGCTTGCCCTGCGGGTCGGTGATCTTCGCGAAGTTGGCGAAGAACTCGGTGTCGTGCGACAGGTCCTTGTGGAATTCGGACAGCTTCTTCAGGTCATCCGTTCCCGAGAACCCCTTGAGCGCGAGCCCCCGATCACGCATCGCGTTCATGTCGACCTTGAGCGACTCGAGCCAGACCATGTGACGATCGACGTTGCCGTCGTTGTGAATCAGGTTGGCGAGGCGATCGAGCTTCTGCGTCCAGACCAGACGCGATTCGGCAATGCTCTGGATCGCCTTGGTGCGGCGCTCGTACTCGGCCTTCTCCTTCTCGAGCGAGTCGGCGTACTGCGCCTGCGGGGAGAGGTTCTGCAGCTCGCGGCCCGCGCTCTCCTGCTCGGTGCGCACGCTGCCGAGCACGGCGATGTAGAGGTAGCCAAGCACGCCGAGCGCGCCGCAGGTGAGCACCACCGTGGTGAGCACGGCGAGGAAGATCGTCGGCGGCGTGCGGTCGGTGCGCTTCAGCTCGTCCGGGAGAAGGTTGATGCGGATCACGTCATGACTCCTTCGAGAGCCGGCTCGCCAGCCCCACAGCAACGGCCAGCGCCGGTCCGTTTTCCTTCATCAGCTCGACATCGACCGCGTCCTCGCGCACCACCACGCCCTCCGCCGGATCCCAGCTCGACGTCTTGCGTTCGAAGATGCGCTCCAGCGAGGCTTCCAGGCCGGGCAGGCACGACCCGCCGCCGGAGAGGAACACGTCTTCGACGCGGGCGTCCGACTGGTTCTCGAAGAAGTCGAACGACAGGTCCACCTCGTTGCCCAGCTCCTCGATCGTGCCGAGCACGGCATCTTGCACCTCGCTCTCGCGCTCGCCGGGGTTGCGCTTCAGCTGCTCTGCCTCGTATGGCTCGATGCCGAAGCGCTTGGCGATCGCCGAGGTGAAGTCCGCGCCGCCCATGTACACCTCGCGGGCGAAGAAGCTCTCCTCGCCGCGCAAGATGTTGATGCTGGTCTTGGATGCGCCGATGTCGACCAGCGCCGAGACGCGGCCCTGCGTGTTCTCCTGCTTGCGCCGCGACAGGATGAACGCGTTGCCGAGCGCGAACGCGTCGACGTCGACCACGCGCGGCTGCAGGCCGGCCGTGTTCAGCAGGCGCACCTGGTCCTGGATCACGTCGCGCTTGACCGCAACCAGCAGGACCTTCATCTCGTTCTTGCTGAGGCCGGTCGCATCCTCGAGCTTGTGGAAGTCGAGCACCACGTCGTCCAGGTCGAACGGAATGTACTTGTCGGCTTCGTAGCGGATCGCGTTCTTCAGGTTCTCGGTGGGCATGTCCACCATGTTGAGGAACCGCACGATCACCGACCGGCCGGACACGGCCGTCGCCACGCGACGGGTGCGGAAGCCACAGTGCCGCAGCAGGTCCGCGAGCGCGTCGGGACGCGCCTCGGGCGACGGCACGTCGATCTGTCCGTACCCGGTGATCAAGATGTCGTCGCCGTCGCGGACGCCCTCGACTGCCTTGATCGAGTCCGTGCCGAGATCGAGGCCCAAGATGTTCTGATTCCTGCGGAACAAACCCATCGCCCTCAAGCCTCCGCTCACGTGGCCACCGAGTCGACTCCATTCATCGGTTGACTGGGTTGGCCACTTGAGGTGAGGCGCTGGTGTAACGTGATGTGTGAATGCGAGATAGGACCGGACGCCACCGGCATCGCCAGAATCGGACAGCACGGCGCGGCGGTTGTGAGGAATGCGGACGGCAGCGTGCGCCGGCGGAAGCGGCGCTAGTCCTCGCCGAACTTGCCGTCGATCAGCGCCACGAGCTCGTCCAGCGCCTTCTGCTCGTCGGGACCCTCGACGGTGATCTGCAGGACCGTGCCGCGCGGCGCCGCGAGCGTGAGCATCTCCAGGATCGAGCGGCCGTCGACCGTGAGCGCGCCGCGCGCGATGCGCACGCGGGCATCGTTCTGGCGACAGATCTCGACGATGCGCTGGATCGGTCGAGCGTGCAGGCCCTGGCGGTTGATGAGCGTGACGCTCCGGGAAATGGTCATGCGGCCGGCGTGTCCACGATTCGAGCAGGTTCGAGCGACAGCGTGAGTCTGCTTGGCACCGACACCCTCGTCAACGATCTGTTGCCGGCGGTCGCCGGTCGTCTCCACTCTGGCCGCGCGACGAATCGTGCCGGCCGCGGCTCAGCCGAGCTCCTCGAACAGGCCCAGCACCTCGGCCGGTGTCGAGGACGCTCTCATGAAGCGAATGAAGTCGCGATGCCGTGCCATGCGCGAGATCCACTGCAGGGCGCTCAGGTGCTCGCTGGCCTTGTCCGTGGGTGAGATCAGCATGAACACGATGAACACCGGCTCGCCGTCCACCGCGGCGTAGTCGATGCCTTGCGGCGCGACGCCGACGGCGGCAACCGATGTCCTGAGAAAGTCCAGCTTCACGTGCGGAATGGCCACGCCGCCACCGACACCCGTGCTGCCGAGCTTCTCTCGCTCGCGCAACGCTCTCAGCACCGGCTCACGCTTGCTCGCGGTCACTGTTCCCGAGGTCACCAGGCAATCGACCATCTCGCTCAGCACCTCGATCTTCGCCGAGGCTTGCAATCGAGGGATGACGGTCTTCTCGCTGAACAGCGACGCGTGTTTGGATCCCATGGTGCGCTTCCACCTCGCAGCAACATCCAGCAGGCAGTCGCCGTGTATCTTAGCAGTTCCCGCCCGCGCTTGTAGAGGACGGCCGGCGCCGGCTCGCCAGGGGCTGATCGCGCACCGCATAACGCACGCGCCACAGGAACAAGCCTTGCGGCGGCGCGTTGGGTGGTGCGGCGCGGCGGTCCCTGGCGGTCAGGATCGTGTGCAGGTCCGGGGCCGAGAGATCGCCCGCGCCCACCTTGAGCAAGGCGCCGACGAATGCGCGCACCATGTTGTAGAGGAAGCCGTCCGCGGTCACGAACACGCGCAGGCCGCTCGGGATGCGCAGGATCCACAGCCGGCGCACGCAGCGCACGGTGCTCTTCTTCAGGTGCGCCTGCGTGGTGAACGAGCGGAAATCGTGCTCGCCCACCAGCACCCGCGCGGCCGCGCGCATGCGTTCGAGGTCGAGCGCGACCCGGGAATGGTAGAAGCAGTGCCGGCGGAACGGCGGCAGGAAGGAGCCGACGTGGATCTGGTAGAAGTAGGTCTTGTCGATCGCGTCGTGCTGCGGGTGGAATGCCGCCGGTACGCGGCGCACGCTCTTGACCCGGATGTCGCCCGGCAGGACCGCGTTCAGCGCCTTGCGCAGCTCGGCCAGCGGCAGGTGCGTGGCGAGCCTTGCAACCGCCACCTGCCCCAGCGCATGCACGCCGGCGTCGGTGCGCCCGGCGCCGATCAGCCGGATCGTGCAGCCGGTGATGCGCGCGATCGCCTTCTCCACTTCGCCTTGCACCGTGTCATGGGGCGGCGGCTGGCTCTGCCAGCCGTTGTAGGCGGTGCCGTCGTAGGCGAGCTCCAGCCCGAGCTGCTCGCCGCCCGACGCGCCGGCTGCCATGCGGCCTAGTACTCGCGACGCTGGCGCGAGGACGGGATCTTGAGCGCCTTGCGGTACTTGGTCACGGTGCGGCGCGCGATGTCGAGCCCCATCGCCTTCAGCTTGTCGACGATCTCCTCGTCCGACAGCGGGTTCTGCTTGTCTTCCTGGTCGATGATCTCCTTCACCTTCTGCTTCACGCCGGCGCGCGATTCGACCACACCGCTATCGCCCTGCGCCGCACCGGTGAAGAAGAACTTCATCGCCAGGATGCCGCGGTGGCTCTGCAGGTACTTGTCCGAGATCGCCCGGCTCACGGTCGACACGTGGATGCCGAGCGTGTCCGCGACCTCTTGCATCTTGAGCGGCTTCAGGTGGTTGACGCCATGGTCGAAGAACGCCTGCTGACGGCTCACGATCTCCGACGCCACGCGGTAGAGCGTGCTCTTGCGCTGCTCGATCGACTCGATCAGCCACTTCGCCGATTCGATGTTCTTCTTGATGCGGCGGCGCAGCTCCGGATCCACGCTCTTGTCGCGCAGCAGCGTCATGTAGTTCTGGCTGACGCGCAGCTTGGGATAGTACGAGTCCTCGATCTTCACCTCGTAGCGATTCCCCACCAGCTCCACCACCACGTCGGGGTTGATGTAGTGGGTCTGCTCGACCGAGAAGCGCGAGCCCGGCGTCGGGTCGAAGTGCCGGAACTCGCCGATCATGTCCTTGATCGCTTCGAGCGACTCGCCGGTCTCCTTGGCGACCTTGGGCAGGCGGTTCTTGGAGAGGTCCTCCAGATGATCCATGATCAGCCGCCGCAGCAGCTCGTAGCGAGGATGTTCGGGATCGAGCTGCAGCAGCAGGCATTCCTTCTCGTCGCGCGCGCCAATGCCCTTGGGCTCGAGCGACTGCAGCACGCGCAGCGCACGCTGCGCCTGCTCCAGCGAGAACCGGTCATCGAGCGGGATCAGGATCTCCTCGAGCGGCGTGCGCAGGTAGCCCTTCGCGTCGAGGTTGTAGATCAAGAGCCGGGTGAGATCGCGGATGTCGTCGGCGATCTCCATCAGCACGAGCTGGTCCTCGAGGTGCTCCTGCAGCGTCATCGGCCGATCGGCCGTGTTCTGCATCGCCTCCAGCTTGGGATCGACTTCGCCGTCGCGGGCGCGCGTGCGCGCGGGGCTGTAGTACTCGCGCCAGTCCAGCCCGGGCACGTCCTCCTCGTCGAAGCCCTCCTGGGCCTGGGTCTGCGCTGCTTGCTCGCCTTCCTTCGGCGGCTCGGCCGCGGCGGCTGCCGGCTCCTTCAGCTCGATCGCTTCGTTCTCGAGCAGCTCCTGGCTGATGAGCTCCTGCAGGTCGAGCGTGGGCAGCTGGAGAATCTCGATTCGCTGAATGAGCTGCGGCGAGAGCTGCAGCCTGAGCTCAGGGCGCTGCGAAAGCGACAGGTCCAGTCTCATGCATCATCCTCCGCCATCTTCGAGTTCATCTCGATGCGGCCATGCAGAGCATCGGCCAGCACCGCGGTGCTGGCATACTCGATCGAGCTTCCCGATGGCACGCCCCGCGCCAACCGCGTGACCCGCGCCTGAGAGCCGCGTAATTGCTCGACGATCGTGAGCGCCGTTCCATCTCCTTCCAGATCTGGGTTGGTGGCGAGGATCACCTCGCGGATGCTGCCGTCGCGCACGCGGTTGATCAGCTCCGGCAGCGTGATGTGGCTCGCGTCCATTCCCTCCATCGGGCTCAACCGACCATGGAGCACATGGTAGCGGCCGCGGTAGCCGGTGCGCTCGAATGCCAGCAGGTCCTTGGGGTGCTCGACCACGAGCAGCCGGGTCCGGTCCCGGGTGGCATCGCCGCAGACCTCGCAGGGATCGCTCTCGGCGACGTTGAAGCATTCCGAGCAGTAGCGCACGCGAGCACGCAGCTCTGCGATCGCCCGCGCCAGCGCCAGCGCATCCGCCTCGCTGGTGCGCAGCAGGTGGAAGGCCAGCCGATCGGCCGTGCGGCTGCCCACACCCGGGAGCTTCATCAGCTCGTGAATCAGCTTCATCACTGTGGTGGGGTAGGCCATCGCACCGCTTGGATCGGTCCTTTTCGCCTGGGGCACAACCGCGTAATGCCCGAGCTGCGGGCATCTGCGGCAGATTATATCCCAGGGAACGGTGCGAGGAACGCCTTTTGCCGGTGGCTTTTGCGAAGCCGGTCAGAAGAGGCCGGGAAGATTGAGGCCGCCCGTGAGCCGCCCCATCTCCTTGCGAGCGAGCTCCTGCGCCTTCTTCAGACCCTGGCGGACGGCGACGGCGACGAGGTCCTCGAGCAGCGTGGGATCCGAAGCATCGATCGCACGCCTGTCGATGTGGATGCGCTTCAGCTCGAGGTTGCCTGCGAACACGGCGCGCACCTGGCCATCACCGGCGACGCCCTCGACTTCGATCTGGGCGAGCTCGCCCTGCATCTGGGTGATCTGCTCCTGCACACGATGCGCCTGCTTCAGCAGTCCGGAAAGATCTCCCATGCCGCCGGATCCACTGCCCTTCATCGCCATCTCCGGTCACCGCTTCGCACGGTCCGCAGTCCACCTCGAGAACATCCAGACACACGCACCATCATGAACCGAGGGGTTGCATCTGGAAACTGAAGAATCGCCGGCGCCGAGCGCTCGTCATTCCGAGACGATCTCGCCCCCGAACAGGTCCTTGGCGCGATCGAGGGCTTGGTTGCGCTGCTTCGCCGGCGACGGTGGCGCGCCTGTCGGCAGTGCCACCTCGCGTATGCCGAGTGCACGCCCGAACGCTTCTTCGGCCGCCTCACGCAGCACCGACTTGACCCGCGCGTCGGTGAACTGGAACAGGCGCGGCGCCCCACCGCTGCCGTCCGCCAGCTCGAGGTAGTCGCCGGCGATCCGCACCGGCGCGAACTGGGCGAGGAACGAGGCGATCGATGCCGAGCGCGTGGTCACGCAGCGAATGAGCGCCGCGTGCGCCTCGCGCGCATCGCTCGGCAAGGATGCCGGCGCGGCCAAGGGCGGCGGCGGCGTGCCAGCTGCTGCCCGGGCAGGCGATTGTGGCGGCGACGGTGCGGGGCTCACGGGCTCGCGGCGGCCTTGCGCCGGCGGAGGCGCCGGCGCGCGGGCCGCGCTCGAGGGCAGCGGCTGCTGGCGCAGCATCGCCAGCGCCTCGCCGAGCGTCAGCAGGTCGCCGGCCTGCGTCAAGCGCAGCAGCACGAGATCGAGGATCAGCGCCGCGTCGTCGATCTCCCGCATGCGCCGCTTGGCCTCGAGCAGCATCTGCGTCATGCTCACGAGCAGGTTGAGCTCGGTCTTCGCCGCCTGTCCCTTCATGCGCACCAGCGTTTGCGGTGCGTACTCGCCAGCGCTCGCGCTGCCCACCCTCGCGATCATCAGCGCGCGCAGGTAGGCGCCGAGCTGCGAGACGAACTCCTCGGGCGAGGACGAGCCCAGCATGCCCTCGGCGAGTCGCAGCACGAGGCCGGCGTCGCCCGCGAACATGGCGTCCACCAGGTCCCCGAGCCGATCCGGATCGAGCGAGCCCGTCACCTGGCGCAGCGCCTCGTGCGTGACCTGGCCACTGCTGAACGTGATCAGCAGGTCGAGCAGCGAGAGCGCATCGCGCATCCCACCCAGCGCCCGGTGCGCGATCTCTTGCTCCACGCCTGGCTCGATCGTGAAGCCCTCCGCCTCGGCCATCGAGCGCAGGCGCGCGGCGATCTCCTGATCGCTGATGCGGCGGAACTCGAACACCTGACACCGCGAGCGGATGGTCTCGGGCAGCTTCTCCGGCTCGGTGGTGGCGAAGATGAACTTGACATGCGGCGGCGGCTCCTCGAGCGTTTTCAGGAGCGCATTGAACGACTCCGAGGTGAGCTGATGCACCTCGTCGATGATGTAGATCTTGTAGCGGCCGCGGGCCGGTGCGTAGCGCACGTTGTCACGCAGGTCGCGGATGTGATCGATGCCGCGGTTGCTGGCGGCGTCGATCTCGCGCACGTCGAGATCGCTGCCGGCAGCAATCTCGCGACACGAGGCGCATTTGCCGCATGGCTGGGCGCTCTCACCCTGCTCGCAGTTCAGCGACTTCGCCAGGATGCGGGCCATCGACGTCTTGCCGACGCCGCGCGGACCGGCGAACAGGTAGGCGTGGGCGATGCGCTTCTGGGCAATCGCGTTCTCGAGCGTGCGCGCGATGGCCTCCTGGCCCAGCACGTCACCGAACACCTGCGGGCGATGCTTGCGTGCGAGAACGAGATACGACACGGCGCCCACCATGAGGCTTGGCCAGGCGAGGCCAAGCCAGCCGATCCAGGTTCAGACGATCCAGACCACGGGTGCGACCCGGGGTGCCTGCGGCCGAGCGCTCGACACCGACGTCTGGAACACATGGGAGGAAATGCTTATGGCTGCTCCCGTCAGGGCCTGACCAGATTCGCACGCTCCCATTGCCCAGACGCCGGTGTCGAACGCTCGGACACGCGAGCGCACTCCCGACGCGAGGGTTCGCTCGCATCCCATCATAGGTTGGTGATCAGCTCCCGGCCAGGAGATCCTGCCGGTCGCCGATCACGCATCATGGCGGAGAGGGCGGGATTCGAACCCGCGAGGCAGTTACCCACCTACACGCTTTCCAAGCGTGCTCAATCGACCACTCTGACACCTCTCCCGGATCGAGAAGGAACTGGCGGAGAGGGGGGGATTCGAACCCCCGGACGGGCATTGATCCCGTCAACGGTTTTCGAAACCGTCCCAATCAACCACTCTGGCACCTCTCCGGCAATCCAGCGCTTGCCTCATCAGGACCGAGCTCTTGCTCGTCACGTGGCCAGGCGCAGCTGCGCGAAGAACCGCCGCAGCAGCGCCGCCGACTCGTCCGCCGCGACGCCCGCCACCACCTCGACCCGGTGATTGAGCCGGGTGTCGCGCGGAATGTCGTACAGCGTACCCACCGCACCAGCGCGCGGGTCGGGCGCTCCGTACACGAGCCGCCCCAACCGGGTCCACACGCACGCTCCCGCGCACATGGCGCAGGGCTCGAGCGTGACGTACAGCGTGGCTCGATTGAGCCGCCGCTCGCGCAGCTCCGCCGAGCACCGCTGCAGCGCGATCAACTCCGCATGGGCAGTTCCGTCGCGCCGCAGCTCGATCTCGTTCATGCCTTCGGCAACGACCTCGCCGTCACACACGACGACGGCGCCGACCGGCACCTCACCGATCTCCGCCGCGCGGGTCGCGAGCGCCAGGGCGCGGGTCATGAAGCGGAGATCGTCGTCCATAAGACTGCGGCGAAGGCCTGCGAGCGAGAGCGAGAGCGAGAGCGAGAGCGAGTTTTCAAAGATGGTACGCCCAGGAGGACTTGAACCTCCAACCTCCTGGTCCGTAGCCAGGCGCTCTATCCAATTGAGCTATGGGCGCGTGCTGGCCAGAACAAACGATCTCCGGCCAAAAAAGCGCGACCATGATACTGGGCACCCAAGCGAAGTCAACCCGTCGGTGCGAGCGACCGCATCTCCGGAAGCACGGTCACGCACCACCGCGGCGATGCCAGAGCGCGCGCACATCACCCCACGACAGCGAGCAGCGCCCGAGCAGGGTCGAGGCCGCGCACGGCGATGCGCGCGCTTTCTGCGCGTCCTTCGGTCGCGGCCAGCTCGCGCTCTGGACAGCTCGCATCAGACCAGCGCTCCGCGAACCAGAGAGCTCCTTCCCGCATCGGCGCAGCAGCGCGTGCGGCCGACCGCGTGCATGCATCGCGCAGCGATGCGGAGGTCGAGATCGATGCGTGCGCGAGCGACGAGATCATGTCGTCGGCGCGCGCTGCACATGATCACGCGCATGTGCCACAGCGAAAAAAAATTCGACAAACGCCTCAATTTCGCGCGCGAACCACCGATTATATGGTTGGTTGGGTTTACGTGTTCGTTTCGTCTCTTGAGTTAGGAGTCGTCGCAATGGCTGCCACACGAAAGGCCAAAGCGAAGAGATCTTCGAAGAAAGCTACTCGCAAGGCAAAGGCCAAGAAGGGTACCCGCAAGGCTGCCCGCAAGAAGTCGACTCGCAGGAAGTAAGCGAGAACCACTTCTTCGCATCGAACAAGAGAGCGCCGCGTGGCGCTCTCTTGTTGCTTCGTCACCCGTCGGAGCTTCGTTGACCCGTCGGAGCTTCGTCACCCGTCGGAGCTTCGTTGACCCGTCGGAGCTTCGTGCACGGGATCACTCGGCGGCGCGGCGCACGAACAAGCTCTTCAGGTACCACGACTCGGGGAACGTCATCAGCACGGGATGATCGCCCGCCTGCATCCCCTGCTCGATCAGCCAGACGTCGGCGCCCGCATCGGCGGCCGCGCGGCGCACGATGTGGCGAAACTCGTCGGGCCCCAGGTTGTACGAGCAGGTGCAGGTCACCAGCCAGCCGCCAGGCGCGAGCAAGCGCAGCGCCCGCAGGTTGATGTCGAGATAGCCGCGCATCGCCTGCTCGACGTCCGCGCGGCTCTTCGCAAACGCCGGCGGATCGAGCACCACGACGTCGTACCGCTCGCCCTGCTCCGCGCGCCGGCGCAGGTCGTCGAAGGCCTTGGCCTTGACCAGGGTCACGTTGGCGATGCCGTTCAGAGCTGCGTTCTTCGCCGCCACCTCGAGCGCCTCGGCGGATGCGTCCACCATGGTGACGTGCTCGGCCGCCTGAGCCATCGACAGGCCGAAGCCGCCCTGATAGCTGAACACGTCGAGCACGCGCTTGCCGCGGCAGAGCTGGCGCGCGCGGGCGTGGTTGGCGCGCTGGTCCAGATACAGGCCGGTCTTCTGGCCATGCACCGGGTCGACCAGCCACTTGAGACCTCGCTCCTCGACGACCAGCGGCGCGTCAACGGCCTGCCCCTCGATGCGCACCTCGAGCGGCAGCCCTTCCAGACGCCGCACCGGCAGGTCGTGGCGCACGACGATCGCACGCGGCCGGAAGCGCTCGCGCAGCACATCGAGCCATACCGGCAGCAAAGGCTCCTGGGCGGGCGCGGTCGCCTGCATCACGAGCACCTCGCCGTAGCGATCGATCACCAGGGCCGGCAAGCGATCGGCTTCCGCATGCACCACGCGGTACGCTTCGCTCTCCACCGCCAGCGCAGCGCGCGCGGCGATCGCCTGGTCGAGCCGGCGGGCCAGGAACGCGGCATCGATCGCGTCCTCGCCGCGCGTCACCATGCGCACCGTGATCTTCGAGACGGCCGAGTAGAACCCACGGCCCAGGTGGCGTCCGGCGGGATCCCGCACGTCGACGATCGCGCCGTTGTCGGCCTGCTCGGACTCGACGTCGTCGCGATACAGCCAGGGGTGACCGGTGCCGAGCCAGCGCCGGCCCTTGGCGGTGGCGACGACGAGACCTCGTGGAAGCAACATGGCGCGCCTTCAACTGTTTGCTCTGCAGCCAACCGGCGGACGGTCGCTGATCAAGCACGCGCCCGAGCCGGTTCTGGCGCGGGCGAGCTACGCCTCGGCCTCGCCGGTCTCGACCGTGCTGAGCTGCTGGCCATCGAACGAGACCAGGATCGGCTTGTCGTCGAGGCGCGTCTGCAGGTGCACCGGCCGGCCCCACATCCCCTGCAGTCCCTTCAAGGTCTCCGCCGCGTTGTCGAGCTGGACCTCGATGCCGTTGAAGCGGTGCACCAGAAGCAGCTCGCCGCGGTTCTTGTAGTTGCCGTCGACGACGTCGATGAACGGCTGGCCGAAGTTGGTGAGCCCGTACAGCAGATGCTCCTTGACGATGCGGTAGTCGCGCTCCGCGATCTCGGGCTTGCCGGTCTTCGGGTTGGTGCGGTACACGAACAGCTTCTGCGCGTCGCAGAACTCCTGCGTCAGGAAGGTGTCGATGAAGGTGACGTCGTTGTGCGTGCGGCGCACCTCGAACACCTTCGCCCGCCCGAGGTTCTGCTTCTTGTCCCAGCGCTTCTTCGCCTCGTAGTCGTCGCACTCCTCCCATTCCTTGCCGTACTTGCCGCGATTCCAGCGATCCTCGATGTCGCGGTACAGCTCGATGCCGACCTTGTACGGATTGAGCTTGCCCGGCCGGCTGCCCATCGTGCCAGAGTGATGATCGGCGAAGTCGATCACCTCGGCGTCGCGCAGCACCTTCTGGGTCATGATCGTCGAGTGCCAGTAGCTCGCCCAGCCCTCGTTCATGATCTTGGTCTGCGCCTGCGGCGCGAAGTAGTAGGCCTCCTCGCGCACGATCGACAGGATCTCCTGCTGCCAGCGCTCGAGCGGCGCGTAGTGGAGCAAGAACCGGAGCATGTCGCGCGCCGGCTCGGGTGGGAACCGCTTGTTCTGCTTGCGCTCCTCCTTGAGCTTGGTGCGCTGCGACTCGAGGAACTCCGGCGGGTTGATGAACCGGTCCATGTAGCCCTTGCTGGGCAGCTTGCCAGGGCCGCCGGGATCGTCGCCGAAATCCTCGTGGCCGTTGCCCGACGGCACGGTGCGCTCGCGCCGGATGTGCGGCGCATGGATGTCGATCATGTTGTCGAGCGACAGGCACTTGTCGAGGAAGCTCTCCACCCGCTCGAAGCCGTGACGCTCCATCAGCCGGCGGATCGCCGTGCCGTGGTTCGCCATGCGGTCCATCATCTTGCGGTCGGTATGCGCGAACCACAGGTTGTTCTTGAAGAAGTCGCAGTGGCCGTAGACGTGCGCCATCACCAGCTTCTGGTCGACGATCGAGTTCGACTTCATCAGGTAGGCGTAGCAGGGGTCGTTGTTGATCACCAGCTCGTAGATCTTCTGCAAGCCGTAGGCGTAGCCCTTCGCCAGGTGCTCGA
Source organism: Planctomycetota bacterium (assembly GCA_046349655.1). Classification (GTDB taxonomy): domain Bacteria; phylum Planctomycetota; class B15-G4; order B15-G4; family JAXMBY01; genus JAXMBY01. The sequence goes on from JAXMBY010000011.1 coordinate 27,892, forward strand.
ACTCCATGCCGAAGCGCCAGTGCGGGTAGCGCGTCGGAAAGCCGCCGAACGCGGCCACCTCGTTCAGCTGATCGAAATCGACGATCTCGAACACGACGTTGAAGAAATCGAGGCCGTACTCGCGCGCGTACGCCTCGATCTCCTTCTGTGCCGCTCGCAGCTCTGAGGGGAGGCTCATCGTCCGGTGCCCAGGAATTCCTTGATCGACTTCAAGATCGCCTCGCGATCGGCGATGTCGGAGGTGATCACCCGATCATCGCTCTCGAACGCCTGGTCGAGATCCTTCTTGAACTGGCCGCTGCCGTACGCCGACTTGACCTGCCCGTAGCAGAACACGTTCACCGCCGGCAGGATGCGCTCCTTCAGGAGCTGGATGCAGCGCTCGGTGTCGCGGCCGCTCCAGTTGTCGCCATCGGAGAAGTGCAGCGGGTAGATGTTCCATTCGGCCGGCGGGAACTGCTCGTCGATCATCTTCGCGCACAGCGAGTAGGCCGACGAGATCTTGGTGCCGCCCGACTCGCGCAGGTGGAAGAACGTGTGCTGATCGACTTCCTTCGCCGCCGCGTCGTGCACGATGTAGCGCACCTCGATGTTCTTGTATTGCGAGCGCAGCCAGGTGTCGATCCAGAACGCCTCGATGCGCACGATCTCCTTCTGCTCCTTGCCCATCGAGCCGGACACGTCCATCATGTAGATCACGACGGCGTTGGTCTCGGGCGCCTGGATCTCCCTGCGCGAGCGGTAGCGGCGGTCTTCCTTCACCGGCAGGATCACCGGATCGTCCGGATCGTAGCTGCCGGTCATGATCTGGCGCTTCAGCGCCTCGCGCAGCGTGCGGCGGCAGTGGCGCAGCGACTCCGGCCCGGTGCGGCGGATGCTCGTGTAGCGGCCGGCGGGCGTCATCAAGCGGTCCTTGCCCTTGGGCTGGATGCGCGGCAGCTCGAGCTCCTCGCCCAGGATCTGCGCCATCTCGTCCAGGCTCACCTCCACCTCGAGCACGTGGTTGCCGGGTTGATCGCCGGCCTCGCCCTCGCCGTCGAGCGGCGTGCCCTGGTCGCCTTCGCCCTGCCCCACGCCCTCCTTCTGGTTCTTGCCGTAGCGAAAGCGCGGCAGCTCGATCTGCGGCATCGGGATCGACACGATCTTGCCGCCCTTGATGCCGAACATCTCGCCGCTGGTGACGAACTTCTTCAGGTCTTGCTTGATCTTGCCCCGCACGATCTCGCGGAAGCGATTGCGGTCCTTCTCGATCTTGCGGAACAGCGCGGTGTAGGCCATGGCACGGCTCCCTCACTCCTCCTTCGCATCGCCGCGCGCGAAGATGCTCGCCACGTAGTTGAGCACGTCGGTCGCGCAGATGTCGCAGTACCCGTAGGTGCGGATCATGCGCGACTTGACCACGTCGATCTTCTCCTGCGTGTCCTTGTCGACCACGGTGGACACCAGGCTGGTCAGCTTGATGGTGTCCTTCTGGTCCTCGAACAGCTTGAGCTCGAGCGCCTTCTGCAGGCGCTCGTTGGAGCGCCAGGTGAAGGTCTTGCCCTCGACCGCGAGCGCGCCGATGTAGTTCATGATCTCGCGCCGGAAGTCTTCCTTGCGGCTGTCGGGCACGCCGATCTTCTCCTCGATCGAGCGCATCAGCCGCTCGTCCGGCTCCTCGTCGCGGCCGGTGTACTTGTTCTTGATCTTCTCCTTCTGCGTGAACGCCTTCAGGTTGTCGAGGTAGTTGCCGCACAGCCGCGCCACGCTCTCCTCGTCGGACGAGATCGCGCGCTGGACCTCGTTCTTGACGATGTCCTCGTACTCCTCCTTGACGATCGCCAGCAAGTCCTTGAAGCGCTTGCGCTGCTCGTCCGCGGTGATCAGCGAGTGATGGTCGAGCCCCGATTCGAGCTCGTTCAGCACCATGAACGGATTGACGCACGGCTCGTCGGCGTCGCGCACCAGGGCGTTGCTGATCTTGTCCTGGATGTAGCGCGGCGAGATGCCGAACATCCCCTCGCGCGGCGACTCCGCCATCAGCTCGCGGATGTTGTCCTTGGTGAAGCCCGGCAGCGTCTTGCCGTTGTACAGCTTGAGCTTCTGCAGCAGCGTGAGGTTCGCGTTCTTCGGCTCCTCCAGGCGCGTCAGGATGGCCCAGATCGCCGCCACCTCGATCGTGTGCGGGGCGATGTGCTTGCCCGAGATCGTGGTGTTGTTGTAGTCCTTCAGGTAGATCTTGATCTCGTCGTCGAGCGTGCAGTTGTACGGGATGTCGATCTTGATGGTGCGGTCGCGGAACGCCTCCATCAGCTCGTTGTTCTGCAGCTTGCGGTACTCCGGCTCGTTGGTGTGGCCGATGATCACCTCGTCGATGTCGGTCTGCGGGAACTTCTTCGGCTTGATGGTGTGCTCCTGCGACGCACCCAGCAGATCGTAGAGAAACGCCACGTCCAGCTTCAGCACCTCGACGAACTCGACCACGCCGCGATTCGCCACGTTGAACTCGCCATCGAAGTTGAACGCGCGCGGGTCCGAGTCCGATCCGAACATGGCGATCTTGCGGTAGTTGATGTCGCCGGTCAGCTCGGTCGAGTCCTGGTTCTTCTCGTCCTTCGGCTGGAACGTGCCGATGCCGACGCGATCACGCTCCGAGATCAGCAGGCGCCGCACCCGCAGGTGCTGGGCCACCTGGTCGAACTCGCCGCCGTAGCGGTCCATCAGCTTGTTGAAGTAGTGGCGGCACACCGGGCACAGGTTGCCCTCGACGCGAATCCGGTACTCGGAGTTGCTGAGGCGCTTGTTCAGCTCGCCGAGGATGCTCTCGCGCGCCTCGATCGGGATCACCTTGAGCGGCTCCTCGTGCATCGGGCACGGCACCACCGCGGGCTCCTCGTCGTCGAGCTGCCAGGAGAACGTGTACATCGCGCCCGGCTCGGTGCGCGAGTACGCCTCGTAGCCCTTCTTGATCAGGCGCACGATCGTGCTCTTGGACGACCCCACCGGTCCGTGCAAGAGCAGGACGCGCTTCTCCACGCCGAAGCTGTAGGCGGCCGACTTCAGGTTCGCGACCAGGTGCTGCAGCGGCTCGCTCAAGCCGAAGATCGCATCGCGGCCGCTACCCACCGGATCGTCGAAGAACTTGTAGCGAAGCAGCGTGTCCTTGTTGTCCTTCACCTCCTCGAAGCCGTACGACAGGATCATGTCGTACAGGCGCTGGAAGGCATTGCGCGCGATCATCGGCGTCTTCGCCAGGAGCTCGAGGTAGTCGTCGAAGCTGCCTTCCCAGTGCAGGTCGCGGTACTGGTTCACGTCCAGCTTCTGCCGGATCAGGTCGCGCAGCCGCCCACGCTCCGGGGGTGCCGTCTTGCTTCGCTCAACCGCCATCAATCCCTCCGCTTCTTGTTGCCCGATCGAGGCTGTAGACCTGGACCCGGGCCGGCCGGACACCGTGGTTTCGGCCCGGTCCTAGCTCTTTCGAACGTGAACTGCCAGGGACCGCGAAAAAAGGCCTTCGCGGGCGAGGCACGTCGCTCGCTCGCAACGGCGATTGTAGTCGCTGCGCGAGGCGCCTCAAGCCGAGGCCAACCGGCATGTTGCAGCGCGGGAAAGACCCCGCATCGACCGCGGGACCGCGCATCGCCCAACCCGACGACGACCCGACCGCACGTGAAGTCCCAGGTCCATCATAACCTGGCGGCCGTGCGCCGTGCGAACCACGCGCGAACGCCATGGCTCCGTGCAGACGTACACCGCCGAACGCGCGCCGCAACGCGCGCGCTCGGCGGGCAGGAGTCGCAACGCCGCGCTGCGCCTCAGAACCTGGTGAACGGCATGTGCAGGCCGTTGCTCGCGTAGAACTGCCCGTTGGGCGCCGCGGCATCCAGCCCGAAGAACTGCAAGTAGAGATCGAACGACGGCAGGTCGGGCAGGTCGCCCAGCACCGCCTTGAACTGGCCGGCGCCGTCGAGCTCGATCGCCTGGATCAAGACCGGCGGGCCGAGGTAGTAGCCGCAGCCCGAGGTGGCCACCGCGTCCGCATAGAGCGAGGCGACCACGAACCCGGCGCCGTGCGCGAGGCCACCGTTGACCTTGAGCGTGACCGAGCCACCCGGCGTCGGCGCGCCCAGGCCGAAGAACGCGGACTCGCCCGCGCTGCCCGGCGAGCGGGTGCCGTACATCGCCAGCCCGCGCACGATCTGGCCGCGGATCTCGCCGCCCGCGTGCGCGGCGCTCGACACCTGCACGTACAGACCCAGCTCCTGCATGCTGGTGAAGTCATCGGCCGACATCGGCGCGGTCGTGCCCGACCAGTCGGTGGGACCACCCGTGAGCGTGAACAGGACGTCGCCGCTCGCGCCCGGCGCACCGATGCGGATCTCGGCGCTGGTGCCGGTCAGCCCGGTCGTGCCGAGATCGTAGGTGATGGTGTTGTCGCCGTTCACCGTGAACGTCGCCTCGCCGAGCGCCCCGGTCGATACCGGCGGCACCACCTGACCACCGGTCAGGTGCGCGCCGAACAGCACCGGCCGCGCGTGGATCTGGCCGCGGACCGCACCGTCGGGGAACGCGGTCGTGTGCACGTTCACGTAGTACCCACCGGCGCGCAGCGCGCTCACCTGGTCGGCGCTGAGCGCGGCGGTGGTCCCCGCGTAGACATCGGGTCCGCCTGCGAGCGTGAACACGATCGGCCCGCTGACGCCGGGCTGGCCCTCGTGGATGTGCGCGGCCACACCCACCAGGCCCTGGTCGTTCACGAGGTAGCTGAGCGTGCTGTCGGCGTTGAGCGTGAAGATTGCCCAGCCACCCGCCTTGGTGGTGACCGGCGGCACCTCGGCATCGCCGTCGAGCGTTGCGCGAAATCGAACCTGTCCTGAGCTGAACGGAACAGCGAGCGAAGAGAGCATCAACACGAGCAGGGCGCGATTCATCGTGATTCTCCCGAAATGGCCACGGGGCCTCGGCAGGCCTAGCAGAGACCGTGCCAGTGGCTCGCGGGAGGGAAGGCAGGGTGCCGGTGAGGAGCCTGGGGTTGGCCGTGTCTCGTGCCGTCAGGCTCGCGGATGTTCGAGTCCGCTGCGGCGCACGGGGGCAACATGCGCTCTTCGGCTATCGGCGGCTCGTCGCGCTCGTGCCATCGAGGTGGTCATCCGCCGCTGCGTGCAATGCTGCTCGGCAGCTTCATGATCGTTGACACTACCCAGGAGAGAGCCAATAACGCTATCCCCAAGACGAGCAGAACCAATGATCGACGATCGCTCTGCCGCCGGTATGCGTTGGGACGAAAGATCGCTCTGATTCGCAGCCAGAAGCTGAAACTCAACGACCCCAGACCCGCAGCTGCAATGACGATCAGTGAGTCGCTGTTGACGCCGACTCCCCAGTAGCCTTGGTAAACCGCCGTACCGACAATCATGCAGGCGCCGATGAGGAACAATCCATGGCCGATTGTGATAATGATGGATGAAAGCTGTGACATGCGGAAGGCTCCAACACTCAGTTCATGGGTCCAGAGCTCTTGCCGGTCGACAACCACGACTGATGATCGCGTCATAAGGAGCTGCTATGCCACGACCAGCTGAAGTTGCATTCGATGCGCTATCGTCAAAGCCCCCCCCGCGCACGATTCGGTAGCTCTTTCGCGTTTGACATGACGCGAAGCCCCGCTGCCCCATGTCCGTTTGATGACTCCAAAGTGCTCGAGCGTGGCGAGGATGGCCTCGCGTTCCGCTCGGCGCCGTTCACGCTTGCCGTCGAGGCCGAGCAAGGCGCGGTCGATGGCATCGCGGGCGGCACGGTAGAAGCGCTCCCGGTACTCGGAGTAGCGCGCGGCGCCGATCTTGTCACCAGGGCCGTCGTCAAGGATGCGCGGGTGTGGCGGTCGCCAGCGCTGGCAGTCCAGGCGTTGCTGTGCGGCGTGCAGGCGCAGCGCGACCTCGAGGACGCCGCCGACGGGTGTATCGCTGTCGATTTGAGCCTCGCGGCGCAGCTCGCCGATGCCATGCTCTGCCCAGGGGTTGTGCTGAGGCGTCCGCGGCAGACTGCGCAGGTGGATGATGCGGTGCTGCTCGAGATAGCGCTCGACGTCCTGGTTGCAGTTCTCGGAGCCGTTGTCGCTCACGACCACGAGCGGCCACTCACCCTGGGTGAGCGGCCTTGAGTACGACGATCACGCGCGGGCTGCTCATGGACTTGGCGACGCCAACACCGGCCGTACGCCGCGCACCGACATCACGCACGACCTCCGCCCGCACGGGCACGGAATCGTCGCGGCCCATTTGGGCTGCGTCGATCGACCAGATCGCACCCTCGTTGTGGACGTGGATGTGCTGGCGCAGCGTCTCGCGCAGGCGGCACGTGCGCCGTGCCCGGCGCCGCTTCAACCGCGGCACGTACTTCTGCACGAGGCGCACGCGCGGACGCGTTGGCCGAGCGCCGCACGGACCGGGCGCCAGCCGGCACCGTATCCCTGCCGTCGCAGCTCACGCGTGATGAGTCGCAACGACTGCCACCGCTCGCGCGGCGAGATTGGCGGCCGGCCAGTCTTCTTGGCGTCAGCATGCCGCCAGTTCTGCAGCGTGCGCGGGCTCACGTTGAGCCTTCCGGCAAGCTGCTCGAGCTCACCCCGCCGTCTGGATCGGTGTGGGTTCCTGAGCTCGTTCGCGACTCTGCTTCGCATGGACTCGGGATGGCGCAGCTGGCGTCCGGCTTTTCGACTTCGGCCGCTTGGCCACCGCCTCTCTCTCCGCGAGCTTCTCGCGATTGCTGGGCAACAGCTTCAGGATCTCGTTCACGCTGTTGAGGATCGCCACTTCCTTCTCGAGCTGTGCGATCCGTCGCTTCAAGAGCTTGGGATCGTTCTCCGGATCGATCGCCGCCATCGCTGCCCCTTTCACACGTGTCCGTGGTTGCTTCAAGAGGCCTGCGATCATCCCCGAGAGTGCTTGCTGGCTCAACTGCCACAGCCGCAGCGCTGGCAGGTCGAGCTCCGCCATCGCCTGCTCTCGTGAGCTTGCCCAGCCACAGCTGCAGAATCGTCGTGCACTGCTGGTGTGCCCGACTCTTCTCCTCCTCGCTCGCCCGTTCCCACAGCGGCTTCACGGCGATCGCCGGTGGCGGCAGGCGCTTGAAGGTGCTGCGCTTGCGAAAGCGACGCGTGCGTGGCTTCAGTTGCTCGACTTGGTTCAGTTGTGGCTCGGTCATCCTCGTCTCCTCGTGCTGCGTCAGATTCCAGGTCGAAGCCACACAGTCCCTCGGGCGTCTGGATCACGAGCTTGCCGCGCTCGCCGTGCAGCGCGACTTGCCGATCACCGATCTGCCCGAAGAAGAACACCGGCTTGCGTGGCGTTCGTCGAGGGCGAGCTTGAGCTCGTTCTGCGAGAGCTGCTGCTCGATGGCCTTGCGCACGGTGTCCTCGGCACCGAAGAAGCGGTCGGCAGACCAAGCCGTCGATGCCCTGATGAGGCCGGAAATGATTGTAAAAAGCGAAGTAGTGGGAGATGCGCTGCGTGCATCGATGCTCGAGATCCGCGGCCGTACGCGGCGTCTGCACCCGTGAAGATGACCTCAAGGTGCCCGTCTTGCCGACGGTCTGCGGGTGATGCGCACGCGCGACCACGTGCTTGATGCCCTCGCGCAAGAGCAGCTTCTGAACTCGCTCTTGCCGCGCCACGCGAAGTACTGGCGCCCCTGATCGGTCAGCACCTCCTCGGGCTTGCCGAAGCGCGCGATGCCGTCGAGCAAGGTCTCGGTGACGAGCTCGCTCGTCTGGCGCAGGCGCAGCGAGTGGCTCACCACGTAGCGGCTGTGGTCGTCCAGGAACACGGTCAGGTAGCACCGCTGGCTGTGGCGCGTCAGAACGAAGCTGGTGATGTCGCTCTGCCACAGCTCGCCCGGACGCGCGCGCTCGAAGCGGCGCACCGCATCCGATGAGCGGTGGCGCTTGCGCGTGATCACTGTCGGCGCAACACCGGCCGCGGCGAGCGTGCTGCGCACGCGGCTCTTGCTCACGCGGATGCCCACGAACCGCAGCAGGTAGTCGCGCACCTTGCGCAGCCCGAACAGCGGGAAGCGCCGCTTGATGCGCAGGATCTCTTGAGCAATCGTGCTGAGCCTGCGGTGCTTGCTCCTCGTCGCGGCCCAGGCTTCTCCGGCGCGAGCGCGCTTGGGCTGGCCTGGTAGGCCTTGAGCCACGCCGCCAGCGTCTTGGCCGTCATGCCCCAGGTGCGTGCGAACTGCTCGCGCGTGGCACCCGACTTCAGGAACGCTTCGACCGCGGCCTTGCGCTCCGCCAAGGTCGCTCGCCGCCCCGTGCGGCGTGTGTGATTGCGACGATTGGGTCGTATTTCTGAGCCCTGCGTCGCCCTGCCTCGCGGCTGCCGCCATCCACAAAACGTGCTCCTGTGCTCAGTCGGTGCTGCGCACAGAACTCGCGCACGGTCATGCCAGCTCGGCGGAACTCGTCGAGGATTGCCTGCTTCTGCTCGACTGTGTAGCGCTCCCGTCGTTTCGGGCTCGCAACATTCCCCGCCGCGGCCGCCGGGGTCCCCGCGGGGACCCCCGGAGCTCTCCTGCATCCCAGATCTCTCTGCTCTTCCACTGCTGTCCTCCTTGCCGAGTCTTACCCCGGCTCTGAGGGCAGCGTGCTCCGTCACGTCATACACGAAAGAGCTTCGCTACACCCTACATTGATGCGGTGGCTCGAATCGTACTCGAAGTAGCCGGCGGCGGGCGTTCTCGAGCGTCGCGCTCGAGGCGGCGCGCAGATCGGCATCGGCGATGTCGCCGTCCGACGATAGCCGTAGTTGCGGCGACCGCCCTCGGCATCGAACACGTACTTCAAGTGCTGAAGGCCAGCGCCCGCGGCACCACCTATTCCCAGGTTCTCCGACGATTAGAGTCCACCCGGAATGCCCGTCGATCTCCCAGCCACAGAACACATCAGACCCGTCAAAGTACATTACGAGAGATTCCATGTCGGTACTGCCAGCAACAAATGGCGCCTGTTGTCCGATGTAGTATAAGAACCTGGTTCTGTTCACTCCCTGTGGCGAGGCGTTATCCATGAGCAACTGCTTGGCGTTGGTTGCTGTTCCCGGCAACACTTCGCTCACCAGGCTTCGGATCATTCGCTGCCTCAGTGATAAACGGACAAAGTGTCCCGCGTTCTTCGCGAAGCCATCACTCAGCCACGAATCTCGATCGAACTTGATGCGAGGAAAGAGACCGCTGCCAAGAACGGTCTCTTCACCCCAACACGGCTGCAATAGAAGAGCATCAGGATTATCCAAACGACAGAAAACGCCAATCCTGACACCAATACTCTCATGAACGCCTGGTGCCGCTAGACAACTCATGGTTTCTTGAAAGGATTCAGTTTGTCCTCGCAGCACCTTCAAGATTGAGAAACGGACCTCCCGATTGACCTTCTGTCTATGTGGCATAGTCTTTTTCCGACTGTGTTGTTCCACCTATCCATCTTGTCCGCTTGATTCTGGGGTTGATCCTGGTGATTGCTCCGGCTCCCTGCCTGCCAGGCCTGAGGCAATAGCCGGATGCGGTAGTCTCGCTCGTCCGGATCTGTGGAGGGGGTAACGAGTGATCATGATTCCTACCCGACTGTCTCGGGTAGATAGCCCACGAGCGTAACGGCATTGCCGCGCGCCGTCATACACGGCTGCCGAAAGGACACGTGCCTTGCCGAGCGTACCCCCGCACCGGCCAAGTCGATCCGAGCTAATCGTTGCAACTCGAAGTGGCTCGTCCTTTCCGATACTGTGAAACCGGCAGGAGGTGGAGTCATAACTAATGTCCTACGATCACCTCCAGAACCGAGTCTGTTTGGCCGAATGGCCCACGGGGCCTCGGAGCCGCCAACTGAAACCCGCATGGGCGTGATTGGGGCCGGATCGAGCATAAGGAAACCATTCGCGTCCGTCAAGAAAGACGCCTTACGCGTGGCCGAGTACTGCACAAGCCGCCCCTAGCGACCGGCGCGTGATCGGGCGCCAGAAAAGGTACGGTATCGAGGGAATGTTCGACGATGCGCCTGGTCTCGCCCTGCACCTACCGCGAACTCATCCGTCTCCAGCAAGGAGAGATGCCCATCGAATCTCACCTGGAGCGTGTAACTGCCGGGTGGCACAGCGCCAAAAGACAGCCCGCCCGTGGCACTCGGCATCAGCTCGCCGACGGTCCATTCTACATTGACCATTGTCCCCAGCTGCGCTTCCAAGTAGATCGACACGCGCCCCCCGAAAGCTGGCGGTCTGCCCGAAGATGCACATTAAGCGAACCCGGGCGAAATGCCGAGGCATCCAGTCCTACCGCAGTCTCCTTGTTCGCTTCCACCACAACCCTGCCGGATCCTCGGGCAAGTAGAACCCACTTCCTTAATGTCGCTCCCTTTTATCTACGATAGTGGATTCAAACCAGAGATCGATGTGATAGGTTCCGGAATCAGTCCGGTTGCCGTGAAACTGTCATCGTCTCCAACTGGCCAAAGCTCTGAAACGTTGTCGCCGCTATCGTTACGAAACTTGACACTGGTCTTGTATGTTGTGGCAGCAGCGCCCGCGATCACCCCACAAACACTACCTGCGCTCTCGACGGATATCTCGATAGCCGACGGGTTACTGGCAGGACGATTTCTGGAATACAGGCTACGGGACATGTCCAGGGCCCATCACTAGTAGAACACCTGCTTCGGACGGACCAAACAATTCCGCATCACCGTTGGGACTCGTGGACACGCGAGACCACAAGAACCCGAGTGGCTCGGTAGCACGAACCCATCGCTCCGTAGATCGATGAACGGACGCTCGAGAGTGACTCGTGCACCCTGCGTTTCTACAAGTTTGACACAAGTACCCGCAACAGGCCCAGTGCTGGCGGTAATGCGAACCGGCGACAGTAGCTAATCGGGCCAAGCTGACACGTATCGGCGGTGCAAAGCTATTTGTAACGTCGACATCAATAGGATCGCTGATGGCAATCGATTGGTCGCGCAAAATCACACGTAAAACATTTCGCCCGGTGCGCAGCCGATCAACAGTCACGATGCCGCCAGGGTGAATTCCGGCTAACCCGAGTCTGTTATCGGCATTAGATGTAGCTCCCGGCGACGAGCAACGAACCGCGTAATCCTCTACAGGAACTCCATTGTCGCCGGTCATAACAGTTATCTCAACAGTTGCTGCAGGTTGCAGGACCACGTGGATGTTCTCCATCCCCGCAGCGCCAGCGGTTGTCATCGAGATTGTCGCATAAACCTGAATCAAGACATTTCAGTTGACCCGGTCGGGTGCGTCGCTGGACCCAAAGATACGGAAAGCTCCCGTCGTCCTGAGTCCAGGCCATTCCGCCGCCAGATGTGCCCAGGAGAACCCGCACGGGCGCGTTATTTGCAGTAGTGACCACCCCCGCAATTGATCGCATTGTTCGTACGCCAGGATCTCAAGCTCGAGAGCGACTGATGACGGGTCTGCCGTGGCGCAATTAGGACCGATCAACTCAAAGCCACGAGTGCTGGTGCGATCGATCGGCCAGGTTCCGGGCGGCACCGGCCCATCGAGTTCGAAATAGCCAGTCGCATCGCTGACCCCAATGTGGATATCGTCCGCGCCCATGGCTGCGGTTGAAAGGGCAACCCACGGACCGCAACAGAAACACCGGGGACTGGACGGCGCCCGGTATTCAGCACTCGTCCACGGACGACTGTTCCGCGCGCAAAGGAGTATGTTTCCGAGGTCGACAGTGTGCCCTGGCTGGATCTGTTCGGGCGAGTCGTCGGTGGCACACGTCCCTGAGCCGCACGTCTAGGAAGTATTGAACTGGCGCGGGTCGAAACTCAAGTGAGAAGGAACCGGCGGATGTTGTGGTAATGGACTTCGAGGCCGGCCTTAATTGGACTAGACAATCGGCGAGAGGCGAAAGCGCTGTGCTGGCCAGGCATGTGCCTCGCAGGATGGTAGTCGAATTGTCTTGCGTCGGAACGCCAGACGCCGCTGTAATGACGCGGCGGTCGGCTCCACAGGCTGTGGTGATATTTTGCGCTCCGCGTCGGTGCTATTGTCGGGGGCCGTTACTGATGGCTGAGGGTTGGTTCCCGGGAGCGAGTGCGATTGCAGCCATCCCCACAAACCACCGGCCGCGAGCAGGACTGCGGCGGCGATCTTGGTGTACGATCGTGCCATTACCATGTCCTCTTGTACTCACGCTGCGATCCCGCCGGGAGTTCTAGTTGTGCTCGGTGGGAAATCTGATGCGTTGGCAGAGCCTCTGGCAAAGTCGATCCGCGTGGCGTGTCGCCGCTGTCACGTTCATGATTCTTTCCTTAACCAGTCCTTACCAAAGGACCCTGACCGTAGGGATCCACACGGAAAGAGCTCTGCCTCTTACGTTATTCTTGCGCGGTTCCCTTGGGCTTGTGGCGCAGCAAGCGAGACGCGAGCCAAAGTGCGCATGAGGGTGCCAAGACTACGACCAGTGCCATGAAGAGCGGGTCTCGTCGGGTACAGTGATAAAGAAGCACAATGTAATCCTGCAAGCGTCAATGAGCCGGCTAGCATTCCTGTCGAGAGGCGGTTGCGATCCATGAGCTTTTCTTCAAAGTGCGCTGGCGGGCGGGCGCATTTTGACGTCGAAGCCAGTGCACCTGGTCGTCGGCCACGGTCGGGTTCGAGTTGCGATCGTAGGTGAGCGCGACCTTGTAGAAGTCCTTGTCCGTGGCGAGGTCTTTCGTCCACTTGTTGGTCGTGACCTGGTTGAACTGGTCGAGGTTCGGGTAGTCGCCCGGCGAGCTCGTGGACGTTTCCACATGGCGTCCGGCACGTCGTAGGTCGTGCCGACCACCACGTTGCCCAGTCCACCTAGTATGCCAACCAAGGCGGTCAAGCCGTCCTTCAGCCGTGAGAGTCGGCTCGCCTTGTCGTCGTTGTTGGTCGAGAGATTCTCGTAGGTGATCACGTTGCCGCTCGGCAACGTGGCATCCGCGCGCCGGATGGTGTTCCTGCCCGTCGTGGCCTTCGCGTAGGTGTAGCTCACCTCGTAGTCGTTGCCGCCACCGGCGACCGCGGAGTCGCGATCCTCCTCGTACTTCTCGACGTTGCCCCAGTCGTCGTAGGTTGTCCTCACCTCGTTCACGACCGACCCGCTCCCGACGGTGGCGTTGTCGTACTTGGTCACGAGCAGCTCCTGCCCCAGGCTCGTGTACGTTTTCGCGATGCGCCGCAGGGCGCCATCGAAGCCCGACGCCAGCGTGCTCACCCGCTTCTGCGTCTCACGCCCCGAATCATCGTAGTCCAACTCGACGATATTGCCAGCCTGATCCTTGTGCCAGATCTTGCGCGCTGCCGTCCACGGCATCACGGATTTCGCCGACCAAGATCACATCGGGGTCCTGGCACAGGTCCAGGCTCACCCTGCGGAGCCGCACGAGGCTTTGCCGAGCGACTCGATCAGCATCGTCCTCGCATTGCGTCTTTCGGAGTGTTCAGTGCCTTCCAACGTGCTGACCGAGGCTGATTCCCGACGCCACCATGGCTGCCGGCGTGACGTGCCGCTTCGCCGCCACAGCATCCACGCCGCGACCAGCGCGCAGAGCGCGCTCAGCACGGCCCCACCGATCACCGACCAGGGCCGGTAGACGAACCGCACGAGCCGGTCGCCCTCGTGCACCGGCACCGCGCGGAACGTGCCGTGCGTGCGCAGCACGCTGCGCTCTTGGCCGTCGACGAGCGCGCGCCAGCCAGGGAAGTAGTTGTCGGTGAGCACGAGCAGCGCGCGACCGTGAATGTCCACCTCCACGTCGCACGCGTCCGAATCATAGCGCACGATGCGCGCGCTACCGGAGCCGCCGAGCGCCATCGGCTCGTCGATGATCGCGCACTGGCGCGGGTCGACGCGCGTTCGCTCGGGCGAGTCGACATCGATGCACTGCCCGACGATGAACGCACGCGGCATCGCGTCGCGATTCTCGTAGATCGTGAGGCCGTCGGCCTGCATCACCGGCGCGAGCTTGGCAAAGCGCGACAGATCCTGCGTCGCCAGGATGTAGCGCACGCCGAACAGGTCGAACAGCGGCGACTCGTACTGCATGGTGGCTGCGCTCCACCGGGTCCAGGGCACCTCTTCGCCACGGAACAGCCAGCGTACCACTGCCATGTACGCCCGGTTCTCCATCGCGTCGTAGCCGCGCATGTGCGGCAGGCAATACGGCAGGTGGAGATTGGGCTGCAGGATCTTCTCCTCGGTCAAGATGCGGAACGGCGGCTCGTGCAGAACCCGCTCCATGAGGAAGCTCGTGGTGCGCGTCGCCGGAAACACCCGCGCCGCGTCGCTGACGGCGTTGTACTTGAGCCCGAAGCGGAACAGCTCGCCGCCGACCGCAAGCACCAGCAAGCCGTGAGCGAGGTGCACACGCTGCCGTCGCGCGAGCACCAGCGCCAGCGCGACGGCGGCGATGCCCCCAGCCGCCGCGACGACATCGGCGCGCGTCACGCTCTTCTGGCGCTCAATGCGAACCACGCGCTGCCGCGAGGTGCGCACGCCGTCGGCGGCGGTCACGTCCACCTGCACGCGATAGTTGCCTTCCTCGAGCCGGTTCGAGCCCAGCCACGCGACCTCGGCCAGGGGCGCGCCGGCGTGAAGCACGCCGCCGTCGACCTTGACCTCCACCCGCGCCGCATCGGCTGGCGCGCCGGTCGCGAGCGTCAACTCATCGGTTCCGGGCACCACGTCATCCTGGCTCGCGAGCCGCGATGCGGCCAGCAACGCAGCGCTCGCGACCAGGACGCCAGCGCCCGCGACATCGAGCACGCGCCGCCACGGGAGCGCGCCGCTCAGCGCCTGTGCCCCATGCGCCGCGAGCGCCGCGAGCGCGAACGCCGTCCCGAGCAAGAACCGGGTGCCCGCGACCAGCGAGAAGAGCGGCAGCATGCGCACGGCGTGAAAGATCCCGGGCACGTGCTGCGCGGTGCCGAAGGTCAGCACGAGAATCGCGAGCAGGCCTCGCACGGCGGTCGATCGTACCGTCACCACGGCAAGCATGGCGAGCACCACGGCGGTCACGCCGACGAACCCGCCGTTCAAGTCGGTGTAGGTGTAGGGTCCGCTGTAACGGCCGCCGTCGAGCGGGTTGCCGTACAGGTTGGGCAGGAGCTGCACCAGAGCCTGCGGTGGCATGCCGGCCTTCGTCAGCAACAGGACGCCGACTCCGAGCAGAGCGCCGGCCACGAGGTCGCGCCGCCGCCGCAGGAGCGGACGGCAAACCAGGGCGATCGCGAGCGCGCCCGCGAGCGCGCCCAGACCACTCGGCGTGAGCGTCGCGGCCATGCCGCCCTGGAAGAGGCGGTGTCCTGCACGCAGGCGCTGGCCCTCCGAGCGCAGCAGGTACTCGACGAACGGGAGGAGCTGCACGGCGCACATGCCCAGCGCGAGCGCGCCGAGCAGCGCGAGCGATGCGAGCCGCTTCAGCATCGCCGCGGCGCTCGCCTCGCGCAGCACGAGGTAGAGCACCAGCGACGCACACAGGACCAAGGACGACTCGGGGTGGCCGGCGAGGAACTGCAGCGCGAGCACGATCGCGAGCACGGCGGCATCACGCACGCGGCGCTGCATGCGCCAGCGCTCGCCGGCCCAGAACAGCATCGGCATCAGACAGGCCACGTGCGTGAGCGCGTACTGCAGCCACACCGCCATGAAGCCGCTCACCTGGAAGGCGATCGCGCCCAGGAGCGCGGCGCCGACCGCGAGCTTGAGACGGCGCAGGAACAGGAACATGAACAACCCGGCGAGCCAGATCTTCATGATCGGCACGATCGTGAACGAAGCGTGGAATGGCAGCAGGAAGTGCAGCCAGTTGAGCGGAAAGAGCAGGCCGGTGCTCAGGTTGCCGAAGAACGGCACGCCGCCGTAGCTCTCGCTCGTCCACAGCGGGAAGTCGCCGCGCCACAGCCGCTCGCGCGCGTAGCGCAGCCACGGATAGTAGATGGTGGCCTGGTCGGAGAGGAACGGGTTGTGCTCGATCGTGCCCGGCGGCTGATGGGCATTGAACGGCGGCGCCGTGTACAGCACGTCGGTCGAGAGGAACACCGTGCCTGGCGCGAGCGCGCGCGCGCAGAACAGGACCGCGACGAGCAGCGCGATGGTGCCGGCGAGCAGGACCTCACGCACGGTGGTCGCGCCGTCGTTCATGGGATGGCCCGGGCTGGATGCGAATCGCTCATCGAGCGGCGGCGCGCCTGTCTCAGCTTGGACCTCGGCGGCAGCTGTGGCTTTGCACACCGCGCAGCGGGTGCTAAGATCCCGACGTCCATGATGGCACGAGATCCCCTTACTCGCGAAGCGCCCCGCCCTTGATCAGTTGCGTCGTCCCGGTCTACAACGAAGCCGACTGCCTGGAGCAGAACCTCGGCGTGATGCGCGATTTCCTCGCGCAGCAGATCGGCGAGCCGTTCGAGATCGTGTGCGTGGACGACTGCAGCGTGGATGCGACGCCCGAGATCCTCGCGCGCCTGCAGCAAAGCCACGGCCTGGTGGTCGTACGCAACGAGCACAACCTCGGCAAGGGCGGCAGCGTTGCGCGCGGCATGCTGCTGGCGCGCGGCGAGCGGGTGTTCTTCACCGACGCCGACCTGTCCACGCCGCTCGACGAGCTGCTGCGCTTCATGCCCTATCTGGATCACGGCTACGACGTCGTCATCGGCAACCGCAAGAACCCGGAAGCAGTGATCAAGCGCTATCAGCCGCCCCACCGGGTGTACATGGGGCTCGCCTACACCAAGCTCGTCAACTTCGTGATGGGCCTCAATGTCTCCGACTACACGTGCGGGTTCAAGTGCTTCCGCGGCGCCGCCGCGCGCAGCATCTTCGCGCGCAGCCGCATCGCCGGCTGGTCGTTCGACGTCGAGATCCTCTACATCGCCCACCAGCTCGGCTACAAGCTGAAAGAAGTGCCGGTCACGTGGGAGGACCACCCCGACTCCAAGGTGCGCCTGGTGCGCGACACGGTACGCAGCTTCACCGAGCTGCTCAGGATCCGCATCGACGCCTGGCGCGGACTCTACGACCTGAGCGCGGATGCGGCGCCGGTACCACAGGAGTCGCGCTCGCAGGGGTGAGCGCGGCCTCGTCATCCACACCACCTCGCCGTTCGCGGTGCCGTCGGATTATGCGCAGGCACCGGCCCCGCGGCGAGCGCAGCGCGCCGTGATACAGACGGTATGCACCTTGCGAAGACCCGGCACAAGGAGGCTTCCCATGAACCGTTTGCCGATCATCGCCCTGTTGCTCGTGTGGCCCGGTCGATTCGCCGCGGGCCAGGTCACCTGGTACGTCGACCACGCCAACTGCCCGGGCGGCTCGGGCACGGTGGCCGATCCGTTCTGCCAGATCCAGGACGCGATCGCCGCCGCGGCCGATGGCGACACCGTGCTGGTGCTGCCGGGCACCTACCTCGAGAACCTCGACTTCCTGGGCAAGGGCATCGAGCTCGCGAGTCGAGATGGCGCGCCGGCGACGGTGATCGACGGCGGCCGGATCGGGCGCGTGGTGAGGATGGAGCCCCACCCGGGAGTGCGCGCCGTGCTGCGGGGGTTCACGATCACCAACGGCCACGTGGGCTTCACCGAGATCGCGGCCGGCGTGCTCGGCAACGGCAGCGGCACGATCGCCGACAACATCGTGACCGACAGCCGCAGCGACAATTTCGGCGGCGGGATCACGTGCTACGGAGACTGGCTGATCGAGCACAACGTGGTCCAGGGGAACTCGGCGCAGTGGGGCACGGGTGGCATCCATGCCAGCGGCACCAGCCGGGTGATCGCCAACCACGTGCGCGACAACGGCGGCGGCGCCGGCACCGGCGGCATCAGCGCCGCCGACTCGACCGAGGTCGTCGGCAACGCGGTCGTGCACAACGGGAGCGCGTTCGGCACGGGCGGCATCTCGTGCTCGGGGCTGACGCTGGTGGACGGCAACGTGATCCGCGGCAACTCGCTCTACGACGGCATGGCCGCCGGCGTGCAGTGCTGGGATGCGTGCACGATCCGGAACAACCTGATCGCCGGCAACGACACCGGCGGCGAAGGCCTGGTGGGTGGCATTCTCGCGAACCAGTTCACCGGCGTGATCGAGCAGAACGCGATCATCGCCAACGTGGACGGTGGGATCTCGTGCTATGGCGGCACGCCGACGATCCGCAACAACCTGATCGCCGGCAACCTGGGCGCGGGAGTGGAAGCCGACCAGGTGCCGGCGCTGACCATGACCAGCAACACGATCGTGCGCAACCGCGTGAGCGGCGGCGCGATCCGCCTCTCGCGCAGCACCGCGACCGTCAGCAACACGATCTGCTGGGACAATTCTCCTGGCTCGGACTACGAGATCCTGCTCACCGCCGGCGATTCCTCCAGCACGCTGATCATCGACTACGGCGATCTCGAGGGCGGAGCGTCCGCGGTGCTGGTGGGCGATGGCTGCACGCTGCTCTATGGCAACGCCATGATCGATCAGGATCCGCGGTTCGTGGCGCCGGGGCCGCTGCACGCGGTGACGAGCATGCACCAGGTGCTGCCTGACTACCACCTGAGCCGGTGGTCCCCTTGCATCAATCGCGGCACGAATGCCGGCGCGCCGAATGGCGACCTCGACGGCGATGCGCGGCCGGCTGCCGGCACGAGCGACATCGGTGCCGACGAGTTCGTGGCGACGCACGCGCTGAGCGCGGATCGGTTCACGCTCTCGCGCGCCACCGGCGGCAGGGTGGTCTTCACGCTCGATGCCGAGCCCACGCGCCGCGGGCAGGACTACGTGATGCTGGCGGCGGTGAGCGGCACCAACCCGGGGACGACGCTCCCGGGCGGCGCGATCCTGCCGCTCAACTGGGACAGCTTCACCTCCTTCATGGTGCGCTTCCTCGACAGCGCGGTGTTCGTCGACTTCGCCGATCGCCTCGACGCTGCGGGTCGCCACCTGGCGGCGTTCGATACGCTCGGGCCCATGCCGCCCGAGGCCGAGGGGCTCACGTTCAGCTTCGCGTATGCGCTGGCTGGCTCGTGGCAAGTGGTCTCCAATCCGATCGGCGTGTCGATCGGGCCGTGACCGCGGGCAGCACCAGGGGATTTGCGCGTGCGGTGAGCGTGGATCGTGATTGAATCAGGCGCGTGCCAACCGTCACTCGCGATTCGATCGCCGCTGGAGACCACCGCGATCTGCGCACGCCGTTCGCAGCGGTCGCGCTGGTCGCGGCGTCGTTCCTGCTGCTGTTGCCGTCGCTCGGCGATTTCCCGGTGGCGGATTGCTTCTCGCTGCTCACCAAGGCGCGCGATCTGAGCGTCCTGCAGATCCTCCACCCGAGCCAGACGAGCTACATCAACGAGTACTATCGCCCGGCGTTCGTGCTGGTGCTGAAGGCGTTCCAGGCGATCGCCGGGCCGGCCGGCCCGTTGCAGCACGTGTTCACCGCCGTGCTGCACGGGATCTCGGCGTTCCTGGTCTACCTGCTGTTCATCGAGCTGTTGCGCGAGCGCCGCGGCGCTCTGCTGGCGGCGCTCGCGTTCCTGGCGCACCCCGGCAACATCGCCACCGTGACCTGGACCACGGTGGCCTATGCGACCATGGCGGGCACCTTCACGCTGCTCGCGCTGCTCGCGCTGCTGCGCTACCTCGGCACCGGCAGCGTCGCCGCGCTCGTGATCGGCGGCGCCGCCGTTCTCACCGCCTACCTGTCGTCGGAGACGCCCTACCTGCTCGCACCCGCGCTGGCGCTGTTCGTGCTCGGCTTCGCTCGTGATCGCTCGCGCGTGAGGAACCGCAAGGCGGGGCTCGCGCTGATCGTCGCGCTGCTCCTGCTCACGCTCGTCCACTACACCCTGCTCGAGCGCCAGGTCTCGGCGGCGACCTTCAATCCCAACCAGTCGCCGCTCAGGCTGCCGCTCTGGTTCCTGCGCACGCTGCCGCGCTACTTCGCGGCCTACGCCGGCGTGAACGTGGCCGCGCTGTCGTGGCCGCTCACGGTGGCGGCATGGAGCGCGATCGGCCTTGCCGCGTCGCTGATCGCCTGGCGTCTCGGCCGGCCGGCGCTGTTCGTGCTCGGCCTCGCGGTCGCTGGCACGCTGCCGTACTCGCTGATCGACCTCACCGACCGCTACGCCTACTTCGCTTCGGCGCCGGCGCTGATGCTCGGCGCGCACGTGCTGCTCGCGGCGGCGGACCGCTTCGGCCACCTCGCCGGCAGCTGCGCGCGCGGCCTCTGCCTGCTCGCGATCGCATGGTTCGCGCGCGGCGCGCTCGGCGTCGAGCGCGGCTGGAGCGAGCTCGCCATGGATGCGCGCAACGTCTACCAGGGCTTCGCGCAGGTGAAGCCGCGGCTCGCTCGCGCGAACCAGCTGTTCCTCGTCAACGTCCCGCGCTTCGACAAGTGGATCGGCGCCTACCAGCTCGGCTACCGCGCGTTCGACGCCGCCAAGGGCCAGCCGGCCACCGCGGTGGTGCAATGGCACAACTACTTCGAGGCGGCCGGCGTGCGCTTTGCACCGCCGCCCGCGGACGGCTACCCGGCGGACGCGATCCTCCTCGTCCACGAGCACGGCCGGCTGATCGAGCGCACGCCGGCGGAGCTGAAGGCGGGCAAGGTGGACTATCCGATCGCGAGCTTCCCGCGGCACTACGTCGTCGCGCGCGAAGCGAGCGAGGCGGCGGTGAGCGAGGCCCTGGCCGCGTATCCGGGCGACCGCGCGACGTCGTCGTGCTCGAATCCAAGCCAGCGAGCTTCAGCGGCAAGGAGCTCGGGCGCGGCCGCATCCTGAGCCAGGGCCGCGACGAGTGCGAGGTGGAAGTGGCCGATGCGCCGCCCTGTTCGTGATGATCCTGCAGTACGCGCCGCCCGATCCGCTCGGCGAGTTCATCGCCCAGACGGGCCGCTGGTCGGAGGTGCATCGGGTCGAGGTGGATGGGGTCGCGGCGCCGGTGCACGCCGCGTTCTACCACTTCATCGCCGTGCCGATCCCGTCCGGCAGGCATCGCCTCCGCGTCTCGTTCAAGGCCGTGCCCGCCGCGCCGCGTTGAAGCTCGCAGCAATGGCGTTGCGGCGTCCGCACCGATGTGCTAAGTTTTTGGTCCCCTTGTACTTCCGTCGCAGCTGCCCGCGCACCGCCGCGGTGCGGACGGCGTGAGGACCAGCGGGCACGCTCGTCAGCTTTGGAGTGACACGCACCTTGGCCAGCCAAGTCCACGTCCTGGGCGCCGGTCTCGCCGGGCTCTCCGCCGCACAGGACATCGCCCGCGCCGGCACCAAGATCAAGGTGATCGAGCTCGAACCGCACGTGGGCGGGCTCGCGTCCTCGTTCGACCTCGGCGACGGGTTCATCGTCGACCTCGGCCCGCACCGCTTCCACTCGACCAACCAGGACATCCTGAGCCACATGGAGGATGCGCTCGAGGGCAACTTCCACTTCCGCGACCGGCTGTCGCGCATCTTCATGATGAAGCGGTTCTTCGACTACCCGCTCAAGGCCACCAACGTCCTGAAGAACCTGCCGGTGTCCGTGCTGCTGAAGGCGATGTACGACTACATCGCCGTGCGCATCAAGGACCGCTTCCATCCGATCCCGGACTCGTGCTTCGAGAACTACATCGTCAAGCGCTTCGGCCGCACGCTGTACGAGGCGTTCTTCGGCACCTACACCGAGAAGGCATGGGGCATCCCGTGCACGCAGATCTCGGCCGACTGGGCGTCGCAGCGCATCACGCTGCTCAACCTGTGGGACACGGTGAAGAAGACGCTGTTCAAGCCGAAGAACGTCCCGCGCACGCTGGTGTCGCGCTTCCGCTACCCGAAGACCGGCGGCATCGTCTCGATCGCCCAGGGCTATGCGAAGCACATCGCCGAGCACGGCGGCGAGGTGTTGACCGGCGCCGAGGTGATCGAGATCAAGCGCGACGGCATGACCGTGACGTCGATCGCCTATCGCCGCGGCGATCGCGTGATCACCGAGCCGGTGGAGCAGGTGCTGTCGACGATCCCGATCACGCTGCTCGTGACGCTGCTCAAGCCGGAGCCGCCCAAGGAGATCCTGGACGCGGCGCGCGCGCTGCGCCACAAGGCGATCGTGTTCGTCTACCTCAAGCTGAACCGCGACAAGGTCACCGACGATCACTGGGTGTACCTGCCGGAAAAGCATCTCACCGTGCACCGCATCTCGGAGTTCAAGAACTTCTCCGAGCACACCTGCCCGCCGGGCAAGACGCTCGTGTGCGCCGAGATCACGTGCACCTACGAGGATCGCCTGTGGCAGATGGACGAGCGCGGGCTGATCGACATCGCCAGCAAGGACCTGGAGACCGTGGGATTGATCAAGGCCGCCGAGGTGTTCGGCGGCAACGTGCGCAGGGTGCGCTACGCCTACCCGATCTATGACCTCACCTACCGCGACAACCTGGAGAAGATCATCCGCTACGTGCGCGCGCACACCAACATGGACACCACCGGGCGCCAGGGCTTGTTCCGCTACAACAACATGGACCACTCGATCGCGATGGGCATGAAGATCGCCCGCACCCAGATCGCGCGCCAGAGCGGCGACGACCACGCCAGGGTCGCGACCGGCTCGGAGTACTTCGGATGACATGCGGCCGATGACCAGCAACGCCGGAGCGGCAGCGAGGACGCAAGGCCAGCGACCGCAGGCTGCCGCCGCCGAGATGCGCGACCACCTGCCGTGCCTGCTGTGCGGCGCGACCGAGCCGCGCACGATGTTCACCGAGCCGCCGTACCGCATCGTGAAGTGCACGGGCTGCGGGCTCGTCTACACGCTGCCGCGGCTGCCGGCAGAGACCATCGCGCAGATGTACCAGGTCGACTACTGGCAGAGCGCGCAGGCGAAGGACTTCGGCTACACCGACTACGTGCGCGACCGCGAGCTGTACCTGCGCACCTACCGCATGCGGCGCAAGCTGATCCTGAAGTACCATCCGCAGCCGGGCCGCGTGCTGGACGTGGGCTGCGCGGCCGGCTACTTCCTGAAGACCATGCACGAGATCGGCTGGCAGACGACCGGCGTCGAGCTCTCCGCCCACATGGCGCACTACGCGCGCACCGAGATGGCGTTGCCCGACGTGCGCCAGGGCATGCTCGAGGCGCAGGAGCTCGAGCCACAGTCGTTCGACGTGATCACGTTCTGGGACGTGATCGAGCATCTCGAAGATCCACGCCCGGCGCTCCGCCATGCTGCCGGGTTGCTCAAGCCCGACGGCATCATCGTGATCGAGACGCAGAACGTCGACTCCTGGTTCGCGCGCATCATGGGCAAGCGCTGGCAGCACTACAAGTACGAGGAGCACCTCTACCACTTCTCGCCCGCCACCTTGCCCAGGCTGCTCGCGGCCTCCGGCCTGCAGCAGGTGGAGAGCTCGGCGCGCCGCGGCGGCAAGCGCGTGTCGGTCGAGTTCATCATGGAGCGGGCGCGCCGCGTGCATCCGATCGTCGCGACCTTGCTCAAGGTGCTGAAGCCGTTCGCCCGCACCACCCTGTACGTCAACCTGTTCGACGAGATCATCGCCGTGGCCAGGCGCGCCTGAGCACGCCGGCCCGCTCATCCAGCAGACACCGATCGACGCATGGACGAAGTCGGACGCCAGCAGTTCTTGCTGCTCGAGAAGACGCACTGGTGGTTCGAAGGACGCCGGCGCATCTTCTTCCACGTGCTGCGCCAGGCCTTGCAGGGCCGCCGCGGGCTCAAGATCCTCGACGTCGGCTGCGGCGTCGGCGGCATGCTCGGGCCGCTGCGCGAGTTCGGCGAGCCGCTCGGCATCGAGCTCGACTTCGGCATGGTGCAGACCTGCCGCACGCGCGGCTTCGGGCGAACCCTGGTGGCCTCGGCGCTGTCGCTGCCGGTGCGCGAACGGGCGTTCGATCTGGTGACGTTCTTCGACTGTCTCGAGCACCTGGACGATGATCTGGGCGCACTCTGCCGCGCGCGCGATGCCATGCGTCCGGGCGCGCTGTTGTTCATCTCGGGTCCGGCCTACCAGTTCCTGTACGCCAACAACGATCGCGTCGCGCACCACAAGCGCCGCTACACGCTCGGCCGGCTGCGCGAGCGCGTGCGCGCCGCGGGTTTCGAGGTGCTGCACGACAGCTACATCAACACGCTCCTGTTCCCGGCCATCCTGCCCGCGGTCCTGTTGATCAAGCTGAAGGAGCGCTGGGTGCCGCGCGACGGCGACGCCACCACCAATCTCACCTGGCCGATGCCGCCGCTCGTGCATCGCCTGCTCGCCGGCATCTTCGGCTTCGAGCGTCATCTGGTGCCGCGCGTGACGCTGCCGGCTGGCCACTCGCTCGTGCTGCTCGCGCGGCGGCCGCCCGGCAACGACACCGGCAACCCGGGTTTTCGCGATTCGACTCGCGACCATCCGTGAGGTAAGACTAGCGTGCGTCGTGGGAGCTGGCCGGCGGCAGGGATGGCGGCGATGCAGACCATCGAGACGTTGCTCGAGCTGTTGGGCGAGGTGCAGGATCTGACCGCGGCGAGCGCGCTGCTCGAGTGGGATCAGGAGACCTACATGCCGCCCAAGGCGGCGGCGGCACGCGCGCAGCAGCTCGCCTCCCTCGCCGGCATCGCCCACGAGAAGCTCACCAGCCCCGAGATCGGCGCGCTGCTCGGCCGGCTGCGCGAGGCACGCGGCCTGAGCGAAGACGAGCAGGCGCTGGTGCGCGAGACCGCGCGCGACCACGACCGCGCCCGCAAGCTGCCGCGCGAGCTGGTGCAGGCGCTGGCGAGGGCGCAGAGCGAGGCCTTGCACGTTTGGACCGAGGCCAAGCAAGCGTCGCGCTTCGAGCCGTTCGCCCCGCACCTCGAGCGCCTGATCGCGCTGAAGCAGGAGGTCGCGCGGCACCTGGGCTTTGCCGAGGTTCCCTACGACGCGCTGATCGACGATCACGAGCTCGGTGCCACCACGCGCTCGGTCGCCGCGCTGTTCGCGAAGCTCGCGCCCGAGCTGGTCAGCCTGCTGCGCGCGATCCAGGCGTCGCCGGTGCCAATCGACGCGCGCTGCGTGCAGGCGAGCTTCGCCGAGGACGCGCAGATCGAGTTCGCGCTCGACGTCGCCCGCGCCATGGGGTTCGATCTCGAGGCGGGCCGGCTGGATCGCTCCGCGCATCCGTTCTGCACCGCGTTCCATCCCACCGACGTGCGGCTGACGACGCGCTTCGGCGAGCACGACCTGCGGCCGGCGCTGTTCGGCGTGATCCACGAGGCCGGGCACGGCCTGTACGAGCAAGGTCTCGACGTGGCGTGGTCGCGCACGCCGCTCGGTCACCCCGCCTCGCTCGGCATCCACGAGAGCCAGTCGCGCCTGTGGGAGAACATCGTCGCGCGCAGCTTGCCGTTCTGGCGCCACTTCTTCCCCAAGCTCAAGGCGAAGTTCGCAGCGCAGCTCGAGCCGGTGACGCTGGAGCAGTTCTACCGCGCGATCAACCAGGTGCGGCCGTCCTTGATCCGGGTCGAGGCCGACGAGGTGACCTACAACCTGCACATCATCCTGCGCTTCGAGCTCGAGCAGCAGCTGTTCGCCGGCACGCTCCAGGTGCGCGACCTGCCGTCGGCGTGGAACCGGCGCATGCAGCAATGGCTTGGCGTCGAGCCGCCATCCGACAAGGAGGGCGTCTTACAGGATATTCACTGGGCGATGGGCGCATTCGGCTACTTCCCGACCTACACGCTCGGCAACGTGTACGCCGCGCAGCTGTTCGAGCGGGCGCAGCAGGACCTCGCCGGCCTCGAGCAAGGCATCGCCCGTGGCGAGCTCACGCCGCTGCGGGACTGGCTGCGCGAACGCGTGCACCGCCAGGGCCGCCGCTACCCGCCGGCGCAGCTGATCGAGCGCGCGACCGGACAGGCGCCGAGCCACGAGCCATTCGTGCGCTACCTGCGCGCCAAGTTCGGCGCGATCTACCGCCTGTGACGCTACTCGGTGACACGCACCGGCAGGATCACCATCGGCAGGCCCGCCCACTGCAGGCGGCGCTGGATCGCGAAGGCGGTCTGGTTGTGCAACAGCCGCTGGTACCACGCCTCGCGCTGGAAGATCAGCTGGCCGGCGAAGAACACGATGCGATGGTAGTCGCGCGCCAGCTGCTCGCACAGCGCTTCGGCCTCGTCCACGGTGTCGGTGCCGATCGCGTAGCGTGACTCGGCCGCCATGCCCAGCGCCTGCGCGAGCTTGACGAACTCGTCCAGGTTCTCGTGCGTCTGCCGCTCGAGCGCGCGCACGTCGCGGCGGCCCTTGAAGTTGCCGGTGTCGATCACGCCCACCGAGACGAACACCATGTTCTTGAAGTAGCCCGGCAGCAGGCGCAGCACGTTGAGCACGGTGTGCGTGCCGAGCCCGCCGTAGCGGCTCACCAGCACCGCCGCCGTGGGCTGCGTTCGATCCAGCTGGCGCGGCTCGGCGCGGCCTTGCAGCCTGAGGTCGCCGAGCAGGCGGTCCAGCTCGGCGAGCTTCGCGTACACGGTGCGGTAGTGCCGGTGGATGGTGAAGCACAGCAGGAGGAGCGCGCCGGTCACCGCGATCGTGACCCAGCCGCCCTCGAGGAACTTCTCGAACAGCGTGATCACGAGGATCGTGCCGCACAGCACCGTGCCGGCGCTGAACAGGAACAGCTGGCGCTGCCACTGCTTCTCCTCCGAGCGATGCTGCACGAAGAACCGCGACATGCCCAGCATCGACAGCGTGAACGTCACGAACACGTTGATCGAGTACATGATCACCAGCGTGTGCGTGTTGCCGTTCGTGTAGAGCAGCGCGCCGAGCGACGCCAGGCCGATCAGGACGATCCCGTTCTGCGTCGTCAAGCGGTCCGACAGCGCCGCGAACCGATGCGGGATCCACGAGTCCTGCGCCAGGTTCGCCATCACGCGCGGTCCACCGAGGAACCCGGTCTGCGACGCGACGATCAACAGCGCGGCCTCGGACACCAGCGTCAGCGCGACGAACCAGCCGCCGAGGATGCCATGCCCATCGGCCGACTGCGTCAGCGCGACGAACCTCTCGGTGAGCGCCGCGTTCATCGTCTTGTGCTGCTCGAACTTGATGTCGAGCAGCAGGTAGCACAGCAGCAGGCCGGCGGCGGTGACGGCGAGCGACACCGCCATGTACAGCATCGTGCGCCGGCCGTTCTCGACCCGCGGCTCGCGCATCAGCGGCAAGCCGTTCGAGACCGCCTCGATGCCGGTGTAGGTGCCAGCACCCAGCGAGTAGGCGAACAGGAACCTGGTCCACAGCTTGAACGACCCGGGGTCCTCGTTGCCGCGACGGAAGCCCTCGACCACGGTCGCCGGCAAGTCGCGCAGGTGGGCGCCGCCGACGATCATCGACCCGCCCATCACGACCACGTGCGTGACCAGGAACAGCAGGAAGAACGGCAGCAGCACCAGCACCGACTCGCGCACGCCGCGCAGGTTGAGCACCATCAACAGCACGATCAGCCCGATCTCGATCCACAGCTTGACCGAGTGCGACGCAGGCCCGGCTGCCACCAGGCTGAACAGCGCATCGCCGGCCGCGGCGATCGAGACGGTGATGGTGAGCACGTAGTCGACCAAGAGCGCCGTGCCCGCGACCGCGCCAGCGCTCGGTCCGAGCAGCTTGGTGGTCACCACGTAGGCGCCGCCGCCGCTCGGGAACTGCTCGATGATGCCGCTGTAGCACGCCGAGATGACGAACACCGTGAGCGCCGTCGCCGCCGCCAGCCCGAGCGCGAGGTAGGTGTGGCTGCCGAGCGCGTGGAATGCCTCCGCCGGACCATACGACGACGACGACAGTCCGTCCGCCCCCAGCCCCACCCATGCCAGCAGCGGGATCAAGGACAGCCTCCGGAACATGTGCCGGTCGCGCAGATCGCGCGGCCGGCCGATCAGCAGACGTTCCATGCGCTGCAGGAACGTGAGCGTCTCGTCGGGGGTCCGCTCGGGATCGGCAGCGTCGCTGGCGCCGGGGTTGCTTGAAGAGCTCAAGAGTTCTCACATCCGGCGATCGGGTGCGCGCCAGAACGGCGACCACCACGCCTGGCCGGAAGCTTTCCTTCTCTCGCGGCGCCTGCGGGGTTAGCTGTCGGGCTCGGGCCGAGAGTCGCCCTACGCGATGCGCGATTCGCCCCTGTGCGAGGACCCGGATCCCCCGCTCCCGTCGGGAAACGGGATTCGGCAAAGCCCATGGCATAACTCAAGGTCGCGCCGCCTTCAAGTCGCCCGTTCGTGCGCGCGCGCGGCACGCAGCCGGCGGCGCCGCTGCTTCTTGCGGGTCGCGGCCGCCAGCTCGAGCGCCACCTCCTGGAACCCGGTCGCGCCCTGGTGCGCGCGCCCTGGCGTGCGCCCGGTGATGCGGATCTCGACCGAGGTGAGGCGCAGGCGCGGGATCTCGATCGACTCCGACTCGAGCTCCGCACCCTGCATCGCGTGCTTGAGCCGCAGCTTGCCGTTCAGCTCGAGCGTGAGCTCGGTCGGCTGCGCGAACGCGCCCGGCTCGAGCGGGCCGAGGCACGCGCGCTGCACGCGGATGCGATTGCACAGGATCGGCTCCCTGAGCTCGAGCTTGAGCCACGGCTGCGCATCGTCTTCCTTGCACACCCAGCGCGTGGCGTGCACGCGGTCGAACGCGTTCACCGGCTCGAAGCCGCCGCCGAAGAACGAGGAGGCGCTCGGGTTGAAGTAGGTGCCGGGCGGCGCGTTCGCGGCCGGTGGCCCGACGAATCGGAACGCGTCGGGCCTGAGCAGGTTCTCGGCGTCCTGGTCGAGGAAGTGCAGCACGTGATCCGGCGTGCGCGCGAGCGCCTGCACCAGCACGACGTTGCTCTCGACCAGCTCGGTGCTCTGGTCCGGCAGGATCAGCAACGCCACCGCCGACACCTGCTTCTCACCCCCGTCCTGGAACGTCACCTCGCGCGCGAACCGATTCGCCTGGATCGGCTGCTTCGGGTCGGCATCGACCTTGGCAACGCTGTGCTTGTCGACGAAGTACTCGACGTACTGCACGTGCAGATTGGCGGGCCCGCCCGGCGCCCAGGCGCAGCGCTGCACCAGCGCCGGCGAGAACGTCGCCAGCCGCGCGCGGATCGGGTTCACGCCATCGACGCGCAGCACCGCGTCCGCCGCCGCCTGCTGCTCGAGCGCGGCCGCGCTCTCGGTGCGGGCCGTGGCCCGCTTCAGGAACAGGATCGCGAAGCACGTGTTGGCCACGTCGTCGCTCCAGCCGGTGTCGCCGAAGCTGCCGTCGGGGCGCTGCTTGCCGACCAGGTAGCGCGCGCCCTCGCGATACCAGTCGTGCTCGCCGAAGCGCGCCTCCGCGAGCAGTCCGCCAGCGCGCTCGACGCCGTAGAGATAGTAGTACGGCCAGCGATCGGAATGCGGGTCCTTGTTGTACGGCTCGGGGTTGGGGTTGGCGGTGAAGTACTCGCCGAGCCAGTCGAGGCCGTCGTCGATCCAGCTCTTCAAGCTCTTCTCGGCGGCCTCGCGCTTCTTCGCCTCGAGCTTCACCAGCGCGTCGCGGCAGATCGTGAGCGACGTGATGCCGGCGGCCGTCATCGATCCGGTCGGCCGCGTGCGCGGGTCGCTGTTGTAGCAGAAGCCGCCGTCGCTGAAACTGCCAGCGATGCACCTGCTCGCTCGCGCGCTCGTACACTCGAGGCTGGTGCGCACCTCGGCCTGCTCCGCCGCGCGCAACCCGAGCAGCGCGTACTGCGTGTTGGACAGATCGCCCGGAGGTGCCGTGCTCGGCGTAGTGCCAGCCGCCGCCGTCGGTCTGCGCGCGCTCGAAGTACTGCACCGCCGCCTCGATCTCCTTCCTGTGATCCCGAGCGTCGATGGCGGCCCAGGCCATCACGCTGCATGCCACCGAGTACACGTGCGTGAACGGCCGGCCCTTCAAGAAGCGCAGACCCGCGCGCAGCGTCGCATGGTCCTTCGGCAGGCCAGCCTTGGCGAGCGTGTAGAGGCACAGCCCGACCTCGCCGGACGCGTAGTGGCCGCCGTCGCTCGGCGTCCACGATCCGTCCAGCCACTGCGTCTTGATCAGGTAGCTCGTGCCGCGCGCGATCACCCGATCGACGTCGAGCTTGCTCGGCGCATCGGCAGACTGCAGGTGCGTGGCCACTGCCAGCGCAAGCAAGGGAAGCAAGTGTGTGGTCATCTGGGTCGCGTGAAGGAAGCCGCGGAATCTCGGCGGATTCTACCGCGGTTCCCGGGCGGCTCCAGCCCGGAAGTCGGCGGCGAGGCACCGCCACGCTGGCGTCACGGAGCGACTGGGCCGTCGCGTGGCGGCTATCCTTGCGCGTCTCGCGACGGAGCTCACCAGCATCCAGCGTTCCGCCGCGTCGCTCGCGCGATGACCGCGGCGAAGAACGTGTGTGGCGGAGGCTTCCGTGCTCGGGATGACCTCCGCTGCGTTCTTGCCACATCTGCTGACGCGCCGACCCGCGGCGTGCCGCTGCGCTCCAGGACGGCAGCCGCGTCCTGGAATCCACGCGGCAAACCTGGTCGAATCCTCCCGGCGATCACCGTCTCGCTCGCTTCCTGACGACGGAGCTCTGCCCGGGCATCAACTCGATGGCGACCGATCCACGACCGTTCACCGCGCGCGAGCTGTGGCTCGCGGCGCTCTTCTACGGCGCGCTCGCCGCCGCGGCGTTCTTTCCGTCCGTGTTCCTGGGCGAGGTGCTGTTCCCGCTGCACACGGATCAGATCAATCCGTGGCGCGCGTCGGTGTCCACCGAGCGCTTGCGCGAGCTCGCCGAGCGCGACAACCCGGTGATGACCGACAAGCTCTGGCTGTTCCACCCGGACAACCAGGTGTTCGCGCGGGCGGTGGGCGCGGGCCGCGTGCCGCTCTGGAATCCCTACATCCTGTGCGGCACGCCCTATCTCGGACAGCTCCTGTGCCCGGTGTTCTATCCGCCGTACTGGCTGCTCGCGGGCGACCACGACGAGCACCGCTACGGCCTGCTCACCGCGCTCCACTTCGCGCTCGCCGGCTGGCTCGCCTACCTCTACCTGCGCAACGCACGGCTGCCGCCGAGCGCGGCGCTGTTCGGCGGCGTCGCGTTCGCGTTCTGCGGGCCGATGTTCGCGCGCGCGCACTACTACATGACGCTGTTCCCGATCGTGTGGCTGCCGCTCGCGCTGCTGCTCGTGGATCGCTTCACTGCCAGCGGCTCGCGGCGCACGCTGCTCATGATCGCGCCGGTCGCCGCGCTGATGCTGCTCGCGGGTTTTCCGCAGATGGCGATCTACGCGTTCTACGTGGCGGCGCTGTACGCCTTGTGTGCCGGCAGCGCGCGCAGCGCGCTGCGGCGGGTGGGCGATGCGGTGCTGGTGTCGCTCGCGCTCGGCCTCGGCATCGTGCTGGCGAGCGTGCAGCTCGTGCCGGCGGTGCAAGCGCTGGTGCTGTCCACGCGCGGCGCGCAATCCACCACCGACATCGCGCAGCACGCGCTGGCGCTCGATTCGCTGGCGACGCTGGTGGTGCCGCATGCGTTCGGCGATCCGACCTGGTCGCTCGACACCCGCATCAGCAACTGGTTGAAGGCGGCTTTCCTGCCCGCGACTGCGGACAACTTCACCGAGTCGACGATCTACGTCGGCGTGCTGCCGCTGCTGCTCGCGCTCGGCGCGTGGCGCGCACAGCGCGGCCGCATCCTGCTCGCGCTCGCGGCGCTGCTGCTCGCGCTCGCGATCGTGCCGGCGTGGCAGCCAGGGCTCGTTGCGCGTCTGCCGGGCCTGAACGCCGGCGACCCGCGGCGCACGCTGCTGCCAGCGGCCGGGCTGCTCGCGCTCGGCGCGGCGTTCGGCTTCGATGCGCTCGCCGACTCGCGCGCACGCAGGATCGTCACCGCCGCCGCCGTGCTGCTGCTCGCGCTCACGGGTGCCATGCTCGTCTGGCTGTGGCTCGACGGCGGCGGCGTGGTGCGCTTGATCGAGACGCGCATGAGCGTGCGCCATGGCACGGTGGTGCAGGACTACCTCGCGAGCCTGCCGGCGGGCGAGCGTGCGGCGCTCGAGGGCGAGCACGTGCGCTACCTGCGCGCCGCCTTCCTGTCCGCGGTGGTCCTCGCGGCCGCCGCGGTGGGGGCGCGCGGGGGCGGGCGGGGGGGGGGCGCGCGCTGCCGATCGTCGCCATGCTCGTGCTCGTGGCCGACCTGTTCGCGTTCGGTGTGCCGCTCGACCGCAGCCAGAGCGCGGCCAGGTTCCTCGCATCCGATCCGGTGATCGCCAAGCTGCAAGCGATCGCGGCCGACCTGGAGCAGCATGGCGATCGCTTGCGCTTGATGCGCTACGTGCCCAAGCGCGCGGCCGAGATCGACGTGCTCACCGATCTGGTCTTGAACCCCAACATGGGCACGCACTTCGGCCTCGAGGACTCGAGCGGCTACATCACCCAGGTGCTGATGCGCTACGGCCGGCTGTTCGAATCGTTCGAGGCGGGCACGACCTCGCCGGTGCAGGTGCGGCCGTTCCTCGATGCCGCATCGCTCACGTCGCACCTGCCGGCGATCGCCGCGCTCAACGTGCTGCTCACGACCAGGCCGCTCGGGGCGGCGCTGCTGCCGCACTTCGAGCAGCTGTTCGCGGACCGCGGCTACTTCGTGTACCGCTGCAAGGAGGCGCTGCCGCGCGCGAGCGTGTTCGGCAGGGCGCGGTTGTTCCCGGCAGCGAGCAAGCATGCCGAAGCGTGGTCGAGCTCGACCCGCGAGCAGGAGCTCCTCGTGCTGCGGAGCGCCGGGTTCGATCCGCACGCGGAGCTCGTGCTCGAGGGCGCGCCCGAGCTGGCGCCGCAGGACGGCGCGCTGCCGCGCGCAACCATCACGCGCTACGCGCCCGAGCAGGTCGAGATCGCGCTTGCGCCCGGGCGCGCGGCCTATCTCTACCTGGCCGATGCGTACTGCCCGGGATGGGAGGCGCTGGTCGACGGGGTGCCGAGCGAGGTGTACCCGGCCAACGTCGCGTTCCGCGGCGTGCTGCTGCCGGCCGGCGCGAAGCGCGTGGTGCTGCGCTACCGGCCGCTCGACTTCTCGGTGGGATCAGGTCTGTCGATTGCCGGTGTGCTCGCGTGGGCGCTGGCGCTGTGGCGCGCGCGCGCTCACGGCACGCGCGCGTGAGCGGGCAGCGCCTCGCCCGCGGGCATGCGCAGGATCACCCGGCCGACGATCGCGTCGCGCTTGACCGGACCGAAGTCGCGCGAGTCGATCGAGATGCGGCGATGATCGCCGAGCAGGAAGAACTCGTCCTGGTGGAGCGTGCGCGGCGCATAGTCGTCGCAGCGCGCCATCTCGGCCGGGATCGTCTCCGCGACCAGCTGGCCGTTGCGATACACGCTCGAGTGCTTGATCTCGATCGTCTCGCCGGGTGATGCGGCGACCCGCTTGATCAGTGTGTCGCCGTCCGGGCCCTTCACGATCACGGTGTCGCCGTCCTTGGGGCTGAGCAGGAATGCGGGCAGGGAGGCCACCACCACGCGATCGCCGTCGGTGAAGTTGGGCAGCATGCTGTTGCCGGACACGCGATACGAGGTGATGCAGTAGTTCTGGAACAGCGACGCGAGGATGAAGGCGATCACCGCGATGCGGCCCGCGCGCAGCAGATTGAGGCACAAGCGAGTGCTCAAAACCCCTCCGACTCCTCCTCGAGTCCGGTTGGCTCTCGTTCACCAACGTGGAACATCGGAAAGACGCGGCGGGGCCTTGAGGCGAGCGCGGCGAGTTCTCAACCTGGGGCGCGGCCTGGCGCGGCGGCGGTCACGCGCGGCTGCGCGTCGCGTGCGGCTCGTGGATGATGGTCACGCCATCCGTGCGCGCGCAGGCGGTTTCATCGCGGCAACACGACCAGCGCGCGGCGCGCATTGCCTCCAGTTCGCCGGCAGCGGGCACCGAGAAGGTAGTCGGCGAAGCAAGGACCGATCATGCACGAGCTCGGCAATGACGTGGCTGTTCCGGACGAGTTGCGAGGTGCGCTCGAGGAACGCATTCGAACCGGGAAGATCGAGCTGCCGCTGCTGCCCGAGGTCGCGAGCCAGGTCATGACCTCGAGCATGGACCCGCACTGCGAGACGCGCAAGCTCGCCGAGCTGATCCGGCGCGACCCGGCGCTCGCGGGCCACGTGCTGCGCGTCTCCAACTCGGCGCTGTTCGCGCCGGCGGTGGCGATCGTCACGCTGCAGCAGGCGGTCAGCCGGCTCGGCATGCAGAAGATCCGCGAGATCGCGCTCATCATCTCGTGCCAGAGCAAGGTGTTCGTCGTCCCGGGCTTCGAGAATCGGCTGCGCGTCCTGTTCAAGCACTCGCTCGCGGCCGGCCTGTACGCGCAGGAGATCGCGCGCATGCGCCGCACCAACGTCGAGGAAGCATTCCTCGGCGGGCTGCTGCACGACGTCGGCCGGCCGGTCCTGCTGCAAGAGCTGGTCGATCTGCAGAAGCAGCTGCGCATCGAGCTGCATGCCGACGCGCTCGACGTGCTGGTCGAGCAGTATCATGCGCGCGTGGGCAGCGCGTTGATCGAGCGCTGGGCGCTGCCGGCACGGCTGCGCGAGACGGTCGCCTTCCATCACGACCCGGCCGCGGCACCGACCTGCGTTCAGGCGGCGATGACGACCGCGCTCGCCGACGAGCTCGCGCACCTGACCGTGGGCCCGCAGCTGGTGGACGAGGAATCGGTGCGCCAGCATCCGCTGCGGGCGCCGCTCAACATCTATCCGGACATGATCGACCAGCTGCTCGCCAAGCGCGAGTCGATCGCGGCAATGGTGGAGGCCGTGGCATGAGCGGCGCGACGCTCGAATCGTACGACATCGTCATCATCGGCAGCGGCCCTGCAGGTCAGAAGGCAGCGATCCAGGGCGCCAAGCTCAATCGGCGCGTGCTGGTCGTGGAGCAGGAGTCCCAGGTGGGCGGCGCGTGCGTGCACTCGGGCACGATCCCGAGCAAGACGTTGCGCGAGACCGCGGCCTCGCTCACCGGCTTCAGCCGGCGCAGCGGCAACGTGTACCAGGTGCGTGCCTCGGGCGACCTGCAGGTCGCGAGCCTGATGACGCGCCTCGAGCAGGTGGTGAAGGCGCACGAGCGCTACATCGGCGAGCAGCTCGCGCGCAACCGCATCGATCACTGGCATGGCCGCGCGCGCTTCCTGTCGCCGCGCGAGATCGAGGTGCTGAGCGTGGATGGTCGCAAGCGGCGGGTCACGGCGCGCTTCATCGCCATCGCCACTGGCTCGCGCCCGCGCGCACCCGCCGACGTGCCGATCGACCACGAGAACGTCGTCGACAGCGACTCGATCCTGTCGATGACCTACCTGCCGCAGTCGCTCACCGTGCTCGGCGCCGGCGTCATCGCCAGCGAGTACGCCTCGATCTTCGCCGCGCTCGGCGTGCGCGTGACGATGATCGACAAGGGCGAGCGGCCGCTCGCCTTCCTCGATGCCGAGCTGACCGATCGGTTCCTCGGCGACTTCATCGCCCATGGCGGCCGCTACCTCGGCCAGCAGCGCGTCGCGAGCGTGTCCTGGGACGGTCTCTGCGAGGTGGTGGCCACGCTCGCCGACGGCAGCCTGGTGCGCAGCGAGAAGCTGCTGTGCGCGCTCGGCCGCGTGGCGAATCTCGAGGGGCTGAACATCGGCGCCGCCGGCCTGCAGCCGAACGATCGCGGCCTGCTCAGCGTGAACGAGCACTGCCAGACCGCGGTGCCGCACATCTACGCGATCGGCGACGTGATCGGCCCGCCGTCGCTCGCCTCGTCATCCATGGAACAAGGCCGCCGCGCCATCTGCCACGCGCTCGGCCAGAGCGTGGGCTCGGCGCCCGAGACGATCCCGGTCGGCATCTACACGATCCCCGAGATCTCGACCGTCGGCCTCACCGAGGCGCAGGCAGTCGCGCGCCTGGGCGCGGCGATGGTCGGCCGCGCGCGCTTCACCGAGCTCGCGCGCGCGCAGATCGCCGCATGTCAGGACGGCCTGCTCAAGATGGTCGCCGACCCGGCAGGCCAACGCCTGCTCGGCGTGCAGATCATCGGCGAGCAAGCCGCCGAGCTCATCCATGTCGGCCAGATGGCGCTGCTCATGGGCATGGAGATCGACGGCTTCGTCGACAACATCTTCAACTTCCCGACCCTGGCCGAGGCGTATCGCGTGGCCGCGCTCGACATCGCCGAGCAGCGGGGCAAGCGCCTGGCCTGGATTGCCTCACCGGTCGCCGGCAACCAGCACGTCGATCAAGGAGCCGCTCGAGCCGTCGGCCCGCTCGACCGGTGAGCGCTGCACCAGCGCCCCGGCGGCGAGGTCGCCGAGCCCGACGCTGCTCAGCAGCGCCGCATCCGATTGCGTGTTGCCCACCAGCGCGACGCGCGCCTGCTCGCGCGAGCCTGCCACGTCGAGCGTGAGCGCGCCGCCCTGATCGAGGGCGCTCTGGCCGAGCGACAGCTCGAGGCGCTCGAACCGCAATGCCTGGCGCCGGCCATGCATCGACGCCGAGCCTTCCTCGCCGCTCGCGTCCTCGCCCGGCCAGGTGTCGCTCACCGACAGCTCGAGCGCGAGGTAGCTCACCTGCAGGCCAGCCGCCGCTCGCGCCTCGTCGGCGGCGCGCGGCTGCGATGGCTCGACCCGGCGCGGCTCCGGCGTCGAGTACGCCTGCGAGATGCCTTGCAAGCGCTGCATCAGCGATTCGAACGACGTCGGATCGAGCTTCTCGATCAGCTCGGAGACGAGCTTCAGATCGCGCGCGCTGCGCTCGTCGAGGCCGAGCTGGTTCATGACGTCTTGCATGCGCGCGCGCTCCGGGCTCGGCCCGAGCGCATTGTCGAGTTGAACGACATCCACGCTCTGCAAGGACGGCGCGCTCGGCGGCAAGGAACCGGCATGTGCGCGCATGGCCTCGGCGTTCACCACGCGGTAGGCACCGGACGCGTCGAACTGCAACTGACCCACCTGGCGTCCGTAGCCGCCGAACACGCTCACCGTGTCGTCGGCCTGGAACGTGTCGGCCTGGTCGGCATCGCTCGCTCGTGCCGCCGCGGCAGACGCCGTGTGCGAGCCAGCGCCGTGGAGATCGAGAACATGACCGGTTGCGGGGTTGACTTCCATGGCACACCTCGGAAAAGGGTACCTGCACGTGCATTGTCACCCGCAAACGCGCTGCGTGCTGGCAAGAACTCGAAGAAGAGCTGGATTCCCGAGACCGCGAGGTCGTGCGTGTCGCGGCTGTATCGAGTTGATCGCCCCGCTTGCCGCACGCTGCGGCGGCAGCGGCTCGCGGCTGTGCCGGTTGCCTCGATCTCCTCCGCCGTCGTCCCGGTCGTGCAGCGTCTAGCGACGGGTCACGGACCCCGAGCCGCTGACGCTGATCTTGGTGCTCGGGTCGCCGCGATAGCGCACGTCGCCGCTGCCGCTCACGGTGCACTCGAGGCGGTCAAGGACGCGCACCCGGGCGCTGCCGCTGCCGGCCACCGAGACTCGCGCCGCGCGCGCCGGCAGCGCGTCGAGCAGAAGATCGCCCGACCCGCTCACGGCAGCGTCGAGCTGCTCCACCTCGCCGTCGGCCTGCAGGCTGCCCGAGCCCGACACGGACGCCTCGAACGCGCCGCCCTGCAGGCCGGTCACGTCGGCGTCCGCGCTGCCAGACACCGACACCGCCCGCACGCTCGGCGCGACCACCGAGACGACCAGGTCACGATCGCACGAATAGCTGCCGCTCGCCATGCGCAGCACGAGCGTCTCACCATCCACGTCGGTCTGCACGTACGGGAGCAGGTTGTCGTCGCCGCGCACCGACACCTGGCGCGCGCCGCCGACGCGACACTCGAGCCGCAGCGCGCCCGCCACCTCGATGCGATCGAACTCGGGCACCTCGCGCACCTCGGTTGCCTCCACGCCCGAGCCCCTGATCGACGATGGAAACCAGCGCACGCCGTCGATCGACA
Organism: Planctomycetota bacterium; assembly: GCA_046349655.1. Classification (GTDB taxonomy): domain Bacteria; phylum Planctomycetota; class B15-G4; order B15-G4; family JAXMBY01; genus JAXMBY01. Next base: position 65,828 of record JAXMBY010000011.1, read on the forward strand.
CGTGACATGCCGGCAACAGCGCCAGCGACACGAACAGGAATCCTCGATGGTTCATGGCTTCGCCCTCGGTGATGGACCGCTTGCCCCTCGCTGCTACAGGCGGCTGAGAACGGCCGTTCAGCGGGCGAAGTTCCGCGCGGTGCGAAAAGCAACGCGCCGCAATGAGCCACCGGCGCCGGGGTCGCGATTCGGGGCTTGCCACGACCGCGCAAACCGGTTTAGTAGGCCTCTCCCTCACCAACCCCAGGAGCTGCCATGTGCCGTCACGTGATCCGAGCCGCCAGCGTGCTCGTCTGCGCCCAGGTGGGCGCCAGCGCAGCGAACGTCGCACCGAGGTGGCAGGACGTGGTCGCAGCGCGCGTCAAGGACGAGCTGCACGCCGCGACGTTCGCGCTGCAGCCGCTCGAGCTGCCGGACCAGGGCGGCGCCCGGCTGCGCACCAGCGTCCGCCTGGGCGAGCGCGAGGTCACGCTCGAGATGACGCACCACTCGGTGCGCGCCAGCGACTTCCGCCTGCTGGTGCAGCGCGAGTCCGGGGCGATCGACGAGGTCGAGCCGGCACCGCCCGAGACCTACCGCGGCATCGTGCTGGGCGCGCCGGGCAGCGTGGTCGCCGGCTCGCTCCACGAAGGCCAGCTCACCGCGCTGGTCAAGCTCGATGGCACGACCTGGACCATCCATCCGCTGCGCGATCTCGAGCGCACCGCCGACGCTCGCTGGCACGTGATCTTCAGCGAGCACGACGTGGTGCCGGGCGACTGGCGCTGCGCGCAGAACGACGCGCTCGCACCGGCGCCGAGGATCTTGCCGAGCCAGATGGGCGGCAGCGTCGCCGGCGGCACCGGCAACAAGGTGTGCGACATCGCCTTCGATGCCGACTACGAGTTCTATCACCTGAAGAACCAGGACTCGGTCGAGAACACGTTGCACGACATCGAGAACATCATGGTGGGCGAGGACGTGGTGTACGAGCGCGACGTGGCGATCACCTACGAGGTCACCGTGATCCTGGTGCGCACGGCCGACCCCGATCCGTACTTCTCCACCGATGCCGGCACGATGCTGGGCGAGTTCGTGAACGAGTGGACCAGCAATCAGGGTGCGATCCGCCGCGACGTCGCCCACCTGATGACCGGCAAGGATCTCGACGGCGGCATCATCGGCCTCGCCTACCTGACGGTGATCTGCAACGGCAGCTACGGCTATGGGCTGTCGCAGTCGCGCTTCACCAAGGACTACAACTACCGCGTCACGCTCACCGCTCACGAGCTGGGCCACAACTGGAGCGCGGGCCACTGCGACGGCAACGGCGACTGCCACATCATGTGCTCGGGCATCGGCGGCTGCGACGGCATCGGCCTGCCCAACTTCGGCGCGCCCGACATCGCGCAGATCCTGAGCTACAAGGGCACGGTCGGCTGCCTCGGCGACGAGCAGCTGCCGCTCGATCTGCCGTTCTTCGACGACGTGCCTGGCACCACGCTCGACCCGAGCAAGTGGACCTACAACTACAATGCCTCGGTGAGCAGCAACGGCTCGAACGAGCCGAGCCCGCCGTGGGTGATCCAGCTCAATGCGAGCGGCGCGGGCGCGAATCGCGACGACGATCTGCGCACCAACGAGATCCGGCTCGGCAGCGTGGCGCAGGCCAAGCTCACCTTCTTCAGCGAGCATCGCAACGTCGAGGCCGGCGAGCAGCTCGTGGTCGAGTACTGGTCGAGCGGCCTCCTGTGGAAGGAGCTGATGCGGCTCACCTCGGACGGCATCAACCAGGACGACTTCGTGTTCCAGTCGCAGTTCCTGCCCGCCGATGCCTACCATGATGGCCTGCGGCTGCGATTCCGGCCGGAGGTGGACCAGATCGACGACGCGTGGTACCTCGACGACATCGCGCTCGCGGCCGCGAGCTGCCCCGATCCGTCGCACTACGGCCTGCCGTCGCCGGGCAGCGGCGGCGTCACGCCCACCATCTCGTGGTCGGGCGGCGTGCCGTTCACCGGCAACGCGAGCTTCCACCTGGTCGGCTCGAGCCTGTACGGCGGCCAGCAAGGCCTGCTGTTCGTCGGCTTCACGCAGGTCACCGTGCCGCTCGGCGACGGCGCCTACCTGAACGTCGCACCGCCCTGGCTGGTGGCCAAGTTCACCGTCGCTGGCCTGCCGTTCCCGGGCTATGGCTCGGCCGACATTCCGGCGCCGATCCCGAGCGACCCGGCGCTCGATCAGGTGCACTTCTACAGCCAGTTCATGTGCACCGACCCGGGCGGACCGATGGGCATCACCGCCACCGATGGGCTGGACGCGACCATCTGCCACTGACCAGGCGCCGGCGGGCGCTGACCGTCGGGCTATAATGCCCGCTTGCGTCCTGGCCCTTCACCTGGTCGAGCTGCGGTGACAACGCCCGATGGTCGAGCTGCCCAGAACCGCCACCGCGCCGCCGCCGCCCCACGCGGATCCGGCGCCGGAAGTGCTCGCACCAGCGGGCGACTGGGATTGCCTGCGCGCCGCGATCGAGAACGGCGCGGACGCGGTGTACTTCGGCTTGCAGGAACACAACGCGCGCGCCCGCGCCGCCAACTTCCACCTGGCCGAGCTGCCCGACGTGATGCGGCTGCTGCACGAGCGCGGCATGAAGGGCTACGTCGCGCTCAACACGCTGATCTTCCCGCGTGAGCTCGCGCGCATCGAGTCGACCGTGCGCGCGGTGGCTGCGGCGCCGGCCGACGCCGTCATCGTGCAGGACCTCGGCCTGGTGCGGCTGTTGCGCGCGGTGTGCCCGGACCTGCCGATCCATGCCTCCACGCAGATGACCTTGACCAGCGCCGAGTCGCTGCGGCTGGTCGAGGAGCTCGGCGTCGAGCGCGTGATCCTCGCGCGCGAGCTATCGCTCGCCGAGATCAAGAAGATCCGTGGTCAGACGGCGATGCCGCTCGAGGTGTTCGTGCACGGCGCACTGTGCGTGGCCTACTCGGGTCAGTGCCTGACCAGCGAGGCGCTGGGCGGACGCAGCGCAAATCGCGGCCAGTGCGCGCAGGCATGCCGCCTGCCGTACCAGCTGGTCTGCGATGGTACGACGCAGGACCTGGGCGAGATGCACTACCTGCTCAGCCCGCAAGACCTGGCCGCGTTCGATCTCATTCCCGAGCTGGTCGGCTTGCGCCTCGCCGGCCTCAAGATCGAGGGGCGGCTGAAGACGCCCGAGTACGTCGCCAACATCACGCGGCACTACAAGAGCGCGGTGCGCGGCGCGCTCCTTGGACGGCGCGTCGACTTCACGCGCGAGCAGCAGGACGAGATGCAGCTCTCGTTCTCGCGCGGCTTCTCGCACGGCTGGCTGCGCGGCAGCAACCACAAGGTGCTGGTGCAAGGCCTGAGCCCGCGCAAGCGCGGCCTGTTCATCGGCACCGTGCAGGGCGTGCGGCGCGGGCGCGTGCTGGTCGAGCTGCAGGGACCGCTCAAGCGCGGCGATGGCATCGTCTTCGACCGCGGCGATCCGGAAGCGGACGAGGAAGGCGGTCGCGTCTACGAGATCTTCCGCCGCGGCGAGTCGATCGCCGCCACCGTGTCGACCGGCCTGGTGGAGCTCGCGTTCGGGCGCGGCGACGTCGCGCTCGAACGGGTCGCGATCGCCAACCGCGTGTGGAAGACCGACGATCCGGAGCTGACGCGACGCCTGCGCGCCACGTTCGCCGGCGGCACGGTGCGCCGGCGGGTGCCGCTCGACATGCAGGTGACCGCGCACGCCGGTGCGCCGCTCGCGGTCGTCGCCCGCGCCGCGTCAGGTGCGCGTGCGTGCGTCGCCAGCGATCAGCCGCTCGCGCCGGCAACGCAGCATCCGCTCAGCGTCGCGCTGCTGCGCGCGCAGCTCGGCCGCCTCGGCCAGACGGTCTACGAGCTGGCGACGCTCGCAGCCGACATCCAGGGCTCGCCGATGGCGCCGCTCAGCGTGCTCGGCCGACTGCGGCGCGAGCTGATCGCGGCGCTGGCAGCGTCGCTGCGCGAGCACCAGCCGCGAGCGATCGCCACCGAACCGGCGCTGGAGCGGCTGCGCGCGCCGCTGCGCGAAGCGATCCGGACGGCCGCACTGGCGCCGCGCATGCATGTCCTGTGCCGCACGCTCGAGCAGATCGATGGCGCGCTCGACGCCGGCGCCCGCAGCGTGTATGCCGATCTCCAGGACATTCGCGGCTGCGGCCGCGCCGTGGCGATGGCGCGCGGCGCCGGCGCGCGCGTCCTGCTCGCCACGCCGCGCATCCAGAAGCCGGCCGAGGCGCCGATCTTCAAGTACCTCGCCAGGCACAGCGCCGACGGCATCCTGGTGCGCAACCTGGGCGGGCTCCAGTTCTGCAGCGCCGAGCGCATCCCGTTCGTCGCCGACTTCTCGCTCAACGCGGCCAACGAGCTCAGCGTGCAGCTGTTCCGCGAGCGCGGCGCCGACCGCGTCACCGCGTCCTACGACCTCGATCACGAGCAGCTGTTCGACCTGCTGCAAGCAGTGCCGCCGGCATGGCTCGAGGTCGTGGTGCACCAGCACATGCCGATGTTCCACATGGAGCACTGCGTGTTCTGCGCGGTCCTGTCGCCGGGGACGGATCGCAGCAACTGCGGCCGGCCGTGCGATCGCCATGACGTCAAGCTGCGCGACCACATCGGCCTCGAGCATCCGCTCAAGGCGGACGTGGGCTGCCGCAACACGCTGTTCAATGCGGTGCCGCAGAGCGCGGCCGACTACGTCCGGCCGCTGATCGAGGCGGGTGCGCGCGAGTTCCGCGTCGAGCTGCTGAACGAGAGCGCGGATCGGGCACGTGCCACGATCGGCCTGTACCAGGCCCTGCTCGACGGCACCACGAGCGGGCGCGACGTGTGGACCAAGCTCAAGGCGACCAGCACCATCGGCGTGACCCGCGGTCCGCTCGGCAACTGAGCGCGCGGCGCGTATGGCCCAGGACCAGGACGACGTTGCACGACGGTCCGACCGCGACTCCTTGGAACCGAGCGAACGCGATGCACGAAGGCAGCTTGACCCACCCAGGCGGTCTGTTCTGCGGCCGTGATTGAGCAGAACCAAGTAACCACGAACGCAGCGGGGGAGCTCGCGGCGCGGCTGGTCGAGAGCGGAGCCGTGCCCAGGACGGCTGCCGAAGGTGCGCTCCACATTGCGGTCGCAGCGGTCCACGGTGTAGACTACCTCCTGACTTGGAACTGCAAGCACATCGCGAACGCGACGATGCGCCAGGCCATCGAAGGTGTATGCAGGGAGGCGGGCTACGAGCCGCCAATGATCGGCACGCCCGAGGAGCTGATGGCGCGGCGCCGCCGCGACTGACGCCGAGCGTTCGGAGGCGTTCGCACACCGGGCCATGAAAATCAGTTGCGATTGCGGAGCGAGCATCAGCGATCAGGCTGACGGACTGCCTCAGAAGGGGCATCTCATTCCTGACCAGGAGTGGTTTCCGGTCTGTGACGGCATCGATGCTGTGATCGATGCTGTGGCGGCTGGCCGCGCCGACGCCGAGGCTGCCGTCATGCGGGTTCGCAGTATTCTTGTCGCTGCAGCACGTCCCATGTATCAGTGCAGGGAGTGTGGCCGCTTGTTCGTGGACGACTGCCAGCATCAGTTGCATGTGTTTGCACCGACATCGACTGATACATGCAGGGAGATCTTGCGGGGTCATGATGGACAACACGCCGTCTGACCATGCGCTCCAGCGAACTCGCGTCACGGTTGCAATTCGAGGCCATCGTGGGCCGGGTCGCTGAGCTTGAGTCGTTATCCGGACCGTGGGGGCACGGCATCGTGAAGCGGCAAGACAACCTTCCGGCGATGCTCTTCGGCGCAGCAGCTCTCGAGGTAGTTGCCATCGTGGTCACATTCGTCGCCGGGGCCGGCGGGCATGGGACGTACGTCGCCGCGAAGGTGTTCTTCCCGTACTCGCTCGGGCTCACGCGGTTCACCCATGCTCTCACGCCCCCACTGATTGCGCTGGCTCTCGTGCAGTACCCTGTCTACGCGCTTGCGCTGTGGGCGGCCGGCAGCGGACCGCTGCTCCGGATTCGCTGGGTCGTGAACGTCGCCGTGCATTTCGTCGCGGTCCTCGCCGCATTTCGGTTCGCGAACAGTACCTTCACGCCGTAGGCGTTCGGTTCATCGTGCTGGCTGTTCATGGGCTGTCGGACTTGCGTGCTCCGGATCAGTGCGGCCCTGCCATCCAACAGGCGCATGCAGCTGACAATCTGGCGACATCGGTTTCGGGGCGGTAGTCTACCGGCGTTTGCAGGACGCCATGATAAAGCCCGAAGACATCGAGATTCGGATTGGCAGAGCCGTGGGAGGCGATTTCATGTGGGTCGTACACAAGCCGACCGGCATCCGTCGCGAGGCAGGCCCGCCATTGCCCAAGCCGGGAAAGGCAAAGCATGAGATGCTTCGCCAGATCGAGGCCGAGTTGCTTCAGAAGGGACTCACGCAGCACATTCTTCCAGACCGAAGATCCAGATGAACACGCTGCCTCACCATGCGCTGCGGCGAACCCGGCCAGCGCGCTCCGGTTGCAATCGCGTCCCGCAGCCGGGTCGCTGAGCTTGGGTCGTGAGACACCGGAAGGCTCAGCGGCGACGGATCACCAAGACCAAACTCCTGAAAGGTACAAGTCATGGCGACGAACACGATCCGACTTCATCGCCTCCTTCGGACCGCACCAGCGAAGGTCTATCGGGCCTTCTTGGATCCGGATGCGATGGTGAAATGGCTGCCGCCGAACGGCTTCACTGCCAAGGTGCACCACATGGATGCGAGAGTTGGTGGCACGCACAAGATGTCGTTCACGAACTTCACGACCGGGAGCAGCCATTCCTTCGGCGGCAAGTACCTGGAGTTGACCCCGAACGAGCGGATCCGCTACACCGACAGGTTCGACGACGCGAACCTGCCCGGCGAGATGCAGGTGACGGTGACTCTGAAGAAGGTGTCCGCTGGCACGGAGCTGAACATCGTTCAAGAGGGCGTTCCTGACGTGATTCCGCCTGAGGCGTGTTATCTCGGGTGGCAGGAATCGCTCGCGCTCCTGTCGCAGCTGGTTGAGCCAGAGATCCGAGACTAGTGCGAACTGGACTGGACCGGTGCGAAAGCTGGTGATGCGCCCGTCGTTGGTGCAGAGCCATGCGCACCGATTGGCTCCGCGATCCTACTCGGGAGCTGCCGGACGACCACGCAGGTAAGGGCAATGGCGGCAGCCCTTGTCGCAGCACACCCCGCGCTGCCAGAGATACGCCGCCGTGAACACGCCGTTGCCGGTCGCAGGGTCCACGTAGGAGGATTGTCCGCTCGCGATTGCCGCCCGATGCAGGGCGAGCAGGCGCTCGTAGCCCGGCGAGCCTGGGTCGAGCCTGGAAGGGTGCGGCACGAGCAGGTGGTCGGCCAGAGTCGCTCGGTGCCCGTCCACCATGATCGAGCTCCCTCGCTGGTTCATTCCTTGCGCACCGGCATCGCCCCCACCGGCGCCTTGAGCCACTGGAAGATCTCTTTCAGCCGCGGCGGCTTGCCGGTCATCAGGATGCCGATGCGGAAGATCTTGGCCGCGCCCATCAGCGCCACGACGATCGACACGACCAGGAGCAGGGTGGTGATCACATACTCGCTGGTCGACGGTGGGCCGGCGGCGCGGTTCATCATCACGAACGGCGTGAACACCGGCACGTACGAGAGCGCCTTGGCCAGGGTGCCGTTGGGATCCTTGCCGATCGGCACCATCGCCAGCAGCGGGATGATCAAGAGGATGACCACCGGCTGCTGCAGGTTCTGCGCTTCCTTCAAGCTGTTGCAGATCGAACCGATCGCCACCAGCAGCGCCGCGAACATCAAGTAGCCGAGGAAGAAGTAGGCGACGAACGACGAGAGGTACACGGGATCGCTGACGATGAACGATAGATCGAACTTCGACGAGCCGCCGCCGATCAGCTGCGGCAGGAACTTGATGCCGAGATAGCCGCACACCACCCACGAGCAGACCACCGTCAGGCCAGTGGCGGCGATGCCGGCGATCTTGCCGCTCATCAGCTGCATCGGCGAGACCGACGACAACAGCACCTCGATCAAGCGGTTCGACTTCTCCTCGATCGTGTTCATCAGCAGCATCGATGCGCTCATGAACACCGAGATCCACAGCAGGTAGACGAATCCCACCGGCGCCCACTGGCGCATCTCGTCCTTGTCCTCGACCTTCTCCTCCGTGCCGGCGGCGGTGAGCCGCTTGCTCTCGAAGCGCAACGGCTCCTGGATCTTCTTGCTGATCGATTCGGGGATGTTCTCCTTGGCCAGGCGCCGGGCGCGCACCTCGGCGCTGGCGAGGCCGGCGAACCAGCGTGGCAAGTCCTCGTCGGTGAGGTTCTTCGAGATGTACTTGCACCCCTCGCTGCCGGCCACCGGATCCGCGCCGATGACGAAGTAGGCGAAGATCTCGCCCTTGTTGAGCCGCTTGTTGAGGTCCTCTTGCGAGCCCTCGGCATCGCTCACGTTGACGCGCCGGTACTGGCTCTTGCTCAGGCCGGGCGCGTAGCTCTTCGCCTGCTCCGGCGGCAACGCGGCATACCACTGGCGGATCGCTTCCTGGTTCTCGAGCAGCGGCTTGCGGTACTCATCGGGGATGCGGCTGCCCTCCGGCGAGCTCGCCATCGAGATCACGTCCGCCATCTGGTCGAGCAGCTCGTCCTTCGCATCCGCCATCAGCTTCACCGCGGCCGGATCCTTGAGCCCCTTGGTGAGCGCCTCGGGGAAGTGATCGAGGCCCTTGCCCTTCTGGCACGCGTCACGCACCGCCCGCAGGATCTTCGCCAGATCGGGCGACTGCGCGCGCTCCTCCACCGCCTTCAGCAACCAGCCCGACTCGTCGAGCACCGCGTACTTGCGCACGTCCTTCGCGCGCTCGAGCAGCACCGGCACGATGATCGACAGGGCGATGATGAACGGGAACGAGATGATGCCGATCCAGAACGTCTTGGTGCGCAGGTTCTCCATGTACTCGCGCTGCGCGACCAGAAGCGCCTTGCTATTCATTGGTGATCCCTCCCACGGCACGCACGAAGATCTCGTGCAGCGACGGCTCGCGCAGATCGAACCGCCGCACCACGAGCCTGCCGACCATCTCCTTCAAGATGCTCTGCGGATCGACGCCATCGTCGAGGAACAGCTCGGCCGATTTGCCGGCATCGTTGATTCGGCGCACCCCCGGCAGCCGGCGCAGGAACGTGCCGTCGCCGTCGTAGTCCACCTGGATGCCCTTGTGGCCGCCCGACTTCACCTCGGCGAGGCTGCCATCGAGCACCTTCTTGCCCTTGTTGATGAGGAAGATGTAGTCGCAGATCTGCTCCGCCTGCTGCATCACGTGCGTCGAGAAGATCACCGTGCGCCCCTCGCGCTTCTGCTGCACGATCACGTCGCGCAGCATCTCGGCATTGACCGGGTCGAGTCCCGAGAACGGCTCGTCGAGGATCACGAACTCCGGCTCGTGCACCAGCGTGCCGAGCACCTGCACCTTCTGCCCCATGCCCTTGGACAGCGTCTCGCACTTCTTGTCGATCCAGTCGCCGAGACCGTAGCGCTTGAGCAGCTCCTGTGCGCGCGCGTTCGCGCTCGCCGCGCTCATGCCCTTCAAGCGGCCGAAGTAGGCGATGATCTCACCCGCCTTCATCTTCTTGTAGAGCCCCTTCTCCTCGGGCAGGTAGCCCAGCCGATCCTTGACCGCCTCGGCGTTGGGATGGCCGAGCACCGTGATCGAGCCCTGGTCGGGATAGAAGATGCTCATCACCATGCGGATGGTGGTGGTCTTGCCGGCGCCGTTGGGACCAAGGAACCCGTAGATGCTGCCCTTGGGGATGTTGAGCGACAGATTGTCGACGGCCACGAACTCCCCGAAGCGCTTGGTCACGCCGTCGAGGCTGAGCGCATAGTCCATGAAGAGGCGACCTCCGAGGCACGGGAGAAGCTCGCGCCAGATTACGGGGAAAACATCGCCGGCACTCCAAGATTCTGTGAACGAACGAGGTCCGGGCAAGGGCAATTCACGCTGGGAAGCCGCGTGGTCGCGCTTATCATTGGCGCGCCCCGTCCCCGGAGCCCGTCATGCTGATCGCGCTCCTCTGGTGCTGCGCGCTCTCGCAAGGTCCCGCAGTGGTACTGACGACGGTGAAGCTCGCCGACGATCTGTTCCTGATCACCGGCAGCGCCGCGGGCAACGTGCTGGTCGCGACCGGCACGGACGCCACCCTGCTCGTGGACGCGCAGGATCCGCGCCATCTCGACCAGGCGCGGGAACTGGTCGAGCGCGTCGCGCGCAGCAAGATCCGGTTCGTCGTCAACACGCACTTCCACGAGGACCATCGCGGCCTGAACCAGGTGCTCGCCGAGCGCGGCGCGGTGATCGTCGCGCACGAGCGCACCCGCCGCTCCATGGCGATCAGCTCGGACGTGCCGGCGCTCGAGTGGCATCGTCAGGCGGCGCCCCACGGTGCCTGGCCGACGCTCACGTTCACGAGCGGGCTCACGTTGCACGTGAACGACGAGGTGGTCGAGGTGATCCACCTGCCAGCCGCGCACACCGACGGTGATGCGGTGGTCCGCTTGCGCCATCACGACGTGATCCACACCGGCGACATCTATGAGATCGGCGCCTACCCGTTCATCGACGTCTGGAGCGGCGGCAGCATCGACGGCATGATCGCCGCCGTCGATCGCCTGCTCGAATGGTGCGGCGCCAGCACGCGGCTGGTGCCCGGCCATGGTCCCGTGTCGAGCAAGCCCGAGCTGCAAGCCTACCGCGACATGCTGGTCACGATCCGCGATCGCGTGCAGCACGCGATCGACGAGGGACGCACGCTCGACGAGCTGCTCGTGACCCGACCCACGCAGGAGTTCGACCGCGCCCGCGGCGGGGCAGCGGGCGGCGCGCGTCTGGTGCGCATCCTCTACCAGGAGCTGAGCGAGCGGTGAAGAACCGCGACCGGTTCAGCGCTTGCCGAACAGGTTGAAGCGCAGGATGCACCACAGCGCAGCGCCGCGCCCTTGCGCCCTGGTTCACGGCGTGGTGGAAGACGCGCACGCCGCGCTTGCCATCGAAGGTCTTCAGCACCTCGGGACCGGCAGATCGATGCCGTTCGAGTGGATGCCAGTGCGCGGCGCGAGCCAGGAGACGCGCGACCTCGTCTTCGAGCGATCAATGATCGCGCAGGATCTCGGCGGTGACGTTGGTCAAGCGCGGCCGGAGCGTCGGGTCCTGCGAGATCACGACCGCCTGGAACAGGACGAGCTTGCCGATCAGGCTCTGGTCGTCCGGCAAGGTGAACGTGAGGTCGAGGTCGGAGGCGCTCAACGTGCCGAGCGAGAAGGCGAAGAAGTAGGACCCACCCGGGGACGCGAACAGCGGGAAGCCGTCGAGGCCTGGCATGACCGTCTTGGCGAAGTTGTCGGACAGCAAGAGATGCACGCGATCGCCCGGGTCGCCGTGGATCTGCAACGAGAGCTGCGCGCCAATGGCGCCGGTGCCGCCGATGGTGAGCGTGGGCAGCGGCTTGTTCTCGACGAATACCGAGCCGACCTTGTCCGAGCCGGGCGGCCCAACCGGATTGCCGTCGCCGCCCACGCCGGGAAAGAGCTGGTAGGGTCCCGAGAGCACCGCGAAGCTCGTCGGATCGGCATGCACGCAATCGCCGCCCGGTCCGCCCGGGAAGGACGGATTCCCGCAGCCGGGGAGCGGCCCGCCGTAGCCACCCTTGCCCCCCTGGAAGAACATCGCCGGATCACGCGTGGCCGTGAGCAAGTGCGTGTTGGTGATCAGCTCGAGACCGTGCCCACCACGCTCCGCATAGTACACCTCGTCGCAGTAGAGCCCGCCGATGAACGCCTTGCCGCCGAGCCCGCCCAGAGTGGAAAGCTCGGCTAGATACACCTCGGCGGAGCTGGCGAGGATCCCGGCGCCGCCAGGTGAGGCCTGCTGGCCGTTGGCTGCATACGTGCCCTCGTGACCGTCGAGGAACGACTGGCAGATGGCGACCGTGCCGCCGTTCAGCAACGCACCTGGCGGCGAGCCCACGGGCGTGTCGATGTCGGGCGGGATCAGGTCCTTGAGCGGACAACGCACGAAGAACGTGGAACCGCCCTTGCTGTAGAAGCCGGTGTTTGTCCCGCGCGCTGGACCATAGTCACGGAGCAGCTCGATGTCGGAAAGACCCACGACCCCACCGGTGGCGTCTGCTGCTAAGGGAAGATCTCCGTGCAGGCTCAAATGGCCGACCAAAGCACGCTTGCCTGCCATATTGCCTATGCCCACCGTGGAGCTGCCATCCGCGAGATAGTGGACGACAGTCACACCGGTCCCCGATCCAATCACGACAAGAGACTTGCCCAGGATCGTGAACCGATTGTACGAGCCCGGTCGCACGATGATCACGTCGCCGTCGACCGCCGCGCCGACCGCCATGTAGATGTCCGTGAAATCGCCGCTGCCATCGCTCGCGACGATCCAGGTTTTCGCAACCGTGTTGGAGACAACCGTCACCAAGACACACGCGGCCAGGACGATTCTGCTCACCATGGGACGACTCCGTAATTGACCTGGAAGCGGTAACCGTACCCAGGCGTGAACACGATCAGTTGCTCGGTGACGGTCCTCTGCACGCCTTGAATGGTGACGGTCTTCTTCACCGGGACCAGCTTGTTGTAGATCCCGGGGTAGCAGCCCATACCGGCGCTGCGGAAGAACGCCACGTACTGGTTGTTGAACGGTGCGTTGGGGTTGCGTCCGAGGCAATAGAGATACCCGGTCGCATCCCCACACCAGATCTCGGTCTTGTGCTGCGCGTCATCGTCGACATTGTCGACCTTCACGCCGGAGAGTCCCGAGCTGAACATCCCTGGCGAGTAGCTGTCGTTGAGGGTGATCGTCTCCTTGATGATCAGGTGGCGTGAGGCGGGGTCGGGCTTCAGGATGATGACATGGCCGCGGTGCCTGGTCGGATCCGATCCGGTGTTGAAATCATCGTAGTTGCCGGTGTCGAGCCAGGTGCCGACGACGATCTCGTTGTATGGATCGCCGGTGTAAGGAGTGCCGGTCAGCCAGCTGTCGACGTCAGCGATGTCGAGGCCCATCACGCACCAGCCCAGATCGTCCTGCAGCTCGTAGACAAGCGCGCCATCCCCTTCGGGATCCACGGCTGGGTCGATCACGTACACCATGCCGCCCAGCGTGCCCACCACGATCATGTCACGCTCGACTTGCTGTACTGGGTCGTACAGCTTGCCAACTTTCATGGAATTGCCAACGTACAAACCCTTGTTGGAGCTCAACTCGGTGGTGAACTGCCCGCGCAGCTTGTTCGTTGTGTGGGGAATCTCGGCGTAGCCCTTGCCGGTGAGGATCGTGACGTCGAAGTTGTGAAGCCCGAACTGAACTTGAAGCGGGCGCGTCAGGCTCTGGCCAAACACGTAGCCGTTGCAGGAGCCAGGCTGTCAACGAGGTCTCGGGGGAGGACCGGTTCAGCGCTTGCCGAACAGGTTGAAGCGCAGGATGCACCACAGCGCCTGGAAGCCGTCCTTCCAGCCGATCTTCTTGCCGGCCGCATAGTCGCGACCCGCGTAGCTGATCGGCACCTCGTACACGCGGCAGCGCATGCGGGCCACCTTGGCCGTGAGCTCGGGCTCGACGCCGAACCGGTTGGATTCGATCTTGATGCGCTTCAGCACGTCGGCGCGAAAGACCTTGTAGCAGGTCTCCATGTCGGTCAGGTTGAGGTTGGTGAAGATGTTCGAGAACGTGGTCAGGAACTTGTTCGCCACGTAGTGCCAGAACAGGTGGCAGCGATGCGGCCCGCCGAGGAAGCGCGAGCCGTACACGACGTCGGCCTTGCCCTCGGCGATCGGCTTGATCAGCATCGGGTACTCGCCCGGATCGTACTCGAGATCGGCGTCCTGGATGATCACCACGTCGCCGGTGACCTGCTCGAAGCCGGTGCGCAGCGCCGCGCCCTTGCCCTGGTTCACGGCGTGGTGGAAGACGCGCACGCCGCGCTTGCCATCGAAGGTCTTCAGCACCTCGAGCGTGCCGTCCTTCGAGCAGTCGTCCACCACGACGACCTCCTTGTCGTACGGCGTGCGCAGCACGCGCTCGAGCAGCTCGCCCACGAACTCGCGCTCGTTGTAGACCGGGATCACGACCGACAGGCGGAGCGGATTGGCCGCGGTGCGCTCGGCGCCCGACTTGGCATCTTCCGATCCTGCGCTCATTGCTTGCCTCGCTCCATCCTGAGCCATGCCCGTGACACTCACAAGCCAGGCCGCCGCAGCAGCCGGCGCCACCACGACCAGAGCTTGAAGATCCCGTGGCCGGTGATCTGTTCCAGCCGCGCGCGCAGCTCGAGCAGCGCGCGCGCCTCGGCGTCGTGGCGGCGCTCCTGCTCGTCCAGGTCGTGCATCAACCGGTCGACGTGCGCCTGCACGGGCACGCGCGCCGCGAGCAGCTCCCGGTCGGCCGCGACCGCGGCGAGATCAGCACGTGTCCGTGCCAGCTGTTCGCGGGCGTCGAGCAACTCTTTTGCGAGCCGATCGTGTAAGCTGTGCGCCAGTCGATCCTGGATCGACTGGCGGATGCGGTCAGCGGACGCGCGCTCGAGGCCGGGTCGCGACGACAGCGGGGCAGCGCCTGGCTGCTGCTTGGCATCTTGCTCACATCGCCGATGGTCAAAGGGTTTGCCGGTGATGGAAAGGTGCGCCTCATCATACAGGGCGAGCAAGGCGTCGGCATTGTCCTGAACCGAGAGTATCGGCTTTTCGACGCGCGCGATTCGCTCCGCCAGGCTCGGATCCTCGAGCAGCTGTTGCATCCGCCGCGCGAGGTCGCTTGCGTCGCCGCGCCGAAACGGCAGGCCGGCGCGGCCTTGCTCCAGGCCTCGGCCATCGCACCGAGATCGCTCGCGATCACCGGCACCTGAGCGAGGAACGCCTCGCGAATGACGATGCCATAGGTCTCGAACCAGATCGACGGCACCACCAGCGCGTCGAGCTCGGCGAGGATCCGGTAGACGTCGGCATTCGAGTAGCGGCCATGGAAACGGACCGCGTCGCCCAGATCGCGCGCCTGGCGTCGCACGCGCGCCGCGTAGGTGGGGTCGTTGTGGTACGGCACCTCATCGCCATGCAGGTCGAGCGAGGCGGCGCCCGGCGGCAGCTTGCGGAATGCATCGACTGTGGAAGGACTTCCCTTGCTCGGCATGATCGTGCCGATGAAGCCGAAGCGAAACGCCGCCGCGGCGGCGGACGCGTCACCGGCTGCGCCGGGCATCGACGTTGCTGGGACCACGTGCAGCCGATCGGCCGCGCACGCCGTGGAAGCGCCTCGAACTGCGCGCGCGGACCGGACGGCACCACCAGCACCTGCGCGCGATCGATCGCGGCGCGGATGCGCTCGTGATAGCGGTCGAAGGCGAGCGTGGTGTTCGCGTGCCACTGCTCGGCCGCGAGCGGCTTGCCATCCTGCTCGCGCGGGAAGAAGTGCGGCCAGGTGTCCGCGTAGCAGCGCACATCGCTCGCGCTCGATCGCCGCGCACGAGCTCATCGCCGCGGTCAGCCGCTGGCCGCGCGGGCAACCCATCCAGTAGTCGTGCAGGTTGAGCACCGCCGGTGCCGCGCGCGGCATGCAGGCTGTCGAGGATCTCGGTGGTGAGGACGTGACGTGGTGCACGTGCGCGAGGTCGGGCTGACCTCGCGCAGCACTCCTCGAACCGCGCGCGGATGCTCGGCCTTGACCAGGCCGGGAGAAGTCGTAGGCGTCGTGGAACAGGTAGTTGAGCCGGCACACGTCGAGGTGGTCGACGCGTCGCGCGAGCGCGAGCGGCGGCAGGCCGGACGGCGCCGCGGCGGAACAAGATCGCGTCGCACTTGTCCCGCAAGGCGGCGGTCAACCCGCGGATGTGACTCCACGCCGCCCACCGAGTCGGGCAGGTAGGTGTTGGACACCAGCAGCAGGCGACGCCTGGTGGAGCTCATCGGCAATGACCAGCTCGCGCCGCAGACCGGATCATGGCTCGGCGTTCTTCAGGCCCGCGGCGAGCGCCTCGAGCTTCTTGCGCAGCTGGCCGAGCTCCTTGGAGCGGAACGAGCTCTTGGTGCGCTCGAGCACGTCGATCGCCTCGCCCAGTTGCACGTGCACCTCGTTCAGGCGCGGGCAGCTCAGGAGCTGGCACAGGTTCTCGGCCTGCTGCGGGTGGTTGGCGAGCGCATCGATGACCTGCGCCAGATCGCTCAGGCAGTGCACGATCGGCGAGCGTCATCTTGACGAACGCGTTGATGGCGCCGGCCGAGCTGCTGCGCACCGGCGCGAGCGACTGCTTGAGCTGGTGCATCTCCGATTGCCAGTCGCCCAGCCGCGCGCCGACATCGTCCACGGTGCGGCACAGCTTGCAGCGCACCAGCGCGGCGCACCTCGCCGAGCAGCTGGTCGGCATCGAGCGGGTCGATCAGGTAGGCGCTGACCGCGAGCTGCACCGCCTGATGGCCGTGCCGAGCGACGGCTGCGCGGTGACGACGATCACCGGCAGCGAACCGAACGAACGCAGCACGCCCTGCAGCAGCTCGAGGTTGCCCGCCGGGTCGATGCCCGCCACCAGCACATCGCACGGCGATGATGCAGCGCCGCCTCGACTTGCTCGACCCTGCTCACGCCCTCGCACGCGTAACCTGCGCTGCGCAGCAGCTCGCAGGTCGAGCTCAGAAAAGTCGCCTCGTGGTCCGCGACCAGGATCCGCGCCGCCTCGGGCATGCTGCTCTTTTCCTCCGATCTTCTTGGCTCACACTGGATCCGTGCGGTGGCCGCGCCATCTTAGTGTGCCGCCGGCGCGGTGGAAGGACAGGGAGTTCCCCACCCCCCGAGAGGTCATTTGAGCGGCAGCCATGCGCGCGACCGATACAGGGTGCACAACTCCGGATCGGCCATCATCGCCGAAGGCGCGTGATCTGGTCGATCTGCAGCAGAGCTGCGGGGAGCCTTGTCGAGCAGGGTACGGCCCTGCGAGTCGAGGCACAGCGCAAGATCCTCGCCGCGCAGCTTCCGCTGTGCCTCGCTTGTTTTTCCGGGTCCCGGGCCCGGCCGCCTGCGGGCTCGCAGTTCACCGACAAGAGCCGAAGCCACGGGGGCCGCCTGACTCTCTTCTGTCCATGCTCCTCGGTAGCTCTCGCGGCCTTCCTCTCATCTTCCGCGCACCGCGGCTACCAGCGCCTGGTAGATGCCGAGCACCTCGAGCGCATGGTCGCCGATCGAGCGCACCTCGGCGCAGCTCTGCCGCGAGCCGGTCGATGCCGCGCGGATCGTCGATCAGCTGCTGCATGCAGCGCGCGAGCGCCGGAGCGTCGTTCCAGGGAACAGCACGCCGCCTTCGCCGGCCCGCACGTGCTCGCGCATGCCGCCCAGGTCGGTGGCGATCACCGGCACGCGTGCGAGATAGGCCTCGCGAATCGTGAGCGGCGAGTTCTCGTACCAGAGCGAGGGCACCACCAGCACGTCGATGTCGGCGAGCACCGCTGCCACCTGCTCGGGTGCGATGCGTCCCGCGAATACCACGCGTCGATCGGCCGCCGCACGCTGCTGCAGCGCGGCGACGTACCGGGTAAACCACGCGAGCCGCTGCAGAGGAGCGATGCTTCACCGCGGTGCGGTGAACGCGTCGACCAGCAAGTGCACGCCCTTTGCTCCGACAGCGTGCCGACGTGAACTCGAACCTGCGGCTCGTCCCCAGGCGCGTAGCCCCGCGGCGCCGCGCGCGTGCCGGCAGCTTTCCGGCACGTGGCGGATGCGATCGGGCGCGAGCCCGGGTCGTCGAACATGCGCTTCAGGAATTGCGATTGCGACACGAATAGCGTCGCGGCCCGCGAACGCCGCACGCGTGCGCAGGAGCCGGCGCTCAACGGCGCGCGCGTAGAAGCGGCGCTCGCCGAGCTCGGCGAACGATGTGCGAGCCAGGTCGCCGTCCTGGTAGCGCGAGCGCTGCAGCGGCTGGCCGGCCACGCAGCGGCTGCACCGCGCCGCATCGACCTGTTCGCAGAGCTGGCCGTCCACGTCGTACAACAGACCGGCGCGCGGGCACAGGAGGTGATACTCGTGCAGGGTCATCACGGTCGGGATGGCGAGCGCGCGCGTTGCGCGCAGCAGGCCGACGCCGAAGTACACCAGGCTCTGCACGTGCACCAGGTCGGGCGCGAGCAGGACGAGCAGGCGGCGCAGGACCGCTTCCATGCCGGGATCGTCGTAGCTCTCCTCGAGGTCCGCGATCACGCGGTTGTACACCACCTCGACGACGCGCAGGCCCTGATGCTCGCGCTCGATCACCTGGTACTGGAGGCGATCGTCGTGCTTCTCGGTGGTGAGGATCACCACCTCGTGCCCGAGACGACGCAGCTGATGCGCGAGATGGGCGGTGTAGACCTCGGAGCCCGCCGCGTGATCGGGCAGGAAATCGTGGATGACCTGCAGGATCTTCATCGCTCGCCCGGTGGCCGGCGCGCCGCCTCGAGCTCGCCCGTGAGGCGCTTGATGATCTCGTTCTGCTCGGCCACCACGTCCTCCCACTTCTCCGAGCGCACCAGCTCGCGGAAGCCCGCCTCGCGCTGCTCGAACGCGTGCACGAGATGCTCGCGCCCGACCGCCTCTGGCTCGGGCGCCGGCAGCGCGAGCGCCTCGTCGTAGTGACCGAGCAGGCGCGCGACGTGATCGACAACCGGCATGATGCGCGGTCCGGCGGCGGCGCGCATGCGCTGCAGCAGCTGCGGCGAGTCGAACAGGAGATCGAGCTGGCGCGCGAGATCCTGCACGTCGCCGCGCCGGAACAGCAGCACGCGCTCGGTGGCGCGCTCGCGCAGTGCGCCGCCGTCCGCCGACAGGATTGGCAAGCCCAGCTCGGCGGCCTCGTCGAGGATGAACGAGTAGGACTCGCGCGCCAGCGTCGGGATCACGGCGAGGTCGAGCCCGAGGTCAGCCAGCTGGTGCGGCTGATACTTGCCGTGGAACGTCACGTGCAGGCCTGCGGCCAGCTGGTCGAGCCGCCTCTGGTAATCGGGCAGGAACGACTCGCCGAGGATGTGGACGTCGAGCTGATCGGCGTGCTGCGCGCGCCGCACCGCTTCGAGCAGGACGTGCACGCCCTTGAGCGGCGTGAGGTGGCTCCACGCGCCGATGCACAACCGCGCGCCGCGCGCCCTCGGCGCCGCCGCCACCAAAGCGCTGGTGCGCGGGTGCGGCAGCACGCGCAGCTTGCCCGAGAGCGCCGGCTGGAACCTGAGCAGCGTGTCGGCGTGGCTCTGGCTGGGAGCGAAGCACAGGCGCACCGCCTCGATCTCGCGCCGCACCTCGTCCATGTAGAAGCGGACCGAGTCCTCGATCTCGGCGTCGCTCTGGAACCGCCAGCGCGGCACGCACGGAACACAGGCGCGCACCCCCATCGGCTCGTCGCACAGCAGGTCCTGATCGCGCACGCGGAACACGCGCGGGCAGGTGACGTACAGGTCGTGCAGGGTCGCCACCACGGCGCTGCCCAGCCGCGCGGCGGTGCGCGCCAGGGTCGACGTGAGCCGCACCCAGTGATGTACGTGCACGACCTCGGGCTGCGCGTCCCGCAGCAGCTGCTCGTAGATCGCCTCGACCCGCGGGTGATAGCTCTTGTCCCAGAAGTCGAAGTACAGGTCGTTGCGATGGATGCGCGTGACCGGCACGCCTGCGTGCTGCGTGGTGTCGACGGTGAGCCGCTCCGACCAGTCGATCGAGCCGGCGATGACCGAGAGCTCGTGGCCGCGCGCGGCCAGCTCGCGCGTGATCAGCTCGACGTAGCGCTCGGTGCCGCCCGCCACTTCCGGCGGGAAGCCGTGAACGACCTGCAGGATCCTCATGCGCTACCAGGATAGGGCTCGCGGCGCCGAACCAGAACTGGAGAATGCCGCGGTCACTCCGGGACCGGGGCGTGCTTCGCGCGCAGCAGCTGCTCGTAGATCGCCTCGAGCTCGCTGGCGTTGTCCTCGACCGTGCGCGGCGGCTCGAGGTTGCGCGCCCACTGCTCGAGCACGACCGGGTTCTTCACCACCTGGCGCAGGCATCGCGCCAGCGACCGCACGTCGCCCGGCTTGAACAGCCGGCCAGTGCGCCGGTCCTTCACCAGCTCCGCCATGCCGCCGAGGTCGGACGTGATCACCGGCTTCGCCGCCAGGAACGCTTCCTGGATCACCACTGGCGAGTTCTCGAGCCACAAGGACGGCACCACCAGGCAGTCGATCGTCCGGAACGCGCGGTCGACGTGCTCGCGCGGCACCATGCCCTCGAACGTGACGTCGAGCCCGCGCGCGAGGCTGCGCAGATGCTGCACGTACTCGGGGTAGTAGTCGAACCGGCCGAAGATGCGCAGGTGCGCGCTGCCGCGGCGCAGCGTGGCGAACGCGCTGATCAGACGTACCCCTTGCGCGGCGAGCGCCGCTGATGAAGCCGAACGTGAGCCGCTCGTGCCAGCTCGCCTGGCGCTGTTCTGAACGGCGTGCCATCGCCGTAGCGCGCGAGCCTGCCACCCGAGCGCGGCACGCCCCACGCGATCGTTCGCCTGGCACCGTCCGGCTGGGCGCGCGGTGAACACGTCGACGTGATGGATCAGCTCGCCGCATCGCGCGCGCGGACGTCCTCGAGCGGCCGCGAGTGCGCCAGCGAGTCGCCTTCTGGGCGGCGCGTGAACGAGCGGCGAATGCGCGAGCGCGTCGACCCGCGCGCCAGCCACCAGCGGCGCGTAGACGAAGCCCGACACGCGCCGCGTCCACGAGATCGCCTTGATCAGCCGCTCCTCGGTGCTGGACTGGCCGAACTTGAAGTCGGCCAGTACGTTGCGCACTTGGGCGGCGACGGGACGGATGCTGCCGTCGCCGCGCAGCAGCTGGCCGGGAAGTAGCGAGCAGAACAGCCAGAAATCGTGCAGCGTCATCACCACCGGGATGCCGCGCTCCTTGGCGATGCGCGGGATGCCGAGCGAGAGCAGCATGAGATGCTGCACGTGCACGACCTCGGCTCGAACTCGCGGCGAGTACATCGGCGAACACCGCGTCGATGTTGGTATTGGAGAACGCGTTCCCTCGAACCCGCGGCAGAGGCCAATTCACCACCTCGAAGCACGGTGCAGGTCCTGATAGCGGCGGCGGCGCAGCTGGTACTTCGCGACTGCGAGATGCTTCGTGGCTGAAGAACAGCGCGCGTCGTACGCTTGGCGAGCGCGCGAGGTTGAGCGTGTACACCCCGGTGCCGGCGCTGTGCCTGGGCAGAAGAAGTGCGCAAGACCTGGAGATGCGCATGACAGCTTCGTCAGCTTGCGGCGACGCACGGCGCGCGGCCGGCGCATCAGCGCCCGCTCACCGCGCAGTCGCCACGGCGAGTTGGACACGATTCGCGGACACCTGCACGCCCTTGAATCCGTCGATGATGCGCTCACCTTGGCCCACGCATGGCGCACGCGGCCGCGCAGGCCCGCACTGAGCAAGAGCAGTGGCAAACGGCCACGTCGGCCATCACCAGGAATCGCAGCCGCGGGCTGGCGTCCTGGGTGGCGACGCATGAAAGCCACGGAGCGACCGCGTTCATGTACTTGCAGGCGGCGTGTACGCCGCCGGTGGCGCTCGCCGAGGAGCGGTGGTACACGATCGATTCGGGAACGTAGCGACCGGAATCCCGCCTGCCGCGCGCAGTGCAGAAGTCCACGTCCTCCATGGCAGAAGTAGCTCGTCGAGCAAGCCGATGCCGAACACCTCGCGCCGCACCAGCAACGCCGCCGCGATGGCCCACGTCCTCGGCGCGATCGTACTGACCGCGATCGCGCAGGCCGTGTTGCCGCGCAGGTGCGAAACGCTGCGACCGAACGATCGTGGCGCCAGCAGCCCGTGATCCGACCCGTCGCGCGCATCCAAAGGCATCTTCGTCCGGCCAGAGCCACGCCCGGTTGGGCAGACGCTGCCACCAGCGGCCGCAGGAATGGCGCCGCTGACGACGTTCAGGATCAGGATCGCCTGCACCCTCGCGGCAGCGCGCTCGATGCCACGGTGGCGTTGCCGCCGGCAAACCCGAGGTCGCCGGGGACTTCACCAGCGTCATGTCGCCTGCGCACTGGCCTCGGCCCGCCAGCTGCGGCGTGCCGTCCTGGGAGCCGTTGTCGGTGACGTAGATGCGCAAGCTGCAGCCGCGCGCGGCGCAACGACTGCAGACAACGCCGCAGCAGCATGCCGCCATTCCAGTTCAAGATGACGGTCGCGATGCGCTCCGGGTCGACGGGTCCAGGATCCGAACTTGCAGTTGGTCCAAATGGTCAAACCAGGTCGCTGTGATGCTGCTCGATGCCGACGCTGCCTTCGAGAAGGATAGCACACGCGGCTTCCCCGGCCACACCGAAGAACCGTCCGGCGACGGCAGGGCAGTGATTGGCTCGTCGGTCGTTCGTGCCGTCTGTCTTGAGTCGGCACAGCCGCTCGCACGATGGATCACCGGATTTCGTGCGACACGAACGCCCGCGGTTGCGGATGGAGTCCCTTGGTGCCGCTGGCGAGGACCGTCGCCGCGGCCACCAGGGTCGGCGCGCCGCATCGGCATGGGTAGCGAAACGATCGGCGCGCCCGACTCTTCTCCTGTCCTCGCTCGCGCGCCAGTGCCCGGCCTGGCTAGTAGTTGCCGAACATCTCCACCACCGCGTTCGACGCCGCCACGTGGTTGGGCACGCCGCCGTCCTTGATGAACGCTTGCACGAACAGGGTGAGGCCGAGGTACTCGGGCACGTCGGGCACCGGGCTCGCAAAGCCCACGTCGCCGTCGCCCGGCAAGCCGGGGAAGCCGGGCAGCGTGAACGGACCGACGAACACCCAGGGCGGATCGATGTGCAGCGGACAGCCGGAGAGATCGAGCGGCGGGCTGGCCTGCGAGAAGCCGACGATGAACAGGTAGATGCCGCCGCCGACGCCGTTGGCGAGCGAGATGCTCTGGCTCGCGCCGAGGATGGGCGGCGACATCACCAGGCTGGGCACGTAGCCGCCCGAGCCGGGCGAACCCGGATCGATGCGGCTCGCGAACGCCTTCACGAACTGCAGCTCGCCGATCCACGTCCCCCACGCGCCGCCGGCGGCCGCATACATGCTGAACACCCACACACCGAGCCCGTCCGGATCGCGGCAGATGCCGCTGTAGTCGCCCCAGCGGAAGCTGCCGTAGTACGACTCGCCCGCCTTCAACTGCGCACTCGGCTGCGTCATGTCGTCGGTGGTCAACCGCGCGGTGTGCCGCATGCTCGCGTACTCGCTCTGGCTGGAGCGCGTGAACACCAGGTAGATGTCGTTGCTGTTCGAGGTGTAGATCGACGGGAAGTAGTAGTCGAAGCCGTCGGCGCCGTAGATCACGTCCAGCTCGACGTCGTTGTTGAAGACGTTGATCTTGTTGTACTTGATCGCCGCGACGTTGCCGCTGCCCCAGTTGTAGCCGGTCGCGTAGGACGTGTAGAGGGCACCGCCCGAGTACACGACGTCCTGGGTGCGACAGTCGCCGGCATCGATCGAGTCGGCACCGCCCGGCTGATCGGCTCGCGGCGGAATCGAGTAGGATCCCACACCCACCGTGCTCTGCCGCGTGAGCGACGGCGTGCCGGTGGGATTGTCGACCCGCCACACGGTCAACGTGAACCAGCCGTACCACTTGGTGTCGATCAGGTAGCCGCCCGGCGGAAAGCCGAACGAATGCGCGGGCTTCCACGTGAACACCGGCACGAAATCGGCATCGAGCCAGTTCCAGAAGTCCCACCACCCGAGCCCGCTGCCGCTGAAGATCGCCGCCGAGTTGAGCACACGCAGCTTCGCGTACTGGAAGCCGCCGCCGAACGCGAACTGGTTGGAGGTGAGGTACGTGCCGGCGCCGTCGTAGCCGAGACCCGGGTAGTCGGCCCAGTTGCCGGTCGGCGTCGAGCCGTTCAGGGTGGCATCGAGATTCCACAGCCACCAGCCGCCGATCGCGCTCGACTGCTGCGACGCCGACAGCAGATAGGACGAGCGGCTCACGCCGTCCTCGGCGAGCGCCACGAACAGGAAGCGCTGATAGTACTGATCGTAGATCACTTTCGGATCGAACGGCCCGCCCGGCGGATTGACCGGGCCGAACCAGCTCGCGAACGTGTTCGCGTACAGCTGCGCACCCGAGTTCTTGTCGTAGATGGCGAAGCTCTCGTTCACCACCACCACCACCTCCGTCGGCCCGACCGCGATGTGCGGATCGGCGGGAACCCAGCCGGTGGCGCCCGGACCGGCGAAGCTGTGGCGAGGATAGCCGGCCACGCCGGCCGGATCGCGCTCAGGCTGGCCGCCGAACGCGCCGCGGTCCTCCTGCCGCGACCGGTGGCGATCGAGATCGCCCTCGTCCTCGGGCGTGAGCAGCGGGCGGACCCGCAGCTGGTGCGAGCCAACATCGAAGACCGGCGGCTGCACGAACGTGCTCTGCACCGCCGGCAGTCCGCCGTAGCCGAACTCGGGACCCTGATTCTGAGGCGTGGACGCAAGCGCGCGGGCGGATGCCAGCGCCAGGCAGACGGTGATCGCGGTGGATCGCATCGGTGCTTCCTCTTCTGCGCGAGATGACGGCGAGCGCCGCAAGGCGTCACGCCATCAAACCCACACCGTCACGCGGCGTCAACCGACTGCCTCGCAACGGCGCAACTCATCGACCGACCACATCACGGCGCCGCCGGCGCTCTTCGCCGTGCTGCGAGCGCGGCGCGCACCTCGGCGAGAAAGCCTTCCCAGTCAAACGCCGGCCCGGGATCGATCTTGCGCCGGGTGACGTGCGAGTGGCCGAGGATGCCGTGGAACGACGCGAATGCGTCGGCGTCGAGCGCGTCCTTGCGCACCTGGCCATCGCCATCGCGCGGCGCCTCGGCAGCGAGCAGCGGGAACAGCGTGCACAGCGCCACGGTGAGCTCGACCAGCGAGCGGTACTGCTCGGGCGTGAAATCGGGCTGCTCGTACAGGCCGCCGTGCACCTGGCCGCGGATGCGTCCGGGGCGCGCGGGCCGGAACGCGCGATCGCTGCGGTGCAGCCGCTCGGGCGACAGCCGCGTCCCGGCAGCGTCCGCGCCGTACCAGTCGTCGAGCGGCGAGCGCTGCCCGGGCGGATAGGCGCCGACGTGCGCGATCTCGATGCCGATCGAGCGCGCATTCGCCGCGGTGGCGTGCCATGCCTGATCGCGCAGGTCGAGCGTCTGGTAGATCGTGCCGTCGACGTCGAGCAGGAAGTGCACCGACAGCCCGCGCTGGTCGTGCAGGACGCGAAAGCACGCCTCGCTCGTGCCGCAGGCGTCGTAGTGCAGCACCAGCAGATCGACCACGCGCTGCAGCGCCGCGAGGTCATGGCCATCGGGCTCGACCAGCGTGATCGAACCGCCATCCGCGAGCTTGATCGCGCGCCCGGGTCGATAGTGCAGCCCGCGCGGCGCGAGCGCGGCGTCGCCGTCGAACCGCGGCTCGCAGCGATACGCATCGTAGTACGGCGGCTCGCTCCAGCGCACCACCGGCGCGCCGATCGCGATCGCCTCGCCACACACCACGATCGCACGCTCCTCTGCGCGCTCGCGCGCCGGCGCGGGTGGCACCGTCTCGCAAGCACCGGCCAGCAGCGCGAGCAGGATGGCGTTTCTCATGAAGCGACCGACTTCGCTATGCTCTCATCATGCCGATGCAACACAAGCGTTACCACCTTCCCGGCACCCCGCCCGGCACGTTGATCTCGCCGCCCAGCGCGCGGCCCGACGTCAAGCTGCAGGTGATCGACTACAAGGCCGACCACTTCCTGGAGCACAAGGACGTCACGGTGGAGGAGTGCCTGCCGTACGCCGCCACCGACTCGGTCACCTGGATCAACGTCGACGGCCTGGGCCGCGCCGACTATCTCGAGAAGCTCGGCGCCGCATACCAGCTGCATCCGCTCGCGCTCGAGGACGCGCTCAACACCGGCCAGCGCCCCAAGGTGGACGAGTACGAGCACCACCTGTTCGTCGTCGTGCGCACGGTCGAGTTCCACGAGCAGGGACTGTGCTCCGAGCAGGTGAGCTTCTTCATCGGCAAGAACTTCCTGATCACGATCCAGGAGCAGCCGGGCGATCCATTCGAGGCGGTGCGCGCGCGCCTGCGCAAGGGCGGCCGCAACCTGCGTCAGGGCGGTCCCGACTTCCTCGCCTACGCGCTGATCGACGCGGTGATCGACAGCTACTTCCCGTCGATCGAGCAGCTCGGCGAGCGCATCGAGCGCATCGAGAGCGAGCTCTTGCATCGCCCCGAGCCGAGCCGCGTGCGCGACCTGCACCGCACCAAGCGCGACCTGCTCGAGCTGCGCCGCATCTTGATGCCGATGCGCGAGGCGGTCGCCATGCTCGAGCGCACCGACAGCGCGCTGTTCAAGAAGTCGGTGCGGCCGTTCATGCGCGACTGCTACGACCACACCGTGCACGTGCTCGACATGCTCGAGACCTACCGCGAGATGGGCATGGGCCTGATGGATCTCTACCTCTCGAGCCAGAGCAATCGGCTCAACCAGACCATGAAGCAGCTCACCGTCGTCGGCACGATCTTCATGCCGATCACGTTCCTCACCAGCGTCTACGGCATGAACTTCCACAACATGCCGGAGCTGGGCTGGCGCTACGGCTACCTCATGTGCTGGGTGCTGATCGCGCTGGTGTCGCTCGTGCTGCTCGCCTTGTTCTGGAAGAAGCGCTGGCTGTAGCCCCGCGTCGCCGGCGCCAGAGCTTGGGGGTTGCCGGCAACGCGCTGGCGCGACACAATGGCGAGCTCCATTCCCGCCTACACTTCGATGGGGTGTGCGCATGAGCAAGGTCCAATCGGTCGACGACTTCATCACCGACCTGTGTCGGCTCGAGGCCAGCCTGATCACCAAGGACCGCCTGGTCGAGTTCCTGCAAGAACGCACGATCAAGTCCACCGGCCTGGATCGCTTCTCCACGTTCATCGACGAGCGCTACACGCGCAACCTGATCTACCGCGACGACCTGTTCGAGGTGATCATGCTGTGCTGGAAGCCCGGCCAGGGAACACCCGTGCACACCCACAACGGCCAGCTCGGGTGGATGGTGATGGACTGCGGCGCGCTCGAGGTGCAGAACTACAAGTGGACCGGTTGCAACAAGCCCGAGAACCAGAACGTGGTGGGCATCGACTGCCTGGGCGGCGCCACCCAGATCAACGTCGAGCCCACCGAGGTCGCCATGTGCCACCCGGGCGGCAGCGTGGCCACGGTCGACAAGATCCAGACCATCCACAGCATCGCCTGCCCGCCCGCGGCGAGGAGCGCGCGCGCAGCATCCACATCTACTCGCGGCCGATCGACTTCGTGCATCTCGTTCGACCTTCGCGCGCGCCGCGCGCCGCACGCTCAAGTACGACACGATCCGCGGCGGCGCGCCGGCCGCGGCGGCCACCGACCCGTGAGGCGAGCGCGAGGCACGCGCCAGCGCCTGAGCCGCGCCGCGATCACTCGACGCGCACGAACGTGCCCAGCTGCAGATCCTTCTGCACGCCGGGGAACGCGAGCACCGTGTTGTGCATCACCACGTACACCTCGGCGCGAGCACCTGCACCGCGAGCAGCGCCTCGGCAGGTCTCCGGCAGCGCGTCGGTGGTGCGCATCACGTACGGGATCATCGCCCCGGTCAGCACGATCGGCACGCGCGGCTCGGCAAGCGCGTGGATGCGGATCGCCGGTCTTGGCGAGGCGGTCGGTGCCGTGCACGATGACGACCCCATCGTGGGTCTCGGCGAAGTGCTGGGTGGTGGTGGCGATCAGCTCGTGATCGGCCTCGGTCATGTCGAGGCCAACCTTGTTCATCAGGCCGATGCGCTCGACTTCGATGCCTCGCAGCCGAGTTGCTCGAGCAGACGTCGAGCACGCTCACGCGGCTCGGCAAGCACGCCCGACAGGTCGTCGAGGTCTTCTCGATCGTGCCGCCGGTCGAGATCAACGCGATGTGCTTGCCCATGACCTCAGCTCCTCCACGCCTTGCCGCCGGGGAACTCGTGCTCGTCCAGCGACTCGCGCCGCATCTGGATCGAGTAGCCTGGCGCCAGCGGCGGCAGGTAGCGCTCGCCGGCGATGCGGATCGCATCGACGAAGTGCTGGTGCAGGTGCGAGGTGTACCGCACAGGCGCTGCTCGAGCGAGCCAGCGATGGCAATGTAGTCGATCATCACCAGGTGCTGCACGTACTGGCACAAGCCCACGCCGCCAGCGTGCGGGCACACCGGCACGCCGAGCTTGGCCGCCAT
Organism: Planctomycetota bacterium; assembly: GCA_046349655.1. Taxonomy (GTDB): domain Bacteria; phylum Planctomycetota; class B15-G4; order B15-G4; family JAXMBY01; genus JAXMBY01. The sequence goes on from JAXMBY010000011.1 coordinate 94,181, forward strand.
CAGCAGCACCGCCAGCACCTCGTTCACGCCGCCGAGCCGGCAGCTGTCGATCTGGCAGAACCGGATCGCGCCGAGCTGCAGGAGCTGCTTGAAGATCACGCGATTGTGGCACTGCTCGCCGGTGGCGACGCCGATCGGCGCGATCGCCCTGGCGATGGCGGCATGGCCCAGGACGTCGTCGGGGGCTGGTCGGCCTCCTCGATCCACCACGGATCAAAGCGCGCGCGAGCTCTGCACGACGCGATCGCCTCGCCCACGTCCCAGCGCTGGTTCGCGTCCATCATCAGCTTGGTCTCGGGGCCGATCGCCTCGCGCAGGATCGCGGCGCGGCGCAGGCTGTCGTCCAGGTCCAGCCCCACCTTCATCTTGAAGTGCGACCAGCCGGTCGCGATCGCCTCGCGCGCCAGGCGCCGCAGCTTGTCGTCCGGATACTCGAGCCAGCCCGCCGAAGTCGGCGAAGCCCAGCGCCAGCATCTCGCGCTCGCGCGCTGCGCGGCAGCCGTGCTTGCGCTCGAGCAGCTCGCGCGCCTGCTCGGGCGATCACGTCGGTGATGTAGCGAAAATCGATGCACTGGACGAGCTGTGCGGGCGACATGTCGACCACGAGCTTCCACAGCGGCTTCCGCTCCGCCTTCGCCCACAGGTCCCAGGACCGCGCTCCACACCGCGGCGCGGTCGCGAGATGCAGCGCGCCCTTCTCGGGACCGATCCAGCGCAGCTGCGTGTCGCTGGTCAGCAGGCGCCAGGAAGCCGCGCATGTCGGCGGTGAACGACTTGAGCGTCTTGCCCACGATCAGCGGCGCGAGCGCGCGCACCGCCGCCACGCACACCTCGGTGCCGCGGCCGATCGTGAAGGTGAGGCCGTGTCCTTCCAGCCCGGACGCGCCGTCGGTCTCGAGCACCACGGGAAGGGTTGAGTAGTCCGGGTCCGGGTGCATCGCATCCGAGCCATCGAGCGTGCGCGATGTGGGGAAACGGATGTCGCGCACGGTGAGCTTTTTAATGGTGGTAGGCATCAGGTGGTTCCCGTACGGTACCGGATCGGATCGCGCTCGTCGTGGTACGGTAAAGGAAACGGCCACCGGTATTACCAGGAACAAAGTGTGCGTCATCACCGGTGCAGGCTCGGGCATCGGCGCGGCGACCGCGCACGCGTTCGCGTCGGCGGGCGCGAAGGCAGTGTACGTCACTGACCAGGACAAGGCGGCGGCGGACGGCACCGTCAACTTCCTGCGCAAGCAAGGCTTTGCCACGGTGAGCGCGGTGGTGCTCGACGTGACCAGCGAGCCCGACGCAGAGCGCCTCGCGGCCACGGTCAAGAGGGAGCATGGCCGGCTGGACGTGCTGGTCAACAACGCCGGCATCGGCTTCGTCGGCTCGATCGAGGAGACCAGTGCCGAGGACATGGATCGGCTGTACGCGGTGAACGTAGCGGGCGTGTTCCTCGTCGCCACGGCGTGCACCTCGCTGCTGCTGCCGTCGATCACGCACCGGCGGCGAATCCGGGGCGCGGCGACGGTGCTGAACATCGCCTCGATCGCCGGGCTGGTTGGCTTGAAGCGCCGCTTCGCCTACTGCATGACCAAGGGTGCGGTCGTGGCGATGACGCGCCAGCTCGCCACCGAGTACGTGAGCCGCGGCCTGCGCGTGAATGCCGTGTGCCCGGGCACCGTCGACACGCCGTTCGTCGATGCGTACCTGCGCCGGTTCCACGCCGGCGAGGAAGAGAAGACGCGCGCCGAGCTGAACGCGCGCCAGCCCATCGGCCGCATGGGACGGCCCGAGGAAGTGGCGAGCCTGCTCGTGTACCTCGCGTCCGACGCCGCAACGTTCGCGACCGGCGCGATCTGGCCGCTCGACGGCGGCCTGACGATGGTGTGATGGACTACCGGATCAGACCCGATGGCCGCGAGCTGATCGCCGCGGCGCGCGGCACGACCGATGCGAGCGCCAGACGCACCGCGCCGCGCATCTACCTCGACGCGTTCGGGCTGCGCTTCGAGATCCTGCCAGGCGGCGTCGTGCGCGGTCCTTACTGCGCGAGCTGCCGCCGCATCCAGGGCGAGACATCGTTCACCGACTGGAGCACCGCGGAGCGCGCGCCCGGCCGCATCGACGCGCACTGCGCGCACTGCGGCGCGGCATTCGCCGTGCCGACGCACGACGCAGCGGCCCTCTGCCAGCGCGCGCAGGCGCTGTTCACCGAGCACCTCGCCTTGCTCGAGCGCGAGCTGGGCAGCTAGCGGTACCTAGCCGCCTGCGCACCGTCGAGCGCCAGCTCCAGCGACGATTGGTGCGCGCAGCGTGCGGATCTTGCTCGTGCCGTGCGACCTGTCATAATCCGCGCCCGGAGCCCTCGACCTTGCTCATCACCATCGCCTTCGCCATGACCCTGCAGGACGCTCGGGACGACGCGTTCGCGCGCGGCGAGTCGCTGCGGCTGAGCGGCCGCCTGGTGGAAGCGCGCGCCGAGCTGACGCGAGCGCTGGCGCAGCGACCGGCCGATGCGCAGGTGCTCGAGAGCCTGGGGGTGGTCGAGCTGATGCTGGGCGAGCTCGAGCCGGCGTTGCCGCGCCTGCAGCAAGCGGCACGGGTGAGCCCGAACGTCGCCGACCATCACTACAACCTGGGCATCGCGCTCGCGCAGCTGCAGCGCTATGGCGATGCGCTCGAGGAGTTCCGCCGGACCATCGCGATCGCTCCCGAGCACGCCGCCGCGCACCACAACCTGGCGCACACGCTGATCAACCAGGGCGCGCTCGAGGAGGCGCTGCACGAGCTCGAGCAAGCCGTGGCGCTCGAGTCGAGCTTCGCCGAGAGCCACTACCTGATCGCGCTCGCGCTCACGCAGATGCCGCGCGACCCGCGCCGCATCGCGCGCGCGAAGCACGAGATCGAGACCGCGCTCGCGCTCGATCCGCAGCACGCGGGGGCGCTGCACGTGCGCGGGCTGATCGAGCTGCGCGCGGGCGACGTGGCTGCCGCGATCACCGCGCTGCGCGCGGCGGTGTCGATCAAGCCGGACTGGGCGGAGCCATACTACGCGCTCGGCACCGCGCTGGCGGTGATCGGCGCGCGCGAGAGGGCGATGAAGACGCTCGAGTTCTTCGCCGACCTCGAACGATTCCAGCGCTCGCTCAAGAACATCGATCGCCTGATCGAGCTGAACTGCGCTGCCGGCATCACCCGCGCTTCGCGCAGCTGTTCCGGTGAGCGCGGCAGATGAACCAGCGAGGCGGCTGCGGCTACGCCGTGCGCACCGTGCTGCAGCTCGATCCGGAACACGTCGCGGCGAAGCTCGAGCTGGGCACGATCCTGGTCGACACGCACGAGCCGCAGCGCGCCGCGCCATTGCTCGAGGAAGTCCTGCGCCAGCGTCCGGACGACGTCGAGGCCAGGCTGCAGCACGCGCGCGCGCTCGCGGCGCTGGGCCAGCTCGACCTGGCCGCGCGCGAGCTCACGCAGTGCGCGGCGCACAGCCGCTCGCCGCTGCCGCACTATCACCTGGCCGCCGTGCTGGAAGCGCTCGGCCGCACCGGCGAGGCGAAGGCGGCGCGCGCCGAGTACCAACGCTTGCTGCGCGAGCAGGCCGGCAAGTGACTGCGTGCAGGGCGATGATCGGGATCGCGCTCGTGCTGCTCGCATGCCACCGCGAGCCGCACGAGCCGCCGCGTGCGCTCGCGTTCCGCGATGTGACGCGCGCGGCCGGCATCACGTTCGTGCATCACCACGGCGGCACCGGGCAGAAGCTGTTCCCCGAGACGATGGGCGCGGGCTGCGCGTTCCTCGACTACGACGGCGACGACGATCTCGACATCTACCTCGTGAACGGCCCGGGCGCGCCGGCCGCGCTCTACCAGAACGATGGCCACGGCAAGTTCCAGGACGTCACGCGCGCGGCAGGGCTCGGCAAGCCGTGCTTCGGCATGGGCTGCTGCGCCGCCGACGTCGACAACGACGGCGGCCTCGACCTGTTCCTCGCCAGCTACGGATCGAAGACGCTGTACCGCAACGCGGGCGGCGGCCGCTTCGCGGACGTCACGGCGGCCGCGGGATTCGGCGACGATTCGCGCTGGGCCACCAGCGCGGCGTTCGGCGACTACGACAACGACGGCTACGTCGATCTGTACGTGTGCCACTACGTCAAGTACGACATCGCCCACCCGCCAACCTGCCTGGGCGCGGGCGGCGTGCGCGAGTACTGCAATCCCGCGGATTTCCCGAGCGAGCCCGATGCTCTCTATCGCAACCGCGGCGACGGCACGTTCGAGGACGTGACCACGCGCGCGGGCATCGACGATCGGGACGGGCGCGGCCTCGGCGTGGTGTTCGGCGATCCGGACGACGATGGCGATCAGGATGTGTTCGTGGCCAACGACATGAGCCGCAACGACTACTTCGAGAACAGCGGCCACGGCACGTTCAGCGAGAACGGTCTGCAGGCCGGACTCGCCTACAACGAGGGCGGCCACGTCTCGGCGGGCATGGGCACCGATTTCGGCGACTACGACAACGATGGACGCGAGGACCTGTATGTCGTCAACTTCTCGCTCGAGACCAACACGCTGTTCCACAACGACGGCGGCGGCCTGTTCACCGATCGCACCGCGGAGCTCGGCCTGGCACCGCTCACCTTGAGGCCGCTCGGTTTCGGGACGCTGTTCTTCGACCCCGACCTCGATGGCGATCTCGATCTGTTCACGGCGAACGGCCACGTGCTCGACACGATCGAGAGCTACGGCAAGGGCCTCACCTACGCGCAAACGGCGCAGCTCCTGGAGAACCTGGATCACGGCGCCTTCCGGGATGCCTCGCGCGCGGCGGGGAGCTGGTTCGCGCAGGCATTCGTGGGCCGCGGCGCGGCCGCGGGTGATTTCGACGACGACGGCGACGAGGATCTGCTGATCGCGAACTGCAACCAGGCGCCGGTGCTGCTGCAGAACGATCAGACGACCGGACGTTCCTGGCTGACGGTCGTCCTCGTGGGCACGCACAGCAACCGTTCCGCCATCGGTGCCCGCGTGAGCTTCCGCGCCGGCGGCATGCTCCACACCGACACCGTGCGCGCCGGTAATAGTTACCTGTCGCAAAGCGATCTGCGGCTGCACTTCGGCCTCGGCGCCTGCACCAAGGTGGCGGGCCTCGTCGTGCGCTGGCCTTCGGGCGCGCAACAGGTTCTGGCCGAGGTGGCGTTACCAGCAAGGATCGTCGTTCGCGAGCCGTGAGACATTCCTTGCGGGGCAGCGGATGCAGCGCGCATCAAGCTTCGATCAAAAAATGGAAACCGGGGATGCGGCCGCGAAACGTGCCGGTATCATCTCGGAACATCGGGAGAAGCTGAACCAGACCAACGGTACCACCTGCTTCGCGGCGCGTGCCCGAGGAGGATACTGCGTGTTTCGCGATGTCGTCTTGAACGACAAAGAGCATCTCGCGCTCGAGCTCACCTGTCCTGCCGACGAGAGCAAGCCGTGGTTCGTGTTCCTGCACGGCCTGTGCCTGGATCGCAAGGGCGAGAAGGCTCTCTGTTCCTCGAGCAGGCGCTGGCACAGCGCGGCTACGGCTTCGCCCGATTCGATTTCCGCGGGCACGGCAACTCGTCAGGCGGTCCCCGAGCAGCTCACCATCAGCCGGGCGCTGGAAGACCTGCAGGCGGTGCCGAGGATGCTCGAGCGGATGGCGACGGGCCGGAGCGCGTGATCCTGATCGGCTCGTCGTTCGGCGCGCTGATCAGCGCGTGGCACTGCGCGCTCGAGGCAGGCAGAGTGGTCGGCCAGCTCCTGCTCGCGCCGGCGTTCCGCATGGTCGCACGCATGCTGCAATCGATCGGCGAGACCGGCCGCGAACGGTGGCAGCAGCTGCGCTCGTATCACTTCGTCAGCCCGTGGGTCGAGTTCGATCTGGGCTACGACCTGGTGACGGATTCGAAGCGCTACCTGCCCGAGCGTTGCCGAAGCGCACCGGCCTTGCCCACCGTGATCATCCACGGCAGCGAGGATCAATCGGTGCCGCTGCGGCTCAGCGAGGAGTCTTGTCCTGGCCTGCCCGGAGCCGCGGCCCTGGCTGGTGCGCGTGCCCGGCGGCGATCACCGGCTCACGCAGTGGAAAGAGCTGATCCTGAGCGAGGCGATCGCGCGCTCGCCGCGCGCGCACTCACGCCCACGATCCCGAGCGGAACCGTGGGGACCGCTCCCGGCCTCAATGGATGACGACATCCACACGGTTCGACAGCGTGCCGGCGCACAGACACGGCATCAGCGCCAGCACCTGTGCGTACAGCGTCGCGCCATGGAAGCGCGGATCGTTGGGAATCGTGAAGGTGACGTCCGCGGGCAGCCAGCCCATGAACACCGGGCGGGTGAGCGAGCACGGATCGAGCAGCAGGCTGCCGAACCGATCGAGGTTCAGCACTGCCTGATCACAGCCCAGGAACAGGAGGCCGCCGAACGGCAGCGAGCCATCGGCGTGATAGGTGAGGCTGCCGCCGGGCGCCGGCACACCGCTCGCCGACAGGCGGCCGAACGCGAACTCCTGCGAGCCCAGGTCGACCACCGCCGCGGAGTCGAGGTCGCCGTCGAGGAACCGCGGCACGCCATCCCGATCGGCGGCGCTCAACCCGGGCGCATCGTTGCGGCCCGCATCGATGCACGGCGAATCGAGACGCAGGTGGAAGTCCTTGTCCTCGTCCTGGAACCGCGGCGCCTTGGCGAAGTTGCCGTTCACACCGTCGAACGTGCCGTCGACGATGCAGTTGTTGAAGCAGCGATCGGGGCCGAGCAGCCAGAAGCCGCTGTCCTTCGACAAGATGTTGTTGCAGAACATCGGCCGGTGCTCGATGCCGTCCATCAAGTGGAAGGCGTTCATCGTGAACGTGTTGTTGACGAACAACGACGAGAACACGTTCTTCGGCTGGATGACGTCATAGCCCACCCAGAACATCAGGCCTTCGCGGCGCTTCATGTGGAACAGGTTGCCGATGAACGCGGTGGCGAGCTCGCTGCCCGATGACAGCCCCACGTCCACCTCGTGCGCACCGTCCATGCCGAGGTAGGTGTCGCAGCCAACCATGCTGCCGCCCATGCGCGAGCCGTTCATGAGCGTGAGCTGGATCAGCTTGACGCCGCGCCCCTGGATGCGGGTGGCAACGATCTGCGGATTGAACACCGCGCCTTGATCGAGCAGCACGAGCGAGCGGTCGGCATCCTCGTCGATGACACAGCCCTGCACGCCGAGGCCGGTGGTGATCGCGGTGGCGCGCACCGTGAACGTGTTGAACAGGAGGTTCGCGATCGACGGCGCCTGCAGCAAGCCATCGCACACGAGCCGCGCGCGGATGCTGGTCACCCACGGCGCCGCGCCGATCATCGTCACGCCCGGCTTCAGGCCGATCTCGGCGCCTCGCCGAGCGCGCCGTCGTAGGTGCCGGCGGCGATGGACAGCACGTCGCCCGGCCCGCCCACCTTGCTCATCGCGTGCGTGACGGTGCGCCACGGGCGCGACTGACTCGCCATTCCCCGACGAGTCGTCGCCGCGCACGGCATCGACATAGTAGTTCCCGGCGAACACCGTGGTCGGGACGAGCAAGCACCAACCCAGTACCAGCGCAGCAGGACGCGCCATGAGCTTCTCCCAGTTGCGAAACCAGTTGCTGTTGCAGATCGGCCGGAACACACCGCCGCGGGCCGGTTCATTGCGAGAACCAGGCCGCCGCACCCGAGTCGATCGCGGAGCTGCGCGGAGCTCGGCCAACCGCAGGCGCGAAAAGGTTCGCGCCCTGATCGACGTTCGAGCAGGAAGAGCATCGAAGGTCCCGGCACGACGTCAAGCGCACAATCGGCGCCGGCCACCATGGCTGCGCAGATCGCGGCTTGACGCGCGCGTTCGGATCGGTCACAACGGGAGCCACTCCGCGGCTCCGTGACCTGCCCTTCCAGCACCAGAGGTGAAAGATGCGACCGACGATTCTCGTGAGCCTCGTGCTCGGCCTGCTGGCGCGCGAGCTGCACGCGCAGGGCGGCGATCAGCGCCGCGGCGGCGGCCGCTGGCGCGATCGCGATCTCGGCTCGATCGAGCTGAAGAACGTCACCTACAAGCACGTCGAGTTCGAGACCAAGAGCCTGGCCGCGGGCCGCTCCGAGTACGGCATCTACTTGCCGCCCGGCTATGACGACGAGGCCAATGCCACGCGCACCTACCCGTGGATGATCTGGCTGCACGGCATGAGCGAGGACTACCGCGACTTCCACTTCGGCGGCGCGCGCGTGCTGGATGACGCCGTGGGCGAGGGCAAGCTGCCGCGGTTCGTGTTCGTGGCGGCGTCGGCACCGCGCCGCACCCTGTATGCGAACGGCGAGCGCGAGGGCAACGTCGCCGATCTCATCTTGAAGGACCTCGTCCTGCACGTGCAGACGAACTTCCGCGTTGGCAGGGACCGCGGCGACCGAGCGTTGATGGGGATCAGCCTCGGTGGCATGGCTGCGCTCAGGTTCGCGCTCGACCACCCCGAGCTGTTCGGCGCGGTCGCCACCCACTCGGCGGCGGTGTTCCCGGAGGATCCGGCGGAGCTTCCCGAGCAGCATCGCCAGACGATCAACCGGTTCGGCGATCGCTCGGGCTGGTTCGAGCTGCTCGGCAATCCGATCGACAAGGACAAGTACCAGGCGCTGAACCCGATGGCGATCGTGCGCAAGGTCAAGGACCTGCACGGCCTGCGCATCTACTTCGACGCCGGCAGCGCCGACCGCTACGGCTTCGGTCCGGCCAACCAGAAGCTCGATCAGGTGATGCAGGAGGCCGAGATCCCGCACACCTTCCACCTGATCGATGGCGGCCAGCACTCGTGGAGCGGCGGCACGGTGCAGAAGGCGCTGATCGACTCGCTCACGTTCGTGTGCGCCGGCTTTGCCAGGGATGCGGCGCCGGGGGCGCCGGCAGCAGCGCCGCCCAAGGGCGAGCAGCCGCCGGCAGACCATCCGCACCAGGATCAGGCCGGCGGCGGGTGGTGAGCGCCCGCTGCAGGCACGCCGCTCAGCGCTGGGCAGCCACGCCTCAGATGCCGTGCACCATCTTCAGGCCGCGCGAGAACGACGTGTCCCAGCTCGCCCCCGAATCGACCTCGAGCATCTGCATGAACACGCTGACGCCAGCGAACGCGCTGTCGCAGATCACTTGCACCGGCAGCTTGAGGCCGGCGGGCGGGATCGACAGCGTGACGATGAACCACGGCGGCGCGACCAGCACCGTGCCGCCCATGTGGCTGTCGATCTGCGCATCGTCCATGCCGATCAACAGCGCACCCAGCGTCTGATAGCCGCGCGAGTTGCCGATCTCGAGCTTGATCGTCGAGCACAGCACCGGGTCGTCGCTGAGCGTCAGGCTCGGGACGCCGTTGGTGCCCGGCCAGCCGGTGCCGTAGTTCTCCCACGATGCGGCATACGGCTCGCCCGAGTACACGTACGCGGCACCGGTGCCGCTGCCGGCGGCACCGTCGTAGTAGTCGTCGGCGATCACGAGGTCCTCGAAGTGGTCCTTGTTGATGTCGCCCAGGCAAGCGACGCTCGCGCCGAAGTGATCGTTGCTGAAGTAGCCGCCCGAGTAGGTGCGGATCAGGTTGCCGTACGCGCCGTACACGCGCACGCGGCCGTGCGCGTACGGGAACTCGATCTCGTCGGGCGCGCCGACGATGACGTCGGGGAAGCCGTCGTGGTCGATGTCGCCGGCGCTCACCGACTCGCCGAAGTGGTCGCCGTCGGCGACGCCGCGGAAGAAGTAGACCAGGTTCGAGGTCTCGCCGGCGAACACGTACACGTAGCCTTCCGTGGTGGCGCCGCTCGCAAAGTCCAGCGCGCCGATGACGATGTCGGGGCTGCCATGCAAGTTCACGTCGACCCGGCCCGCGAGGCGATGCGCCGAACTCGGTGTTCGCATCGCCCGACCAGATCGACAGGAGCGCGCCGTTCTTGCCGGAGCGCAGCTGCACCAGACCGTCGTCGACGTGGTACACGTCGGCGTGCGGCGCGCTCATCAGGAAGTCCGGCCGGCCATCGCCGTTGACGTCGCCCGCGCCGTACACCGCCCAGCCCAGATGATCGCCGCCGTTCGCGCCCGAGTAGGTGAACAGCTGCGCGCCGGTCTTGCCCGACAGCACCATCACGTGGCCGTTGTCGGTCATGCCGTTGCGGTCGGCGTACGGATCGCCGACGATCAGATCGGCGTAGCCGTCCTGGTCGACGTCGCCGACGCCGTCCACCGCGAACCTGTACGAGCCGCCGTAGTTGATGGCGAAGTGCCACATCAGCGCGCCGTCCTTGCCCGAGTACACCCACACGTCGCCGATGTCGACGAACACGTCGGGCACGCCGTCCTGGTTCACGTCGCCCGGGCCGGCGACCGCGCGGCCGAAGCCCACGCCCCCGGTCCACTCGCGCAGCTTGCTGCCGTCCTTGCCCGAGTACACGCGCACGTAGCCCTCGGCGTGCAGCGGGTCGAACTTGGAGCCGGGCGCGCCGACCAGGATGTCGCGGTAGCCGTCGCGATTGACATCGCCCACGGCGGCGACCGAAGCACCCAGGTAGTCGAGCGCCTCGCCGCCTTCCCACTTGAAGAACTGCGAGCCGGCGACGGCCGGGCCGCCCAGGAACAGCGCGAGCAGCGTGGCACCGAGGCAATCGGAAGTGCGGTTCATGATGGATCCCCTGCAAGCGGTTTTTTCCACGGCAATCGGGCGGCGCGGCGCGCCCCCTTCACCCGGGATCCGGAACGCGCGCCGGGGGTTACCGAAGAAAGCGCCGGGGCCGGCCGATCGCACGCGCACAAAGACGCGCCGCCGGTGGCGCCTGCGCGTGCGGCGAGGATCGCGGAGCGCGACGCGGCGCGGGCGGCGCTCGGTATGTCGTGTGCTTCCCGCTCGCTGCTCGCGCCCATCGGATCGCGGGCAGGAGGTCGTCATGATGGGACAGCTGATGCACAGCAACATGCACGCCGATCACCGGCTCTGGCAGAGCGAGCATGCGACCTGGCAGCATGACATCGAGGAGTGGCGTGCGGAGTACGACATCGCCTTGAAGGAGCTGCCGCGGATCGCGCGCGCGATCCGCGAGCACCGTCACGAGCTCGACGCGCACGCACACGCAATCCGGCGCCACGACGTCAGCGCGGCCGGTCACGAGCGCGCGATCGCGCTCGCGGAATCGCTGGGCGCCGACGCGCCGTCGGCCGATCTCACTGCCGCGCACCGCGAACAGTCGCGGCGCCAGGCGGCACAGCGGAGCGCGCACGAGCGCATGAAGCGGCGCCATCACATCGTGCTCGCCAAGCTCGCGATCCTGATGAGCGCGCTCGACGAGACGGCGCGCACGTACACCTTTCACGAGGGTCGCTGATTGAGCGCCGGCTCGGCGATGCTGCGCGCGCCCCTGCCAGGCGCGCGCCGATCAGCGACCGCCGGCCTCACAGTCCGTGCACCAGCAGCAGGCCCGGCGTGAACGCGACGCCCGCCGAGGCTCCCGGGTCGGACTCGAGCACTTGCAGGTACACCTTGAGGCCGAGGTAGGACGAGTCGCACAGCACGTCGACCGGCAGCGACAGGCCCGCGGTCGGGACGACGAGCGACACCAGCGTCCATGGCGGCAGCACCAGGATGCGGCCGCCCCACGCGGTCGGCAGATCGCCGGCCGCGAGGCCGATGAACAGCGTGCCGGCGGTGGTGGCACCGCGCGAGTTGGCGATGTCGAGCGTGATCGAGCTGCAGATCACCGGGCTCTGGCTCGCGGTGAAGCTCGGCACGCCCTTGGTCCCGGGCCAGCCCTTGTCGTAGTTGCTCCAGGACGCCACATAGTCCTGGCCCGAGTAGACGATCGCCTTGCCGGCGTCGGTGCCGCTCGCATCGTCCATCAGCTGGCCGACGACGAGGTCGGCATGCCCGTCATGGTTGACATCGCCGGCGCCGCTCACCGCCGATCCGAACGAGTCGCTGCCCCAGGCGCCGTGGTAGGTGACGAGGGTCGTGCCGTCCTTGCCCGAGTACACGCGCACCGTGCCATCGTAGAGCAGGAAGGCGGAGTCGTCGGGGGCGCCGACGATCACGTCGCCGTAGCCATCGCCGTTCACGTCGCCCGCGCATGTCGCCGAGGTCCCCAGGTGATCGCCGGTGCCGCCGGCCCACTTGTACAGCACCGTGTGGTTGACCCCGGAGAACGCCCACACGCGCCCGGCATTGCCGCCGCCATAGGTGTCCCAAGGCGCCGAGACGACGAAGTCGGCAAAGCCGTCCTTGTCGATGTCGCTGCCGCCGCTGACCTCCCAGCCCCAGTAGTAATCGCCGCTGCCGACGAGCGTGTAGAGGAGCGTCCCGTCCTTGCCCGAGTACGCCTGCACCATGCCGAGGATCACGCCGTGATCGTCGTAGTGCGGCGCGGTGGCGACGACGTCGAGGAAGCCGTCGCCATTCAGGTCGCCAGCGCCGTCCACCGACCAGCCGAGGCGGTCATCGTTCGATGGCCCGTTCCATTGATAGAGGACCGCGCCCGTCTTGCCGGAATACAGGCGCACGTAGCCGTTCGCTTGCTTGCCGCCGGTGCTGCCCCAGCGCGCGCCGGCGAGGAAGTCGGCGTAGCCGTCGTGGTTGACGTCGCCCGCGCCGGCGACCGCGCCGCCGAGACCTGCCGCGCTGTCGGCGAACTGGTAGAGGAGCGCGCCGGTCTTGCCCGAGTACACCGCGACCGACGCGCCGTCGCCGACGACGATGTCGGCGTGGCCGTCCTGGTTCACGTCGCCGGCGCCGTCCACGGCGTGGTAGGAGTTCGCGACCGCCCACTCGCGCACCAGCGCGCCGTTCTTGCCCGAGAACACGCGCACGTAACCGGGCGGCCCGGGTGCGCCGACCACCACGTCCGCGAAGCCATCCTGGTCGACGTCGCCGGCGGCCGCGACCGAGTCGCCGAGGTAGTCGTAGGCGCCATCGCCCTGGAACGTGAACAGCTTGGTGCCGCCACGGGCGCTCCCGCAGAAGAGCAATGCGAGCGTGCCGAGCACGAGTCGGGTCCGGTCCATGGTCAGATCTCCTGGTCGAGGGATGGATGCCTGCTCTGCACCCTCAATCCGGAGGTCGGCCCACGTGTTTCAGGGAAACTGAAACCCGGCACCACCGCGGCGATGCGAGCGGACCACCCGGCCGCCGGGAACGGCATCGGGTGGTCCCTCGCGCGCAGCGAGCGCCGCGCATCAGTACGGCGAGATGCCGCCCAGGATCAGCTGCAGCCCGGGCGTGAACGACACCCCCTGCGAGGCGCCTGGATCCGACTCCAGCACCTGCAGGTAGATCGCGAGCCCGGCCAGCGCCGAGTCGCAGTCGACCGCGAGCGGCAACGACAGCCCGAGCTTCGGGATCACCACCGGCACGATGGTGTACGGCACCACCAGGAGCGTGCCGCCGATCGCGGTCGGCACCGAGGTGGCGGCCAGGCCCATGAGCAGCACGCCGGCCGTGGTCGCGCCGCGCGAGTTCTCGACATCGAGCGAGATCGTCGAGCACAGGAGCGGATCGGCGCTGGCGGTGAGATCCGGCACGCCCTGCGTGCCCGGCCAGCCGGAGCCATAGGTGTCGCGGTTCGCCCAGGCGACGATGCCGATGTAGGCGTAGCCACGGCCGGTGTCGGGCCCGGCGAGGTTGCGACCCGGATCGCCGATGATGAAGTCGGCGAGCCCGTCCTTGTTGAAGTCGGCGCCGCCGTCCACGGCCGCCCCGTACTCGGTTGCGCCGGCGAGCTTGTAGACGAGGCCGTTGCGATCGTAGAGCCGCACGGTGCCGCCGGCTTCGCCCGGGGCGCCGATCATCACCGTCTGCTTGCCGGTGCCGAGGACGTCGCCGGCGCCCGACACGGCGCTGCCGAGCTCATCCCCCGCCGCCAGGCCGTACGCGAGCATGAGCAGCGCCCCATCGAAGCCAGAGCGCACCTGCACCGACCCCGAGTCGGTGCCGTTCGGGTCATCGGTGGGCAGGCCGAAGATCACGTCGGCGAAGCCGTCGCCGTTGAAGTCGCCGGCACCGTCCACGGACCAGCCGAGCGCATCGCCCGCGCCGCCGCGGAAGTCATGGAGCATTGCGCCGGTGCGGCCCGAGTACACGCGGGCATAGCCGGCATCGACGATGGACGTGTCGCCCCACGGCGCGCCGGCGATGATGTCGGCGAAGCCGTCGCCGTTGACGTCGCCCGCGCCCGCAACGCTGTGGCCGAGCGCATCGCCCGCGGTGCCGCCGCTGAAGGTCCACAGCACGGCGCCGTTCTTGCCCGAGTAGACGTGCACCGTGCCGTTGCCCTCCTGCGGCGCACCCACCACGACGTCGTCATGGCCATCGGCGTTCACGTCGCCCGCGCCCGCCACCGACTGACCGAAGTGGTCGAACGAGCCGCCAGCCTCGAAGCGGTAGAGCGTCCCGCCGGTCTTGCCCGAGTACACGTACGCCCGACCCGAGTTGGTGCCGGCCGCGTCGTAGCCCGGCGCGCCGACGATCAGGTCGGCATAGCCGTCGGCATTCACGTCGCCCGCGCCCGCCACCGACAGGCCAAACCAGTCGCCCGCATTCGAGCCGGTCGCCGAGAACAGCACCGACCCATCGCGACCCGAGAGCACGCGCGCCAGACCAGCGTTGTCGCCGCCGGTGTCGTCGAACTTGGCACCCACGGCGAAGTCGCCGTAGCCGTCGTGATTGAAATCGCCGACGCACGCGACCGACTCGGCGAGCCGATCGGCCTGCGCCTTGCCATCGATGCGGAACAGCAGCGACTGCGCCGGCGCCGGACCAGTGAGGAGCGCGACGGCTGCACAACCGATCAGGGCGGCGCGCGCACGCACGTCGGCCATCGCTCCCAGCGTGAACAAGCTTCTCCTGGACATTGCTCTACTCCCTTTGTCTTTGGTTGGATGGCCAGCGGCCCGGTCGTCGGCGCGAGCCACTCGCGCTTGCCTGGCTGGCAGCCATCTCGATCCGCGCCGGCAGGCACGATGTGGCGCACGACTCGAGAAGAAATCGGGCCGTGGGTCGGGAGCGGCGTGATGCCTGCGAGAGAAGACGCACCGGCAGCATGGTCCAGGCGATCCGTTGACAACCCGCGCGCGTTGATCTCTACTCCGAGGAGAGAACGCTGATGGCGGGTCGTACGGTCTTCGTTGGCGCCGGTCTCACCGCACTGCTCGCCGCGGCGTGGTGGTGGCTGGCGACGCGCTCGTACCCGTCCTCGATCGCGAGCGTGCCGGCCAGTGAGGACACACAGCCGGCCTTGCCGCCGGTGGAAATGCCGGGCGGAGCCCGGCAAAGCGAGACCGCAGCCCCCGCACGCGCAGAACCGACCCGCAAGGAAGTGGCGGCGCAACGCGGCTTCCAGCTGCGTGGCACGCTCTGGGTGTACCGGGCCGATGGCGGCGAGGATCGAGCGGCGAGCGGGCAGTTCACCGCCATCACCGCACATGGCCGGGTGCGGGCGATGGTCGAGCAAGGTCGGTTCACCGCGCTCGTGTCGGGCGTCGTGAGCGAGATGTCCGTCACGGACGTGATCCTCGATGGTCGCGAAGCGCTGCTGGTCGAGCCTCGCTACCGCGTTCCGGCGAGCGGCTGGGTCGACGTGCGCGCGCGATGGCCAGCGGCAGTGACCGTGCACGTGATCGATGCCGGCAGCCGCGCCGAGTTGCCGGACGTCGTGATCAGCGAGCGACAGACGCACGATGAGGCTGCGGCGGTCGACGAGCGGCTCGTGCTGGCCCGTGGCGCATCGCCGCTCGTGCTCAAGGCGTGCGCACGCTCGAACGTCGACCACGTGTCGTCGCTGAGGATCCGCGCACATGCTCCGGGCTTCGTCACCGCGCCGCTGTCGGTCGCCTGGTCGAAAGGCGGCGAGTACACAGTCGCCCTCGAGCGTGGCAGCATCCTGGACGTCCACTTGCGCGGCCAGGAGGCATTCCCGGAACGCGGGATCGAGATCGCCGTGCGCAAATGGCAAGAGATCTCGGAAGATGCGTTCGTTCAAGGCTACGCCGAGATCCAGAAGTTCCTCGAGCACCAAGACGAGGACACGCCGACCACGGGCGCGCAAGAAGCCGGCGAGCGCCCCTTGATCCTCGACCAGATCAGGCAGATGTTCCGCGAGCGCAAGGACACCTGGCTGGGAGAAGTGGTGCAGAGGGTCCCGGCCCTGCCCAGCGGGATCACGACCATCGACGGTGTGCCGCCTGGCAGCTATCTCGTGACGGCCGAGCTCGCGATCGGCGGACCCGACGTCGTGCTGGCGCGCGAGCGCGCGGACGTGTCTGCGGGCGAGCGTGCCAGCATCACGCTCACGCTCGGCGCACCACCGCAGCAAGTGTGCGGCGTGCCATTCTCGGGAACGCTCAGCGTGCCTTCGGGCTGGGTCGTGGGCAGCGCGCCATCGCTGTCGTTCAAGTTGCTCGAGCGCGCGCGCTCGATCACGTCCAGCGACGATGGCGACAAGGCCGTTTCCCCAAGCCGATGACGGGGCTGCCGGGCATGTACGCGTGGGATGCGGGCGTGCTCACGCCCGGTCGTTACGCGTGCAGCGTCGACTTCGGCAACGCGTCCTTCGAGCGGCAGGTCGAGGTCGGCATGGATGGCGAGCGAGGTGTGGCGTTGCGCTTTCCCCGCGCCGCAGGCATGCAGGTGCGCCTGGTGGACGACTCGTCCGGGGAGCCGATCGCGATCGAGCAACTGCGCTGGGAGTTCGAGAGCGGGGACGGATGGAGCGGCCAAGATCCGTTTGCGCGGGAGGGTCGCGTCGCTCCGGTCGGTGCCGTGAGGTTCGACGTCTGGAGCGCTCACCACCGACGTACGCACGCGACCGTGTCGCTCGTGCCAGGCATGAACGACGTCGAGCTGCGCGCGCGGCGCGCGACCGGCGTCGAGATCGCCTTCGCCGACGGCGGGCACGCGATCGACCTGCCTCCATCGATCAGCAGCGAGCTGCGCCTCGAGTGCGTCGACGGCACGGGTACGATTCGGGAGTCCCGAACGGACGGCCATACCATCATCCTCTACGTGGACCGGCCCGGCGACTACCGACTCACCCTGTGCGAGCTGCCCGGGTATCGCCCCGTGCCCGGCGTCGTTCTCACACTGTCCGAGGGCGTGATCGTGCGGCACGAGGTCGTGCTTCACTCACAGTGAGCGCAGGAGCCATGGCCATGACTCTCGACTTGCAGCTCATCTGCGTCGCGCTGCTCCTCGCTCCGGGGGCGGGCCGCGACCGCATCGACCGCCTGCTCGCCGACCTCCGTGCGACCGGCTTCGGCCACGTCCTCGTGCTTGCTGACCACGGCTTCTTCGCGGCAGAAGAACTGGCTGCGCGGGCGCTGCGGATGGACCACCTCCGGGTCGACGTCGAGACCTTCTGCGGCGATGACGACGGCTGGATCGAGCTCGCCCATCGCCGTCACGACGGCGGCGCGGATGCGGTCATGCCGCTCGGCAATGCCGCCTACGTCCACGCGCTGATCACCGGCCTCGGCAGCGTCGGTTTCGCGTTGCCCGTGCTGCTCCCCCAGCCCGACTCGCAAGGACGGATGGTGCTCACGGCGACGCGGATCCTGCCCATCCTGCGCGAGGTGTTCGGATCCGTGCGCCGCACCGATCACGACGTCGCCTGGTTGAGAGACGGCACGCAGATCGCCGGGCAGATCGCGAACCCATCGCTGTCGATCGCCACGCCGTATGCGGCACCGTTCGCGATCGCGACGGCGCGCTCGTGCCGCGTGCCCTCGAGTTCACGGCCGTCGATGGCAACACGCACACGCTCGCGATCGATCAGGCGGCGAAGATCGTGTGTCGCGCACGCGCGGACGAGACCAACGATCTGCCGCGCAACGACGTGATCGTGCTCGCGCGCGGTGACGTGCTCACCGGCAAGCTGCCGGCGTGCACGGTGACGATCGCGCGTGCGCCCGAGGACGTACTCGCCCCGGCCGTGGTCCGGGTCGCCGAGGGCTGCCTGGTCGCGCAGCAGAACACCGGGATCGAGACGCTCTCGCCCGTGTGGCGCTTTGGCACGCTCGATCAGGACGAGCTCGAGCTCGCTCTCGACCTCGGTCCGGTGGTGAAGCTCGCTCGTGCGCAGCTCGATCTCCTGCTCTTTCGACGCGGCTACGTGGAGACCATCGGCGCTGCGAGCGAGCTGAGCTTCACGCCGTCGGGCGTGCGCGCGCGCGAGCGGCAGCGCAGCGACGGCAACGTGATCGAGCCATCGGCATCGAGCTGATCCGTGTCGAGCCTGGATCGTTCCCATGGGCTG
The DNA here is from genome assembly GCA_046349655.1 of Planctomycetota bacterium. GTDB lineage: Bacteria > Planctomycetota > B15-G4 > B15-G4 > JAXMBY01 > JAXMBY01. The sequence goes on from JAXMBY010000011.1 coordinate 112,474, forward strand.
GCCTGGATTGCACGCAGGACGCAGCCGGTTCGACACCGTGAGAGCTCACGGGCGGCACGGCCTCGGCGCGACCGAGGTGATGCAAGCGCAATGGCGAGCGATCAGCGGATTCAATCTCGAGCGCGCAGCCGGGCGATGACCTGCCGGTGACCAACGTGACGTGGCGAGAGTGCGATGCGTTCTGCCGCCGATTGACCGAGCACGCCGAGCAGCGCGCGGGCAGGATCTCGGCTGGTGTCCACTACGACCTTCCGAGCGAGGCACAGTGGGAGTACGCGTGCCGAGCTGGCAGCAGCGGCTTGTTCGCGGGCAAGCTGGACGACATGGGCTGGTTCGTCGGCAACAGCTTCGTCGGCGATTACCAGGAAGGGGAGACGCATACGCACCGCGTCGCGCTCAAGCAACCCAACGCCTGGGGCTTCTACGACATGCACGGCAACGTGTACGAGTACTGCGCGGACGAGTTCGGCTGGTATTCGAGCGAAGCCTTGGTCGATCCCCAGGCGCCCACAGGCAAGGCGAGCGTGGCGGAACCCGACCCGGACCGTGTCCGGCGCGGCGGCAGCTGGGCATGCCCGCCGGCATGCTGCACGTCCGCGGCGCGCGATGCATGCGGGGCGAACGTACGCCGCCACTACATGGGTTTTCGCGTCGCCCGCTCGGCGCCGTGAGAGCGCGGGGCACGCACCAGCTTCGGACGTGCGGATGGCTCACTCGGCCGTCGCCGGCTGCTCGAGCGCTTTCGACAGGGCTGCGAGCGCACGCACCAGCAGGCTGCGCGTCGCGGTCTCGCTGCGCCCCATGATCTCCGCGATCTCGCGGTGCGAGAGACCGACCAGCCGCGACAGCGTCAGCACTTCGCGATGGTCGGGAGCCAGCGAATCGAACACGCGCTCGAGCCGCTCCACCTCCTCGCGCTGCATCGCACCGCGGCTCGGCGTGGACAGCGTGCCATAGGCGGCGCCCACCGATTCGACGTCGGCTTCGCGCGCGACGTCACGCCGCTCGCGTCGGTAGTAGGCCACCTTGTTGCTCACCTTGCGCATTGCCGTGAGGTAGAGCCAGCGCCGGAAGTTGGCATCGCTGCGATATTGATAGCGCCCCATGTTGCGCAACAGGTCGAGGCACACGGACTGCACCAGATCGGACGCCGACTCCTTGGCGCGCAGCTCGGGACCCATGCGCAGGCGAAGAAACGCACGCAGCCCTGCGAGATGCTGGGTGAGCAGGGCGTGAATCGCTTGCTCGTCGCCGCCGATCGCACTCTCGATCGCGACTCTCGTCTGCGCGTCATCCACGGCTGCCTCCCGTTCAACCTCGACCAGGGCCTGCGGCTGGGGCGCGTTCAAGAGTAGCGCGATCGAGCGCTCGCCACCAGCTGACGATTCTGCTGGCGCGAGCGGACGTGCCGGCGCGGGCAGCGTCACTCATCGATGGGCCGGGCCGCCCTGCAGCCAAGCGTGAAGCGGCGCTGATCGGACTCCGCGCCCTGTCGCTCCGAGGTACGCAGCGCGCTCGGGCTGGTGCCGGCTGCCGCCGCGCAGCACGCGCGCCTCGGCGACGCCGCTCTCGGCAGGAGCGCCCCGTGGTCAGCGGTGGCGAACGGATCCATCCAGTAGCCGCCGAACAGCGGCTCGCACCACTCGGACACGTTGCCGATGACGTCGTGCAGTCCGTATCCGTTCGCCGAGAAACAGCCCACCGGAGCATGCGCCGCATGCACGTCCGAGCGCGTACCGTGGCGCTGCCGCGGGGAAGCTCGCAAGGTACTGCTGATCCGCGAGGTTGCCGAGGCGCGCCATCGCCTGGTCGGACGCGCTGGTCCAGAAGGGAATGCTGCCGGCACGCGCTCCATTCCCCTGCGCCTCGTCCGGCAGCACGAGACCGACGCGCGGCGCAGCGCCGCACGGCATTCCTCGAAGCTCACTTGCTCCACTTCCCGGATGCCGGTCGGCCTCGTTCGGCGCGTAGTAGCTCGTGCCGAAGAAGCCGCGCTGGCCAGTGCGCTGCCACTGACCCTGCGTCACCTCGTACTTCGAGATGAAGAACGGCCGCAACGGCACGCGTTGTGAGTTGCTGCTCCGGTCGGTCTCGCTGGTTCGCATCGCCACCATCCGGCTGCAGAGCTCCCTGAACCAACGCTCCCCCTGGCACCAGCACGAGCACGATCGCGCGCTGGCGCCGGTCATGGCGATCCTGCCGCTCTGCGGGTCGCGTTCGGGCTCGGCACCCGGCTCCACGTGCCAGAACTCCCACAGGTGTGATTCCGGATCCGGACCGATGGGCACCAGGCCGATCTGCGGCGTCATGACGAGACCGCGGTACTGCGCATCGGAGCGATCTCGTCGAGCGCCGGCGTCCCATGCCTCCTGGTGATCGCCAATGCTCTCGGACCAGATGGTCGAGGCGCGCCGCATCCCATCGCGGACGCGGGCGAGCGCGCCGAACTCGGGGTCGCAGAACTGCGTGAGCTCGCTCACGAGCTGCTCGATCGTCTCACGCCACCAGTCGAGGCCGCCCAGAAGGGCTCGCTCGCCGCCTCCTGCGTCCGGCGCACTGGCGCGCAAGCTGCGCAGCGTCTGACGATGCATCACCAGCCGCTCGGGCATCTGCTCGGCTCGGGCGAGCCACAGGGAGAACGCCTCGCGCCGCTCGGGACGCGCGGGCCAGAGCAGCTCGGCTTCGCGGGTCAGGTCGCGCACCCGCTTCAGGTCCGAGAGCTGGACCACCGCCGCAAGCCGGCTCTCCGCCAGGCTGCGCTCGGTAAGGGCCGCCGCGAGCGACGCGGCGAGGCGGCTCTGCACCTGCGTGAGGTCGCGATTGACGATCTTCTCGCGGTCAAGGGCCGCATGAATCTGGCCGGTGGTGCGGGCCTGCATGACGGCGAGCATCGGCGAGGCGCACACAACCACCAGCAGTCCGAGCACGATCGAGAGCGCCCGCACCGGACGCCGCTGCGTCCAGCGCCGTGCCCGACGCAGGACTCCGGGGCGACGCGCCTCGATGGCGCGCAACGTGAGCACGCGGTCGAGGTCGAGGCAGAAATCCCGGGCCGAGGCGTACCGGCGGCCGGCCTGCGAATCCAGCGCCGCCATGCACACGGTCTCCGCCTCCCAGGACACGACCGGGTTGAGAGCCCGCGGCAGCCGCAGGTCGCCCTCGAGGATGCGCCGTCGCGTCGCATGCTCGGAGTCCGCCACGAACGGCGACTGCAGCGTGAGCAGCTCGTACAGCGTCACGCCGAGAGCATAGACGTCCGTCTGCCGGGAGGCGGGCGCCGCGCGCAGCTGCTCCGGAGCGAGGTAGGGCAACGAGCCCATCTCGGCGCCAGTCCGCGTGTGGCGAGCGGTCTCCTGGCACGTGGCCAGGCCGAAGTCGAGCAAGCGTACCTCGCCGGCCGCGGTCACGAGGATGTTCGAAGGCTTCAGGTCGCGATGGAGTATCTGCTGATCGTGCGCGTGGGCGAGGGCGTCCGCCACCTCGCGGGCGATGCGCAGGCAGGTCTCCACCCAGCCACCCTGGAACAGCGGCGGGATTCGAGCCTCGTCACCGCAAGGCGAGTTCGCCCGCGCCCGCAACAGGCTCAGGAGATCCGTGCCACGCAAGCTCTGCGGCCGCAGCGCGTGGCATGCGTCCACGATCTCGGCGAGGCTCGCGCCGTCGATCCACTCCATGGCGAAGTATGGCAGGCCCTGCTCCTCGCCGTGGACGAACACGCGGACGATCGCCGGATGGCGAAGGCGAGCGATGGCCTCCACCTCGCGCCGGAAGCGCGCGCGCGTCTCGGGGAGGTGGATCAGGTCCCGACGGATCAGCTTGAGGGCGACACGACGGTTGAGAGACACCTGATCGGCGAGATAGACGGTGCCCATGCCGCCGCCGCCGAGGCGGCGAATCAGCCGGAAGTCTCCGAGCTGCTCGGGCATCCCATCGCTCTGCGGTCGGTCGCCTTGCGGTTCCTGTTTCATGGCATCGCGATCACCGGCGCATCGACCTGGGCGCGCACCGCTCATCGGCTCTCGAGCGGTCGGGCCGGGCGGCAGCCAAGGGGCACACCCCGATAGGCCGGCAGCTGTGCGAACCGGACCGCCGACCTCGCAAACGCAGCCACCTCCTGGAACGACCCACCCCGCAGCACCTTCTTGTCCGAGCTCGACGGCGGCACCACGAGCAGCTGGTCGCCATCACGCCGCGGCAAGGGCGCCGGCAACTTCGCGCCGTTCACGTACGCATCCAGACACCATTCGCTGACGTTTCCCAGCACGTCGTGCAGGCCGAAGGCGTTGGCGCGGAAGCTGCCAACCGGAGCGTGATAAGCGTGGCCATCGCTCCATGGCTCCGGCGTCGTGGCAGTGCTGAACACTCCACGAATGCTCTGATCGAGGAGGTTCGCACAGCCGTTCACGGCGGGGCCATCGCGCCCGCTCCACCAGGGCGTCGTGCTGCCCGCGCGCGCGGCATACTCCCATTGCGCTTCGGTCGGCAGCACGAGACCAGAGCGGCCCAGCGCCTGCCCGCACTCTTCCCAGCTCACCTGCTCGACCGGATGCAGCCCGTGGTCGCCCCGCAGGTGCAGCACGCCCTTGCCGTAGCGGCTGGGCCAGGTCCCCATCGCCCGGAACCACTGTGCCTGAGTGAGCTCGTACTTGGCGATGAAGAATGGATCGAGCACCACCTCGCACAGGGTCTCGTCCTCGGCGGCAAGGGCGCAGTAATGGTCGTCCTCGGGATGGTTCCGCTGCGATCCCATCCACGCCCGACCGCCCGGCAGCAGCACGAGGACCACGCCCGACGCCGCGTCGAGGCGGAGCTCTCCGGTTCTCGGATCGCGCTGCGGGCGCTCGCCGGTCTCGACCTGCCAGAACTCGAACAGGCCGGAGCGTGGATCGGGGCCCAGCGGGGCGAGCGCGATCTGCGGTTCGATCGTCAGGCCACCATACGCGGCACTGGCGGCGATCGCGGCGATGGTCGCTTCCCATTCGCTCTCGTAGTCGCCGACGCTCGCCTGCCATATCCGCTCGGCGCGCGCGATCCGCTGGCGGACGTTGGCGATCAGACCCACCGCCGGATCTGCGGCCGTGAATGCGAGCAATCGCTCGACCAGACTGGACAGCACTTCGGCCCACCACTCGAGATCCCCTGTGGTCACGAGCTGCGCGGTGTTGGCACCCGACGCGAACGGGAACACGCCGCCGCGTACCGATCGCAGCGCGGCCTGATGGACAGGCAAGCGCGCCGCGATCGATTCCGCGTCCACCAGCCATCGGCGCATGTCGTCGATGCGCTGCTCGCGGCAAGGCCACAGCTGCGCCGCGCGCTGCTCGAGCTCCAGCAAGCGCGTGGCATCGGCCAGCTGCAGCGCTCGAGACAGCGCCGACTCGGCCAGCGAACGCTGCGCCTGCTCCTCCGCGAGCGCCCGTCCGAGCTGATCGTTTGCACTCGCCAGCTGGGCGTGTGCCTGCTGCTCGCGAGCGAGGGCAGCGTGGACCTGCGTCCGGGCCTGCGCTTGCATGACGTTGTAGGCAGGCGGACCGACCAGGGAGAGGACGCTCGCGACGCTCAGCACCAGCGCGCGCGCCGGATGATGTCGCATCCATCGCCGCGCCCGCAGGGCTCGACCGGGGCGGCGGCCATGAACGCCGCGAAACTCGAGCGCACCGGCGATGTCTCGCCCGAGCAGGGCGGCGCTGGCGTAGCGCCGCAGGGGATCGGGATCCATGGCGGTGACGCACACGGTCTCGACATCGCGGGAGACGGCTGGGTTGCGCTTGCGCAGCGGCTCGCTCTCGCCCTTCAGGATGCGTGTGGTCGTGATGTCGGCAGTCTCCCCCAGGAACGGGTTGCGCAGCGTCAGCAGTTCGTAGAGCGTCACGCCGAGCGAGTAGACGTCGCTCGCCGCTCCCATGCGGGCGAGTTCGCCGCGCACCTGCTCCGGCGGCATGTATGCGAGCGACCCGAGCTGCGTGCCGGTGCGGGTCAACCGGGTGACGCCTTGCCAGGTGGCGAGGCCGAAATCGACCAGCCGCACGCTGCCGTCGAGCGAGATCATGATGTTCGACGGCTTGACGTCGCGATGCAGCACCTGCCGCTGGTGCGCGTGGGCCAGCGCATCGGCCACCTGCGCGCCGATGCGCAGCGCCGTCTGCACCCAGCTGCCGCGGAACAGCGGCGCCAGCTCGTCGCGCCCGACGTCTCGCCGCGCGAGCAGCCGCGCGAGATCGAGACCGTCCAGATCGCGCGGCGAACGATCACCGAGCCCTCGCAACAGCTCGGCCGCGCTCGCGCCGTCGATCCACTCCATGGCGAAGTAGGGAATGCCCTGCTGTTCGCCGAAGCTGTAGACCGGCACGATTCCCGGGTGCTGGAGCCGAGCGATCGCCTCGACCTCCCGACGGAAGCGTTCCCGCGATGGATGCAGCTGCGCATGCTCGGGACGGATGATCTTGAGCGCGACGCGGCGGCGCGGCGACTCCTGCTCCGCCAGATACACGACCCCCATGCCGCCGCCGCCGAGGAGCCTGATCAAGCGGTACGGTCCCAGGCGTTCGGGGGCAGCCGATGCCGACGGCGCTGGCGCGGCAAGAAAACCTGCGCGCTCGAGCGCATCCAGCCGTCGCTTGACCAGATCGCTCGTCTCCGGGTGACCGCGCAGCACCGCTTCGACCGCGGCGCCGTCGCCGCG
>JAXMBY010000012.1:0-118840 GCA_046349655.1 Planctomycetota bacterium
CCCTTTCGTGGCTCGAGCGGCACATGGTAGTGGCTGCGAAGGGGTTTTCAATCGGTTGCGGTTACTCTTCGTCATGCGATGGGGCTTGGCCTCGGGGTTTTTCCTGGGCGCGCACGGCCCTCTCGTCCTTGGCAGGATCCGGATGGTCGGTGCCGGGCTTGCCGTTGCTGTGTGCCACGGGTGGGGCACGTGGGGTGGCGGGCGCGTCCGCCGGGGGGGAGAGGTAATCCATGAGCTTGGCGATGAGGTCGGGTAGCTCCTCGCGCGTGACGATGCGATCGATCTGGCCGCGCTTGAGGAGGAACTCGGAGCGCTGGAAGCCTTCGGGGAGCTCCTGGCGCAGGGTGGTCTGGATGACGCGGGGGCCGGCGAAGCCGATGAGGGCGGCGGGCTCGGCGAGGATGATGTCGGCGACGGTTGCCCAGGAGGCGGTGACGCCGCCGGTGGTGGGATCGGCAAGCACGGCGATGTAGGGCAGGCGGGTTGCCTCGAAGCGGGCGAGGGCGGCGCAGGTCTTGGCCATCTGCATGAGGGAGATCGCGCCTTCGTGCATGCGGGCGCCGCCGGAGGCGGAGACGAGCACGAGGGGCAGGTGGCGGCGGATGGCCTCCTCCACCGCCAGGGTGACCTTCTCGCCGACGACGGCGCCCATGGAGCCGCCGAGGAACGAGAAGTCGAGCACGCCCAGCATGAGGCGCCGGCCCTTGATGGTCGCAGGACCGATGACCATGGCCTCCTTGCGGCCGGTCTTCTGCATGGTCTGCTTCAGCTTCTCGGAGTAGGGACCCTTCTCCTTGAAGTTCAGGCGGTCCTTGGCTTCCAGGTCGGGATAGAGCTCCTCGAAGGAGCCCTCGTCCACGGTGAAGGCGATGCGTTCGGTGGCATTCAGCTGGAAGTGGTAGTTGCAGCTCGAGCACACCTTCTTCTTCGCCTCGAGATCCTTGGCGAAGATCATCTGGGAGCAGGACGGACACTTGGTCCACAAGCCCCCGGGCATGTCCTTCTTCTTGAATCGCGCCCACGCCATCGGTCACCTCGCCGCCGTGCGCTCGCGGAGCTCGGCTTCCGCGATGGCGCGCATGCGCTTCATGGTGTCGGCTGGATCGACGCTCTTGAAGATCGCCGTGCCGGCAACGAACACGTTCGCGCCGGCGCGCGCGGCAGCACCGATCGTCTCCAGGCCGATGCCGCCGTCGATCTCGACATCGCGATCGAAGCCGAGCGCCCGCAGGCCGCGCACCTTGTCGAGCACGCCCGGGATGAACGACTGGCCGCCGAAGCCGGGAAACACCGACATGATCAGCACCAGGTCGGCCTGGTCGAGGTACGGGACGAGCCGCTCGAGCGGCGTGTCGGGGTTGATCGAGATGCCGGCCTGCCCGCCAGCGGCGCGAATCTCGCTCGCGATCTCGCGCACGCCGCCGCCCGCGGCCTCGAGATGGAACGTCAAGGACGCGGCGCCGCATTCCACGTAACGGCGCGCGAACTGCTGCGGGTTGCTGATCATGATGTGCACGTCGAGCGGGCGCTGCGCCACGCGCTTCAGCGCCTTCACCACGGGCAAGCCGATGGTGAGGTTGTCGACGAAGTGGCCGTCCATCACGTCCACGTGCAGCCAGTCCGCACCGCCGGCCTCGACCCGCCCCACCTCGTCTCCCAGGTGGGTGAAGTCGGCCGAGAGCAGCGACGGTGCGATGCGGATGGTGCGCTCAGCCTTCGCCAATGCTCGACCTCATTTGCTGGTCAGCGCCGCCACGCCCGGCAGGGTCTTGCCTTCCATCAGCTCGAGCGACGCGCCGCCGCCGGTCGAGATGTGCGTGATCCCCTTCTCCAGCTGCCACCGGGTGATGGCGGCAACCGTATCGCCGCCACCGGCATAGCTCTTCGCCCCCGACTCGACAATGGCTTTCGCCACGGCGTGCGTCCCGGCCGCGAACCGCTCGTTCTCGAACACGCCCATCGGGCCGTTCCAGGCGATGGTCTTCGCCCGCTTGATGGCCGCCACGTAGCGCTCGCGAGTACGCGGGCCGATGTCGAGCGCGAGCCAGCCCTCGGGGATCTCGAGCGCGCAGTCCTTCGCGGAGGCGGCGTCGTCGAACGCCCTCGCAATCACGTGGTCGGTGGGCAGCGCGATCTCGACCGCCTTGTCGCGTGCCCTGGCGAGCGCGTCCCTGGCCGCCGGCACGAGCTCCTCCTCCACCAGCGACTTGCCCACACCGATGCCGTCCGCCTTGAGGAAGGTGTAGGCCATCGCACCGCCGATGACGATCGTCTGGCAGCGATCGATGAGGTGGTTCACGACCCCGAGCTTGTCGCTCACCTTGGCACCGCCCAGCACGGCGATGAACGGCGCCGCCGGGTGGGCGAGGATGCGCTCGTAGGCATCGAGCTCCTTCTGCATCAGCAGCCCCATGGCCGCACGTCCTCGATGCAGCTCGGCCACCGCCACCACCGAGGCGTGCCGGCGGTGCGACGCGCCGAAGGCATCGTTCACGTACGCCGCACCCAGCGCCGCGAGATTCTTCGCGAGCGCGGCATCATTCTTCTCCTCGCCGGCATCGAACCGCAGGTTCTCGAGCAGGACGAGGCTGCCCGCCGAAGAATCCGCGACCGCTTGCCGCGAAGCGGTGCCACCGACATCGGCCGCCAGCGCGACGTGCACCTGTGGAAAGAGCTCGTGCAGGCGCTCGGCGACCGGCTTCAGGGAATACTTCGCATCCGGCTTGCCCTTGGGCCGGCCGAGGTGGCTCATCAAGATGGGCGTGGCGCCGTGATCGAGCATGAGCCTGAGCGTGGGGATGGTCTCGCGCATGCGCGTGTCGTCGGTGATCTTGCCGAGATCGTCCTGGGGCACGTTGTAGTCGACGCGCACCAGGATCTTCTGGCCGCGGGGCGCACCGGCGAGCAGATCACGCACCGAGAGCTTGCCCATCACTTCACCCGGTGCGCGGCGGCGATGAGGTCCACCACGCGGTTCGAGTAGCCCCACTCGTTGTCATACCAGGACACGACCTTGACCAGGTTGCCGTCCATGACCATGGTGGACTGCGCGTCGAACACGCTCGAGTGCGAGTTGCCGATCACGTCGGACGAGACGATCGGATCCTCGGTGTACTGGAGGATGCCCTTCATCGGCCCGTCCGCCGCCCGGCGCACCGCGTCGTTCACCTCCTGCTTGGTCACCTTGCGCTCGAGCTCGGCGGTGAGGTCCACCACCGATCCGTCCGCCACCGGCACGCGCATCGCGAACCCGTCGAGCTTGCCCTTCAGGTCCGGGATCACCTGCCCCACGGCGCGCGCGGCGCCGGTCGTGGTCGGGATGATGTTGAGCGCGGCGGCCCGCGCGCGACGCAGGTCCTTGTGCACCAGATCCAGGATGCGCTGGTCGTTGGTGTAGGCATGCACCGTGGTCATCAGCCCGCGGCGGATCTTGAAGCTGTCGTGCAGCACCTTTGCCAGCGGCGCCAGGCAGTTGGTGGTGCAGGACGCATTGGAGATCAGCTTGTGCTCGGGCTTGAGCGCGTGGTTGTTCACCCCGAGCACCACGGTCGCGTCGATCTCGTCCTTCGCCGGAACCGTGAGCAGCACCTTCCTCGCGCCCGCAGCGACGTGCTTGAGGAGCTGGTCGCGCGCCGTGAACACGCCGGTCGATTCGATCACGAAATCGATGCCGAGGTCCTTCCACGGCAGGGCGCCGGGGTCCTTCTCCGCCAGCACCTTGATGCGCTTGGCATCCACCAGCAGCGCCCCTCCTCGCTCTTGACCTCGCCGCGATAGCGGCCGGCCACGGAGTCGTAGCGCAGCAGGTAGGCCAGCGCATCCGCCGACGTCAGGTCGTTGATGGCCACGACGTCGAACTCCACCTTGCGGGCAGGCTCCATCATGATGCGGAACACGTTGCGGCCGATGCGCCCGAAACCATTGATCGCGATCTTGATCGCCATGCCGAGGGACTCCGCGATTTTCGAGGAAGGGTCAACCCAGGATCAGGCGTGGGATCTTATAAAAGAAGGCAAGCACTGTCAGCTGTCTGGTCGGTATGCCACGCACCTCGCTGGAAATCCGGTTTGCCTCGCGCCTCGCCCGGCTGCGCGCCCCGGGTGCAGCCCTGGTCGGCGTCTCCGGCGGTGCGGATTCCGTGGCCTTGCTGCGCCTGCTCGTGAGCGGCGCGTCACCGTGGCCGCAGCTCGCCGTGGCGCACGTGAACCACGGTTGGCGCGGCGCCGAGGCCGATGGCGATGAGGCGTTCGTGCGCGCGCTCGCCGCGGAGCTCGCCCTGCCGTTCCTGGCGCGACGGGTTCGCACCGTCGACCGGCGCGAGGCCGCTGCCCGCCAAGAACGGCTGGTCGCATGGCGCGAGATGGCTCGCGCGTGCGGCGCGACCACGATCGTGCTGGCGCACACGCGCGACGATCAGATCGAGACCGTGGCGCTGCGCTTGCTGCGCGGCAGCGGCGTGCGCGGCCTGCGCGCGCTCTTGCCCGTGCGCCAGCTGCCGGTCGCAGGCGGTCGCGGGCTGCTCGTGGCCCGGCCGCTGCTCGCGACGCGGCGCAGCGAGCTCCGCGCCTACCTGGCGCGCCTCGGCCAGCCGTTTCGCGAGGACGCATCCAACCAGGACCTGCGCTACGCACGCAATGCGCTGCGCCACGGCGTGCTGCCCTGCTGGCGCGAACGGCACGCAGGCCTCGATCACGAGCTGCTCGCCATCGCGGCCGCGGCCGATCGGGTCTGCCGCCGATCCCTGCGCGCCGCTGCGGCGTGGCGCGCCGACGTGCCGCCGCTGTGGAATGGCGCGGCGTTCCGTGCCGCGGGCGACGCGCGCTTCCTCCTGATCGCGATCCAGGAGCTGGCGCAGCGCTGGCGGCTGCCGCTCGAGCGCGCGGCCTGCGAACGCCTGGCCCGCTGGCTCGCGCGCCCGCACGGCGCGATCACGCTGCGCGGACCCTGTGCGGCGAGCGACGCAGCGAGCTCCTGCTCGTGGGAAAGCCCAGGGTGATGCAGCTCGCGAGCGACCTGCCGGTGCCGGGGCAGGCGGGCGAGCAGCCGTGGCCTGGCCGGTTCACCGCCAGCGCGATCGCCGGGTCGGGCACGATCGGCCAGGGTCTCGCCGAGGCCGTGCGCGCCCGCACCACCGCGATTGTCGACGCCGACCGTCTCGCCGGCGTGCTGCGCTGCCGCGTGCCGCTGCCGGGCGAGCGCGTGCGCCTGCTCGGCGCCGCCGGGTCGCGACCGCTGCGCAAGATCCTGGCCGATCGTCGCGTCGCGCCGGACGTGCGAACCTGCTGGCCGGTGGTGGCCGATCCGCAGGGGGCCGTGTGGATCGCGGGCGTCGGCATCGCCGACCGCTGCCGGATCAGCGACGCAACTGAGCGCGCCGTGCTGCTCCGGTGGGCGCCACCGCGATCAGTTGCCACCGTCCTTGTCGGCGGGCTTGGCTGAGTCGCCTTCGGGCTTCTCTTCCTTCGGCTCTTCTTTCTCGGCCCCTTCCTTCGGCGACTCGCCCTTCTCCTCCGTCGCGCCCTCCTTGGCGGGCTCGGCCTTCTCCTCCGCGGGCGCCTCACCTTCGACCTTCTTCGCCTCTGCCGCTGCCGGCTTCTCGGCACCCAGCGCGCAGAACGTGCCGGCGCCGTCACCGAACACGAACAGGTCGCCATCCTGGTTGACGGCGACGTTCTTGATCAGGAACGAATCAAAGCGCGCCAGCTCCTTGCCGTCGGCGGCTTCGAGCACGCGATAGCTGCCGTCGGTCGCATGCGCGATCACGCGCGGCCCTTGCCGGACGACGAATCGATCCAGCCCGGACAACTGCCACTTCAGGCTGCCGCTGGCGAAGTCGAGCGCGATCAGATCGCGCGCCGTGCACACGAACACGAGATCCTTGCCCACGGCGACCTCGCCGCGGAAGTTCTCACCGCACAGGTAGCGCCAGGCGATCGTGCCGGTGAGGTGGTTGAACGCGTAGACCGAGCCATCGTCGCTGGCGACGAACACGAGATCGCCCGAGGCGACCGGGTTGAGGTCGTTGGCACCGTAGGTGTGCCCGGTCCAGTTCTCCTTGCGCGGTCCACCCTCGCCGGCGGCGAGAGCGGGCAGATCGGCGACCAGCCCGTCGGCGGTCACCACCACGAGCGTGGCCTTCGCGCCTTGTCCGGCCACCACCGGTCCCGCGTTCAGCATGCCGCGCGTGTGGTAGCTCCAGCCCGTGTAGCCGCGATTCACATCGACCGTGACCAGCCGGTTGTCGATGTAAGTCGGCACGTACAGTGTGGCGTCGGTCAGTGCGGGCCGGGCGCTCGGCCAGGACGGCAGTTCATAGAACAGGCCATCGCTCATGCGACCGCCGGTGTGGCGGTTGACGATGATCGCGCGGCTGCCGCACACCAGCGCAACGCGATTCGGCGAGATCGACGGCGGCTGGTCGAGCTCTGCCGGCAGGGTCAGGGTCCAGCGATGCGTACCGGTGCGCAGATCGATCGCGTGCAGCTCGGTCTGGGTCGCGTCGTCGCCGCCGATCTGCACCTGCGCGAACAGATCGTTGCCGCTCACCCACAAGCTGGTCTCGTGATAGCCCGCGTTCGCGATCGACAGCGTCCACGCATGGTGCTTGAACTGAGCCGCGTCCCTCAGCGCCTCGAGCGCTTCCGCGCGTGGATCGGTCAGACCGCGGTCGGTCCCGGAGACGGCGCAAGCACACACGAACATCAGTGGCAGCAGGAAGACCAAGGAGCGCGTCTTGCGCATTGGCTCCTCCAAGTTGTGGTTGACGGACCGACAGCGGCACGGGTTAAGGTTAGCGGGCGCGAGACGCAGCTGTAACCCTCTTTCAATCCTGGGCGGCAAAAACGTCGGACTATGCGGACCGCGCGCAGCTGAGTCAAGAGGCGACAGCGGGAGTGGCTGCCTTTTCCTTGCGTTGACAGGGGTCACGGCCTCTGCTACGGTGCCGGAACTGCGTTGGCAATGCACGATGCCGCTCACATGAACCGCCTCGAACAGAACCTGGCGCAGGTACGCAGCCGGATCGCGGCCGCCTGCGCGCGCTGCGGACGGCGGCCCGAGAGCGTGCGGCTGGTGGCCGTTACGAAGCTCGTCCCGGCCGATATCATCCGCCAGATCCATGCTCTCGGATTGACCGACGTCGGCGAGAACCGGGTGCAGGATGCGCTCGCGAAACAGCAGCGGATCGCCGAGCTGGATCCCGCGCCGGCGGCGCTCTGCTGGCACCTGATCGGCAGCCTGCAGAACAACAAGGTGCGCAAGGCGGCGCACGCCTTCGCGTGGGTGCATTCGGTCGACTCGCTCGAGCTCGGCGAGCGGCTGTCGCGCGAGCTGGCGGCGGCCGGCCGAGCGCTCGACGTGCTGGTGCAGGTGAACGTCGCGCGCGAGCCGCAGAAATCCGGGGTGGCGCCGGAGCAGGCGCGCGGCACCTACCACGCGCTGCGCGCGCTGCCAGGGCTGCGCGTGCGCGGGCTCATGACGATCGGCCCATGGTGCGCGGATCCCCAAGAGCTGCGCCCGGTGTTCGCCGGCCTGCGCCAGCTGTTGCCCGAGGATGCCGCCGACCGCGAGCTGTCGATGGGCATGAGCCACGATTTCGAAGTGGCGATCGAGGAAGGCGCAACCATCATTCGTGTGGGGCAGGCGCTGTTCGCCGGAATGACGCTCGCGTCCGCCTGACGCCCAGGAGAATACTTCTTGCCGACGCTGGTGATCGAGACGGGCGCAAGCAAGGGAACCACGGTCGCGCTGGGTCCGGGGGCCGACCTCTTGCTCGGCACCGACACGGGCTGCGACGTGCACCTGGTCGACACGCGCGTGTCGGGGCGGCACTGCAAGCTGAAGGAGTGGAAGGGCCGCTACTTCGTCAAGGATCTGCGCAGCGCGTCGGGCACGTTCGTCAACGAGCAGACGGTCGATCAGAGCGAGCTCAAGGACGGCGATCGACTGAAGGTCGGCGACACGGTGCTCGCGTTCGTGTCCGACGAGGGCGCGGGCGCGCTCGTCGGCAAGGAGATCGGCGGCTACCGACTGCTCGCGCGCATCGGCATGGGCGGCATGGGTGCGGTGTACCGCGCGCTGCAGATCTCGCTGCACCGCGAAGTGGCGCTCAAGATCCTGAAGCCGTCGTTGACCAAGGACCAGCACTTCGTCGAGCAGTTCATGCGCGAGGCGCGCGCCGCCGGTGCGCTCAACCATCCGCACATCTGCCAGGTCTACGACGTCGGTCAGGCCGGCAACATCTACTACTACTCGATGGAGTTCATCCCCAACGGCAGCGTCGAGGACCTGCTCAACAAGGCTGCCGCGCCGGTGCCGGTGGACGAGGCCGTGCGCCTCGTCCTCGAGGCGGCCCGGGCGCTCGAGTACGCCGAGCTGAAGCACATCGTGCATCGCGACATCAAGCCGGCCAACCTGATGCTGACCGAGATGAAGCAGGTGAAGATCGCCGACCTCGGTCTGGCCAGGTCGCTGAAGGAGTCGGCCGAGAAGGAAGCCACCGGCACGCTCGGCACACCGCACTTCATCTCCCCCGAGCAGGCGCTGCAGAAGGACGTCGACATCCGCTCCGACATCTACTCGCTCGGCGCCACGTTCTACCGCATCCTGACCGGCAAGACGCCGTTCGAGGGCGCGACCGTGCAGGAGATCCTGCGCAAGCAGGTGAAGGAAGAGCCGAAGCCGCTGCGGGAGCTGCGGCCCGACGTGCCCGAGCGGGTGGAGCGCGTGGTGCAGCGCATGCTGCGCAAGGACCCGGCCGAGCGCCACGCGTCCGCCGCCGAGCTCGTGCTCGAGCTCGAATCGCTGCGCCACAAGAAGCACAGCCGCGCGCTGGTCGTGGGCGCGCTGGTCGTGGCGGTGCTCGCGGTCACCGGCGCGGTGTTCGCGTACGTGCGCGGCCAGCGCGAGCCGGAGAAGATCTTCGTCGAGAAGGAGAAGACCGATCCCAGCGCCGAGCGCAAGCTGCGCGAGACCATGAACGAGAAGCAGCGCTTGCAGCTCGAGCTGCAAGCGGCGGGACGCTCGCGATCAGCTGAGCGCGAACGTGACCGGCGCGGGAGCGGGTGGCGGCCTTGCGCGCCCTGGCGGCCAAGTACGCCGGCACGCGGGTCGCACAGGAACCCGCGCGCGAGGCGGACGAGACCCAGGCAGAGCTCGCTCGCGAGGGCGATGCCCGGCGCACCAGACAGGAGGCGATCGCGCGCTCGGCCGAGGTCGCGCGCGCCGCGGTGCTGGCGGCGCTGCAAGCTCACGACTTCGCCAGGGCACATGCCGCCGCGCGCGACCTCGGCAAGAACACCGAGTACGAGGATGCAGGCGAGCTCACGCTGACGCGCAACGAGCTGCTCACGCTCGTGGATGACGAGCTCAAGCAGGCGCGGGCGCAGGCGGTCGCAGCGTTCGAGGCGCACGCAGGGCCGGCGGACGCCGGCCTCGCGCCGATCGACAGGCTGCTCGGGCAGCTGCGCGACGTGGCCCGGCTGGAGCCGGCGGATGACTTCCCGGTCCTGGCGGAAGCCATCACCGATCTGGAGCGGCGCCGCAGCGCGGCGCTGGAGAGCGGGCACAAGCAGCGCGCCGAGCAAGAGCACGAGGACCTGAAGAAGGCGGCGCTGTTCCTGTCCGGCACCTCGGTGCGGACGCTCCTGCTCGACCTGCAGCTCGACGAGCTGGCGCAGAGCGCCGGCGCGCTCGAGGGCGAGCTCCACACCGACCTGTACCGCGGCCGTGTGGCGAGCTTCCGTGGCGAGGTCGAGGCGCTGGCTCGCTTGATCGCCGCGCTGCGCAGCACGGTGGAGGCGGGCACGCTCAAGGACAACACCATCAAGGACCTCGGCAGCGGAGACGAGGCGAAGATCGTCGCGCTGGTCAATCACACCGACCTGCGCGCGGAGTACTCCCGCGGCGTCGGCAGCGTTGCCACGACCATCAGGCTCGTGCAGTACGCGAACGGCCCTGGGCTGGTCGAGCTCCTGCTCGATCGCTGGGAGCAGAATGCCGACGAGCTCGCGGCGCGGGCACGCGGCGCGATGCTGCTTGCGGCCGCACGGGCGGGCGAGAAGCTCGCGCCGCTCGCCGACGCCGCGCAGGCCTACGACCCCGGCACCGGCTGGGCGGCGGTGCGCGCCAGGATCTCGGGCCTCAACCTGTCGGAGCTGAATGCGCCCGACCTCGGCGCGGTGCTGAAGCGGCTCGCCAAGATCGATCCCGCGCGCGCCACCGAGCTCGAGGCGTGGCTCGAGCCCGAGCGTGCGGCGTTCGCGGAGACGGCGCATGCGCTCTGCCCGTTTCTCGGGGTCGAGGGGCCGAGCTTCGGCCAGGCAGCACAGCTGCTGCGCGACCTGGTGGCGAAGCGCGCCGGTTCGCATCTGGTGGCGGTGTGCTATCCGCTCCTCGATGGCGGGCAGTTCCAGCTGCCGCTCGTCCCACGGAAATGATTCAGATCGAGGACACGGCGAGCGGCCTGGTCGTGACCGTGCGCGCCTACCCCCAGGGCCCACGCGACGGGCTGAAGGGCGAGATCGCGGGCGAGCTCGCGGTCGCCACGACCAAACCACCGGAGCGCGGCAAGGCCAACGAGGCAATCCTGAAGATTCTCGCACAAGCGCTCGATGTGAAGAGAGCGAGCCTCTCCTTGCTGGCGGGCGAGACCGCGCGGCGCAAGCGCGTGCGGATCGTGGGGCTGAGCAAGGGTGAGCTCGAGGCTCGCTTGGCCAGGGCCCTGAACGAAACGCGGTAGAGAGCGTGGCGATGATGGAGATTCGCGAGCGCGTGCTGGCTGCAACCCAGTTCCTGAAGCGCGAGCTGCCGCTCTCGCCCAGGTTCACGATCTTGAGCTTCCTCGGCGTGGAGCCGTTTCTGCCGTCGGTGCGCGTGCATGCCGAGATCGCGCACGACGACATCCCGGGGTTCCCGGTCAGCCATCCCGGCGAAGCCCGGCTGTTCTGCGCCGAGAGCGCCGGCCAGGGCGTGCTGTTCATCGACGCCGGACCGCTGCCGTACGAAGGGCGAACGCTGGCCGAGGCATGCGTGCCGGTCTGGGTGATGGCCAGGCTCGGCTGCCGCGCGCTGGTCCTGATCAACGCCGTGCTCGGGCTCAATGCCAGCTATCGCGCCGGCGAGCTGTTCCTGGCGAGCGATCACCTCGACTTCTTCGACGACCATCCGCTCCAGGGCCATCTGCACAGCGAGCTCGGCCCGCGCTTCCCCGACATGAGCGCGGTGTACGATCCGGGCCTGGTGACCGCGCTCTCCGGCATCGCCGCCCGCGAAGGCATGGCGATCCGACACGGAGTGATTGCCGGCCGCCGTGGGCCGGCGAGCGAGACGCCGGCCGAGCTGCGCTTCCTGCATTCGGCGGGCGCCGACGCGGTGGCCCGTTCGGTCGTGCCCGAAGCGATCACCGCGCGGCATGCCGGCGTGCGCGTGGCCGCACTCTCGGCAATCACCGAGGTGAAGGTGCCGCCGCATCGCACGCCGACCGATCTCGACCTGATGGTGGCGGCGAGCGAGCAGGCCGCTCGCCGCCTCGCGTTCCTGCTGTCGCGTTTCCTCGAGGAGCCGGGAGAGCTGAGGCGCTAGATGCGGAAGCGTGATCGGTCGCTCAGGCTGGTGGTGCTGATCTCGGGGACGGGTCGCACGCTCGAGAACCTGTTCGTGCAGAGCGAGCGGCACGAGCTCGATGTGGTGATCCCGCTCGTGATCGCCAGCAAGGCGAGCGCAGCCGGCCTGCGCCATGCGAGGGAGCGCGGCGTGCCGACCGCGGTGGTGACGCGCAGCGCGTTCCTGGACGCGGCCAGCTTCTCCGCGGCGCTCGCCGATCACATCCTCGAGGCCAAGCCGGACCTTGTGCTGCTCGCCGGATTCGTGCATCTGTTCCTGATCCCGCACGCGCTCGCCGGCAAGGTCATGAACATCCATCCCGCGCTGCTGCCCAGCTTCGGCGGGCCCGGCCTCTACGGGATGCGCGTGCACGAGGCGGTGCACAGGGCGGGCGTGAAGATCACCGGCTGCACGGTGCACTTTGCCGACGATCACTACGATCACGGCCCGATCATCGTCCAGCGCGCGGTGGCCATCGACGACCAGGACACGCCCGATACCATCGCCCACAAGGTGTTCGAGCAGGAGCTGCTCGCCTACCCGGAGGCGGTGCGGCTGTTCGCGCAGGACCGGCTACGCATCGAAGGCGGCCGCGTGCGCGTCCTGCCGCCATGACGCGGCGCCCGTCCGCCCTCAGCGGCGGTAGAACACAAAGACCGCGTCGAGCGCCGCGGTCTCGCGGGTCGCGCGCGAGCCGCGCGTGGTCACCCGGAACTGCAGGTACGGATCGCCGTCGGCGACATCGATGCTGGGCGACCAGGACGTCGCATTGCCGCCGCTGCTGGTCTGCGCCCCGCGGAACTCGATCGTGACCTCGACGCTCTGCGCCAGCTCGCTCGGCGATGGATCCACGAGCACACCAAGGTAGTCGGGCGAGTTCGTGCCGCTCACGCCGACGAATGCCGACTCCAGGCGAGCGGTGGTGGTGAGGAAGTCGAACGCAGCGAAGTACCGGACGTTGTCGCCGTAGTCCGAGCCGGGGTCGGGTCCGGCGGCGCACAGCGCCCGCACATCGGTGCGGCTGTCGGGATCGATCGGGTTCAACGCGTCGGTGCCGTAGCTGAACACGCGAAACCGCGGCCACGGGAAGGTCGCCGGAGAGCTCGACGCGGCGAAGCGCGCCTGGAACGACACCGCCGTCTGCTGCGGCCGCACGCGGTACTCGAGCAGCAGGCTGCTCGAGCTGTCCCAGGTGAACGAGTCGCGGAAGTCGGGCCAGGGCAAGTAGCGATTCGGGTTGCCGGGGAGCTTGATCAGCCTTGCCGGATCGATCACGTACGGCGCGTGATCGACCACCGCCGCCAGCTGGTCGCGGTAGTGCGGTGCCTCCTGGTCGGTGACGCAGCGCCCGAGCTCGTAGCTGTCGCGGTCGAACGCCGAGCCCAGGCCCGAGTGGGAGTCGGCGAAGCTCGGCACGATCGCGGAGTCCGCGGCATAGACCGAGACGTCCTCGTAGACGTCGGGTGGGTTGGCGACCAGCTTGCTCGCATCGAACGGCGACCAGCAAAGGCGCACCAGATCGAGGGTCGAGCCGGCGAGGTCGGCGCTCGGCAACGCGTGGTCCGGCGGGTACACGTGCTGGAAGCGTGCCCCGAACACGCCGTTGAAGGGGGTGAGCGGCGGCGCGGTCGTGTCCTTCGGCAGGCTCTGGCCGGGCGGCGGATTGAGGTCGTCGAGCAGGCGCGACAGCGAACGGATGTCCTTGGGCGCGAGGTAACCGTCGCTCGCCTGGTTGAACTCGAGCGCGGTCGGGCCGTACAGCTCGGCGCGATCCTGGTACCTGATCGCTGGCCGGCCGCTGTCCGGGTCGGTGACGACGTCCGGCACGCCGCGAAACAGGTGCACGAGCGCGCCGACGTCCGTGCCCGACGTGTCCGGCGGCACCTCGGCATCGAAATCGAACGCGTACTCGATCTTGACCACGGCCGGGTCGAACGCGCTGTCGGGGAAGGCCAGCGCGCGCCCCGCGGCACCGAGGAGCCCGCGCCAGCCCTGCTTCACGAACGCCGCGATCTGATCGCTCGTGAGCCGCCCTTGCAGGTAGCTCAGCTCTGGCACGAGGCGGATCGTGAACGTGCGCGTCTTCACCGTGCCGGCCGGCCCGGCCACGAAACCGTGCACCCTCGACCCCGCAGCGACCCGATGGCGCGGG
Source organism: Planctomycetota bacterium (assembly GCA_046349655.1). Taxonomy (GTDB): domain Bacteria; phylum Planctomycetota; class B15-G4; order B15-G4; family JAXMBY01; genus JAXMBY01. The sequence continues at coordinate 13,754 of JAXMBY010000012.1, forward strand.
ATCCAGCTCAGGATCGTGCCGCTCTGGTCGACCTCGGTTTCCGCGGGATCCCCAGCGCCCGTCCGACGCCGCGGCCGTCACGCACGTCCGTAGGCGCCTGGCAAGCGACATCGGCACGCCGAACCGCAGCTTCAGCACCGCGAAGCTGGGAACCCGCTCGAACGGCGAGTAGCGCGTGCGTCCGTCGTGGTCGAGATCGGCCTTCGCGCCGCTGGTGTTCACCTCCTCGAACCAGGCGAAGAAGCGCAGGTCCTGGTCGTGTGCGTTCTCCGGGTTCAACGGGTCGAACTCACCGGGATCGATCGGATCGTTGGGATCGGGCTCGAACCGCTCGAGGCGCTCCAGCGCGAACCGATCGCCGTCGCCCGGCACCCGGGCGAAGGCATCCACGATCGTGATGCGGTGTCTCGTGTTCGCTGCAACCTGGTGCACTTCCTCGTCCGCCGCGCCCGGGCGCACGATCAAGCGCGCGTCCGCCCACTCGCCGCGACCGCCCCTGGCCTCTGGATCGAAGCTGCTGCCCTGATCCGTGAGCGATGAGCCAAGGGCGCGGTCGCCGTCGCTCGCGTCGAGCGAGCCACCGACCCGGTGTGTGCGGACCACGCGCGGGCGATGCAACTCCGGCAGGAAGCCGTGGAACGTGAGCGGGTACGGCAGGAGGTCGTCTTCGGCGATGAAATCGACGAGGTCATTGCCCGGCGTGAGCTCGATCGGCCGGCCGCTCTCGCCGGCGTCGTCGCTGCGTGCGACGACCGAGCCGCCGTCCCTGGCGCGCAGGCGCACCCGCGCATCGGCGGCGAGCTGGAGCAAGAGGGTGCCGCGAGCTGGCACCTGCGCCTCGCCATTGCTTTTCAGCCAGAGCGGGCCTGGCGGCAGCACGCCGGGCGCGGGAACCACGATCACGCGGTTCCCGGACACGAGCGCCCGGGTGGGTACGCCCAGGCCATCGCTGCGCCGCAGCTGGACGCTCCCCTCGGCGATCACTGTGCCCGCCAGCGTCACCTCGTCTTGCACCAGCGAGGCGGGTTCGATCGCGGCGCTGAACTCGAGCACGAGCGCGCCATCGCGAGGCACCACGGTGTTGCTCGCAAACGCGAGCGCCGGCAGGACCGCGAGGTCCACGCTCGGGTCGAGCGGCTGGACCGAGGTGGGCACGACGGCGCCGGTCTCGGGGTCGCGCTGGACGATGCTGAGCGGGCTCTGCACCGTGGGTCCGACGCCCGGAAGATCGAGGAAGCGGCCGAATGCCGCGCGCGCCAGGGTGGCGCTCGCACCCGACCCACCGCCACCGCCGCCGCCGCCCCCGCCGCAGCCGACCGCCCCGGGCAGGATGGCAGCGGCCACCAGCGCACACGCACAACGAGAGACGCTCATGCTCGCGCACCTCGATCGGGGTCAGGGATCGCTGAAGCTCACACGAAAGCCGTGCCCAAGATTGTAGGCGGGTGAGCTCACGGAGCCACCCGTTCCTCGACCGTGAAGGCGCGGTAACCAAGGTCCCGGAGATGGTCCCGGAACGAGGCTGGCCCGTGGGTGAGATACACCCGTTCCGGGCCGCGCCGCGCAGGTAGGCGACCAGGTCCGCGCAGTCGGCATGGTCCGAGATCAGGCAAGCCCAGGTCCGCGCGGTAAGGGATCTGCTGGCGGCCCAGCACCCGCGCGTAGCCGGTCACCGCCACCCGCACCGCGTTCTTGAGCCCGCACACCGCCTGGAGTCGAATCATGTACGGCACCACGATCACGCGCCCATCGGAGCCGACCTGGCGCGGAGGTCCTCGCCGCCGCCGACGCACAGGCCCAGGCCGCGATAGGTCTCCATACCGGACCGCACGCTCGGTGGAATGGCGACCTGAAAGCCTGCCCGTCAAGTGCTGCACCAGCTCGGGCGCGCGCGCCAGCAGGTGGCGAGCACCACCGGCGTGCGCCCGCGCGCGAGCAGATCGTGCAGGCAGGCGCAGCTCGTGCAAGGCGTGCGCGCGGCGAGCACGGCGGGATCACCGTAGGTGCACTCCATGATGAGCGTGTCGCACTTCACCACCTCGGCGCAGCCGGCCGGCCTCGCCGCGCGTGAAGTCGCCGGTGTAGACGGAGCCGTTCCCACGCGCTCGATCGAGATCTGGGCCGAGCCGACGATGTGCCCGGCAGTGCGCAGCCGCACCACCGCGCCGCAGAGCTCGATGGCCTCGCCCGTCGCGCAGCGCGCCGTGCACGGTGGTCTTCTGGCGCCGCTCGCAGAACACGAACGTCTCGGGTGTGGCGAGCATGCGGTCGTGGCGCGCGACGTGGTCGCCGTGGGCGTGCGGACACGAACGCGAAGCGCCGCGCGCGGCCGGGGTCGAGCCACAGGCCGAGCGAGGGGACCGAGGATCATGATGGAACGCGAACAAAGGCACCTCCCGCCGCGGCACAGCAGATTTCCGTGGCGCGCGCGGCCGCGCGGCTGAATCGCATGGCCTCGGTCACGGAGAACCCGGAGCATCTCAACGGAAGCGCGACCCATCATGAGCGCCCCGACACCAGAGCCGCCGAGCGGCAGCACGCGGGATCCCCTGCCGCGCGCGGTGGCCATCAACTTGCTCGGCCTGTTGCTCGCGGGCGCGTTCGCCGTGCTGCGCCCGTTCCTGATCTCGGTTGCCTGGGCGGGGGTGCTGGTGTCGACCACCTGGCCGCTCTACCGGCGCGTGCTCAGCCGCTGGCAGGGACATCAGGGTCTGGCGGCGATGACCATGACGGTCCTGCTCGTGCTCACCATCTTCGGCCCCGCGGCCACCATCGCCTGGATCCTCGCAGCGGAGGCCAAGCACGTCCTGCAGCACGTGCAGCTGCTCACCCAGGGCCCACCGCCCAGCCTGCCGGACTGGCTGGTGCGCCTGCCGATCATCGGCGAGCGCATGGCCAACCTGGTGCAGCTCGCGTTTCAAGACCCCACGATCGTCAAGGACTGGATCGCCGAGAATCGCGAGCGGCTCTCGCAGTTCGCGGTCGCCACCATCGGCGATGTCGGCCGCAACATCGGCAAGACGCTGGTGTCTCTGCTCACCGCCTACTTCATGTACCGCCACGGCGAGCGGCTGATCGCGCAGGCACGCATCGTCATCGAGCGCTTCGCCGGTCCGCGCGTGCGCGCGCTCATCCCGACCGTCGGCACCACCACCAAGGCAGTGGTGTACGGCATCCTGATGACCGCGCTGGCCCAGGGTTGCCTCGCCGGCGTGGGCTTCTGGTTCACCGGCGTCGCCGCACCGGTGTTGCTCGGCGTGACCACCGCGTTTGCGTCCTTGATTCCGTTCGGCCCGCCGTTCGTCTGGCTGCCGGCGGCGCTGTGGCTGCTCTTGAACGGCGCGGTCGTGAAGGGCGTCGTCCTGCTCGCGTGGGGCACGCTCGTGGTGAGCACGATCGACAACATCCTGCGCCCGTACTTCATCAGTCAAGCGACCCGGCTGCCCGTCCTGCTGATCTTCTTCGGCGTGCTTGGCGGGGCGAGCGCATTCGGTCTCATCGGCCTGTTCCTCGGACCGATCGTGCTCGTGATCCTGCTCATCCTGTGGCGGGAGTGGGCGCAGGAGAACGTGCTGCCCACGGACAGGCCCTGAGCGGCGACGAGCCCCGGTCAGGCACCAGGCGGCGCGCTCATTCCGTGTCCGGCTTCTTGCTCGTCTTGTCCTTGGCCTTCTTGTCACCCTTCTTCGCCTTGCCCTTCGCCTCTTCGGCCTCCTCGGCCGCCCGCTTGGCGGTCAGCTCCTCGGAGTGGCCGACCAGTTCCAGGATGGCGCGCGGCGCGCAGTCGCCCAGCCGCGGCATGGCCAGCTTCAGGATGCGTGTGTAACCGCCGTTGCGGTCGACGAACCTGGGCGCCACGCTCTCGAACAGGATCTTGGCGATGCGCCGGTCGTTGCCCAGCTCCGCCACGGCCCGGCGCCGGTTGTGCAAGGTCGGCTGGCGCGCGAGCGTGATCAGCTTCTCGGCGAATGGACGATACTCCTTCGCCTTGGGAAGCGTGGTCACGATCCGGCCGCGCTCGAACAGCGCCTTCAGCAGATTGCGCTTGAGGGCCTTGCGGTATCCACACTGTTGGCCGAACTTGCGGCCGCGAACCCGATGTAGCATGGCTCAGTTCTCGCTGAGAATGCTCGACAGATCCATGCCGAGCGAGAGGTCGAGGTCCTGCAGCTTCTTCTTGATCTCCTTGAGCGAGGTCTTGCCGAAGTTGCGCATGCGCAAGAGATCGGCTTCGGTCCGCGTCACGAGATCCCGCACCGTGGCGATGTTCTCCGCGTCCAGACAGTTCTTGGCGCGCACCGAGAGGTCGAGCTCCTCGATCGGGCTGAGCAGGATGTCGCGCAGCCGCGCCTTCTCCGAGCTCTGGTTGGCCTGCGCCGCGATCTTCTCCTCGTCGACCGGCATGTCGGCGCCGAGGTCGATGTAGTTCACGGAACAGTTGAGTGCTTGCGATAGATCTTCGATGCCTCGACCGGCGCCATCTCCGGTGACACCGTCTGGTCGGTCCAGCTCGAGGATCAACTTGTCGTAGTTGGTGAGCTTGCCGACGGAGTGGCCTCCACCTTGTAGCGCACGCGCTTCACCGGCGAGAAGTTGGAGTCGACCGGGATCACACCGATCTCCTTCTCCTCCTTCTCCATTCCTCGGCCGCTTGTCATAGCCACGGCCCTTGCGCGCCTCCATCTCCACCTTGAACTCGATGTTGTCGGTCAACGTGGCGATGACGTGGTCAGGGTTGATCACCTCGGCGTTGGCGGGGCACTGCATCCCCGGCAGTGACCGGGCCTTGCGCTTCACGTCGATCCTGAGGTGGCGGGCGCGTCGTCGGCGAGCGCACCAGCAGCCCTTGATGTTGAGGATGATGTCGGTCACGTCCTCGTACACGCCCGGGATGGTCTCGAAACGAACTCGTGCAACTTCCATCGATCTTAACCTGGGTGATGGAGTATCCCTCGATCGAGGACCAAAGAGCACCCGGCGCAAGCCATTGCCCTCGTGTGGCCAAAGCCCTTCTCGAACAGCTCGATGGCAGGCTGCAGTAGGTCGGGGTCTTGGTTTCTCTCTCCGGGATCACCTTCGAGGGTAGCTCGAAATTCCGCCAGCAGTTCGCATCGACAAGTCTCCTTTGGTTTCGCCGCGCAGTCGTTCTTCGACATCAACTCGACGATCAACTGCTCTTCGATCGGCATCTCGATCTGTTCGCGCCTGGGCAGGTCCACGACCCGGCCGGACAGCTGCACCTCGTCCAGGTTGAGCCATGGCGGCAGCGCGCGGCCCTTGCGATCCTCGAGGAAGGCTCGTCTTGACGATGTGACGATCTTCTCCTGCGGCCGCACCGTGATCGCGTCGCCCACCCCACCAGCGCCGACGCCACGTCGCAACGGTGCCCGTTCAGGTTGATGGCCGTGCTGGATCAGCTGGCGCGCATAGCGGCGCGAGCTGGCAGGCCGAGCTGATACACCGCGTTGTCGAGCCGCCGCTCGAGCAGCACGAGCAGGTTCTCGCCGGTATTGCCGGGCATGTTCAGCGCGACGCTGAAGTAGCGCCAGGAACTGGCGATCCGGCACGCCATAGAAGCGCTTCACCTTCTGCTTCTCGCGCATGCGGATGCCGTAGTCGGACGGCTTGCCACGGCTCCACGGATGCATGCCCGGCTGGAAGTTGCGCCGCACGATCGCGCACTTCGCGGTTTCACATCGAGTGCCCTTGAGGTAGAGCTTCTCGCCCTCGCGCCGGCGGCCACCAGACCGGTGTCGTTTCTCGTGCCATGACGTTTTGCTTCTTCTGTCGTAATCGACGCCGACGACGCCGGCGTCGCGATCCTCACCAGGTTCGTCGTCGTACCTGCCGCGCCAAGGCAGCGGCCCGACCTCACGCGGCGGCGCTTGCGCGGCCGACAGCCGTTGTGCGGCAGTGGCGTGCGGTCCTCGATCGCCTTGATCGAGAGCCCGCCGCCGCCAGCGCGCGCACCGCCGACTCGCGTCCGGAGCCGGGCCCCTTGACCCGCACGTCCACCTCCTTCACCCCCATCTTCATCGCTGCCTCGGCCGCCTTCTCGGAGGCTCGCTGGGCGGCGAACGGCGTGCTCTTGCGCGAGCCCTTGTAGCCCGCGGTGCCCGCCGACGCCCAGCACAGCACTTCCCCGCGCGGGTCGGTGATGGTGACGATGGTGTTGTTGAAGGTGGCCTTGATGTGGGCAACGCCCTTGACCCCGGCCTTACGTGGTTTCTTCTTCTTGAGCTGCGCCATGCACTGTTTTCCGTGCGAGCGGTTCGACTCGCGGCTGCGAGCCGGCTCGCGGCCTCCTGATTCGGGTTACGCTTGCGCCTTCACGCCCTTCTTGCCAGCCACGGTCTTGCGCGGTCCCTTGCGCGATCGCGCGTTCGAGCGCGTTCGCTGGCCCCGCACCGGCAGCCCCTTGCGGTGCCGCATGCCGCGGTAGCAGCCGATCTCCTTCAGCCGCTGGATGTTGACGGCGATCTGGCGCCGCAACTGTCCTTCCACCGGGTAGTTCTTCTCGATGATGTTGGCGAGCCGCGTCAGCTCTTCCTCGGTGAGATCGCGAGCGCGCTTGCTCTCGTCGATGCCTGCTTCCTTCAGCACCCTCGCCGCGGTGTGGCGACCCACGCCGTAGAGATAGGTCAATGCGATCACGATGCGCTTGTCGTTGGGGATGTCGACACCGATCAGACGCGGCATGGACGAGCTCCTACTTTCCTTGACGCTGCTTGTGACGACCGTCCACGCAGATCACGCGCAAGACCCGCCGCCGCCGCACCACCTTGCAGTTCTCACAGATCCGTCGCACCGAGGCTCTGACTTTCATCGCACGAATCCTCACCTTGCCGGCCACGACCGCAGCCGGCTGCTTGCCGGGCGGACCATCGCTCCGCTGCAACCCTACTCGCGATACACGATCCGCCCCTTGGTCAGGTCGTAGGGCGACACCTCGACCGAGACCTTGTCGCCCGGCAGGATGCGGATGAAGTTCATGCGCATCTTGCCCGACGCATGGGCAATGATCTGATGTCCGTTCTCAAGCTCCACGCGAAACACGGCGTTGGGAAGCGCTTCCTTCACCACCGCCGAGACTCGAATGGCCTCTTCTTTCGCCATGACAGCACACCCCGAGAAGTCTTGGCTTCCCGGCACGGCTCCTACTTCTTCGCAAACACCTGCTGGCGCAGCTGCCTCACGACCTCGGCCACCGGCAGCTCCGCATCGACGTTCCGGAGCAAGCCCGACTGCTGGTAGTACGCCACCAGCTCCGCACTCTTCTGGCGATACTCCTGGAACCGCACGCGCACCACATCGGGATCGTCGTCATGGCGCCGGTACAGCTCGCCCCCACATCGATCACAGATGCCGTCCCTGGCCGGCCGCGCGGTCCTGGCATTGTACGCGGCCTGGCAGTTGCGACAGACGAGCCGGCTCGAGAGCCGCGCCACCGCCGCGTCCTCGCTGGTGACGAAGTTCACCACCGCGACCAGCGGCAGCCCCACGGCGGCGAGCCGCCGATCCAGCTCCAGGGCTTGCGCGCGCGTGCGCGGGAAGCCGTCCAGGATGAATGCCCGTGCCATCCCCTTGCCAAGGCCCAGCTTGGCAAACAGGATCTCGAACACGAGCTCGTCCGGGACGAGCTTGCCGTCGTCCATGAAGCGCTTGGCCTTCAGCCCAAGCGCGCTGCCGGCGTTGACCTCCTCGCGCAGCAGATCGCCGGTGGACAGGTGCAAGACCGTGCCATCCGCGGCGATCATCCGCGCCTGTGTTCCCTTGCCAGCCCCTGGCGGTCCCAAGAACACGCTGCGCATGACTCAGCGCTTCCTTTCGCGTGCCCAAGAGCTCGAGCTTCCTCCCATGAAGCCGTCGTAGTTTCGCATCACCAGGAACGAGTTCAGCTTGTCGACCAGATCCAGGCAAACGCCCACCACGATCAGGATGCTCGTGCCCCCGAGGTAGTGAGCGAGGTATGGCTGCAGGGTCAAGTTGGACGTGATCACCTGCGGCAAGAGCGCGATGATGGCCAGGAACGTCGCACCGGCGAGGGTGATCTTCACCATCACGCTCTCGAGGAAATCCGCGGTGCGCTTGCCGGGCCGCAGGCCAGGGATGAAGCCGCCGTACTCCTTCAGGTTGTTCGCGAGCTCGTTGGGCTGGAACATCAGCGCGGTCCAGAAGAACGAGAAGAAGTAGATCAGGCCGCAATAGGCGAGGATGTACCAGAACTTGCCGTAGCTGAACACCTCGCCGATGAAGTGCAGTCCCGGGATCTTGCCCAGGTAAGTGGGCAGGATGAACAGGGCCGAGGCGAAGATGATCGGCATCACGTTCGCCTGATTCACCTTGAGTGGCAGGTAGTGGCGCGAGCCGCCGTAGATGCGGCGGCCGCGCATCAGCTTGGCCTGCTGGATCGGAATGCGGCGCTGGGCCTTGGTGATGTAGACGACGAAGAACACCACCGCCGCGTACAGCGCGATGAACATCGCCACGGTCTGCACCCGCTCGCTGCTCTCGGTGAGCCGTCCCAGGTACTGCGCGAACAGCCCGGGGAAGTCCGACACGATCCCCGACATGATGATCAGCGAGATGCCGTTGCCGATGCCGTACTCCGTGATCTGCTCGCCCAGCCACATGACGAACAGCGTGCCGACGGTGAAGGTGAGGATCACGAACACCTGGTACCAGAAGCTGTGGAACTTGACCGGGTCGATGATGCCGAGCTCGTCCACGCCCTGCGCCAGGATGCCGCGAATCACGAGCAGGCTCTGCACCACGCACAGAGGTACCGTGAGCAGCCGGTTGTACTGGTTGATCTTCTTCTGGCCGGCCTGGCCTTCTTTCGACAGCTGTTCGAGCGCGGGCACGACCTTGGTGAGCAACGACAGGATGATCGAGGCGCTGATGTAGGGCATCACGCCCAGGCTGAAGATGGCGCAGGATGCAATCGAGCCGCCGGACAGGGTGTTCATGATGCCGAACGCGTACGAGACCGCACCGCTCGAGAAGCGGTTGCCGATCTCCTCCATGCGCGTCCAGTCGACGCCCGGGAGCGGGATGTGGAATCCCATCCGGTAGACCAGCAGCAGGAGGAAGGTCAGGTAGATCTTCTTCCTGAGGTCGGGAATGCGGAACAGGTTGATGACGGCGTTCATGCGAGCACTTCGACGTTGCTTTGGGCGGCCTCGAGCTTGCGCTTGGCCGAATCGGAATAGCTGTGGGCCCGCACGCTGAGCTTGCGCTCGAGCGCGCCGCCGCCGAGGATCTTGAGGCGCCTGGCGCTCTTCTTCGCCAGGCCGCGCGCCTTGAGCGTCTCGAGGTCGACCATCTCGCCGTCCTGGAAGCTGTTCAGCGTGCCGACGTTGAGCGCCGCCGTCTCGACCTGGAAGCGCGCGTTGGTGAAGCCGCGCTTGGGCAGGCGGCGGAAGATCGCCATCTGGCCACCCTCGAAGCCGAGCTTGCGCGAGTAGCCCGAGCGCGACTGCTGTCCCTTGGTGCCCTTGGACGCGGTCTTGCCGCTGCCCGAGCCCAGCCCGCGACCGGTGCGCTTGCGCTTCTTGAAGCGCACGCCGATGGCGTTCACGTCTTTCAGGTTCATGAAACCACCTCCGCCCTGGACGCATCCTTGCGCACGCGGCCGCGCAGCGCCATCACCTGCTCGCGCGGCCGGATGGTCTTGAGACCCACGATCGCCGCCTTGGCGAGGTTGATCGGGTTGGTCGAGCCGTAGGCCTTGGTCAAGATGTCCTTCACGCCGGCGAGCTCGAGCACCGCGCGCACCGACGCGCCGGCGATGATGCCCGTGCCGGGCGCAGCCGGGATCAGTCGCACGCGCGAGGCGCCGTAGCGGCCGAGGACCTCGTGCTCGATGGTCGAGCCGCGCAGCGGCGCCTTGAACAGGTTCTTCTTCGCGTCCTTCACGCCCTTCTCGACCGCGCTCGGCACCTCGCGGGCCTTGCCGAACCCGGACCCCACGGTGCCGGATCGGTTGCCCACCACCACCAGCGCGGAGAACGAGAACCGCCGGCCGCCCTTGATGACCTTGGCGGTGCGGTTCACCTTGATGACCGATTCCTCGAAGACCGGTCCTGAATCTTCCTGCCGAGGTCGCGCAAGAACCGCCTGCTTGCCCAGGGTGAATGCGCCAACTGGCCGGCTCAACTTGAGTCCACGCGGCCGCGACCTCCGCCAGCCCGCGGCCGTGACAGCGGGTACAGCGCCTGGGCGGCTACGGCGCCGATGCCGCCGGAAGCCACGAGCTTCCATGTCGGCTGCCGACTGCGTGCCGAGAGTTTCTTCGCTGCGAGGGACTTCCGCGCCGGCGGCTGCATCCACCTTGCGCGAGTCCGAGTAGGCGAGCGTGTGGCCTTCTCGTCGTCGATGGCCTGCGCGTAGATGAACCGATTGCTGCGGAACACGCCGAGACGCGGCTTCTTGCCGTCGCCGCGCAGGTGGCGCTGCAACCCGGCCATCTTGCGAAGCCGCTGCGCCGATCTCCTTGAACTTGTCCACGAGCCGCCTCCGTCCTGTGCTTGATCACCCGCACCTGCTCTAGCCGCCGCCACCAGCGGCCAGCGCCTTGCCAGCCTTCCGGCGCACCACCTCGTCGCTGTACCGGATGCCCTTGCCCTTGTATGGCTCGGGCGGACGCAGACCGCGAACCTCCGCGGCGAACTGGCCGACGAGCTGGCGGTCCGCACCCTTGATCACCATCAGGGTTGGCTTCGGGTCTCGATCGTGAGGCCGTCGGGGATCTTCACCGTCACCGGATGACAGAAACCGATCTGCAGCACGAGGTCCTTGCCCTGCAGCTTGGCGTTGTAGCCGATGCCCACGATCTCGAGCGTCTTGCTGAAGCCCTTGGTGAGCCCGACGACGATGTTGTTCGCCAGCGCTCGATACAGGCCGTGCATGGCGCGCGAGCTGGCGTCGTCATCGCTGCGCGAGAAGCGGATCTGCGCGGGCGACGCATCGATCTCCACCGCGATGCGCGGATCCACGAACTGGCTCAGCTTCTTGCCCTTGAGCTCGATGGTGAGGCTGCGCCCGTCCATCTTCGCCGTCATGCCTTGCGGCAGGACGACCGGCTTTTTTCCGATTCGCGACATGAATCACCACACCGCAAAGGAACTCGCCACCCACGTTCTTCTCACGACACTCGCGATCCGACAGGATGCCCTTGGTGGTCGAGTACACCGAGATGCCGATGCCACCCAGGACGCGTGCCGCCTCGGCGACGCCCTTGTAGACACGGCATCCGGGCTTGCTCTCGCGCCGGATCTGGCGGATCACGTGCTCGCCGTCCGGTCCGTACCTGAGCTTGATCTTGAGCACGCCCTGCCCGAGGCCAGCTCTTCGACCGTGTAGTCGTCGATGAATCCTCGCGCTTCAGCACGTCTGCCAGGCCCACCTTGAGCTTCGAATGCGGCACGTCCACCCATTTGCGGCGGGATCGCGTTCGCATTGCGGATGCGCGTGTTACGTCGGCGATGGGGTCGGTCATTGTCATTCGAAATCCTCCGCTCTTGAGGAGCGATGCTCCGGCCTACCAGCTCGCCTTGGCAGCACCGGGGATCTCCCCTTGAGGGCCAGGGATGAAGCAGATCCGGCAGATGCCGAACTTCCGGTAATAGGCTCGCGACCGGCCGCAGAGACTGCAGTGCTGTGCTGGCGCACCTGGAATCCTGGGTTTGCGCTTGGCCTTCACCCTGAGGCAAAGTCGCCACGACATCAACTCCTGGCTGCTCGCCAGGTCACGCAGCGCGGAACGGCAGGCCCAGTTGCTCGAGCAACAGTTCCGCCTTCTCGTCGTTGCGCGCCGTCGTCACGATCGTGATCTGCATGCCCTGGACCACTTGCACCTTGTCCGCCTGGATCTCGGGGAACACGATCTGCTCCGCGAGCCCCATCGAGTAGTTGCCGCGACCGTCGAACGCCTTGCGCGGCAAGCCGCGGAAGTCCTTGATGCGGGGGATCACGATCGACATCAAGCGATCGAGGAACTCCCACATGCGCCGACCGCGCAGCGTCACCTTGAGGCCGATCGGCATGCCCTCGCGCAGCTTGAAGCTCGAGATCGACTGCTTCGCCTTGGTCACGATTGGCCGCTGGCAGGCGATCACCGTGAGGTCGGCCAGGGCGGCGTCGAGCGCCCCCTTGTTGTCCTTGGCCTGTCCGACCCCCATGTTGACCACGATCTTGTCGATGCGCGGAACCGCCATCGGGTTCGCGATCTTGAAGCGCTCCTTGAGCGCCGGGATCACCGACTTCTTGTAGCGCTCCACGAGGCGCGGGGGCTGTGTCGGCTTCTTGCCGCCCTCTTCCTTCTCCTTGTGCTTGCCCTCGGCGGCGTGCTTGCCCTCGGCAGGCTTTTTCGCGCCTTCCCGGGCGCCGCCCTTCTCCTTGGTGCTCTTGCCTTCGGCGCTCCTGCCTTCGGCGGCCGGGGCGCCGGCGGTCTTGCCCTCGCCCCTGGGCGCCTTCGGCGGCTTCTGCGCCTTCTCGCCCTGGGGCGGCGCGGGTTTTTCCTGCTCGTCTGCCATGGTCAGTCTCGCGCGTCACGCTTGGTACGTGACCTCTTGTTCTGGACCTCTCTGCTGCTCACGTCGAGGGCCGCAACGGGCGGCGCCTCACGTCAGGACCTTCGCGCTCTTCTTCAGCACGCGAACACGCTTGCCGTCGCGGTACTCGATCCCTACCCGCTCGCCCTTCTGCGTCGACTCGTTCAGCAGCATCACCTTGCTCCAGGGCATCGGCGTCTCGCGCTCCACGCGGCCGCCCTGAGGGTTCTGCTGGCTGCGGCGCACGTGCTTGAAGACCACGTTGATGCCCTGGACCAGCACCTTCTGCTTGTCGGGCAGCACCCGCAGCACCTTGCCGGTCTTGCCCTTGTCGTCGCCGCGTACCACGACGACCGTGTCACCTCGCTTGACCTTCACACCAGTCTCCTCAGCAACCTCTGTGGTCGCGCCCGGATCGGCAATCACACCACCTCGGCCGCGAGCGATACGATCTTCATGAATCCCTTCTGCCGCAGCTCGCGCGCCACGGCGCCGAACACGCGCGTACCTTTCGGGTTCTGGTCGTCGGCGAGGATCACCACCGCGTTGCGATCGAAGCGCACGTACGAGCCGTCGTCGCGGCGCATCGCCGACTTGGTGCGCACCACCACGCCCTTCACGACCTGCTTTTGCTTCACCTCACCGTTTGGCAGCGCCTTCTTGATCGAGCCGACGATGATGTCGCCAATGCGCGCGTAACGGCGGCGCGATCCACCCAGCACCTTGATGCACATCATGGTCTTCGCGCCGGTGTTGTCGGCAACGTCGAGGTAGGTTCGCATCTGGATCACGACTGCAGCCCTCCTGAGGTCTGCGCTGCCACTGGCTGGGGCGGCACAGGTCGATCGCTTCGCCGGGGTAATCGCATCGCCGAGGTTCCCGTGGTTCGCTTCGCCGCTAGCCGCTGCTCTGGTCGCGCTTCGCCGAATCGACCACGCGCAAGAGCCGCCACCGCTTGGTCTTGCTGCGCGGCCGCGTGAACTCCACCTCCACCTTGTCGCCGAGCTTGGCGCTGCCGAGCGGATCGTGTGCCTTGAGCAAGCTGAAGCGCTTGATGTACTTGCCGTACTTCGGATGGCGCACCAGGCGCTCGACCTTCACGGTGATCGTCTTCTGCATCTTGTCCGAGGTCACGATGCCGATCTGCGTTGCTCGGTGCACCGTGGGGGCATCACTCTGAGTTGGCGTGGTCATGAACGTGCTCCTGGCAGCCTCACCTGTTGGGCAGCAGCCTAGCGATGCTGTTCGCCATGGATCTTCAGATCTCGTTCCCGCAACAGCGTGTTCACCAGCGCGATCTCGCGCCTCACGGTCCGGATCCGGCTCGGGCTGGGCAGCTTCTCGGAGGCGGACTGGAAGCGCAGATCGAACAGCTCCTTGCGAAGCGTCTTCAGGTCGAAGGTGAGCTCCTTGTCCTCCTTCGAGCGGAATTCCTTGCGGCGACTCTTCTTCATGGATCACTCTCTTGCGATGGACGACTGCCGATCAGCGGGCGACACCGATGCCGGGGTCATTGATGATGCCGGCGCGCCACCAGCCGCACGCGCACTGGCAGCTTGTGAGCCGCGCGGTTGAACGCCAGCACCGCCTTGTCCTCCGGGACGGCGCCGAGCTCGTAGATGATGGTGCCGGGCTTCACCACCGCCACCCACACCTCGGGCTCGCCCTTGCCGGTGCCCATGCGCGTCTCGGCCGGCTTCTTGGTGAGCGGCTTGTGCGGGAAGATGCGGATGAAGAGCTTGCCTTCGGCCGCTGCACGGCTCACCGCCACGCGGCCCGCCTCGAGCTGACGGCCCGTGATCCAGCCCGCCTGCAGCGACTGCAATCCCCACTCGCCGAACGACACCTCGTTGCCACGGGTGGCGTTGCCGCGGATGCGTCCTTTCTGCTGCTTTCGGTACTTAACCCGCTTTGGCATCAGCGCCATTGCTCTTCCTCACGCTCGCGTACTCGCCCTTGTAAATCCACGTCTTGACGCCGATCACCCCGTAGGTCGTGCTGGCGATGGCAAAGCCATAGTCCACCTCGGCATCCAGCGTCTGCAATGGGATCGAACCGATGATGAGCTTCTCGCGCCGCGCCATTTCCGCGCCGCCCAGGCGGCCGGCCACGTTGATCTTCACGCCCAGCGCGCCCGCCTGCACGGTGAGCTGTGCGGTCTTCTTCATCGCGCGCCGGAACGACACGCGCTTCTCGAGCTGCTCGGCGACGCTCTCCGAGACCAGCTGCGCGCACAGCTCGGGCTTGCTGATCTCGACCGTGCGTACCACCACCTGCTGCCCAGCGATGCGTGCCAGCTCCTCGCGCAGCTCATCGACGCGGCTGCCCTTGCGCCCGATCAGGATGCCAGGCCGGCCGGTGTGGATGATGACCACGATCGTGTCGCGCGTGCGCTCGATGTCGATGCGCGCAATCGCCGCCGAGTGGTAGTTGCGCTTGATGAACTTGCGGATCTGCTGGTCCTGCCACAGCAGCTTGCCGAACTCCTTCTTGGTCGCGAACCAGCGCGAGCGCCATGGTTCGCGGATCGCGATCCGGAACCCGAGCGGCATGACTTTCTGACCCATCGCAACTCTCCCGGTTACACCTGTTCGGTGGCCTTGGCGCCCTCGGCCGGAGCGGCATCGCTCTGCGCGAGATGCACGATGATATGGCTGGTCCGCTTCTTGATCGATGCCACGCGACCGCGCGAGACGGGACGGAATCGCGCCCGGCCACCCAGCAGGGGACCGCCGTTGATCACCGCGTTCTTCACCACCAGCTTGTTCAGATCGACATCGGCGTTCTGCTCCGCATTGGCGACCGCCGAACGGATCACCTTCAGCAGCAGGTAGGCTCCGCGCCGGTGGTTGAACTTGAGCACCTGCAGCGCCCGGTTCACCGGCATGCCCTTGACCAAATCCGCGATCGGCCGCACCTTGCGAGGCGTGATCCGCGCGTGATTGTGACTGGCCTTGAATTCCATGCGTCCACCTCAGGACAGCTTCGCGGCGTGTCGCCCTGGAGCACTCGAGCACGGCTCCCAGGCGCGCCGCCAGGGGGTCACTTGGCCGGCGGCGCCGGCGCCTTCTTCGTCGATTCCTTCTTGTTCGTGTGGCCGCGGAACGTGCGGGTCGGCGCGAACTCGCCGAGCTTGTGGCCCACCATGTCCTCGGACACGAACACCTTCAGGAAGTTCTTGCCGTTGTGCACCATGAACGTCTGGTTCACGAACTCGGGCGTGATGGTGCATGCGCGCGCCCATGTCTTGATGGGCTCACGCGAGCCCACCGCCGTCTGCTTCTGGACCTTCATCAGAAGCTTGGGCGTCACAAACGGGCCCTTCTTGACGCTGCGTCCCATGGCTCAACCTCGCTTGCGAAGCACGCTCTCGGTTCGTTCTCGGCTCGTTGCGACCTGATCGCTGCGGTTCGACGACATCTGCTGCTGGCGGCTACCTCTCATCGACTGCTCGGCTCACTTCTTGGGGCGCCGGCGAATGATGAAGCGCGAGCTCGGCTTGCGCGGCGGGCGCGTCTTGCCCGCCTTGGCGAGCTTGCCGGTGGGCGAGCACGGATGCCGGCCACCGCCGGTGCGGCCTTCACCGCCACCCATCGGGTGCGCCACTGGATTCTGCGCCGTCCCACGCACGTACGGACGCCAGCCCTTCCAGCGGTTGCGGCCCGCCTTGCCGACCGTGACGTTCTGGTGGTCGAGGTTGCCCACCTGGCCGATGGTGGCGCGACAGCGCGCCAGCACCTTGCGCACCTCGCCCGAGGGCAAGAGCACGTCGCAGTACTCACCCTCGCGCGCCAGGAGCTGGACCTGACAGCCCGCCGATCGGCCGAGCTGGCCACCGCGACCCGGCTTCAGCTCGACGTTGTGGATGTAGAGCCCCACCGGGATCTTCTCGAGCGGGAGCGCGTTGCCGTTCTTCGGCTCCGCGTCGGCTCCCGACAACAGCGTGTCGCCGACCTTGACGCCGAGCGGCGCCAGGATGTACCGCTTCTCGCCATCGGCATAGTGCAAGAGGGCGATGCGCGCCGAGCGGTTCGGATCGTACTCGAGCGCCGCGACCTTCGCCGGCACGCCATCCTTGTTGCGCTTGAAATCGATGATGCGGTACTGCGTCTTGTGCCCACCGCCGCGATGGCGCGACGTGACATGGCCGGAGTTGTTGCGTCCGGAGCGTGACGGCAAGCGCTCCAGCAACGACTTCTCGGGCGGCTTCTTGGTCAGCTCGGAGAACTCGAGCACCGTGCCGAAGCGACGGCCAGGAGATGTCGGGTTGTATTTCTTCATCGCAGCTCTCTCGCGGTTTACACGAACTCGATGCGCTGGCCTTCCTTCAAGGTCACCATCGCCCGCTTCCAGTCGGCGGTGCGGAACAGGTGCCACCCGCGGCGACGCGTCTTGCCCTTGCGCACCATGGTGCGCACCTGCGTCACGTTGACGTTGAACAGGGACTCGATCGCCTTCTTGATGTCGATCTTGGTGGCCTTCGGATCGACCAGGAAGTTGTAGGCATTGTGGCGCTCGGAGCTCTGCGTGCCCTTCTCGGTGACGAGCGGCCTGCGCACGATGCGATAGGGATCAGTCATGGCTCTCGCACTCCGCTTCGGTGGCTCGTTCCACGCTCACTGGTTCCTGGCAGCCAGGCGCTGCGTGGTCAGCTGGTTCAGCGCATCGCCGACGAACACCACGGCTGGATGGCGCAAGATCTCGTAGGCATTCACTTCCGCCGCCGGCAACACGGTCACGCCGGCGATGTTGCGGAACGATCGGAACGCGAGCACGTCGCCGGCGGCGGTGACCACGAGCGCACCGCTCGTGAGCGCGAGCTTCTTCAGCGCGAGCGCCGCTTGCTTGGTCGCCGGCTGGTCGGTCCCGAGCGACTCGAGCACGTGCACCTCGCCGTCGCGCAGCTTGCCGAGCAGCGCGCTGCGCAGCGCCTCGCGCTTGGCCTTCCTCGGCAGCTGGTAGGAGTAGTCGCGCGGCTTGGGGCCGAACACGATGCCGCCCTTGCGCCACAGCGGCGAGGCAAAGTCGCCGGCGCGCGCGCGCCCGGTGCCCTTTTGCTTCCACGGCTTGCGCTCCGAGTGCTTCACCTCGGCGCGCGTCTTGGTGGAATGCGTCCCCTGGCGCTGGTTCGCCGCATACATCAGGACGGCCTCGCGCAGCAACCGCTTCTTCACCTTGGCAAGCCCGCCAGCAGCACCGGTGCCCAGGCTGGCCTCGTCCACGTGCATGGACGCCGGCTCGGCGGATGGGTTCTGCAATCGCTTCAGCTCTGCCATGGACTCGCTCTCTCTTGGTCGCCTGGTCAGCGCGGCAGCACCGCGCCTCGATCGATGGGCCCGATCACTTCTTCTTGGGCTCTTCCTTGGGCTTTTGCGGCTTTGGCTTGGGCGTCTTCGCGGCGCGCACCAGCAGCACGCCGTTGCGCCACCCCGGCACCGATCCCTTGAGCAGCATCCGGTTGTTCGCCGGATCGATCGCCACCACCTCGACGATCTTCACCGTGATGCGCTCGTTGCCCCAGCGGGTGGCCATGCGCTTGCCCTTGAGCGTGCGCGCGGGCTCGCTGTGCATGCCGATCGAGCCGGGGCCGCGCTGGTTCATGTTGCCGTGCGTCTGGCGCTTGCCCTTGAAGTTCCAGACCGTCACCACGCCCTGGAAGCCGTGGCCCTTGTTGGTGCCGATCACGTCGACGATGTCACCCACCTGGAAGACATCGACGCCGAGCTGTTCGCCCACCTTCTGTTCCGGGTCTTGCTTCAGCCGCACCTCGCGCAGGTAGTGATGCGTGGGAACGTTGGCCTTCTTGAAGTGACCCACCACCGGCTTCGACAGGCGGCTCGCGCGCTGCGGATGAAAGCCAATCTGCAGCGCCGAGTAGCCATCGGTCTGCTGCGTCTTGACCTGCACCACCGGACACGGTCCGGCATCCAGCACCGTCACCGGCACGCAGCGGCCGTCGGGCAGGAAGACCTGCGTCATCCCGCGTTTGCGACCCATGAGAAACTTGGGCGGCATCTCGACACCTCACTGGAACCATGATGGGCGTGCTGCGAACCGCATCACGCCCATCTGCTTGCCTAGGCCTTCACCCTGATGTCCACACCCGCCGGCAGGTTGAGGCGGCTGATCGAGTCGACCGTCTTCGCCGTGGGCTCGGTGATGTACACGAGCCGCTTGTGCGTGCGGATCTCGAACTGCTCGCGTGACTTCTTGTCGATGTGCGGCGAGCGCAGCACCGTGTAGCGCTCGATGCGGGTTGGCAGCGGAATCGGCCCAGCCACCTTCGCGCCGGTCCGCTTCGCGGTCTCCACGAGCTCAACAGCCGATTGGTCCAGGGCGCTGTGATCGTATGACTCGAGGCGGATGACGATCTTCTGGTTGATCATGGAGTGCACCGTTTGATCATTGGCGAACGACGCCCTGGTAGGGGTTCTTCAAAGTCCCCGATCGGCTTGTCATGAGTCCGTGGTTCGCGCGGAGCGCGCCTTCGGGCTCCTCCTACCTTGCGAGAGGAATCGGTCGATGGGACGGCTCTGCGTCCCGACTATTGTTCTGGGCGTCCGTACCTGGTTTGCGCGCTCACTGGGTGCACGCCGCTGGGCTGCCCCGCCGGGTCGCGGTCCTCCAGGCTGCAGGCATCCAAGCGAGCCTGGGTTCATCGCGGCCTTGAGCCCGGGTGCATCAGGCTTTTCGAGCCTGGGCGCAAAGACCGCGTATCATACTGCGGCGCAGGCGCGCGTCAACTGTTGCCATGCGAGGATTCCTTGGCCGCCGCGCCCGCGTTCCGGGTGATCCCGATCGACCATCTCAGCCGGGAAACAGTTCGCGCGCTTCGTCGGACGGCACCGGCGCGTAGGCATGGGGCTCGAGCGAGAACGTCGCGCGCCCCTGGGACAGCGATCGCACCTGGGTCGAGTAGCCAAACGTTCGCGACAGCGGCACCAGCCCGCGCACGAACGCCGGGTCGCGGTTGGGGTCCATCTCGCGGATCTGCGCCCGGCGGCTGTTCAGATCTGCCAGCACGCCGCGCAGGTACTCGGGCGGCGTCTGCACCTCGAACTGCATGATCGGCTCGATCAGCTGGGTCCCGCCCTTCTCCATCGCATCCTTGAACGCCAGCTCGGTGGCGGCGACCAGCGCGACCTCGGTGGTCTCTCCTCCCGCATCTCGGTCTCGAGCAGCTCGATCTGCGTCTTGATCACTGGAAAGCCCAGCGACAGGCCGGAGCGCGCGGCCGACTGGCCGGCCTGCTCCAGGACCGGAAAGAAGATGCGCGGCGTGCGCGCCGGGTCGAGCGCGTTCACCACCGCCGGCTGGAGCGCCTCGATCGGGCGCACGCGCACCCTGACCCGGGCGAACAGCGCGCGGCCGCCCACCAGGCGATCGAACACCCCCTCGCCGACGGCCGCCTCGCGCACGGCTTGCTTGTAGGCCACCCGCGGCTTGCCGACGCGGGCGGGAACCTTGAAGTCGTTCAGCAGGCGGTTCTTCAGGATCTCGAGGTGCAGCTCGCCCATCCCCGAGACGATCATCTGGCCGGTCTCCTCGTCGAGCCGGAAGTTGAACGTGGGGTCGTCCTTGGCGAGCGCCTTCAACGCGAGCTCGAGCTCGTCCTTCTCCTTCGCGCTGCGCGGCTCGATCGACATCGAGATCACGGTCTCCGGGAACACCATCCCCTCGAGCAGGATCGGGTGGGCCTTGGTGCAGAGCGTGTCGCCCGTGTAGGTGTCCTTCAACCCCACCGCCGCCACGATCTGGCCGGCGCGCGCGTCGTCCACCGGCGCGCGCTCGTCGGCATGCATCAGGTAGAGTCGGGTCACGCGCTCGACGGTCTCGCGCCGCGGATTGTAGAGCTGCGTCCCCTTGGTGATCTCGCCCGAGTACAGGCGCAGGAACGTGAGCTCGCCGTGTTCGTCGTGCAGCGTCTTGAACGCGAGCGCGCACAGCGGCTCGTCCACGCTCGGCTTGCGCACCACGTCCCGATCGCGCTTGGGATCCTTGCCGACCGTGGGCTTGGCATCGAGCGGCGACGGCAGGTACGCAGCGACAGCGTCGAGCAGCGGCTGGATGCCCTTGTTGCGAAGCGCCGAGCCACACAGGATCGGCACGACCTTGAAGGCGAGCGTGGCCTCGCGCAGCGCGCTCCGCAGCCGATCCGCGCTGATCGGCCGGTCGCTCAGGTAGTCCTCCATCAAGGACTCGACTTCCTCGGCCAGCGTCTCGATCAGCCGGTGACGGGCCTGCTCGGCGCGCTCGCGGTGCTCGGCGGGGATCTCGGCGCGCACGACCTTCGCTCCCAGACTGTCGCCGTCGAAGCTGAGCAGCTGCATCTCGATCAGATCGATGATGCCCTGGAAGTCCTTCTCCAGCCCGGTCGGGATCTGCACCGGAGCGGGCTTCACGCGCAGGCGGGTACGGATGGCCTCGACCACGCGATCGAAGTCGGCGCCGATGCGATCGAGCTTGTTGATGAACGCCAGGCGAGGAACCCGGTATCGATCGGCCTGCCGCCATACCGTTTCGGACTGTGCCTCGACGCCGGCCACGCCGCAGAACACGCCGATCGCGCCATCGAGCACGCGCAGGCTGCGCTCCACCTCGGCGGTGAAGTCGACGTGGCCCGGCGTGTCAATGATGTTGATGGTGAAGCTGCCCCAGGGGCAGGTGGTGGCGGCGCTCTGGATGGTGATCCCGCGGGCACGCTCCTCGGGCAGGAAGTCCATCTTGGCAGTGCCCTCGTGCACCTCCCCCATGCGGTGCTCGCGTCCGGTATAGAACAGGATGCGCTCGGTCAGAGTGGTCTTGCCGGCGTCGATGTGGGCGATGATCCCGATGTTGCGGATCTTCTCGATGGCAAACGGCACGGTCACCAGGCAAAGTGCGCAAAGGCCTTGTTGGCTTCGGCCATCTTGTGCGTGTTCTCGCGCTTGGTCATGGCCGCACCTTGCTTGTTGTAGGCGTCGATGACTTCCTCCGCCAGCCGGCGCGCCATCGGCCGCCCCTTCTTCGCGCGCGCCGCCTCGATCAGCCAGCGGATCGCCAGGCTCTGCTGGCGATTGCGCTTGATCTCGTGCGGCACCTGCAGGGTGGCGCCGCCCACGCGCTTGCTGCGCACCTCGATGAACGGCTTGATGTTGTTCAACGCTTGGTTGAAGACCTCGAGCACGTCCTGGTCGGGCACCTTCTCCCGCACGATGTCGAGCGCTCGGTACATCGCCCGCTGCGCCGTCGATTTCTTCCCTTCCCACATCAGGCAGTTGACGAACCGCGACACCAGCTTGCTGTTGAAGCGCGGATCGCCTTGCAGGAACTTCTCGGTGGACTCGTACTTGCGCGGCATAAGATCTCACCAGGCTGGGTTTGCTACTTGGGTTGCTTCGCTCCGTACTTCGAACGCTGCTGCTTGCGGCCTTCGACGCCGCCAGCGTCGAGCGTGCCGCGGATGATGTGGTAGCGCACGCCAGGCAGGTCGCGCACGCGGCCGCCGCGCACCAGCACGATCGAGTGCTCCTGCAAGTTGTGCTTCTCACCCGGGATGTAGGCCGTGATCTCCTTGCCGGTCGAGAGCTTCACGCGAGCGATCTTGCGCAGCGCCGAGTTGGGCTTCTTCGGCGTCATGATCTTCACCTGCACGCACACGCCGCGCTTCTGCGGGCAAGCGTCCAGGGCTGGCGACTTGGTCCGCCGCCGCTGCATCCGCCGGGGCTTGCGCACCAGCTGGTTGATCGTTGGCATAACACCTCTCCACGGCCGCTCGGCCGGGCTCCTTGACGGGCGGGCGCCGGGGCCATGAACGGCCGCGGCGCCACCGCGCACCTGATCGGATTCCTCGCACAACCGGCGGGATCTCAAACCCGCAATTCAAACACAACCTGCGACCCCATTGCAATCCCTTGCCGGCGACACGTCGCCCGCGCCGTCAACCCGCGGTGGTATCGGGCGTGGCCTCGAACACGCCCCGCAAGCTCGGCGGCACTTGCTCGTCGACCAGCTCCGGTTTCTCCGGCTGCGGCTCCGGCACGTTCTTCTTCACCTTGGTCAGATGGTAGGCCTTGAAGCCGGTGCCGGTCGGCACCATGTGCCCGAGGATCACGTTCTCCTTCAGGCCGAGCAGGTCGTCGCGCTTGCCAGCGATCGCCGCTTCGGTGAGCACCTTGGTGGTCTCCTGGAACGACGCCGCCGAGATCAGCGACTCCGATTGCAGCGAGGCCTTGGTGATGCCGAGCAGCACCGGCTCGGCCGTGGCCGGCCGCTTCTTCTCCTTGATCAGCTGCTCGTTCACCTTGCGGAACTTGAACTTGTCGACCAGCGAGCCAGGCAGGAAGTCCGAGTCGCCCGGCTCATCGACCCGCACCTTGCGCATCATCTGCGCGATGATGATCTCGCAGTGCTTGTCGTCGATGGTGACGCCCTGCGAGCGGTACACGCCCTGCACCTCGCGCAGCAGATACAGCTGCAGCTCTTCCTCGCCCTTGATGCGCAGCAGGTCCTGCAACACCAGCGGGCCTTCCATCAACGGATCACCAGCCCGCACCCGATCGCCGGAGCGCACGCGCAGGTGCTTGCCGTGCGGCACCAGGTGCTCCATGACCATGCCGCTCTCGTTCTTCACCAGGATCGTGCGCTTGCCGCGCTTCATCTCGCGCACCAGCTCGACGATGCCGTCGACCTCGGCCATGATCGCGGGTTCCTTGGGGCGGCGCGCCTCGAAGATCTCGGTGACGCGCGGCAGGCCGCCGGTGATGTCCTGCGTGCCGCCGACCTCCTTCGGCGTCTTCGCCAGCATGCTGCCCATCGACACCTGCTCGCCGTCCTGCACCTCGATGTAGGCGCGCTCCGGCAGCGGGTGCGAGTCGAGCAGCGTGCCGTCCTCGTCCTCGATCAGGATCTCGGGGTGCAGATCGCCCTTGTGCTCGATGATCATCTTGCGGATCACGCCGCCCGAGTCCTTCTCCTCCTTCATGGTCTTGCCGTCGACGATGTCCTTGTAGCGGGCGATGCCCTGGCGATCGGCGAAGATCGGCGTGTTGTGCGGATCCCACCGCGCCACCACCTCGTTGGTCTCGACGTCGGCACCATCCTTGACCAGGACCACGGCGCCGAGCGGGATGTTGTAGCGATCCAGCTCGCGCTCCTTCTTGTCCATCAGGATGATCTCGCTGTTGCGGTCGAGCACCACCTGCTGGCCGCTTGCGTTGACCACCACCTTGGCCTTGCTGAACCGCACCACGCCCTTGCGCTTGGCCTTGACGTCGGACGAGGCGATCTGCCGGCTCGCGGTGCCGCCGATGTGGAACGTGCGCATGGTGAGCTGGGTGCCCGGCTCGCCGATCGACTGCGCGGCAATGATGCCGACCGCGAGCCCCTCCTCGACCGACTCGCCGCGCGACAGATCCATGCCGTAGCAGCGCGCGCACACGCCGCGCGCGCTCTCGCAGGTGAGCGCGCTGCGCACGCGCACCTTCTCGTAGCCCAGCGCCTCGATCTTGCGCGCGATCTCCTCGGTGACCAGGTCGCCCTCGCGCACCACCACCTCGTCCGTCACCACGTCGACGATGCTGTCGCGCGCGACGCGCCCGCGGATCAGCTGCGCCAGCGACACCTCGACCTTGTCACCCTTGTAGATGGTGGACTTGGAGATGCCGTTGATGGTGCCGCAGTCGAATTCGCTGATGACGACGTTCTGCGCCACGTCGGCGAGCTTGCGCGTCAGGTAGCCCGAGTCCGCCGTCTTGAGCGCGGTGTCGGCGAGGCCCTTGCGCGCGCCGTGCGTGGACGAGAAGTACTCGAGCACCTTCAGGCCCTCGCGGAAGTTCGCCTTGATCGGCGTCTCGATGATCTTGCCGGACGGCTTCGCCATGAGCCCGCGCATGCCCGCGAGCTGCCGGATCTGCTCCAGCGTGCCGCGCGCGCCCGACTGCACCATGATGTAGATCGGGTTCAGGTACGGCTTGCCGTCGCGCAGGTCGTTCTTGAGCTCGCTCATCATCTCCTGGCCGACGCGCTCGCGCGCGTGCGTCCAGAGATCGACGATCTGGTTGTAGCGCTCGCTCTCGGTGATCACGCCGGCCTGGTACTGCTTCTCGATGCGATCGACCTGGCCCTCGGTCTCCTTGATGATGACCGACTTCTTCTCCGGCATGCGCAGGTCCTGGGTGGCAAACGAGAGACCCGCCAGCGTCGCGGACTTGAAGCCCATCTCCTTCAGGTCGTCCAGCAGCTTGACCGTGTACTCCTTGCCGAACTGCTTGAAGCAGTCGCGGATCACCTTGTTCAGCGACTTCTTGTCGAGCGCGAAGGTTGTAGAACAACCCGCCCTTGGGCAGGATGTCGTTGAAGATCACGCGACCACGCATTGGTCCTCGACCGGCTTGGCGCCAGCGACCTCCTCGCTGTCGATGTTCTTCACGCGCTGGCCGGACGAGGCGGCACCTTGGTCGCATGCACCCCACCTTCCACAGTCGGCGGCGCTCGGAACACCTCGGCGTGTCGCGGAACACCTTGCCCGAGCCGAGCTCGCCGTCGCGCTCCGCGTGATGTAGTAGCCGAGCACGATGTCTTGCGAGGGTGATGATCAGGTCGCCTTGGCTGCGCTGGCGAGAAGATGTTGTTGGTCGACATCGTCAGCGTCGCGCTTCCTCCACCTGCGCCTCGAACGAGAGCGGCAGGTGCACGGCCATCTCGGTCCTTGTCGAAGTCGGCGGTGAAGCCTTGAGCAGGGCGGGTGGATCTTGATCGCGTTGCCTTCGATCAGCACCAGCTCCGGCACCTCCGGATGCCCATGCGGTGCAGCGTCGGCGCGCGATTGAGCAAGACCGGGTGCTCGTGGATCACTTCCTCGAGGATGTCCCGCTTCCTCGTCCTTGCGCTCCAGCATCTTCTTCGCGCTCTTGATGATGTCGGCTTCGGCCAGCTCGCCTTGGTACCATGGATGTCGCGGCTGGAACAGCTCGGCGCGATCTTCTTCGGCAGCCCGCACTGGTGCAGCTTGAGCTCCGGGCCCACCACGATCACCGAGCGGGCCGAGTAGTCGACGCGCTTGCCGAGCAGGTTCTCGCGGAACCGGCCCTGCTTGCCCTTGATCATGTCGGTGAGCGACTTGAGCGGACGGTTGCTCGAGCCCAGCACCGGGCGGCGGCAGCGGCCGTTGTCGAACAGCGCGTCCACCGACTGCTGCAGCATGCGCTTCTCGTTGCGGATGATGACCGCGGGCGCGTTCAGGTCGAGCAGCTTCTTCAGGCGGTTGTTGCGGTTGATCAGGCGGCGATACAGATCGTTCAGGTCGGAGGTCGCGAAGTTGCCGCTCTCGAGCAACACCAGCGGCCGCAGATCCGGCGGGATCACCGGGATCACGTCCAGGATCATCCACTCCGGGCGATTGGGCGAATCGCGCAGCATCTCCACGGTCTTGAGCCGCTTGATGATGTCCTTCTTGCGCTGCTTGCTGCGCGTCGTCTTCAGCTCCTCGCGCAGCTCCTCCGAGAGCGCCTTGAGGTCGAGGCGCTTCAGCAGCTCCTTCACCGCTTCGGCGCCCATGTCGGCCTTGAACGTGTCGCCGAACTTCTGCGTGGCGGCACGGAACTCCTCCTCGGTGAGCAGCTGGCTGTGCTTCAGCGCCGAGGTGCCGGGGTCGATGACGATGTACTCCTGGAAGTAGATCACCTTGTCGAGCGAGCTCACCTTCACGTCGAGCAGGTTGCCGATGCGCGACGGCATGGCCTTGAAGAACCAGATGTGCGCCACCGGCGCCGCGAGGTTGATGTGCCCCATGCGCTTGCGGCGCACCTTGGAGTGCGTCACCTGCACGCCGCACCGGTCGCAGACGATGTTCTTGTGCTTGATGCCCTTGTACTTGCCGCAGAAGCACTCCCAGTCGCGCGTCGGACCGAAGATCTTCTCGCAGAACAACCCGTCCTTCTCGGGACGATAGGTGCGGTAGTTGATGGTCTCCGGCTTCTTGACCTCGCCGAACGACCAGCCGCGGATGTCCTCTGGCGAAGCGAGGCGAATGGTGACACTGGCGTAGTCATTGACGCGATGCGTGACGTCGAGCATCAGATCCCCCAGACTCTACGATCTCTTGGATTTCGGCCTCTCGACCTGCGTGATGGCAGCCGCCATCACCTGGCCTACGCACGGAGCTCAAGACAACGGCTACTTCTTCTTCTGCAGCTCCATGTTGAGGGCGAGCCCGCGGATCTCGTTCGTGAGCACGTCGAACGACACCGGCGTCCCCGGTTCGAGGATGTTGGTGCCCTTGACCATGCTCTCGTAGATCTTGGTGCGTCCTTCCACGTCGTCGGATTTCACCGTCAGCAGCTCCTGCAGGACATTGGCCGCGCCGTATGCCTCGAGCGCCCACACTTCCATCTCGCCGAAGCGCTGGCCGCCGAAGCGCGCTTTGCCGCCCAGGGGCTGCTGCGTGATCAGGGAGTACGGACCGGTGGCGCGCGCGTGCACCTTGTCGTCGACCAGGTGGTGCAGCTTCATCATGTAGATGTAGCCCACCGTGACCTTCTGATCGAACGGCTCGCCGGTGCGGCCGTCGAGCAAGGTCACCTTGCCGTCGCGCGGCAGGCCGGCCTGCACCAGGAGCTCGCCGATCTCCTGCTCCTTCGCGCCGTCGAACACCGGCGTGATGGCGCGGAAGCCGAGCCGGTAGGCGGCCCATCCCAGGTGCGTCTCCAGGATCTGGCCGACGTTCATGCGCGAGGGCACGCCGAGCGGGTTGAGCAGGATGTCGACCGGCGTCCCGTCATCGAGGAACGGCATGTCCTCCTCGGGCAGGATCTTCGAGATCACGCCCTTGTTGCCATGGCGGCCGGCCATCTTGTCGCCGACCGAGAGCTGGCGCTTGGTGGCGATGTACACCTTCACCAGCTCGAGCACGCCGGTCGGCAGCTCGTCGCCGCGGGACAGCTTGTTCACCAGCTTGTTCTTCTCGTTCTCGGAGACGTCGATGCGGTCCGAGTACTTCTTGAAGGTCGAATACAGCTTCTCGCCCACGCCCTTCTTGGCGTAGTTGTCCATGCACACCTTGCGGATCACCTCGAGCTGGCGGCGCAGGTCGGGAAACGCGGCTTCCTCCGCCACCACCAGCGCCTTCTGCGTCAGGTCGTCGCTCACCTCGGTCTTGGTGGTGGTCTGGACCTCGTCGAGCAGCTTCAGCATCTCCTCGCGGAAGTACTGCACGAACTCGCGTTCTGCCTTGCGGATCTTGACCAGGTTCTTGGCGCTCTGCTCCTCGGAGGTGTCGATGTTGCGCGAGAACTTGCGGGCACCGATGACGATGCCCTCGATCCCGGACGGCACTTCGAGCGAGTCGTTCTTCACATCCTCGCCGGCGCGGCCGAAGATCGCGTGCAGCAGCTTCTCCTCGGGCGTCAGCTCGGACTTGCTCTTGGGCGAGACCTTGCCCACCAGGATGTCGCCCGGCTTGACCTTGGTGCCGATGCGCACGATGCCGTCTTCGTCCAGGTTCTTCAGCAGCCGCTCGGGCACGTTCGGGATGTCGCGCGTGAACTCCTCGCGGCCGAGCTTGGTCTCGCGGATCTCGATGTCGAACTCGTTGATGTGGATCGAGGTGTAGTAGTCCTCCTTCACC
The DNA here is from genome assembly GCA_046349655.1 of Planctomycetota bacterium. Taxonomy (GTDB): domain Bacteria; phylum Planctomycetota; class B15-G4; order B15-G4; family JAXMBY01; genus JAXMBY01. The sequence goes on from JAXMBY010000012.1 coordinate 41,912, forward strand.
ATGCGCTCGCTGACGATGATGGCATCCTCGAAGTTGTAGCCATCCCAGATCATGAAGCCGACCAGGCAGTTGCGGCCGAGAGCCAGCTCGCCATCGTGGGTGGCGGCGCCGTCGGCGATCACCTGCCCCGCCTTCACCTGCTGGCCCTCCTGCACGATCGGCCGCTGGTTGAGGCACGTCTTCTCGTTCAAGCCGGTGAACTTGCGCAGCCGGTACTCCTCGTCGCCGACGACGATGCGGTTCGCGTCGACGAACGTGACGGCGCCGTCCTCCTTCGACGTGATCACCATGCCGGAGTTGCGCGCCACCGGCCGCTCCATGCCGGTCGAGATGATCGGCGGCTCGGTCTTGAGCAGCGGCACCGCCTGGCGCTGCATGTTCGAGCCCATCAGCGCGCGGTTCGCGTCGTCGTGCTCCAGGAACGGGATCAAGGCCGCGGACACACCCACGAGCTGCTGCGGCGAGATGTCCATGAACTGGACCTCCTCCACCGCACGCGTGGTGAACTCGCCGCGCACGCGGACCAGCACGCGTTCGCCGATGATCTTGCCGCCCTTGTCGACCGCGGTGTCGGCCGGGGCCAGCACCGACTCGTACTCCTCGTCGGCACGCAGCGGCACCGCCTCGTCGGTCATCTTGCCGTTGCGGATGCGGCGGTACGGCGTGACCAGGAAGCCGTAGTCGTCCAGCATGGCGAAGATCGACAGGGACGAGATCAGACCGATGTTGGTGCCTTCCGGCGTCTCGATCGGGCAGATGCGGCCGTAGTGGCTCACGTGCACGTCGCGCACCTCGAACCCGGCGCGCTTTGCGATTCAGCCGGGACCCAGCGCCGACAGGCACCGCTCGTGGGTGAGCTGCGCGGCGAGCGGGTTGGTCTGGTCGACCACCTGCGACAGCTCGCTGCGGCCGAAGAAGTACTCGATCGCGGACGAGATGGTCTTCGAGTTGATCAGCGAGCGCGGCGTCGCCTGCTCGATCGCCTCGAGGTTCATGCGCTCCTGAGCGGTGCGGCGCAGCTTGAGGAAGCCCTTGCGGAACTCGTCGCCCGCCAGCTCCAGGATGGTTCGCACGCGGCGGTTGCCGAGATGATCGATGTCGTCCACCTCGCCCTTGCCGCCGCGCAGGCTCAAGATGTAGCGCACCGAGTTGATGATGTCCTCGCGATGCAAGGTCATCTCGGCCTCGGGAATCTGCTGGTTGTACTTGCGGTTGATGCGGAAGCGCCCCACCTTGCCGAGGCGGTAGCGCGTGGCGTCGAAGAACCGCTCGTGGAACAGATCGCGCGCCTTGTCGATGTTGGGCGGGTTGCCAGGACGCAGGCGGCTGTAGATCTTGAGCAGCGCCTGCTCGTGGCTCGAGGTCTCGTCCTCGGCAAGCGTGTTCAAGATGAGCGCGTCATCCACCGCGGCGATGACCTCGATCTCCTTCATGTTGGAGGCGACGATCGTCTGCGCCTTCTCGAGCGTGATCGGCGCACCTGCGGGAATCAGCGCCTCGTTGGTGGACGTGTCGATGATGTCGCCCACCACGTGCCGACCCACCAGCTCCTTCTCGGCGTTCTTCAGGCTCTTGATCTTGAGCGTCGTCGTGGGATAGAAGAGCCGGATCAGGGCCTCGTTGGTCGAGTACTCGGGCGCCATGGCGCGGATGAACGTGGTCGCGGGGAAGCGCCCGCTCTGATCGATCTTGATGCCGAGCAGGTCCTTCTTCGATACCGCCAGCTCGATCCAAGAGCCGCGCTCGGGGATGATCCAGCACGAGTGCAGCTTCTTGTCGCCGGTCACCACCTCGAGCGAGAAGTCCACGCCCGGCGAGCGGTGCAGCTGGCTCACGATCACGCGCTCGGAGCCGTTGATGATGAACTCGCCGCCGCCCACCATGATCGGGATCTCGCCCAGGTAGACCCATTCCTCGACCGGGTCGGGCTTGTCGAGGCGCACGCGGATCTTGAATGGCATGCCGAAGGTCAGCGACAGGACGCGGCACTCGTCCGGCGTGTAACGCGGCTTGCCGAGCTCGTAGCCGATGTACTGCAACGACATGGTCTTGTCGTAGGAGTGGATCGGGAACGTCTCGCGCAAGATGGCTTCGAGGCCCTGGTCCACGCGGCGGTTGAACGGCACGTCCGCTTGCAAGAAGTCCGAGTAGGACTTGGTCTGGATCTCGGTGAGGTTCGGAACGTCGACGATTTGCTGGAAGCGACCGAAGTACCTTGGTTCCATGACCATCCTTGATGGTTGCCACTCTCGCTGGCCGGTGATCGCGAACGCGAACGCGAACGACACCAGCCGCTCTCACCCGGACAGCGCGCAGCGGCCCGGCGACCGACGGCCGCACCGCGAGCGATCTCGAGCGACACGACGCGCCGAACGCCCCACGCGGCTGGGGGATCCCTCCCGGCGCTCCGGAGAGAATCTACTGGCAAGATGGGTCGCGAGACGACGCTGCCCCCGCCCTCGGTGGTTCCGAACGGCGGGGGTCAAGCCCAATCTCGCGGGACGCTCTCCCGTGTCTCGCCAGGCGTGCAGCACGCGCGCCCCTGGCCTCGCCGGCGGAGAGCGAACCGATATCGTGGCTGTTACTTGAGGGCGACCTTGGCACCCGAGTCCTCGAGGGCCTTCTTGATCTTGTCAGCCTCGTCCTTGGCAACGCCGGACTTGACTGCCTTGGGCGCGCCCTCGACGAGGTCCTTGGCTTCCTTGAGACCCAGGCTGGTGACCTCGCGGACCACCTTGATGACCTGGATCTTCTTCTCACCGGCCGCCTCCAGAATAACGTCAAACGACGTTTTTTCTTCTGCCTTGGGCGCCTCGCCGCCGCCGCCCGGAGCCGCCATGACGACCGCACCACCCGCAGCCGGCTCGATGCCGTGAACTTCCTTCAGGTAGTCGCCGAGCTCCTTGGCTTCGAGGAGCGACAGCTTGACGATCTGGTCGCCAAGGTCCTTGACCCCCGCATTCCAGCTGCGGCTGGCCGTTGCTGCATCAGACATGCGTGTCCTCCGCTTGTGAGCGAATGCGCAAGCTTAACCTGCGTCGCGTACGGTGTTTATGTTTTCAAGGAACCTCGGGGGTTCCTCGCTCGGCACGGCCTCGGTCGGCGCCCCAGGGCGCACGTCGCTCGACGGCGCCAGGGCGGAACCTGATGAACCAAAGGCCGTGCATCCGGGCTGCAAGGCGCCGCCCGGAGGCGGAGCCATGCGGCTCCATCAGGCCTGACCCTGGGTGCCGCCGACGTTTCCTTCTGCGCCACGGTTGGCTTCCGGGGCGCTGGGTTCGCTGGTGTTGCCTTCCTTCTCGAGCCCTCTCGATGTACGCCTTGACGGCGGCGCCCGCGATCTTGCCGCCGCCGGCACCTGGCTTGGCGAGCCGGCGTCCCGGTCGGGATCTGGCCGACGAGCTGGCCCAGCACCTCGGCGCGGCCGAGCATCTTGGCCAGGTCCCTCGGCCCGCGACGAATCCAGGACCTGGCCCTCGAACAACGCGCCCTTGATCGCTGGCTTGTCACCGCCCGCCTTTTTCTTCCACTCGACGAAGGTCTTGGCCGCAGCGATGGTGGCCTCGTCGCTCTGACCCTGTGGGGTGAAGATGAGCGCGACCGGACCGGACAGCACCTGGTCGAGCTCTGCGTAGCCCTTTTCCTTGATGACCAGCGACGCGAGTGCGTTGCGCACCACCTCGACCTGCAGCTGCTTGTCGCGAAACGCGCGGCGAAAGGCGGTCGCTTGCTCGACCGAGATGCCTTGGTAGTCCACCACCAGGCACGACGAGACGTTGGCAAGCAAGTCGCGATACTCGTTGACGATCTTTTCGTTCAGCTGGCTCGGCATGGCCGCATCCTCAGGTTAGCGCTTGGCGCGGTGCTTCGGTCAGCGCAGGTCCAAGGGAATCCCAGGTCCCATCGTGGAGCTCAGCACCGTCTTCAGGATGTAATTGCCCTTGGACGATGCCGGCTTCAGCCCACGCACGTAATCGATGAACGCGCTCACGTTCTCGCGCAGCGCAGCCTCCTCGAACGAGCGCTTGCCGACCGGTGCATGCAGGCTGCCGCCCGCGTCGACGCGGAACTCGACCTTGCCTGCCTTGAACTCACGCACCGCGGTGGTGACGTCGTTGGTGACGGTGCCGCTCTTGGGGGATGGCATCTTGCCCTGCGGGCCGAGCACCTTGCCGAGTCGACCCACGATCTTCATCATGTCCGGTGTCGCGACCGCGACGTCGAAGTCGGTCCAGCCGCCTTCCACCTTCTTCGCCAGGTCCTCGTCGCCGACCTCCATCGCGCCCGCGGACTTCGCTTCCACCGCCTTGTCGCCCTTGGCAAAGCAGATCACGCGCAGCTCGCGGCCGATGCCGCGCGGCAGCGAGATCGCGCCGCGCACCATCTGCTCCGACTTCTTGACGTCGATGCCCAGGTGGATGGCGAGCTCGACGGTCTCGTCGAACTTCGCGGGCTTGGCCTTCTTCAACAGCTTCAGCCCCTCGTCGAGGCTGTAGACCTTCGCCTTGTCCACCAGCTCACAATTCTGGCGATGCCGCTTCGATCGATTCATTTGCACCTCGCGAGGTTCGGACGAGTGTCGCGCGAGCAACACTCTCCCTCGGACAGGTGGCCCGCACAGCAGCGGAACCGCTGGCGGCCAGGGTACTTCTCACTCCTTGACGACGATTCCCATCGAGCGCGCCGTGCCCATCACCATGCGCATGGCGGCCTCCTCGGTCTTGGTGTTGAGGTCGGGCAGCTTCACCTTGGCAATGTCCCGCACCTGCTGCAGCGAAACCTGACCGACCACTTCCTTGCCGGCGATGCCGGTGCCCTTCGCCAGGCTTGCGGCCTTCTTCAGCAGCACCGAGGCAGGCGGCGTCTTGGTGACGAAGGTGAACGACTTGTCGACGAAGATCGTGATCTCGACCGGGATGATGGTTCCGGTCTGCGCCCGCGTCTTGTCGTTGTACTCCTTGACGAACTGGCCGATGTTCACGCCGTGCGGGCCAAGCGCGGTGCCCACCGGCGGCGCAGGCGTGGCCTGTCCGGCGGGAATCTGCAGCTTCACTTTGGTCTTGATCTCTTCGCCACGACTCAACACTCCAGCGGTCAGTTCCAGGGGTCAACTCAAGGGTCTTCCAGACGTTACACCGGTTCGACCTGCACCAGTACTCGAGCTCCACCGGGGTCTCCCGACCAAAGATGGTCACGATCACCTTGACCAGCCCCTTGGCCGGGTTCACCTCGTCCACCACGCCATTGAAATTCTCGAACGGGCCATGGTTGATCTTGACGCGATCGCCGACGTCGAACTCGATCTTGAGACGCGGCTTTTCCTCCGTCGATTGCATGCCACCCAGGACCTTCTCCACTTCCTTCGGGTCCATCGCCACCGGCTTCGCATCCGAGCCCACGAAGTCGCCGATGCCGGGCGTCTCCTTCACCACGAACCAGGTGTCCTCGTCCAGGTCCATCTCCACGAGGATGTACCCGGGGAAGATCTTGCGCTGGACCACGCGTCGCTTGCCACCCTTGATCTCGGAGATGGTCTCGGTCGGCACCAGCACCTGGCTGATGCGATCCTCGATGCCCTTCGCCTTCACGCGCACGACCAGGTTGTCGCGCACGCGCTCCTCGCGATTGGACGCAACTCGAATCACGTACCACTGCTTCGGCATTGTCCTAGAACCTTGTGGCTCGCTGCCCGCTGCAAACTCCGACCGCGCCATGTCGTTCTCGTCGTTCTCCGTCGTGCTTTCTCTGGGTGGGCCTTGCTCAGCCTGCCAGGCCGCTGCCGGTCCGGAAGATCCATGCGAAGATGGACTGCAGCATGAGATCCAGGCCAGCGAAATAGACCACGAAGATCAGCACCGTCGCGAACACCACCACCGATGAGGTGAGCGTGTCCGACCACGACGGCCAGGTCACGCGGCGCAGCTCTGCCTCGGTCTCGATCAGCTGGTCGCCGAGCTTCGGGTTGTTGAGCAGGCGCCAGATCAACACCATCGCGATCACGAACACCAGGACAGCGATCAGCAGGCCTGGAGTCAGGGCGACGTGCAGGATCGGGACGTCGCCGAATGATCGGATCGCCCAGCCCCAGGACAAGAACTGCCAGAGGCTGCGCGCGCCGTAGAACATGAGCGCGGTCGCCAGCCAGAAGGCAGTCCCGCGCGCAAACACTCCCTGGTCGGGCTTGTAGCGGTAGGGAACCATGGCCTACTTCTTCTTTTCCTTGTGCAGCTTGTGGCCGCGACAGAAGCGGCAGTACTTCTGCAGCTCGAGCTTCTCGCTCGCCTTGGCGTCCTTCGCCGTGCGGTAGTTGCGATTGCCGCACTCCGAACATTCCAGAAAGATGTGCTCTCGCATGCTCGAGCCTCGATCGGTCGACGGCGGGGATGGCCCATTCTCGGGACCATCCCCCGGTCAGCCCGCCTACTTGAGGATCTTCGTCACCACGCCCGCACCCACGGTGCGCCCACCCTCGCGGATGGCGAAGCGCAGGTTGTCCTCCATGGCGATCGGGGCGATGAGCTGCACCTTGAGCAGCACGTCGTCGCCCGGCATCACCATCTCGGTTCCCTCCGGCAGCTCGACGGTCGCAGTCACGTCCGTCGTGCGGAAGTAGAACTGCGGCCGGTAGCCCTTGAAGAACGGCGTGTGGCGACCACCTTCCTCCTTGGACAGGACGTACACCTGCCCCATGAAGTCGGTGTGCGGCGTGATCGACTTCGGCGCAGCCACCACCATGCCGCGCTCCACCTGGTTCTTCTCGATACCCCTCAGCAAGAGACCGAGGTTGTCACCAGCCTCGCCGTAGTCGAGCGTCTTCTGGAACATCTCGACGCCGGTGCACGTGGTGGCCATGGTCTCCGGCTTGAGACCGACGATCTCGAGCGCGTCGCCCACCTTGACCCGACCGCGCTCCACGCGCCCGGTCACCACCGTGCCGCGGCCCTTGATCGAGAACACGTCCTCGATCGGCATCAGGAACGGCTTGTCGATCTGGCGCTGGGGCTGCGGGATGTAGCGGTCGACGGCCGACATCAGCTCGAAGATGCACTTGTACTCCGGCGCCGAATCGATCGGCTTGCCTGCGTCCAGGGCTTCCGAGGCCTTGAGCGCGGAGCCGCGCACGATCGGGATCTCGTCGCCCGGGAACTCGTATTTCGACAGCAGCTCGCGCACCTCGAGCTCCACGAGATCGAGCAGCTCCGGGTCGTCGACCATGTCGACCTTGTTCATGAACACGACGATGGCCGGCACACCCACCTGGCGGGCGAGCAGGATGTGCTCACGCGTCTGGGGCATCGGCCCATCCGGCGCGCTGACGACGAGGATCGCACCGTCCATCTGCGCTGCGCCGGTGATCATGTTCTTCACGTAGTCCGCATGTCCCGGACAATCGACGTGCGCGTAGTGGCGTTTCTCGCTCTCGTACTCGACGTGCGCGGTGTTGATCGTGATGCCGCGCGCCTTCTCCTCGGGAGCGTTGTCGATCGAATCGTAGCTACGGGCTTGCGCCCAACCCTTCGCGGCGAGCACGCGGGTGATGGTCGACGTCAGGGTTGTCTTGCCATGGTCGACGTGACCGATGGTGCCGACGTTGCAGTGAGGTTTGGTACGTTCAAAAACCCCTTTCGCCATGTGCTCTTCTCCTTACCGACTCACGTCGCCGGCTCCATACCGGCGTTTGGCCGGGGACCTGCGATCACTGCCGACGAAAAAGCCCAGGCACGATTCCGCTTGCTGTCATGTCGAATCGGCCCTGAAAGCGATGTCCTGAACGATGTCCGAAGATGTCAAAGCCTGGAGCGGGTGATGGGAATCGAACCCACGCAACCAGCTTGGAAGGCTGGGGCTCTACCATTGAGCTACACCCGCTGAGCGACACCCGCAGATATCACACCGAGGTCGACCTCGGACCAACCTCCGTCGCGCTGGATGTCAGGACATCCAGGTCGCGGTTCCGCGTTTCGTGTCGAGGTGCCGCCGCCGGAGCCGCGGCACCCATCGCAAACTGAGTGGGGAGAGTAGGATTTGAACCTACGTAGGCAAAGCCAACGGGTTTACAGCCCGTCCCCTTTGGCCGCTCGGGCATCTCCCCACGCCTGTCCATCGGGACCAACCAGATCCATGTCCAACCTCACGCAGCCGCGCGCTCGCAGCTTGCGCGCAAGCGCCCGGAACCGAGTGAACCAGATTCGGCAGGACCCAGCTGGACTTCGATTCATCCGGGTTTCGTGGAGCTAGCGGCGGGATTCGAACCCGCGACCTCCCGCTTACAAGGCGGGAGCTCTACCACTGAGCTACGCTAGCGAGCGTGCAGTTCGCTTGCCTCGAAGCGCCGCCCCATGACGCATCACCCCCCGCGGAACCGGGGGCTGGAAGCCATGCGGGAATCGCTTTTCAAACAAGACTTTCGACGCCACGACCGAAGCGGCCCAGGTTAGCAAAGATTGCGCCCCTGTCAACCACCCAAAACGGTTCTCTCGCGCGGTTCATCGAGCACGGGACAGGCCCCGTTCGCACGTCGCGCCTGCGCCTCCTCAATGGCCGCCGAGACGTGCTTGAGCAGCACCATGATGTCGAAGGGTTTGCGGAACAGCTCGCGCACCAACGGGTGGTCACGCAGGCTGTCCAGGATATCGTCGTCGACGCATGCGGTGGCGACGAAGAACGGCGTCTTCCGATCCATCGCCTGCACCGCCATCACGAGGTCGAGACCATTGAGCTGCCCGCACTCGAGGTAGTGATCGGTGATGATGGCGTCGAAGTCCCGCTCGGCCAGGACCTTCAGGGCTTCCTCGCCGCTCTCGGCGAGCACCGCGCCGTAGCCGTAGCGGCCGAGCAGGCTCTGGATCATCTCGGCAATGTGCCGTTCGTCGTCGACGATCAACACATGGGCGGACGATGATGGCAACGCCGACACGGATGGCAACGCCGACACGACCAATGGCTCCGGAGAGAGGGCCGCGAACACGGCATGGGTCGCGTTTGTAGCACTCGCGCCTGCGGCCGGCAAGCAGCTGGCGAAAAAGGCGCCAGCCGATTCGCCCCAAGCGTCCTTTGACCGGAGCTCTTCGGCGTACTAAGATCCCGAGCTTCCGATTTCGTCGTCGCGTCGCATCGGTCGGAGCACGGCTGGATGCTCCCGTCGCGAGCGCGGCTCGCCTTCCCACCGCGAGGTTCCTCGGCATGGAAAGCCACAGCGAAGGTTTCGGCACCCGCGCGGTACACGCCGGACAGCGCCCCGATCCCACGACCGGCGCGATCATGACGCCCGTGTACCTCACCTCGACCTACGTGCAGGAAGCACCCGCCGTCCTCAAGAACGGCTACGACTACTCGCGCACCAAGAACCCGACCCGGGTCGCGCTCGAGGCGAATCTCGCGTCGCTCGAGAACGGCCGGTTCGGCCTCGCGTTCTCGAGCGGCATGGGCGCGGCCAACACCGTCCTCAACCTGCTCAAGCAGGGCGACCACGTCGTGGCGAGCGACGACCTCTACGGGGGCACGTACCGGCTGTTCACCAAGCTGTATCGCAACTACGGGCTCACGTTCACATTCGTCGACGCGTCCGATCTCGATCGCACGCGCGAGTCGTTCACCGAACGCACCAAGCTCCTGTTCGTCGAGAGCCCATCGAACCCCTTGCTCAAGGTGAGCGACCTGAAAGCGCTGGCGGACCTGGCGCGCGAACGAGGCGTGATGTCGGTGTGCGACAACACGTTCGCGAGCCCCTACCTGCAGAACCCGCTCGACCTCGGCTTCGATGCCGTCCTGCACAGCACGACCAAGTACCTCGCCGGCCACAGCGACGTGGTCGGCGGCGCGCTGGTCACGAATGACCCGGATCTGCGCGCGCAGCTCGCCTTCTTCCAGAACGCCGTCGGTGCCGTGCCCGGGCCGATGGATTGCTTCCTCGTGCTGCGCGGGACCAAGACGCTGCACCTGCGCATGGAGCGGCACTGTCAGAATGCCGCTGCGGTGGCGAACTTCCTGGCGGCGCACGAACGGGTGAAGCGCGTCTACTATCCCGGACTGCCTGCCTCGCAGGGACACGAGATCGCGGCCAAGCAGATGCGCAGCTTCGGCGGCATGGTCTCGTTCGAGCTCGACGCCAGCGACGAGGACACGAAGAAGGTGGCTGCGGCAACGCGTCTGTTCTCGCTGGCCGAGAGCCTGGGTGGCGTGGAATCGCTGCTCTGTCACCCCGCGTCGATGACCCACGCCTCGATCCCGGCCGAGGAGCGGCACGCCCGCGGGCTCTCCGACGGCCTGGTGCGCCTGTCGGTGGGGGTGGAAGACGTGGCGGACCTGCTCGAGGACCTAAAGCAGGCCATCAGCGCGATTTAGCCAGCCCCTTGCTCGCGTTCCTGCTCGCCCGGCCGCACGCCGGCGGGAGCTACCTGGCTCGCTGCCTCCTGCCGCGCGAGCCCGGCGCCCACCTTCTCGCGCATGATGCGCCCCACCTTGAATTTCACCACTTTCTTGGGTGGCACGTTCACCTTCTCGAGCGTGCGCGGGTTCTGGGCACGCCGCGCCTTTCGCGGCTTCACCTCGAACACACCGAACTCTCGGAACTCCAGGCGATTACCATTGCTGAGCTCGCGGATGATCTCGTCCAGAAAGAACTGGATGATCTCCTTGGTCACGACCTTGGTCTGACCTGTCTTGTCAGCGATCCGGTTGACCAGTTCTTTCTTCGTGATGGTCTTCATTCACACTTCCTTTCCCCGGCCTTGTCGGAGCTCCGAGGGCGTTGCAATGGTGGCGGCCCTTCCCCTGCGGCGCGATCGGGTGGACGCGAGCGATCGGTGGCGTGGCCAGCAGCGGGCGAGCGCTTCCTCCGCATCCTGGCCTTGGAAAGACCCTCCTGGAAGGAGACCTAACTATCGATGGCTAAAAAATTAAGGTGCGGGGCAGGGTTGTCAATATCAAACACGTAGAAAATGGAAGCAAGTTACGCTCACGGCGTCAGTTTGAAGTCTCGGCCCGACAACGATTTCAGCCTCCATGGACCGCCAGAAGCCCTTCCCAGGGGCGGCCCGGGAGCAGCATCGCCGGGATCCGGCAGTCTCTTCCTGGTCGGTCGATTTTGTCCTTGCGTGCTCCCGCCGCGGGCCAGGCGGTTCATGCTCGCCCCCCTCGCAGCTCCTGCGAATCGAGCCAAAGAGTGACCGGACCGTCGTTCACGAGCTCGACCTGCATGTTGGCGCCGAACACGCCTTGCTCGACCACGAGCCCGTGCTGCCTCAGGCGTTGCGCGAACGTCAACACGAGCTCGCGCGCCCGCTCGCTCGACTCCGCGCTCAGGAATTCGGGACGTCGGCCCCGGCTCAGGTTGCCGGCCAGGGTGAACTGAGAGACGACCAGGACCATGCCGCCCACGTCGCGTGGCGCCAGGTTCAGCTTGCCGCGCTCGTCGGCGAAGATGCGCAGGCTCGCGACCCTGTCCGCGACCGGCAACACGTCGTGCTCGATCCGATCACCCTTCATGATCGCCGCCAGCACGAGCAGGCCGCGCTCGATGTGGGCCACGGTTTGGCCCTCGACCCGCACCGACGCGGACGACACTCTCTGGATCACGGTGCGCATGCGATCAAGATCCCTGCAAGCATCGGCGCGACGGCGGCGCCGGCCAGCTACCCCTTCGATCCACTGCGGGCCAGCAGCGCGTGGATGCGGCTCGGCACGAAGAAGAGCAGGTCGAAGACCGAGCGCGTCTCGGTGTCGCCCACGTCCGCGTTCAGGAACCGCGTGTAGTACTCGAGCGCCTTCTGGTCGTCGTGCATCGCCTCGTAGATCCAGCCCAGGTTGTAGTAGATGTTGGGCCGCCTGGCATCTTGCGCCACGACCTGCTCGTACAGCTCGATCGCCTGCGGGTAGCGCTGCTCGTAGGTGAGCATGTTCGCATGCCAGGCGAGCGCGTCGAGGTCGCCCGCGTTCTGCTGCAGCAGCACGCTGAACTGGACATCCGCCTCCGCGGCATGGCCCAGCGCCGTCCACAGCAGCACCGCATAGTCGAATCGCGCATCGCGATCCGCCGGGCGAATCCGCAGGTAGCGCTCGTAGCGGCCACGCGCATCCTCGTAATCACCGAGCGCGTCCTCGACCTCGGCCAGGTCGCGCAGCGCCTCCGGGAACTCGTCCCACACATCGAGCGCCCGCAACAGCTGGTCGCGAGCCGCCTCCAGGTTGTCCGCACGACGCTCGTTCAGTGCCAGCCCGAGCAAGGCCCACACGAACTGCGGATCGAGCTCGAGCGCCCGTCGCAGCAGCGCTTGCTGATCTTCCGGTCGCGTCAGGAAGCGCGCCTTCAGGGTGAGGTGGAAAGCGCTGTCCTCGGGGAGGGTATCGTAGTGCTCTTTCGCCAGCTCGGCCTCGCCTGCCGGCCCCGCCTCGAGCAGCAGGTCCTGCAGCGCGCGCTGCACGCGAAACGAATCCGGGCAACGCTCTCGCAACGCGCACAGGTAGGCACGCGCCGTCTCTGGCTTGCCGCGCCGGCCCAGCTTGAGAGCGCGATCGAGGTCGAGCGCGTCGTTGTCCCTGAGCACCTCACCGCGCGGCGGGCCGTGGTCGCCGAGCAAGCCGCACTGCGGCGCGCACGATGCGATCAGCAGCAGCAACGCCGCGGCGCCTGATCGGGAGCGGTTGCGGGCTGGCGGCACCGATGGCTTCTCCGCGATGCCTTGGAACGCGCGCCCAGGATGCCAGAAGCAGCGGGGAACGCAACCTCCAGCACCGGCCGAGCCACCAGACAACTCGACCGCCGCGACCGCCGGCCGCTCGGCTAGGGCGTGAGCTCGAGGTCGGCGTTGCGGATCGACAGCGCGCTGCCTGCCGCGAGCCCGTCGGGTGTTCGCAAGCGCACGTGGCCACGCGCGCTCACCTTCACTCGCTGCCGGTTGCGCAGCGCTGCGTCGTCATCGAAGATCGCCTTCAGGCGCTGCTTGGCAAGCAGCCTGAGCTCGACCACCTGGAGCGTCAGCGGCGGGATCCCGAGGCCGGCGGGGTCGACGAGCTCGATCTGGGTCGACGTGATGCGCCGCTCCTGAGCGTCCGGATCACACACCACGGAGCATGCGCCGCGGTAGATGCGTGGCAGGACGATCTCGATCTCGTCGGCACGGATTTCCGTCGGCGTACGCAGGTGATGGTCGCTCTCGGCTGGAAACGAGACGGTCGTGGCGCCAGGATTGCGAGTTTCCGAGGCACAACCGCCGCTCGGCAGCAGAACAGCGAGGACCACCGCACCGAACTTCGCGCTCATCGAATCTCCCCTGGGGACCATGCCGCGCCAAACCTGGCGACGAACCGCTGGTGTCCTGACTAGGATGTTCGACATTTGTGGCCGTCTCCCCAAGGGGATGACGACCGCTCGAAACACCGCGCTCGCCGTTTGGGTCCTGGGGAGCTGATGATAATCAAGAGAGCTCGATGGCCGCGTGATTGGCGAGGTTCGATGGCGATCTCGGCCTTGATCCCGAGCGACGAAGGCATTGTGCAACGTGCGCCTCCCAGCCGTAGCTGACGCGATCGTGCTGCTGCTGCTGATCGCGCTGCCATGGTGCGGCTGCGAAACGTACCCGGACATCGAGGCGCGCCCGCTGTTCTCCACGTCGCGCAGCAAGCTGTTCGCGCGCACCGAGACCTCGATGCTCACGCCGATCTTCGACCACACCAGCGACGCCGGTCGCACCGAGTGGGCGATTCACCCCCTCTGGCGCCGCATCGCGACCGCGGAGCAAACCGAGGTTCAGGTGCTGAGCCCGCTGTTCGAGTACGATCAGCGGCAGCGGCGCACCCGCGCATGGCTGATCCCGCTCATCTACTACCAGAACATCGAGCGACCGGAGGGGCGGGACTGGGATCTGCTCGCGTTCCCGTTCTTCATGGGCGGCGGCGACGCGGGCGAACGCTACTTCGGCCTGTTCCCGCTGGCGGGTTACCTGCGCTCGTTCGCCGCGTACGACAGCATCACGTTCGTGCTGTTTCCGCTCTACTACAGCGCCACCAAGCGAGTGACGGAGACGCGCACGAACTACAACATCACACCTCTGTTCGGCTGGACCGAGGGCGGCGTACTGGACGGATCGTTCCACATCTATCCGTTCTATGGGCAGAGCATCTGGAAGGGGAAGTACGACAAGCGAACCGTGCTCTTTCCGTTCTTCAACTACGATCGCTATGGCCTCGACACCGACCACCCGGCAACGCTGTTCGCCATCTGGCCGCTGTGGATGCGCGACCACGCCGACAACCACGAGTTCTGGACGCTGCTCTGGCCGCTGTTCCGGTTCAACTGGGAGGAACCCGATCGCCTGGGCAGCGAGCCCAATTCGGCGCGCCAGCGGTACTCGCTGATCGATTTCCCGTGGCCGCTCGTCCACTACGAGAACGGTCGCAAGTTCGAGAAGCTGCGGATCTTCCCGTTCTACTCGCACTACCGTTCCCACGATCTCGAGAGCCGGGCGTACCTGATCCCGCTCATCTGGGATCGCGCCGAGCGGGTTCGCGATGGCGTGCGGTCGAGCTTCTACTTCGTGCCGTTCGTCCATCATCAGGTCACAAGCTACGAGGACTTTCGTGGCAGCGACAGCTACCTCAAGATTTGGCCCTTTTACCATCAGCGCTTCTTTGCCGACGGTCGAGCAGATGTAGGCGTGCTGTCGCCGCTGCCGCTGATGATCGAGAACTGGCTACATTACATAGATGAAAACTGGGGCGTGTTCTGGAGCCTGTACCGGTTCCGCCGCGACGATCGCGGCGCCGAGTGGTACTCGGCCCTGTTCAGCGTGATCCATGGCTACCGGGATGGATTCGAACGGCGGTTCGCGGTGGGACCGCTCTACGACTACCGCGAGTTCGGCGACGAGGAGACCATCCATCGGCTGCTGCTCGGGATCGTGAGCTTCGGCGAGAAGCGCGGCAGGTTCACTCTCTCGCTGGGGCCATGGACGGTGATCGAATGAGCCACAACCACAGGACCATCGCTTGAGGAAGTTCTTCGCCACCACGGGTGCATTCGTCCAGGGATCGGTGGAGCAGAGCGGGTTCACGGTGGACCTGCTGCTGCGCTCGTTCTACTGGCTACGGCATGTCCGCAAGCGCTGGCGGTTCATCGTCGACCAGATGTTCAACTGCGGCATCAGGCCGCTGCCGGTGATCGTCGTCGTGGCGGTGTTCACCGGCATGATCCTCGCCCTGCAAACCGGGCTCGAGCTCGCACGTTTCGGCCAGAAGGAGCGCATCGCCGACATCATCGGCATCGTGCTTTGTCGCGAGATGGGGCCGTTCATGACCGCGCTGATCTTGACGGCGAGCGTCGGCGCGAGCATGGCCGCGGAGCTCGGGACCATGAAGGTCTCCGAGGAGATCGACGCGCTCGAGGTGATGTCGATCGACCCGGTCACGTTCCTGGTGATGCCGCGCGTGCTCGCGCTCGGGATCATGTGTCCGCTGCTCACGCTCTTCACCAACGGCATCGGCGTGATCGGCGGATCCCTGGTCGGTGCCGCACAGCTCGACATCGCCCCCGAGATCTACTTCCGCAATGTGATCGACTCGCTGTCGGACGACCTCACCTTCTTCGGCCTGCCGAAGGACCTGTACACCGGGCTATTCAAGGCGCACGTGTTCGGCATCACGATCGCGATCATCGGCTGCTCCACCGGGCTGCGTGCCTCGGGCGGCGCGCTCGGCGTCGGTCGCGCGACGCGCAGCGCGGTGATCAACGCGTTCTTGATCGTGATCATCAGCGGTTACTACATGACCTGGATCTTCTACCGGTGATCCGGCTCGAGGGCGTCTACAAGTCGTTCGGAACGAAGCGCGTGCTGATCGACATGAACCTGCACGTGCAGCGGGGCGAGACGTTCGTGATCCTCGGTCCGTCGGGCATCGGCAAGTCGGTCACGCTGAAGCACATCGTCGGTCTGGTGAAGCCGGACCGCGGCTCGGTCGTGGTCGCCGGCGTCGACGTCACCACCGCCAGCGCCGAGCAGCTCTACGAGGTGCGCAGCAAGATCGGCTACCTGTTCCAGTCGGGCGCGCTCATCAACTGGCTGACGGTTGCCGAGAATGTCGCGCTGCCGCTGAAGGAGCACACCAACCAGACCAGCTACGAGGTCTCGCGCCGGGTCGACGAGCTGCTCGCACAGGTGCAAATGCTGCATGCGCGCGACAACTATCCTGCCGATATCAGCGGCGGCATGCGCAAGCGCGCCGCGCTGGCCCGGGTGCTGGCAGGAACGCCGTCGATCGTGCTGTATGACGAGCCGACCGCCGGGCTCGATCCGATCATGACGATGACCATCGCCAAGCTGATCCGTCGCGTGCAGCGCGAGTTCGAGGTGACGAGCATCGTCGTCACGCACGACATGCCCGCGGCATGGGAGATTGCCGATCGGGTCGGCATGATCAACGAGGGACACCTGATCGAGATCGGCACCGCGGACGAGATCCGGCGATCGCAAAACCCGGTCGTGAGCCGCTTCATTCGCGGCCAGGTGAGCGAATGAAGCGCGGGCGCATCGCCAGGTGTTGGCCGGTGCCGGCGTCGGTGAGGGCAAGCGAGCCATGGAGGTGGTTCAATGGTGGCACGTGAGACACTCTTGGGCGTCGTGTTCTTCGGCGCGTTGATCGGCCTGGGCGTGCTCACGGTCACGCTCTCCGACGTGTCGCTGTTCGAGAAGCGCTGGAGCTACGAGGTGTATTTCCCCGACGTGAAGGGCCTCAAGAGCGGCGACCCCGTGCACGTGTACGGCACCAAGTATGGCAAGGTCGCGGACGTCAGCGTCACGTCGCTGCCGGACGACCACCAGCGGGTGCGCGTCACGCTGGTCACCAACCGACCGCTCGACCTGCGCGCGGGCACCGGCGCGGTGGAGGAGGGCCGCTACCGCATCTTCGTCCGCGACCAGACGCTGCTCGGCGGCAAGCTGGTGGAGGTGCTGGTGGGCACCCAGGGCAACCCCGCCGTCGCTCCCTACTTCGGCACCGCGCTCGAGGAGCCGTTGCGCGCTGTGCAGATGCTGGTCGAGGACAACCGCGACAAGCTCCGAGCGCGATCTCCCACGTCAGCGACCTGCTGGTCGCCATCGCCGAGGGCAAGGGCAGCCTGGGCAAGTTCCTGGTCGAGGAGGATCTCTACGCCAACGTCAAGCACATATCCAGCCGCGCGGTGGAGATCGCCGATGCGCTCGGCAAGGACAGCAACGGCTCGCTCGCACGGCTGCTGTACTCGAGCGAAGCGCACGATGCGCTTGCCACCTTGCTCGCGCACGCGAACGACCTCGCGCAGCGCTTGAAGAATGGCGAGGGCGTGCTGGGCCAGCTGCTCACCGATTCGGAGCTGCAGCGCTCGCTGAAGCAAACGGTCGCTGCGGTCGAGGCCATCGCCACACGCCTCGAGCGCGGCGAAGGCGCCCTCGGCAAGCTGACCACGGCCGAATCGAATCAGCTGGTCGACGAGGCGCATCAGTTCCTGACCGCGGCCAGGTCGCTGGTCGACAACTTCAACCAGGGCAAGGGCCTGATCGGCCGCTTGATGCAGGACCAGGAGTTCGCGAACAAGGTGATGAGCATCGTCGACCGGGCCGACAAGGCGATCGGCGACTTCGCGTACTTCACGGATCACGTTCGCAAGGGTGGCGGCGCACTCGGTCTCCTGTTGTTCGACGAGGTCACGCGCGATCGCCTGGTGGCGGTCGTGGATCAGCTCGCCGGCGTGATCGAGGACGCACGCGAGTCCGCCCCGGTGAGCAGCGTTGCCTCGTTCCTGTTCGGGACCTTCTGAGCGTCCTCATGTCGTTCGGCTCGATGCTTCGCTCGGCGCTCGTGGGCTTTGGCCTCGGCGTGGTCGCGTGCCTCGCGGCGGTGCTGCTGCCCGCACGCACCGCTCTGCCGCCGCCCCTGTGCGCTGCCGCGGTGCTGCTGGTGCCGATCCTCGCCGAGGGATTGCTGCGTCG
The DNA here is from genome assembly GCA_046349655.1 of Planctomycetota bacterium. Taxonomy (GTDB): domain Bacteria; phylum Planctomycetota; class B15-G4; order B15-G4; family JAXMBY01; genus JAXMBY01. The sequence goes on from JAXMBY010000012.1 coordinate 59,872, forward strand.
CGCCGGTGTGTCGCTCGGCAGCTTCTCGCCGTGGGGATTGCTGCTGGGCGAGGGGGGCGGCATCGCCGCGCTCATCGGCGTGATCCTGCTCGACTGGCCGTTGTCGATCGTCGGCGCCGCGGCCGCAACCATCGGCGCGCTCGCATTCTTCCGGCCGGTAGGACACACCGCCTCGCGCGGGCGGCCGCTTCACTATGCCACAATCGGGGCGGTGAGCACGCTGCTCACGATCGGCGCAACCGCACGCTGGCTGAATGCGATGCCGCTCACGAGCATGCCGGTCTTCGGTCCGCTGATCGTGGCGGCCACGCTGCTGGTGCTCACCTGCGCCGGGGCCGCGGCGAGCTCGCTGCTGCGCCACCGGCTCCGCAAGCGCACCATCGAGATGGTCATGCCGTTCCTGATCGGCGCCGGCATCGTCGTGCTCGCCGCGCTGGTGCGACCCGTGCCGCGCGTCGCCGCAAATGCGTTCGCGACGCAGGTCGAGCTGCCGTCCCTCTCGTTCCTCACGTACCTGCTCGGCATCGCGCTGATCGCCGTGCGGCTCCTGTTCCTGCCGGCCATCGCCGCCGGCTTCTGCCTCGGCTTCATCTACGGCATCCGCCGCCGACGTGGTCGCAGCTTCTTGCTCGCCACCACACCGAGCCTGCTGAGCTTGCTGGTGCTCGCCACGCCGGTGCTGCCGCTGGTGGCCCGGCTTGCCCAGCCGGAGGTTGAATCGGCACCGTGGGTCGGTCTCTGCTCGCCGGAGTCGGCGGTGTTCCACCCGGCTGATCTGCCCGATTCCGAGCTGGTCGCCTTCGCGTCCACATTGATCGAGCCGGCACGCGGACCGCTGCTGATCGTCGGCGACGGTGCGGATGCGCTTCGCGAGCGATTCGCGGCGGCTGGCCACGGCTGGTGCCTCGCCGCGGAGCACGCCGCGGACGCGGCAGCCGAGCTGGCACGCCACGAGCAGGGAGGTTCGCTGCGGGCCGGCGCCCTGCTGCTGCTGCCGAGCGTCCTCGGTGCTCCCGATCCCGGGCTGCCGCCAGGCTGGCCGCTGTTCCAGGGGCTGCGCACGCTGACCGCAACGGGTGCGGCCATGGTGCAGATCTTGAGCCTCGGCACCACGTCGCTCGATTGCCTCCGCGCCGTCGTCGCGACCATTGGTGCCGCGTTCGGCCCACCAGCCCTGTGGGTGAGCGGCATCCACGGCCTCGTGGTGTGCGCGCCGAGCGAGGCCCAGCGCCGGCTCGAGCCGCTCGAGCAACGCGCCACCGGTCCGTGGCGGATCCTCGCGTCGAGCGAGGTCGCGCGCATCGGCGAGGCAGAGACCCAGCTGCCGATCGCATTCCTGGCACCGCAGTGGCAGCGTCGCCTGCAACCGTACGATCCGCTGCTGGCAGCGCGCCATCTCCGGTGGTTGCTCGGCATCAGCTCATGGCCGTCGAGCGCGGTGACCGACGCCAACCACTTTCGCGCTCGGGTCGTGGAATCGTTGATCGCCGCGCGGCTCACGCTCGATCGTCCGAGGGAGATCGAGCTGGCGCAGGCGGGCCTTGCCGCCTTGCCGGGCGACGCCGCGATCGCGAGCTTCTGCAACAATGCCGACGCCCACTACGGCGAGCTGAAGGAACGGGTGCTGAACGGCCTGCGCGCCCTGCCCGGTGATACCACGCTCAACTTCGAGCTGGCACGCTTGCACGCGGCCGATGGGTCCTATCAGGCCGCACAGGAGCTGTTGACCGGAACGGTGATTCGCCTGCGGCGCAATCTGGTGGAAGCCTACAGCGTGCTGGCAGACGTGCTCGAGCACATGGACCGGGCTCGTGGCTTGCCTGGAGTCATCGAGAAGAACGGTCTCCCGTATTGCGGCGAGGCCCTCGACGTCGTCGAGACCGCGGTCCGCGGCTACGCCGGGGCGGGCGATGCAGGCAAGGCACGAAGCTGGCTCGAGGTGCTCCGGCGCAGGGACCCGACCCGACCGGGTCTCGCGCTGCTGGCGGCCGAAGTGGCGCTCGCGGAGCAGAGAATCGATGACGCGCGCGGCTGGCTCGAGCGCGCCCGCACCGAGGATCCGCTGTCCCAGCGGATCGGCGCGGCCCTGCGGCGGCTCGACCCGCAGGCGGCGGCGCGCCCACACAACTGACGCGCGCCGTGCCGGTCGACCGCACGCAGGCTGGCGCCGCGCGCACCGGATTCACGCTGGCAGCTCGCGCCGGTGCATGCGGCAGAACAGCGACACGCCAAAAGGCAGGCTGACGAGCTTCATCAGCTCGATCTCCGCGCGCATGATTCCACCCAGCAACAGCTCGAGCGGCGCTGGCAGCTTGACGAAGAAATCGCTGGTGGCGTGGTCCAGGTGCGCGCGGCGCCGAGCACGCAGCTTGCGAAACGCCCACACCGGCGGCAGCAGCGTCATCGAGTAGTAGGAGAGTTGCTCGATGTGAAACCCTGTCTCGGCAAGCTTGCGCCGCAGCTCTCCCGCCGTGTAGCGACGGAAGTGATGGAACGCTTCGTCGTGCGGGCTCCACAGGAACATGAATGCCGGCACCGTGATCAGGATGAGGGCATCAGGGCGAGCTACCCTGGCGATCTCGCGCAGCGCCTGGCGGTCGTCGGCAAAGTGCTCGAGCGCATCGAGCGCCAGGATCGCATCGAACGAGCTCGAACGAAACGGCAGGTGCAGCGCGTCGCCCTGCACCAAGCGCTTGACGCCGCGCTTGCCGCACAGCCGGATGGTCTCGGGCGAGATGTCGACACCCCAGGTCTGGCCATAGGCTGTGAGAAAACGGAACGACATGCCCGTGGCCGACGCGATATCGAGGATCTTGAGCGGCCCGTGCAGTTCGTGGTGCGCCCGGATCTGGTTCTCGACCAGACGGCGACGGCCCCGGTACCACCAGTTGGTCTCCTCGACCTCGAACATCTTGTCGAACTCGCGGGTGTCCATCTGGCAAGCGCCTTTGCTGATCGGGATCGGCAGCGTCGGGTGATGCGGCTCGCGGCGGTGTGCCTCTACGGGAACGCGGCGATCGCCACGATGGCGATCGCCAGGCCCAACAACCAGAGCAGCGCCACCGCCGCCGCGGGATTCCATCCGGCTTGCATGAGGCGATGCGAGAGGTGGCGTCGATCGCCATACCACGGAGCGATGCCAAGCCGCAAGCGTACCAGCGTGACCCAGGCCGCGTCCACCAGCGGAACGGCAATCAGCGCGGGCGCGAGCCAGCCCATCTGCCATGGGCTCACCCAGACGGCGAGGATCATCCCGAGCCCGTAGCTGCCGCCATCGCCGAGGAACAGCCACGCACGCGGATAGTTGAAGGGCAGGAAGCCGAGCGATGCGCCGGCGACAGTGGCCAGCACGATCTGCTGATCCGCGGCGAGCGCACGAGGGCTCGTGCCGAGAGCGAACGCCACGAACGGGATCGCGGCCAGCCCGGGGGAGAGACCGTTCGCGTTGTCCGACAGGTTGAAGGCGTTGAGGACGGTGAAGCACCACGCGAACGCCATCAGCTGTTCCCACGAAGGCACGCGCACCTGCGGCAGGGCACAGCTTGCCAGGAGCGCCGCGGCCGCCAGCCCCACGAGTTTCACCGCCAGCGGGAACGCGTCCTTGCGCCGGTCGTCCAGCAGGCCAACGAGGACTGCCATCGCGATCGCGAGCAGGGCGGCAGGATGCACGCTCTCGAAGCGAAGCCCAGCCACCGCCGCGCCAGCGACGATGCCGCAGAGCACCGCCACTCCTCCCAGCAACGGCATCGGCGCGCGCTGCAGCTTGCGTGCTCCGGGCCGATCCACCACGTGCCAGGCGAGGGCAAGCCGGCGGCACAGCGGTGCGGCCAGCGCGGTCGTGACGCCCGCAATGCCGAACCAAAGACCGCCCTGATCACGCGGTGGCCTCGCAGCGTAGCTCGAGTCCCAGCTCCTCGTAGACCTCGAACAGCTTCTGCCGATGGCGCTCCGGCGTGTAGGTTCCGCGCAGCCGTGCCTGGCCACGCGCACCCATGCCCCGCGCCTCCGGAAGATGATCGACCAGCCATGCGAGCCGCTCGGTGAGCGCCGCCGGTTGATTGGCCGCCACCAGCCAGCCGTCCTCTCCATCGCGGACCAGGTCAGCAACTCCGCCCACATCGGTGGCGATCACCGGCACTCCTTCGAGCAGCGCCTCGAGGAGCGCCATCGGGAATCCCTCGTTGACAGAGGGCAGCACGATGGCATCGAAGGCCGAGTACCACCGGCGCGGCTGGTTCATGAATCCCGCGAACGCGACCTGCCCGGCCAGATGCCTGCGGGCGACCAGGGCCTCGAGCCGTGCTCGCTCGACGCCGCCGCCGATCAGCAAGGCGCGAACGACCGTGCCGCGCCTGGCCAGCTGCTCGAGCGCCTCGAACAGCACCGGGTGTCCCTTGATCGGGGCGAGCCGCGCCGGAACCGCCACCACCACATCGTCCTGCGCAAGGCCGAGTTCGGCGCGGGCAGCCGCGCGTGGCAAGTAGCCTTCCACCGAGTCCGGTGCGCCGCCCTCCACGACTCGGAACCGGTCTCGATCGCCGATCCGGAACCTGTCCACGAGCTCGTCTCGCACTCGCGGCGAGACCGCGATCAGCCGATCCGTGCGGGCCGCAACCGAGCGTTCCAGCGCGAGCAGCGGGCGCGCAACGGGCCACGAGAAGTAACCCCGGAAGACGTGGCCGTGATACGTGTGGACGAGCCTTGGCCGCTGCGCGAGCGAGCACGCGGCAAGTCGAGCCAGGACACCCGACTTCGCGAGATGAGTGTGAACGAGGTGCGGGCGCTCCCGACGCAGGAGATCACGCAGCGACCGCCAGGCGCGGCAATCGCGCCCAGGCGCGATTGGCCGCACCAGCTCGGGCAGGCGCACGAGACGCACGCCGGGTGCCTCGATTGCGATCTCGTCCTCGTGCCGATCCACGGCGCCGATCACGAGCACACTCTCGACGCCGGCGGCAGCGAGCGCGACGCTGTCAGCCACGGCGGTCTTGCCTGGCCCGCCCACATTCAGGCGCGTGATGACGCGGACGACCTTCATGAAGGCCGACCAAGCATCGCTCGGTCCTCGCTCACGACCGCTCGCCGCTCCGGCAACGAGGCGAACCAGGTCTCGAGCATCAGCAACGCAAACAGGCGGTGGCCGTGATCGACCGGTCCCCGACCATGTGCTTCCAGGAAGGAGGCTGCCACCGGCCCATCGACGATCCGTGCTCGGGCGAGAACGTCGCGGGCGAAATCGCGGAAGGCAGGTTGACAAAACCAGGCCGCCACGGGCACGCCAAACCCGCTCTTGCGCCGCGTCGCCACCCGTCGAGGCAGACGCCGCGCGGCCAGCATGCGCAGCACCGGCTTGGTCTGCCACCACGAGAACAAGACCGCTCGCGGCGCCTGCAGCGCGAGCGCGACCACCCGCTCGTCCAGGAACGGACACCGGACCTCGATGCCGTGAGCCATGGACGTTCGGTCGACCTTCGCCAGCAGGCCGTGCGCAAGCGGGCCGCACAGCTCGTCCATGGCAGGATCGCCACCGCTCTCCTCGGGCAAAACGGTCATGCCGGGCAGCAGAGCACTGATCCCAGGACGGCCGAACAGTTCGCGCCAGTAGGCAAGCCGCTCGAGCTCGGGCCGCCGCGCCCCGCTCAGCAGGCGTTGCACCGACCGGCCAAGCCGGCCTTCTCCGGAGACGTTCGGATGATCGTCCGCCAGACGCGACAGCCACTGCACGATCGGCAGCCTCGAAAGGGTGAGAGCTTGCATGCGCCGGTAGCCAAAGAAGAGCTCGTCCCCCCCATCGCCGGAGAGCACGATCGCGAAATCTCCCGCGAGCGCGCGGAACACGGCATCACCAGCGAATGCCGACGAGTCGGCGATCGGGTCGCCGAGGTCAGCAACGAACCGCCGCCAACCAGCCGCGTCCGGCGCGGATAAATCCACACAGCGCCAGGGAAGGCCGAGGTGCCTGGCAGTGGCCTGCGCCGCGGCCACCTCCGAGGCATCCCATCCCGTGCGCACGGTGACGCAGGGGATTGCGGGATCGAGGTCGCGTGCGAACGACGCGACCAGGCCTGAGTCCAGACCGCCCGAGAGCAAGACCGATGTCGGCCGCGAGGACTCGAGTCGAGCGCGCACCGACGATGCCAGGGCGGCGGACACTGCGTGGGAAAACTCGGTCCGCACTCGTTGCGTCGGCCCGGCCATCCGCGGGGATCGAGGACAGGCGACCGTGGCAAATGGCGCACTGGGAATAATTTCGCGATCGGACGCACGCAGGGCATGTCCGGGTGGCAGCGTCCTGGCCTCGGCCAGGATGCTCGCCGGCGCGCGCACGAATCCTTGTCGAAGGAACTGCGCGACCGCCGCGGGATCCGCGTCATGGGAGATGGCTCGCGACGCCGCGAGCGTGCGCAGATCCGAGGCGAACACGAGTCCACCTCGTGGGGTGGCAAACATCAGCGGCTTCTTCCCCAGGCGATCCCGCGCCAGCAGCAGCTGGCGACGCCGCCCGTCCCAGACGGCCAGGGCGAACGGTCCCGCCAGCATCGCGAGAAACTCCGCGCCGAATTCCTGATAGAGCGCCGGAATCAGGTGGCCATCGCAGCCCGACTCGAATTCATGTCCGCGGCGCGCGAGCTCCTCCCGCAATTCCCGATGGTTGGTGAGCTCGCCATTGAACACGGCAGTGATCCTGCGGTCGCTGCTGAGCCAAGGAGGATCCCCACTCGCCGAGACATCCTGGACGCGCAAGCGCGCCATGCCAATGACGATCCCACGATCACGCATGTGCCAGCGGACGTCCGGGCCGCGGCGAGACGCGAGGCCCTGCATCGCCGCGACGTCGACGTCGACATCGCCGAGAGCACCGAAGATTCCACACATGCGGTCGTTTCACCCGTCTAGCGCACCGGCAGCAGTCCCGGTTTGCAGGTGCTTCGCATGGCATCGAGCGCCTCGCCGACGATCGCGTCGAGCGCTCGAGGGGCGGCGGAACACAGCAGCGAGCGAAGCAGGGTGAGGTCCGGGCGGCGACGGCGGAAATCGCGGAACGCCGGCCCGAAAGCAGCCGGGTATGGGACCATCATGACCCGTGAGCTGGAGGCGCTGAGCGAGATGATGCGGTCGGCCAGCTCGCCAATCGAGATCTCCGCATCGGAACCCACATTGATCGTCTTGCCGTACACCCCATCGAGATCGATGAGTTGCAGCACCCATTGCACGAGGTCCGCCACGTGCAGGAAGCACCGGGTCTGGCGACCGTCGCCATGGATGGGAAGGGGCAGGCCGCGCAACGCCCGATCGCAGAACCGGGCCAGCACCATTCCCGACGCTGGATCTTGCCCAGGTCCGGCGATGTTGAAAGGTCGCACGACCATCACCTGAAGGCCCGCACGCGCGCCGAGCTCGTGCGCGAGCGATTCAGCCGAGATCTTGCCAGCCGCATAAGAGAACCGAGCATCCGCGGCAGGCACTTCAGCAGGCGGGAGAGATTCCGCGAGGGCGCATTCGCGGTCAGGACCATAGACCTCCGAGGTCGAGAAGAGCACGCATGGTATCCCCCTCTGGGCACAGATCTCCAGGACGTTGCGAGAGCCGTCTGCGGCGACCCGATAAGCATGGTGGGGATTCCTCAGCACGCGCTCGACGCCAACGACCGACGCGAGATGGAACACCAGCGAGCCGTGCAGCAGGGTGGAAAGGGCCGATCGATTCAAGACCGAGGCGTGCTCGATCTTCACCCGATCACGGCCGACCAGATCGTGCGGCACGGCGCGTCCCGAGCTCCCATCATCGATGATGAGCACGTGGCTGCCGCGCCGCGAGAGCACGCGCGAGAGGTGGGACCCGATGAAGCCGAGCCCGCCGGTGATCACCACTCGGTCCGTTCGGCTGTCGCCATGCCTCAAGGGAGTTGGCTCCTTTCTCGACTTGCTGCTTCCCGATGGCCTCCCGTTCGACCCGAGACCCGCGTTCTGTATTCCCGCCGGCTTGAGTCGAGGTGGCCACCCTGCTACAAGCTCCGGTCGAATCAGTCGTCCATGAGGAACCGTTGATGAGCAAGCCACCAACTAACCAGCCGCCCAGCAATCAGGAAGAAGAATATTTCGCTCGCCTCGAATACCTGAAGCTGAAGAAGCTCAAGCTCGAGACCCAAGCGGCGATGGCGCAGGCTGAACGTGATCGACTGAAGGCCCTGCATCACATGCGCTGCCCCAAGTGTGGGATGGAGCTGGTCGAGGTCCCTTACCGCAAGATCAAGATCGACAAGTGCACGAATTGCGCCGGTGTCTGGATGGATGTCGGCGAGCTGGAGCAGGTGGCCCCCCACGCGCGCGACTTTCTCGGCAACCTGTTCGGCATCTTCAAGAGCTAGCCGGACGTCGGCTCGCGCGCAGGTGCAGTTGCGCGCAAGGTGATCTGCTTGCTGGAACGGCACCCTGTCACGCCCGTGATCGGCCGGCGCGCGGTCCTCGTGGCGCTGGCGCTGGAGACCGTCGTCACCCTGGCCTTCTTCTGGCCGTTCCTCCGCCCTGGCCAGGCGTTCTTCGCGGTTCACAACGCGAGCTATTCCGGCTGGCGGGAGATCCTTCCCGAGGATCTCGTGCGACAGGTCGAGCGCGCGAAGAACCCGTTGATGACCGATGATCTGCTCATGTTCCACCCGGAGGTCCTGCTGTCGGTGGAATCGCTCGAGCGGGGTTCCCTGCCAACCTGGAACCCTTATGCGTTCGGCGGCTACCCGCACATCGCCACGGGTATCCCGGCGCTCTACTACCCGCTGATGGCGCTGCACCTGTGCCTTGATCCGCTGCGGGCCTATGGCCTGGCGGCAGCCGTCCAGGCTCTGCTCGCCGCGTTCACGCTGAGCCTGTTCCTGCTCCGAGTCGGCCTCTCGGACTGGGCAGCTGCTCTGGGGGGGCTCGTGTTCGCCTACTCGGGCTGGATGACCGCGCACATGCTCTACTACCAGGTCAGCGGTGCCAGCGCCTGGATCGGCCTCATGCTGCTTGGCGTCGAGCTCGTTCTCGGCGGCCACCGACGCTGGGGACCCGCCGCGCTCGCACTGGCGGTCGGCTTGAGCTTCGCCTCGGGGTTCCCCCAGACGGCTTTCATGAACGTCTACGTCGCGCTGGCCTACGGCGCGATTCGCCTCATCACCCTGCCGCGGTCATTCCCATCCCGCCTCGGCATGGCGTGGCAGCTCGCGTGGCCGGTGGGTCTCGGAACGATGCTCGCGGCCTGCCAGCTCGTGCCCAGCGCATGGCTCACGGTGGCAGGCATGTCCAACCGGCCGATCCCGTCCCTCGATCAGCTGGAGCCGCTCAAGCTGCCACCGGTGGCGCTGCTCACCTGGTTCCTGCCCAACCTGTTCGGCCACCCCACGCTGGACGCGAAGCTCATCTGTCCCGACAACCACATCCACCTGCTGGCGAGAGCCCACATCCCCGGCTACGCGGTGCTGACCAACTACGCCGAGATGCAGGCGTACGCGGGCTTGCTGCCGTGGGTGCTGCTGTTCCTCGGCGCCAGGCGTGCACAGAGGCGGTTGTGGTGGCTCGCGATCGGTTTGCTCGCGATCGCCGCGGCTGCCGCCTGCGGAACGCCCGTATGGCGTGCGCTCTCGTTGCTGCCCGGGATCCGGGTCGGCGACCCGAAGCGATTCCTGCTGCCCGCCAGCACGGCGCTCGCGATTGTCTCGGCCATCGGCGTTGATCGGCTGCCCGACGTGCGCCGCAGCCGGATCGTCCTCTGGCTGGCGATCCTCGCTGGCGCAGCGGCCCTGGGCGTGGCGCTGTGGCTCCACATCGAGCGCGAGCGGTTCCCGGCGGCCCTTGCCGGCATGCTGAACGGAATGCCCGCCGCGGCGGTTCTCGAGCACGTCCCGGCTGCCGACTTCGAGATCAACCGCACCACCTTGCTCGCGACGTTCCTGCGCGCCGGCCTGTTGCTCGCAACGGCCGGACTGCTGCTGCTGCTCGGATCGAGATCGGCGCGCGGCAAGCTGACCGTCGTTTCGAGCCTGGTGCTGCTGGCGTCGCTCGACCTCCTCATCCAGGGCCGCGACGGAATCTGGAGCACATGGCTCGGCCCCGGGTTCAATCGTCCGCTGCCGACGGCGCAGTTCCTGTCGCGGCACCCCCTGCTGGAGGCGATGCGCTCGGCAGCCCACGAACCGTTCCGGGTCATCCGCTTCGGCGATGAATGGCTGTTCCCACCCAAGACGCTTCAGCCCTATGGAATCGAGGACGCGCAGGGGTACGCCGCGCTCTATCTGGCTCGCTACCAGAAGTTCATCGAGGCGATCCCGGGCACCGCCACGGCTGGCTGTACCGCAGTGCAAGCCCTGCAGACGGAAGATGCCCTCCGTGCGCCGGCCATCGACCTGCTGAACGTGCGCTTCGTGCTGACGCGCGACGAGATCTCGGCACCCGGATACCGCCTGTTCGCCGAGCGCGATGGCATTCGCGTGTACGAGAACCTCGAGGCGTGGCCGCGCGCCTTCGTGGCGCGTGATGCCGAGGTCCTGCCAGGCACCGCAGCGGTGCTCGCTCGCATCACGCACGGCGACATCAGCCGCGACACGGTCTTGCTCGAGCACGAGCCGGCGGCGCATCCCACCACGGCGCCGACCGAACGCTTGCTCGCCACGCAAGTGACGTGGACGTCGCGGGACGCGACGTCGGCGAACCTGGAGGTCACCTCGGCCGGTGGCTTCCTGGTGCTCGCCGACACCTTCGACCCGAGCTGGAGCGCGTGGGTCGATGACCAGGCCGCGCCGATCGAACCCGCCTACGGTGCGTTCCGGGCGGTCGCGATCGCATCGGGGACCCATCGCGTCTTGCTGCGCCACGCCGCCCTCGCCGAGCGGACTGGCCTCGCGCTGACCGGCGCCGCCCTGCTGATCTGGTTGGCGTGCGTGCTGCGACCAAGATGGCCGATCGCACTGGCAAAGGGGAAGGCGGAGGGTCATGGGGGAGACGGGAATTGAACCCGTACAGCCCTTGCGGGCCACAGGATTTTAAGTCCCGCGCGTCTGCCGATTCCGCCACTCCCCCGCTGCCCTTGGATCGAGGACGGCGCACCACCAGGACCCGCCTGGCGCCAAGAGCTTGAGAGGCGGCACCCGGATTCGAACCGGGGGTGACGGATTTGCAATCCGTGGCCTTACCGCTTGGCTATGCCGCCTGACGAAAGGTGCGACAGCAAACCGACTTCCAGGTCCATTGTCAACGCGCTGTGACGATCTTCCATCGTCCGGCTATAGCGGTTCGATTCGGGCGAGAAGATCGACGGAGTTCGAAGCGGTGCCGTTCAGCGCGATTCAATGATCGCCTCTCTGGGTTCTCTCCGCCTGGGCGCATCGGCTGGCATGCTCACCAACAGCAACCAACGTCTGGCCTCGGCCGCTGCGCTCAAGTAGAATCCGGCCACAACTCCGCAACGAGGGCGTTCCACTTGATCGATCAACAACCGCGCAAGAGTCGCTCATTCCTGATCGGCATCGGACTCGACGGCGCCGACGGGCACGTGCGCATCACCCGCGGACCAGGCTTCGGTCTGCTGGGTGGATCCCAGGAAACGCACGAGATGATGCAGGCGAAAGCGCTGCGGATCCACGAGGCGCTCGAGCAACGGCGGCAAAGCCTCGCCGACATGGACCCCGACGCGCTCGCGAGCCTGATCCAGGAGCTCGAACCATAGCCGCATGCGTCGTGGACTGCTCGAGGGGCCTCGCGCCCCTGCCGAAGAGCTCGCTGCCCGAGCGCTGTCAATGCGCAAGGAATCGTTCGGCATCGATGGCCGCCATGCAGCCGGTGCCCGCGGCGGTGATGGCTTGCCGGTACACCGCATCCTGGACATCGCCCGCGGCGAACACACCCGGCACGCTGGTGCGCGTGCTCTTCGGCTGCGTCACGATATAGCCCACCAGGTCGAGTTCGATCTGGCCCTTGAACACGGCGGTGTTGGGCTCGTGACCGATGGCCACGAAGACGCCGTCGGTGGGATGCAACCGGGTCTGCCCCGTCCGCGTGTCGCTGAGCTTGACACCGGTGACCCCCTTCTTCTCGGGGTCCAGGATGTCGACCACCGCTGCATTCCAGATGAACGAGATCTTCGCGTTCTTCTGCGCCCGTTCCTGCATGATCTTCGACGCGCGCAGCTCCGCCCGCCGGTGCACCACCTCGACCTTGTTGGCGAACTTGGTCAGGAACAGCGCTTCCTCCATGGCGGTGTCGCCGCCGCCGACGATGATCACGTTCTTGCCGCGAAAGAAGAAGCCGTCGCAGGTCGCACAGGCCGAGACGCCATGGCCCATCAACTTCTTCTCGGCCGGTAGACCGAGGAGCTTGGCGCTCGCACCGGTCGCCACGATCAGGGCATCCGTGGTGATCTCGCGGTCGTCATCGGTGACGACGGTGAATGGGCGCTTGCGCAGGTCGACCCGCTGCACGGGCCCAGAGACGAACTCCGTGCCGAAGCGTTCCGCTTGCTTGCGCGTGTCCTCCATCAGCTTCGGACCGAGAATCCCTTCGGGAAAGCCCGGGTAGTTCTCGACCTCGGTGGTGATGGTGAGCTGCCCTCCTGGCTCGCGTCCCTCGACGACCAGCGGCTTCAGGTTCGCGCGCGCGGCGTAGATCGCTGCGGTCAAACCAGCCGCTCCAGAACCCAGGATCACCACCTTGCGATGCATTTCTTGTCCTCCGAGAGATCCGCGCCTGCTGGCGAGTTCGCAGTGCGCGCTGCGTCAGCCCCTGCGCGGCTCCGCCTTCGACCAGTTCTCGATGAGATGGCTGAGGAGCCTCACGCCTACCCCCGAAGAGCCCTTCTCGTAATAGTCGCGAGCGCGCTGATCCCAAGCGGTACCGGCAATGTCGAGGTGGGCCCAGCGCATGCCGGCCGCGAATCGGCTCAGGAAGTACGCGGCCATGATCGAGCCTGCTCCCTTGCCGCCGGTGTTGGCGATGTCGGCAACATCGGACTTCATGCCGTCGGCATACTCCTCGACGATCGGCAGGTGCCAGACGCGCTCGCCGGACCTCGCTGCCGCAGCCTCGATCGCCCGGCGCAGCTTGTCATCGTTGCAGAACAGGCCCGAGAGGTCGTGACCCAGCGCGATCACCACGGCGCCGGTCAACGTGGCGAGATCGATCGTGACGGTGGGCTTCAGCGTCTTCGCGAACTCGAGCGCATCGGCGAGGATCAGCCGCCCTTCGGCATCGGTGTTGATCACCTCGACCGACAGGCCGCCGTAGGTTGTGAGCACATCGCCAGGCTTGATCGCCCGGCCTCCCGGCATGTTCTCGGTCGACGGAATGATCCCGATCACGCGCGTCTTCGGCCGCAGGATCGACAGCGCCTTGAACACGCCGAGGACCGTCGCACCGCCGCTCATGTCGTACTTCATCTCCTCCATGCCCTTCGCCGGCTTGATGGAGATGCCGCCCGAATCGAACGTCAGCCCCTTGCCAACCAGGCAGACCGTGTCCTTGGCCCCCTTCGGCGCGTACTCGAGCTTGATCAAGCACGGCGGCTCCGCGGATCCCCGCGCCACGCCGAGGATGCCGCCCATCTTCATCTTCTCGAGCTCGGCCCGGTCGTAGACCCGGCACCTGATGCCGTTGCCGGAGAGCTCCCGCGCGCGCTCGGCGAGGTGGCTCGGGGTCGCGACGTTGGCTGGCGAGTTGCACAGGTCGCGCGCGAGATTGGTCGCGGCTGCCAGCGCAACGCCACGGCGAACACCATCCTCGAGCGCCCTGTGCTCGGCCTCGGCGAGAATGGTCATGCTCTTTGGCGCGGTGGCGCCGTCCTCGGCCTTGTCACGACGCTGGGCGGCGAAGCGGTAGGACGCCAGGATCGTGCCCTCGGCAAGCAGCTCGCCCAGGTCGCGAGCCGAACGCCCGCGCACCCTCGGCAAACTGAGCGCGTAGTGCTCGAGCTTCAGGGCCTGTGCACGCTTCTCCGCCAGCGCCGCCGCCCGCCGCAGCGTCTCGGCGTCGATCTTCTTCGGGTTGCCGAGGCCGATCAGCAGGATGCGCTCCACGTCGCCCGGCGCGTACAGCAACGCCGTCTCGCGGAACTTCCCCGTGAAGTCGCCGTGCTTGATGGCGACCGACGCCACTGCGGCCGGCTCCGGCTTGGTCGGCGGTTTCTCTCCCTCGGCGAGGAAGATCACGAGCAGCGGTGTTCGTGCCAGCTCGCGCTGCACCTCGATCTTCATGAAGCGGTCGCTCCGTCACGAGCCATCAGCGGTGGTGCAAGGCCCGCCACCGCACGCAAACGCGGCGCCCGTGAACGGCGCCGCGGCAAAGATGTCATTTGTCCCCTGTCCCCGCCCCGGTTACGCTCAGGCGCAATCGGCCTGGCAAGCAGCTCTACCATCGGACGCCGGCGTGACCGACGCCCAGTCAGGGCCGCGCATTGTAGCGGCAGATGATCATGAACGGTCAGCGAAAAGGCGGCTTCACCGCGGCCCCCGGCAGAGCGCGACTCGCGCTCGTGCTGGCGTTGCTCGTACCCGCAAGCTGCCGCATCCACGTCGATCAGCTGCAGGAGACCGAGCGCGACCGCGGCACGGTCGCGCTCGTCCCCGAGGATCTGAAGCGCGGCTTCACCCATCCGCGCGCGGCGGTGGTCACACCGTCCAATCCCGGCGATGGCCTGCGCGCCTACGACGAAGGGCTGGCATCCGACCTCGGCGGCGTCCTCGGCCGCGTCGGTGGTCTGGTCGTGGTGGAGAAGCGCGAGATCGAAACGGTGCTGAAGACCATCGAGCAGAACCTCTCGGATCTGGTCGATGCGTCGAAGCTGAACGAGGTCCCCGGTCTGGAAGCGATCAGCCACCTGGTGGTCGCGCACGTCACCCACGCCGACTCCAGCGAGGAGGAGATCCAGATTGCCCCACCCGCGAAGCCGGGCGACCGGCCCGTCATGATGAAAGTGATCAACGCCGCGGCCGGCATCTCGATCAGGGTGATCGAGGTCGGGACCGGCGTCGTGCTGCGAGACATTCGCAAGCAAGGCGCCACCAGCAGCTATCTGTCCGCGCTCTCGGGCAGCACGCACGCGTCGTTGATTGCCGACGCCATTCGCGAGGCCGCCAGCGCCGCGCTCCCCGAGCTGCAGAATCTGTTTCCGGTGCGGGGCTACGTCATCCGCCTGCGCGGCGATGCGCTGGTGGCGCTGATCTCGCTCGGTCAGCGCGACGACATCGACGACGGACGCCGGTTCCGTGTCTTCCAGCGCACCAGATACACGGACGCGCTGGGCGTCGCGCGCGAAGAGACCACGAACATCGGCGAGCTGAAAGCGATTCAAGTGCTCGATGACACCACCTGGTGCAAGGTGCTCGAGGGACGCGAGAAGATCCTGAACGGCATGGAGGTGGAATCGCTGCCCGAGGGCGCGGGGCAATCTTCGAGGCTCTGTTCGGCGGCTGGTGAGCAGCGGTCACCGCGCGCGCTCGACCATTGCTCTGCACGCGCGCGCGCTCCTCGCCATCGGGGAAGCGCCTGAGATACAGCGCCAGGATCACGCGTGCCTCGTCCTTCTGGTCGGCCGCGAGCAGCGCTTCCGCGAGCCTCGTGTAGACTCCGGGAATCTCGAGGCGCAGCTCCCGCATCAGGGCATAGCTCTCGCGCAGCTCGGCCAGCGCCGCGGCCGCATCCTGGCGGCGGGTGAGCAGCTTGCCGAGCTCGAAGTGCGCATAGGGGTTGCCGGGCAGCGCCGCCAGCGACAGGCGCAGCTCGGTTTCGCCACCGGCATCATCGCCCGCCGCAATCAGCCGCGTTGCCCGATCGTAGGATTCGCGCGCCTCGTTCTTGCGTTGTTCTCGCTCCTGTTCGGCAAGCATATCGTCGCCGGGCGCCAGCGCCGTGCTGTTCTCCTCGTGCAGCAGGGCTTCGATCGCACCGATCTTGATGCCGGGCGGCCGGATCGCGAGGATGCGCTCGAAGTACGGCTTGGCGCTGGCGTGATCACCGGCAAGGAACAATCGGTAGCCGATCCGCTTCAGCACGTCGCCGAGGTCGCGGGCCAGATCGGGCAGCTTGGGATCGGCCGCGTAGGCATCGCTCAGATAATGCTCGGCGCGAGTGAGGTCGCCATCGCTGGCCCACAGCTTGCCGATCAGATGACTCGCAGCTGCCATCGCCGGCTGCTCGCGCAGGGCCTGTTCGGCACGGTTGCGAGCGCGGTCCTGGAAGCCCTGCGCAAGCTCGAGCTGAGCGAGCCCGAGATAGCAGCTCGCAAGCGTCCTGCGTCCCTCGGGAATCGCCGGATCGCGCTCGAGCGCTGTCTTCATCAAGCGCAACCCCTTGTCCTTGCTCTTGGTGGCATCGAACAGCACCTTGCCGAGCACGAACGTGGCCATCGGCGATCGGCGATCGATGGCAAACGCGCGTCCCAGCTGCTGCTCGCCGCCCTCGAGCTCCCCTTGCATGAAGTACAGTCGGGCCAGCTCGATGAATGCCTCGGCGCGGCCGGGTGCCAGCCGCTGGGCCCGCTCGAGCGATCGCACCGACTCCACGAGGTGGCCCTGACGCATCAGGGCAGTGCCGAGCGCGACCCTCGCATCATAGAGATCGGGGTCCCGATCGAGAGCGCGTTCGAGCCAGACGCTCGCATCGGTCGTGAGCGCCGCATCCTGGTTCCCTGGATCGAGCGCGAGCAAACCAGTCCCGGCAGCAGCACAAACCTCGGGCGCGGACGCGACCGGGTCGATCTGCGCCACCGCCGCCCTGAACGCGGTCCCATCCAGCAGCGCGAGCGATCGCAGGCGCTCGCTCGCCACCCTGGGTGGCCGCTCGGCCGCAGACGGATAGGCCTCGTCGACCAACGACAGCGCCGCAGCCGGGCGCCCCTGCTCTCGCTCCAGCGCGCAGATGCGCACCACGGCGAGCTCGCGGATGCCTGCACCTGATCGCGGCAGCAGCGCGCGCAACCGATCGGCGACACGCCCGGCGGCATCTGGCTCGGCATCCAGGGCAACCTCCGCCCACTTCAGCACCACCGCCGGCTCCGCCGGCGTCGCCTCGATCTGCCTCAGGATCCACTGCCGCGGGTTGCTCGTCTCCTGCCGCCACGTCCACGTCGCGCTGAGCGAGATGATCAGGAGCGCCATCACCGGGACGAGTGCGAGCCGGCGGATCCGCGAGCGGCCGCCGGAGCGGGCCACGAGCATGCCGAGCCCCTGCGCGGCAGCCGCGACGCCGAGCGCCACTGCCGACGGCGGTAGCGCACGCTCGGGGACCAGGCGCGCAGCACCGAGGGCGAGCGCGGCGGCGACGATGGGCCCGACCGCGAGCCAGAATGCGGCAACCCACGCCCTTGCGGCCGCGGCGATCGCCACGAGCGCGACGCTGAACGCGCTGCGCGTGAGGAGCGCGCTCGATCCGCCGGCCGCCACGAACGGCAGCGCGCTCGAAGGCCAGTACACCTCGGCCGCTGCGGCAAGCCAGCGGCGCATGGTCGGGGCGTCGACCTGGTATCGCGGCGGCGGTGAAGCGCAGCACCGCGAGCCAGATGGCGATCGACGCCACGAGCGCGAGGCCTCCCAGAGCGGGCGCCGCACCAGAGCACCGAGGGCCAGCGTGGACGCAATCAGGGTGGCGAGCTGCCGGCAGGTCCTCGCCCCGCGACATAGCGCGAGAGCGCCGGGTGGCACAGCACGAAGGTCGTGGCAACGATCGCGGGCAGCGCTGCGCCGTAGCCGAGCCGCGCACCGACGAACGCGGCCAGCACCACCAGACCGCGGCGATCCTTGTTGCCGGTGCCGGGAACGACGCGCCGCCCGCGGCGTCGACGAGGAACGCCGCGAGCGGCGGCAAGCCGTGCAGCGCGACCATGCTCAGGGTGGTGAGCAAGATGGCGAGGAGGATCGTCTGCATGGACCGGGATCGCAGCTTGCGATGGCCGACGTGATCAGAACATACCTATACCGCATCGACGTCGGATGGAACCTTCGCGTGACTGCGTCGCGGCAAGACGGCGGAGCATCATCGCGACCGAACCGGCAAGCCTCGGCATGCCGTCCGCGTCCTCGGCGTTCGGACGGCGGGACCGTGATGGCGACCCCGAACGGCAGGGATGCGCGCCGGATGATCCGGAGGCTGCAGCACGAGATCAAGGCATGGCGGGACTTTGGCCTGGACGCCCTCGTGCTGATCGCTCCCGAGCATGCGGCGCCGAGGTCGCCTCGACCAGGGCCCGAAGAACAGGAGGCGGCCGTGCCGCGGCGAGCACCGGGGCCAAGGCCCGACCAAGAGGACCGGGAAGTCGAGCGCAGCGTCGCGATCCAGCCCGTGCTGTTCGACTCGCAACCAACCTCCTCGCGCGATGCCGAGATCGCCTCGCACGAGCTGGCGAAGGTGGTTGCGTCCTGCACGCGCTGCAAGCTGCACCAGGGTCGCACGCAAACCGTCTTTGGCGAGGGACCGCTGGGGGCCGACCTGATGTTCATCGGCGAGGGCCCGGGAGCCGACGAAGATGCCACCGGCCGGCCGTTCGTGGGACGCGCGGGCCAGCTGCTGACGAAGATCATCGAGGCGATGGGCCGCCGGCGTGAGGATGTCTACATCGCCAACGTGGTCAAGTGTCGTCCGCCGCAGAACCGCACGCCGGAACCAGACGAGATCGGCTCGTGTCTGCCCTATCTGCAGGAGCAGATCCGACTGGTGCGCCCGCGGCTGATCTGCACGCTCGGTGCACCCGCGACCAAGACGTTGCTCGGCATCACCACCTCCATGAGCCAGGCCCGCGGCAAGATCTACAAGCTGGGCACGATCCGCGTCGTACCGACGTTTCACCCGGCCTACCTCTTGAGAAACCCTGCCGAGAAGCGCAAGGTCTGGGAAGACGTGCAGCTCATCAACCGCCTGCTCGCCGGAAACGGCGGTTGAGCGGCAGGACCATTGCCTCGCGCAACGGGTGGGTTACTCGAAGCAGAACGTACGGCTAGACCAGCACAACGTCGACGAGGTTTCCTGTGCAGTGTTCCTGGGGAGTGGATCTATCGGACGGCGCGCTCGTCGCGGTGCGACTGACACGTCAGCGCGGCCGTTACCAGGTGCTCGAGACTCGAGTGCTGCCGATCAGCGGACCCGGTGAATGCGCAACCGAGCCGCGCGAGGCACTGAACGACGTGCAGCGCGAGGGAGTGATGCGCTTCCTGCGCGACGTGCGGCCCTCGCCCCGCGACCTGCTGTGCGTCGGCTATCCGGGACTTGCCGTTTTCCAGCGAGTGCTGTCCCTGCCCCCGGTCCCCGAGCATCGCATCGACGAGACCGTTGCGTTCGAGCTGAACCAGCTGCGCCCGTTCGACACCGAGGATCTGCTGGTGCGCCGCCGCATCCTCGCGCGCTCGCATCGCGCCACCGAGCTGCGCACCATGGTCGCGGCAACGCCGCGCCAGCAGGTGCTCGTGATCGGCGAAGACCTGCGCAAGCTCGGCATGCGCGTCGATCTGCTGGAGCCAGAGACGATCGCGCTCGCCAACTTCCTCGACTGGGAACGACCGGCGCCGCTGCCGTGCATGGCGCTCCAGATCGGCCGGATGCGGACCGACCTCGTGTTCCTGGCGCCGCATTTCGTGTTCACGCGCGCTTTTCCCTATGGCGCCGGCGCCATCCTGAAAGACGCACCCGAGCCGCCCCAGGTGGACGACCTGGCTCGCCGGCTCGTGCGGGACCTGCGCGCAGCGCTCGGTGCCGCGTTTGGCGACGCAAACGCCCTCGCCGGAGATCGGTTGTTCCTGCTGGGTGCCGGCGCCAGCTGCCAGGTGCTGGTGGCGAGCCTCGGCGAGCAGCTCGGCCTCGCCGCCGAGCCGCTCCGCGAACTCCGTCGCCTGCATCTGCACCCGCGCCTCCAGCGCTCGCATTCGGTCGCCGCGGTCGCCCGCATGGGGTCGGCCATTGGCCTCGCGCTGGCGGGTTTCGACGCCGGCCAGCTCGGGTTGCCACTGGTGCCCATCAGCGAGGCACGCCGCGCACGCAGCCTCGCACCGATGACGGCGGGTGCCGCCCTGGTGGCGTCGGGACTGCTCGTCCTGCTCACGTCGCACGAGGTTCGCCAGAAGCGCATTTACGAGGCGGCGCTCGCCGACGCCAGCCCTGAGCGCAGCGCGTCCCTGCACCAGCAAGCCCTCGGCCTCGATGCCCGACTGCAAGCTGCCAGGGCGCAGGTCGACCTCCTCGAGCGCACCGCCACCGCGCCGTCCTTGATGCTCCGCCAGATGCAGTCCTTGATCGAGGCGATGGCGAAGGAGCTGCCCGAGTGCCGCCTGCTGCACTTCTCCTGCGGCGCTCTCCGGCCTCGCCCGTCATCACCGGCGAGGCCCGCTGCACCATGACGAGCGGCGCCGTCACTGCCACCGAGCAGCGGCTGCTGGAGCTCGCCGCCGCGCTCGAGCTCGGAACGCCGAAGGTCACGCGCGGCACCGGCGCGACGGCGCCCGCGCTCTTGCTCGATTGGCAGGTGGAGGTACGAGGTTGAGACCGATCTTGCTGCTCAGCGCGCTCGCGCTCCTGTGCAGCGCCGCGGTGTTCGTGCAGACCGGCATCCCCGCTGCACAACAGAACGGAGCGGCTCGCGATGAGCTCGCCAACCGCATGGTCGAGCTCGAGCGCGCCGTCGACGACCCGACCGCATGGGTGAGCGACGCCGCGTTGGGCCGCCAGCGTGAACGGCTGGTGCGTGCGGAGAACGCGAGTCGCCAGCTTGCCCAGCAACTGCTGGCACCCAAGCAGAGCTTCGCGGCATTCCTGGTGTCGCACGAGGGCCCATTGCCGGGATTCAACGGCGGGCGTGAGGATCAGTATCTCGAGCTGGCCAACCAGACGCTCGCGCTCGCCGCACGCGGCGGCATCCAGACCGGCCAACCGTTCCTCGAAGTGCGCAGCGGCGAGGAGTTCAGGGCCCTCGGTGAACCCGAGCAAGAGGCCCTCTTGCAACGAGCCTTCCTCGTCTACCGACTCATCGACCAGCTGTCGCGATTCCGCGTCAAGGACATCCGCTTGCTCGACATCGCCGCGGTTGCGGACAACGCCTATGCGCCCACCGCCACCCCACACAAGGTGACGGTGATGTTCGCGTGCCCGGTCGAGGACGGCTTTGCTGCCATTGCCGGCTTCTTCACCCTCGCGCCGCCGCCCCTGTGCGATCTGGTCTCGATTGCCGTCGATCGCCTGGAGCCTGCCGACCTCGGCCTGTCAGCCATCGACTTCGCCGCACCGCCGGTGCTGTTCCGCTGGGAAATGAGCTGGCTCTCGAACGCGTCGCCATGATCTGATCGCAGCTTGATGGAGCTCGTCTAACGCCTTTCCAGCCAGGACTTTTCGGGGCAATCCACGTGGAGCGAGCGACGGTGATTCTGGTGTTGACATGCCTGGTAGGCGCTCTTATAGTCCTGCCCCTCAAATTCTTGAAAGATCACGCACACGGTGATTCGCTCGCGGCACGCACGAGCTCTCTGGCGAAGCGACTCGACTCGGTGAGCAGCGATCGCGCGACCCCCGACGACAAGGTCCCGTCGATCGCCGATGTGCTCACCATGTATCGCGAACGACCGCGTCTGCTGAAGGATGGCAGCCGCGCGTTCTTCGAAGCGCATGAGGTGAAGTCTTTTGCCGAGCGCGCGGAGGCAACGGGTGAGTTTCGGCGCATGATCTTTCCGCCGCTCGAGCTGAGCGGCGAGGTGGCTGTCGGCGCAGTGAACCTGGTCTGGGTGGGAAATCCGCGCAACGATGCGCTGGGGCAGAAAATAGGCAGCGATTCGTTACTGACGATCGGCTACCAAATATACCGCTGGACCAAGGGTGGCCATCCCCAGGTCATTGCCAAGACGAGCCTTGCGAACACGGCGTTCGCGGACGACACGATCGGATCCGCGAAGGTGGAGTACTTCTACAGTGTGTTGACCGTGCTCGAGGGTCGGGTGGGTGGTGCACCCACCGTCATCGAGAGCGAGCGGTCGAACGTGCTGCGAGTGGTGACCAAGGAGGCGTTCACGCTCGAGGTGCTTCGCGCCCTGCAACCGGATGCGGGTGGAGGAGGAGCGGCGAGCGCGCCGGTTGATGGCGCCTTGGTGGCGGTCGTGGTGCCGACGGGCGAGCACAGCGAGCGCCGGGAGTTCTTGGTCAGGGTAGGAGAAACCATCGGGGCGGTGGCGGGGGTCGCGCCAGGCGTGCGGCAGAGCTTCGAAACCGGCCTCAAGCTGGTGAGCGTGCAGGAGATCGAGGAAGAGAAGGCGGTCGACGTCGCGCGAGCCTTGTTCGACCCAGACGGCCGTCGCAGTCTCGACAACGACGGGCGCCCTGCGTTCGAGCGCGGATCCAGGCTGGCGCGCATGCGCCATGTGGAGATCGTCACGACGGATGCCCTGGGCGAGCGGCGGGTGTTCTCGAGTCCGGCCGCGGTGCAGGGCTCCTGATCGAGAGCACCGTGATCGCGATACGCCCAGACAGATGATTCCAAGACGAGGTCTCGGCAACCTACCCCAGAAGCTAAACGTCTGACGGAGACACTTGCCTGCCATGCCAAACAAGCCGGAAACAGTTGCGGAGCCTCGCTTCCGCTGGTCTGGTCTTGCCCTCTCCTCGGTCCTCGCGATGGCGCCGTTCTTCGGCTGCCAATCGGTGGGGACGCCGGCGGACGAGCCCGCGGCCCACGCCGACCCTGGGCCGGCACCGGCCCTCCAGCCCGCACGCCAGGAGGCGAAGGGGCAGGCGCCAGGCCAGGCGGCCAAGGTCGTCACGGACTTCATCGAGCTTGGCAAGAAGCAGCTCGGCGAGGGTCAGCTCGAGGCAGCGCGGAGCAGTTTTGCCGGCGCCTTGCAGCTGGATCCGGCGAACGCCGAGGCGAGCAAGCTGTTCGAGCAGGTGACCGCTCAGCTGGCCGAGAAGGGCACGAGCGTGCCGGAGATCGCCGAGACGACGCGCCAGCGCGAAGAGGTCAAGCGCGCTCAGGCGCGGCTCGAGGCGCAGCGCAAGATGCAAGTGGGCGAGGAGGCCGCCGCGCGCGGCGACTTCGATCAGGCGATCCGGCAGTTCGAGGACGCCCTCATCATCGTGCGGTGGAATCCGTTCCTGGCCGAAGGCGCGCTCGCCGAAGCCGAGCTCCAGCGCCGCATCGACGCCACCCGGCGAGCCGCCGAGGATGCGGCGCGCGCGCGCGATGCCGAGGTGCAGGCCCGCGCTCTCCAGGAGCAGAAGGAGAAGGAGACCGAGGAGCTGCAGCGGGTCGAGAATCAAATCAAGCGACTGTTCGCACAGGCCAACGAAGCATTCGGGCGGGAGCACTACGAGGAAGCCCAGGGCTACACCGAGGAGATCCTCAAGCTCGACCCGAGCAACACTGACGCCGAGAAGCTGCGCAATGTCGCGAGCCACTCGCGCCATCAGGCCTCCGAGCGCAACCTGAAGGCGCAGTACAAGCGGGAATGGCGCAAGATCTTCGACGACCTCACCTACGACAACCTGCCGCAGACGGACCTGATCACGTTCCCGAGCGATGACGCGTGGAAGCGCATCAGCGAGCGTGGGCCGCTCGTGTTCTCGATCGAGCAGCAGAAGATGGCGCCCGAGGATCAGGACGTCCTGAACAAGCTGCTCGAGACCAAGATGTCGATCCAGTTCGAGGACACGTCGCTCGAGGACGCGGTGAACTGGTTCCGCCAGAACACCGGTCTGCAGTACTGGGTGTCGCCGAAGATCGCCGACAGCGGCGAAGCCGTCACGTTCAAGGTGCGTGCGGGCCCGCTGAGCGCGAAGCGTGGTCTCGACATGCTGAAGGAGTTCTCGCAGGTGCCGATCAACTGGAAGGTGGAGAACGGCATCGTCAAGATCATCACCGCCGAGGAAGCCAAGGGCGGCCAGATCCTGCAGATTTACGACGTGCGCGACCTGACCAAGACGATCTCGTCGTTCCCGTCGAAGGACTTCAACCTCACGCCGTCGGGCAAGGTCGAGGACATCGCTCCGGAGAAGGAGCAAACCCCGGCGCCCATCGTCGTGGAAGCGGAGAAGCTGCAGGAGCTGATCACCCAGACCATCGCCCCGAGCAGCTGGAAGGCCGACCCGAACAACACCATCTCGGTGGTGTCGGGCGCCCTGGTCGTGCGGCAGACCCCCGAGGTGCACGCCCAGATCGATGCACTCCTGCGCGACCTGCGCGAGAATGCCGGGACCTTGATCAACGTCGAGACCCGGTTCATCACCGTCAAGGACAACTTCCTCGAGGACATCGGCGTCGACTTCCGCGGGCTGAACGGCCAGAACGGCGGCGGCACCGCCGCCATCCCCAACGTTCCGCTCGATGACTTTGGCTCGTCCACCACCGGCGTCGGCACGCCGAGCACGCCGAGTGGAATCGGCACGGGCAACGACTCGGGTGCGTTCTACTCGGAAGGCAAGAAGGACTTCCGCGGCCGTCTCGAGAACCTGTTCGACCTCACGCTCGGCAACAGCGACATCGACAACTCGGGTGGCCTCGCGCTGCAGTTCACGTACCTCGACGATACCAAGCTCGAGGCGATCTTGCGCGCGGTCGAGAAGAGCGAGACCGCGAACATCGTCAACGCGCCGAGCCTCACGGTGTTCAACGGCCAGCGGGCCAACATCAACGTGATGAGCCACGTCTCCTACGTGCGCGACTACGACGTGGAGATCGCCCAGGGCTCGGTCGTGGCCGACCCGGTCGTGGACGTGATCCGGGACGGTTCGATCCTGGACGTGCGACCCGTGGTGTCGGCCGATCGTCGCTTCATCACCATGGAGCTGCGTCCCACGGTCGCCAACCTGCCGCGGCCCATCCCGACCTTCCAGACCTCGCTCGGCATCGGCAACGACGTCGTGCTGCAGTTGCCGGAGCTCGAGATCGAGCGGGCCCGCACGACGGTCACGATCCCGGACGGCGCCACGCTCATGCTGGGCGGGCTGAAGTTCACGCAGAACAAGGACTTCGATTCGGGCTTGCCGTGGTTGAAGGACATCCCGATCATCTCCTTCCTGGTCAGCCGCAAGGGTACGTTGGAAACCAAGAAGAAGTTGCTCATCCTGGTACGTGCGAGCATCGTCATACCGACCGAGCGAGCCGCCACGCGGGCGACCGCGATCCGGTAGACGGGCCGAGGTGGCACCGATTGCTGTGTGCAGGGCGCCCGCGCGGCGCCCTGCTTCTTTGACCGGCATGTATGTCGTTCGCCCTGCTTCTCCTCGCGATTGCCGCGGCGCCATCGAAAGACGAGCCACCGAGCGCCGATCATCGGTTCATCGCCGCCCTGGTCCGCGCCGGTTACCGAGACCTGGCCGAGCGGTACGTGGACACCCGCCCGCGTCTCACACCCGTGGAGCAGGTTGGTCTGGAGGCGAGCCTTGCCCATCAGCTCGCGCGCGCAGCCGAACGGTTGCCAGACGCCGATCAGCGTGCCCAGCTCGTGCACCAGGCGCTGATCCGGATCGAGCGCCACGCACACACAACGGAGATCCCTGCCGCGGTGCACCTGGAGCTGCTGCGGGCGCGCGCCGATGTCCTCGCCACCCAGGCGCGTCACCTCCCATGGCCATCGCTGGTGGAGAGCGACGCTGTCTTCGGCAAGGCGGATCAGGCTCTCATGGAGGCGCAGGAACTGGCAACGGCCAGCGCTGACGCGAACCAGGCCAGCAATCCCGACGACGCGGCGCGCGATCTCGCCGCCGCTGCTGGCCTGCAGTACGAGCGAGCGGCACTCAACTTCGACTGGGCAAGTCGATCGCCCGCGAACGCGCCCGCGCGGCGCGAGCGGCTCGCTCATGCGGCAGATTGGGCGGAGGAGTTCCTGTTTGCTTCACCGGAACCCGGCGCGGATGTGCCGCTCGCGAAGCTGCTCTGCGGCATGATCCATGCACAGATCTGGCGCGACTCGACGCCGCACGACGCCGACGAGCTGCGCCTTGCGCTCGGTTTCCTCGATGACGCGCGCAGCGATCCCGCGCTCGGCGTGCTCAGCCTGCTGCTCGACGTCGCATCCCCCGACCAACCGGGTGCCGATCATCTTGCTGCCATTGCCGAGCAGCTCGCCTGCGAACAGGCGCGCCTGCTGAACGACGCCGGCATGCCGGGCAAGGCGCGCGCTGCGCGCGACCTGCTCGAGCTGGTGGAGCAGAAGCAGCTGCAAGCCAGCTCCTGGCGCGAGGCGGCGCAGCTCGAGCAAGCGCGCGCCGCCCGCGCCCTGGGCAACCTCGATGAAGCGACACGCCTTGCCGCTGCCGCATGGAAGGCAGCCTCCGTGCCCGCGACGCGGGCCGCGGCCGAGCAGCTGCTGAGCGAGCTCACCGCCGATCACCCGGCCGCCGATGCCGACGTGGCACCCGAGCTGCTGCTCACGGCCACGGACGCGCTGCTGGCGTCGGGACGTCTCGATCAGGCGCTCACCACGGCTCAGCACGCCGTGCTGAGCACGCTTCCGGGCAGCGACGCGCTCCTCACCGCTCGCTTCTGGGCGAAGCTCGGCGACATCTACATCCGCCGGAGCGAGCCCTTGCAAGCGAGCATCGCCTACGAGGAAGCGCTGCGAACGTCGCCGCCCGGCCGCAGCGACGAGCTCGAGCCGTGGGCTCGAGGCTACTACAACGCGCTCGTGATGCGCGCAGAGCAGACCGGCTCGGCGTTCGATCGCGCGCGCCAGCGCTCCTCGGCAACCGACCTCTCGCGGCTGGGGCTGCAGCTCGGTGCGAGCCTTGCATTCCTCCTGGCCAAGGAACGCTTCGCCGAGGCCCGGACGCTGAGCGATGCTGACGAGCGCCGGCGCGTGCTCGCCGACGTGTCGGACGCGCTGGCCCGGGTGGATGCGACGAGCGCCTACTTCGAGCGTGCCTGGGTCTACCGTGCACGCGTCGCCCATGAGCAGGGTGACCCGGACGGGGCGTTGCGCACGCTCGCCGACTACACCCTGTTCACGCAGCGCAATCGTTCGACGCCCGGTGCCGAGCGGCAGAGGGAAGTTGCCATCGCCGAGGCGCGCTACTACCACGCGTCATGGCTCGTGGATGCCGGACTGCGCGCCCCGCGCGAGAGCGACGATCGGCGCAGCGCCATCCGTGATGCCTTGACCGAGCTGCACAATTTCGCCGAGCACCATGCGGAGCAGCGAGCGCTGATCGCGTGGGTCGAGCTGACCCGGCTGCGGGCACACGCGGCGCAAGGTGACCTGCCGCAATGCGAAGCCGATTATGCGCGGCTGCTCTTGGCGTCACCATCCGCCGAGCTGCGCGCCCATGCGACCTTCCAGCTCGGCAGCGCCTATCTCGAGCGCCACCGCGACACCGCCGGGACCGGCGGCGGCGACGTGCGCTTGCTGCACCGCGCTGCGGAGCTCATCTTCGAGCACTGCGAGCAGGCAGACTTCCCGGATGCTCAGAACCTGAAGCGGACGGGCGACTGGTTCTTTGCGAGCGGTGACTTCGCCCTCGCCACGCGGTCCTATGACACGCTGCTCGAGCGATTCTCAAGAACACCCGCGACTGCCGACCTGTGGGACGACGCGCGACTGCGCCTGGCGCAGTGCGTCACCAGGATGGGCGACCTCGCCCGGGCAAAGGGGCTGTGGGACGAGCTCCTACCCACTCACCAGACCAGCGTCGCCGCGCTGGAGGGGGCGGCATTGACCGAGGGCGGCTTCCTGAGGGTGTGCGACGGACAGGCGCAGGAGGTCGCCGGCGTGGGCGACCGCGCGAAGGCAGTGGCGATGTGGCGGCGCATCCGCAGCCAGGCATTCGGCAGCCAGGATGAACGGTCCCCACGCTGGTGGAGGTCCGGTCCATTACCTGCACGCCTTGGTCGCCCTGGGCGAGACGGATGCGCGCGCGCGTCAGCAGGCGGAGTCCGAGCTGCGCATGCTGCGCAGCATCGACGCAGACCTCGGCGGCGAGGCCCTGCGGCCGTCGTTCGCCTGGCTGGAGCGACACCTGCGATGATCCTCCCGGCGCTGTCGATGGTCGCGCTGGCACTGGCTTCGCCCGGCGACGTCATTCACCGTCGCATCGGCCCGCCCCTCGCCGACGTGCAGGTGATCCACGATGGCCTCGACGGCGTGCGCTACCGGCGCCTCGCCACGCCGGAGCAACGATCGCCGGAGCAATCATTGCCGGCGGATGCCGTGGTGGACGTCGCGTTCGATCAGCTGCCGGATGACTATGGCGTCGGCATGTCCTTGCTCGCGGCAGGAAGCCTCGGACAGGCGGTCGACGCGCTGACGCGCGCGGTCTCGGCGGAGAAGCGCGCGCTGGTGTTGCCGACCTTGCGCCTTGCGCTCGCGCGCGCACGCACTGCCGCCGCGTTCGCGGGCCAGGCGGACGAAAGCATGGCGGTCAAGGAATACGAGGAGCTCGCCGCGCGCTACCCGGACCGACGCATCGTGGTGCCGGCGCTGTTCGAGCTCGCGCGTCTGCATTCGGCGCGCGGCGACGCCGCATCCGCACTCGCCACGCTGCAGCAGCTCGAGAAGACCACGATCGAGCACCACCTGGGAGCCGCGGCGCTGCTGCGCCTTGCCTACGAGCGAGGGCTGATCCATCGGCGCGCCGGCAATCTCGAACAGGCCGAGGCGGCGCTGGCGCTGGTTGCCGGCAAGCCCACGCGTGCCGATCCCGAGACCGCCGAGCTCGAGCAGCTCGCGCGCGTGGCGCTTGCCGACGTGGCCAGCGCGCACGGCCACGCCGAGGACGCGCGCCGGCATCTCGACGCACTCCTGAGCGAGCCCGGCCTGGCACGCGGCGCGCGCGCGATGGCCTTCGTCTGCCTCGGCGAGCTGGCCTTGCAGGCGGGAGAGCTCGAGCGTGCGGAGCTCGAGCTGCACCGGGTGCTGGTGCTGTGCTTCGATTGCGACGACGCATGCGCGCGGGCGATGTTCGCGCTGGCGAAACTGTACCGGCAGTGGGGTTCGACGCAGGATCGCGCCGCCGCGTGCGCCGCCGAGCTGTTCCGGCGCTGGCCTGGCAGCGTCATGGCGCGCGACGCCCGCGCCGCGTGGCCCGGACGCTGAGGAGGTGCCTGCCGTGCCGCCTGCCGCTCTGCCCGCGCACCAGACCACCAGCGCCTGCGCTCTGCTGCTCGCGTGGTCGATCGTGCTCCTGGCCTGCAACCCCTCGCCGCCTTGCCCACCCAACGTGCTCATGATCACGATCGACACGCTGCGCGCAGACCACCTTGGTGCATCCGGCTTCGCGCCAGCGCACGCCCACACGCTCGACCCGGCTCGCCCGGCAGGGCTGGTTCTTCGCCGACGCCATGGCGCCGGCGCCACTCACGCTGCCAAGCCACAGCTCCCTGTTCACCGGCCTGCCAGCCGCACGGTGTACGCGACAACGAGCCCTACCCGCTGCCACCGGACGTGGAGACGCTGGCCGAGGTGCTGCACGGCCATGGCCTCCAGACCGGCGCGGTCATCGGCGGCGAGCCGCTCGCGCGTGGTTGCGGGCTCGAGCAAGGCTTCGATCAGTACGACTCGCCGGACCGCAGGCACACGGCAGGCTCGATCACGTTCCGGGAGCGGACCGCAACGCCGAGGTGGCCGCGGCCGGCATGGAGTGGTTGCAAGCTGCACGGCAGCCATTCTTGCTGTGGCTGCACTTCTTCGACCCGCATGCGCCCTATCGGCCGCCAGCTGCTTACCTCGGCGGCAGCGCGAGCGCCTATGACGGCGAGGTCGCCTACGTGGATGACCAGATCGGCCGCGTGCTGGCCAAGCTCGAGGATCTGCGGCGACGGGACCACACGCTGATCGTCGTCGCCGCCGACCATGGCGAGTCGCTCGGCGAGCACGGCGAGGCCACGCATGGCTTCCTGGTTCTGAGCACGCTGCGCGTGCCGCTCCTGTTCTGCGGGCCGGGTGTACCCGCGGCCCGGCGCGACGCGCGCGTGGCGCGGCTGATCGACGTCTTCCCCACGATCCTGCAGGTGCTCGGCGTCCCCCTCGGCGGATCGTGCCAGGGAGTCTCGCTGATCGCGAACGATCCGGGCGCAGCCATGGGCGAATCGCTCTGCACCGGTCACCACTTCGGCTGGGCTCAGCTCACCTGCGTGCGCCGGGGGCGCGCTCAAGCACATCCGGGCAGCGAAACCGAGGACTACGACCTGGCTGCCGATCCACGCGAGCAGGAGCCGCTCGCGCCCGGAGCCGCCCGCGATCAGCTCGCCTCGGGCTTGCCCGCTGCAGAGGTTGGAGCGGATGCCGCCGCGGGCGCCAACGCTGGCTGCGCCGATCGGCTACCTCGGCTCGCCAGCGCGCGCCGGCGGCCTACTTCCTGCCCGAAGCCCCGGGGCAGCCCGCCGCTCGCCGCCCGCGTCGATGGCGCTGGCGCAGCACTTCCTCGAGGGCGTGGAGGCCGCCGGCCAAGCACAGTGGAACCGTGCCCTCGTCGAGCTGAGCGCGGTCCAGAAGGAGGACCCGAGCAACCCGGCGTTCCGCTGGTGGACGGCGCGCGCGCTCGAGCAAATCGGCGAGCACGAGCATGCGCCGGCGATGGTGCAGCAGGCCGTCGACCTGTATGACGGGCTTGCCGGCGAAGGGCAGATCGACGCGCTCAACCTGGGGCTCAAGGCGCGCAGCTTCGGGCTCGGCCGTTGGCAAGAGGCGATCGCGCGCGGCGAATCGACCTTGAACGCGGGCATGGGCAATGCCGACACGCTGCGCGTGCTGGGCCTGATTCACCTGGATCCGCACAATCCCGCGCGGAACGTCCAGCGCGGTCTCGACCTGCTGCGCCAGGCAGTGACGCAGCGACCGGACGATCTGCCGGCGTTACAGGCGCTGGAGGACGCATACAAACGCCGGCCTGGAGGACCTTGCGCGGGCGACCGCCCGGGAGATCGAGCGGCTGGAGGCAGGAGCGAGGTGATCGTCGTGGGCTGATCGCCGGCGGCGAAGAACCGTGGCCCCGTCATCTCGCGACCGGACGAGCCACCTGGTCGGTGCAGGAGCCAGGCGCCCTGGCGGCAGGAGTTCTTTTGGAAAGGCCTTTTGACCTGCCCCTCACCCGCGGTAACATGCGGCCCAATTTTCCAAACGCTCGAGATCCGCTGAGAGACTTCGCGCTCGCAGCTCACGCAACCGAACACGCTCGCGTCTGGCTGCCAGCCAGACGCCCCCAACCCGGCCCGGTCTCGTTCGGGCTGGTTCAGTCGGAAGGACGGAGAAGAAATGGTTTTCCGAACCCCGGGACGTTGGTCGCGCCTCGGCGCTTGTTGCCTGCCTGGTCTCGCCCGCACTTTGGTTCGTGTCGTGCGCCACGACGCAGGACCTGCCAGGCTCGCCCGGCGCCGACCCGGCCACGGCGGCCGCCGACCCGCGGACCCCCGCCACTCTGTCCCAGCAGCAAGAGAAGGCCGACGCCGGCGGCGACGGCCTCCAGGACGAAGAACCGCATCCTGGTCGAGCGAGCGCTCGCCAATGCCAAGGCAGCCGTCGAACAGAACGATCTCGCGCGCGCCGAGAATGAACTGATCGAGGGGCTGAAGATCGACCCGCAGAACGATGCCATCCAGAAGGAGCTGGCGCGGGTGCAGGAGCTGCAGGGCAAGCGACCGGGCGAGGTATCGGCGTTGCGTGAGGCAGCCGAGCAGCGCTACGACGAGATCGCCGGCAGCAGCTGAAGCGCGAGGCCGAGACGACTACGAGTCGGGCGTGGCGCAGATGGAGAAGGAGAGCAGCTACGACTCTGCCATCCGCTACTTCGAGACGGTGCTGAACCACATCCAGTGGTCGTCGATCAACGTCGATTGGGGCGACCTCAAGGACCGCGCGACGCGTTCGATCGAGCAGGCCAAGAGGTCACGCGACGAGGCTCACGAGAAGCAGATGAAGGCGGTCGAGGAAGAGACCCTGACCCGGCTGCGCGACGAGGAAGAGCGCGAGCGTGCGCGCCAGCAAGCACGCATCGATAACTTGACCGTGGCGGCGGTCGACGAGTTCCAGGCGCGCCGCTTCGACAAGGCAGAGGATCTCGCCAACGAGATCCTCAAGCTCGATCCGAAGAACGACCGGGCCAAGGACCTGCTCGAGTCGTCCGAGCAGGCTGCGCGCAAGCAGCGCGGCGCGGACTACATCCGCGACCGCACGGAATCCTACCTCAAGTGGAAGGAAGACATCGAGCGCACCCGCGTGCCGCAGCACGACATCCTGCAGGGTCCCGATGCCGCCTTCTGGGAGGAGATCTCCCGCATCCGGGGCTCGCAGCGCCGCCTGGGCCTGGAGCAGCTCGAGGATCCCGAGACGCAGTCCTTGCGGCTCAGCTTGAAGTCGCAGCGCATGCCCGCCAACTTCGAGGAGGCGAGCATCGACGACGTGGCGAACACGATCACCACCCTCACCGGCATCCCGGTGAACATCGACCCCGAGGTACGCAAGGAAGTCACCGATGCCGGCCAGACCGTGACGCTCAAGAACCTGAACAGCGTCACCGTGGAAGCCTTGCTCAACATCATCACGCGCCAGCTGGGCGAAGGCCTCACGCACACCGTTCGGCACGGCACGGTGATGATCACCAAGAAGGAGAAGGCGTACGGCGCGCCGATCATCAAGACGCATCCGGTGCAGGACATCACGTTCGGCTTGCAAGACTTCAAGGGACCGAAGATCGACCGCATCACCCTGCCGGGCGCCCAGGAGCAAGAGGAGGGCCCTGGCGTGTTCGGTGGCGATCTCGAGAAGGTCGTGATCATCTCGCCCGAGGACGTCGTGAATCTGATCAAGGAGAACATCGCCCGCGAGACCTGGGATCAGGAACAGTACAAGTGCGAGGTGGCCACCAACAACCAGCTGCTCGTCATCCACACGCCCGAGGTGCAGACGCAGATCGCCGAGTTCCTCGATGACTTGCGCCGGTTCTCGAGCCAGGTGGTCACGATCGAGAGTCGGTTCGTCGCCGTGACCGACGCGTTCATCCAGGAGATCGGCAGTGACTTCCGCGGTCTCGGCGGTGAGTTTGGATCGAACGTCACGCTCGACGACCTGACCAACGGACTCGAGGACAAGACCTCGCAAGGCCTGGACAACGAGGGCTCGGGATTGACCGGTGCCTCGCCGTCCTCGGGCGTGTTCTTCAACGACAACAGCGACGGCGATATCCGCGGACGATCGGAGAACTTCTGGGCCAACCCGCTCGGCAGCATCCTCTCCACCGTGGGCGGCGGCTCGTTCCAGTTCGGATTCCTCGACGACACCCAGGTCAACCTGGTGCTGCGCATGATCGAGAAGTCGGTCAATGCCACCGAGATCAGCGCGCCGATCCTGACCGTGTTCAACACCGAGCGCGCCTACTTCACCAACATCAACGAAGTCTCCTATCTGCAGGACTTCGACGTCGATGTCGCCAACACGGCGTTCATCGCCAACCCGCAGGTTGGCGTGATCCAGGAAGGCATCGTCCTCGACGTCCGCCCGACGATCTCCTACGATCGCCGGTTCATCACCCTCGAGATCCAGACCACGGTGGCCAATCTGAAACGGCCGATCCCGGAGTTCGAGACCTCGCTCGGCGGCTTCTCGGTGCCGATCCGATTCCAGCTGCCCGAGATCGACGTCTCGAGCAGCTACACGACGGTCCAGGTTCCAGACGGCGGCTCGATCATCATGGGCGGCATGAAGAAGATCCGCTACGTCAACCGCACCGCAGCAATCCCGTGGTTCTCGAAGATCCCGATCGTCGGCTTCTTCTTCCAGTCGAAGGGCATCGATGACGAGGTCCAGAACCTGATCGTGCTGGTGCGGGCCCACATCACGGATCTCAATCCGCTGCGCGAGTCGAGAGCGGCCAAGTGAAGGCGAGGGGCACACGGAGCCGAGCACGTTCAGCGAAGCATCGACGGTCGTGAGAGAATGAGACGGTGGGTTGCCGGGCTCGGGTGATCGGCGCGGGGCGCCCATCATCACCGCGTCTCATTTCGCGATCACCCATTCCCTTATCGGGGTCGTCGATGGAAGTATAATGACCGTGGAGAGGACTTCCTCGGCACTGGGTAGAGCCCGACATGGCCGAACAAAACCTGCGCGCCATCTTCTTCGACATCGACGACACTCTGTTCTCGACCACGGAGTTCGCCGACAAGGCCCGACGCAACAGCATCCGGGAGATGATCCGCCATGGCCTCAAGATGGACGCCGAGGAGGCGCACAAGGAGCTGAAGGAGGTCATCACCGAGTTCAGCTCGAACTACCCTCACCACTTCGACAAGCTGCTGAAGCGCATCCCCACCACGTTGTACGCGGGTCTCAATCCGGCGGTGCTGATCGCCGCCGCGGTGGTGGGATACCACAACACCAAGAAGGAGCTGACCGCCTATCCGGACGTGATCGAGGCGCTCGAGCTCCTTTCACGAACCAAGCTCATCCTGGGCGTCATCACCGCCGGGCTGGAGATCAAGCAGGCGGAGAAGCTCGTGCGCATGGGACTCGTGAAGTACCTCACCCCTACCGCGATCTTCATCTCGGACCAGATCGGGATCTCCAAGCCCAACGTGAAGTTGTACAAGGTTGCGTGCTCGTCGCTCGGTCTCGATCCGCGCACGGCGATGTACATCGGTGACAATCCCACGAATGACATCGATCCGCCGAACCGGCTCGGCATGATCACGGTGCGGGATCTGCGCAGCACCCGGCGGCGCGACGAGAAGGGTGAGACCGAGCCGCGCTACGAGATCAACAACTTCCACGAGCTGCTCGACATCGTCGAGCGCGATTTCGGCATCCCACTGCCGGGCCGGCGCAACAAGATGAAGCGAGCCACTCGCGAAACCAGCATCAACGAGCAGCAAGCACGCAAGACCAGGGCT
Source organism: Planctomycetota bacterium (assembly GCA_046349655.1). Classification (GTDB taxonomy): domain Bacteria; phylum Planctomycetota; class B15-G4; order B15-G4; family JAXMBY01; genus JAXMBY01. The sequence goes on from JAXMBY010000012.1 coordinate 94,666, forward strand.
CAGGGGCACGATTGACGCGGCAGCGCCTCACTGGCCCAGCGTGGCGCGCGGCAGCGCGGAAACGGGCTGTCGCGCCGCAAACCCACCCTCGAGCGGATGCCAGAACTGAATGTCGTCCTCGCCGAGCATCCAGCAGAGGTAGATGATCTCGCCACCCTTGTCGGCGTAGAAGTCGATCAGGCCCTTCTCGTAGTCCTTCAGCTCGCAACCGATCGCGTTGAGCTCGCTGACGTGCGCGAAGATCTGGCCTTCCAGCTGGAATGCCTCGTGCTCGCGCGCCGCAATCTCGTCCTCGGACAGCTGCGCCTGGGACCGGCGGATCACCTGCAGTGCGACGTACTTCTCACGAATGTCCCGCACCACGCGCTGCACGAGCGGCAGCGTTCGGTTGGCCTTGGTCAGCGTGAAGATCTTGCGCCGCGTCATGTTCTCTGGTGCCCTTGCGGTTCCTGCGATCCAGGCACTGCAGACCACCCGGGCTCGAGGATGCACCGATAGGTGTGGCCAAGAGATACCGTGCGCAGCGGCGGGAGGGAAGAGCCGCATTCCTCCCTGGCATGAGCACAGCGCGTCCGGAACCGACATCCGGACGGCGGCGCGAGCGGCGATGGCACCTCGCCGGCGACGGCGAGGGTGGGCCTGCGACGCTCCGGATCGCGAACCGGAATGGCCGACAGCAAGGCCCGCGTGTACGGATGGCCGGGGCTGCCGAAGACCGATTCGGTGGGCCCCATCTCCACGATCTGGCCGAGGTACATGACGGCCACCCGGTTGCACAGGTGGCGCACGATGGTGAGATCGTGGGCGATGAACAGATACGCGAGGCGCATCTCGACGCGCAGGTCGGCGAGCAGATTCACGATCTGCGCCTGGACCGAGACGTCGAGCGCCGAGATCGCCTCGTCGCAAACGATGAACTCAGGCCCCACCGAGAGCGCCCGGGCAATGCCGATCCGCTGCCGCTGACCGCCCGAGAACTCATGTGGGTAGCGTGACGTCACGTCCCCGGACAGGCCGACGCGCTCCAGCAGCGATCGCACGCGTGCCACCAGCGCCTTGCCGCGAGCGAGGCCGTGCACCCGCGGGCCCTCGGCCACGATTGCCCCCACCGTCATGCGCGGGTTCAGGCTCGCATACGGATCCTGGAAGATGATCTGCATGCGCCGGCGCAACCGACGCAGCTCACGCTCCCCGAGCGCGACCAGATCCACGCCGTCGAACCGCAGGCTGCCGGCGGTCGGCTCCACCAGCCGCAAGATCGCCCGCCCCACCGTGGTCTTGCCGCAACCCGATTCGCCAACCAGGCCGAGGGCTTCCCCGCGCTCGATGGAGAACGACACGTCGTCCACCGCGTGCACCACGCCTCGCTCGCCGCCAAACAACCCACGGCGCACCGCGAAGTGCTGGGTCAGGTGCTCCACGCTCACCAGGGCGGCACGTTCCGGGGCTACGGGCGCGGCGACGGTCATGGTGCGCTCGTGCGGGGATAGTGGCATGCCACGGCACCGAGCGAGCCGCTCGCAACCAGGTCGGGCTCGACCGCGGCGCAGCGCTGGTCGGCATGCGGGCAGCGCGAACGGAAGCGACACCCCGATGGCAGGTCGGTGAATCTCGGCACCGCCCCCGGGATGGGCTCGAGACGTCGCATGACGGCATCGGCGCGCGGCAGCGAGTGGAACAACCCGACGGTGTAGGGATGCTGCGGCTGCCGGAACAACGACGCCACATCGGCGCACTCCACCAGCCGCCCGGCGTACATCACCGCCACGCGATCAGCCATCTCCGCGACGACGCCGAGGTCGTGCGTGATCAGCAGGAGCGACATCCCGAACTCGTGACGCAGCCCGCGCAGCAGCTCGAGGATCTGCGCCTGGATGGTCACGTCCAGCGCGGTCGTGGGCTCGTCCGCGATCAGCAAGGCCGGGCGACACGCGAGCGCCATCGCGATCATCACGCGCTGCTTCATGCCTCCGGACAGCTGGTGCGGGTACTGGCGCGCCCGCGCCTCGGCGTCGGCGATGCCCACTCGCCGCAGCAGCGCCACAGTGTCGGCGCGCGCCACGCTCGCGCGCTTGCGCTGGTGAACTCGCAGTACCTCATCGATCTGGTGGCCGATCGAGAACACCGGGTTGAGCGCGGTCATCGGCTCCTGGAAGATCATGGCGATCCGGTTGCCGCGAATCCGACGCAGCTCGGCGGCGTCCATGCTCGTCAGGTCGCGCCCATCGTAACGCACCACCCCGGCCGTGATGCGCGCCGGCGCGGGAACGAGCTGCATCAGGGCGAGCGCGGTCATCGACTTGCCGCACCCGGACTCACCGACCAGGCACAACGTCTCGCCGCGGCCAATCGCGAACGAGATGCCATCGACGATGCGGGCCACGCCCTCATCGTTGGCAATCTCCACCGTCAGAGTCTCGACCTCCAGGAGCGCGGTCATGGGCGCAACATCCCGTGCGGGTGCGCATGCGGGTCGGCCGCCTCGCGCAGAGCGTCACCCAGCAGATTGTAGGCGAGAACCGCGAGGAAGATGAAGCCGCCCGGGATCAGCACCCACGGATGCTGCTCGAGCGCGGCGACGCTCTGTGCCGCGCCCAGCAGATTCCCCCAGGAGGCCTCGGGCTCGCCCACACCCAGCCCGAGGTAGGACAGCGCCACCTCGCCGAGGATGTAATGCGGCATGGTCAGGGTCGCATGCACCAGCGTCGCCGGAATCGTGTTCGGCAGGACGTGGCGCACCAGGCAGCGCCAGTGGCTCGCGCCGAGAGCGCGCGCGGCGATGACGAAATCCTGCGACTGCAACGAGGTCACCACGCCCCTGGTCAGACGGCAGAAGCCGCTCCAGGACACGAGCGAGAGGATCAGCACGATCAGCACGTAGGCCGCGCCAGCACCCATGCCGCTCGGAAACATGCCGCGCAGCGCGAGCAGCAGATAGATCGCCGGCAGGGCCATCAGCAGATCCGAGAGTCGCATCAGGACGAAGTCGGTGAGCCCACCCACGTAGCCGGCAATGCCGCCGAGCAACAGCCCCAGGATGCCAGTGATCGCCGTCCCGAGCAGCCCGACGGTCAGCGACACCTGGGCGCCCCACAGGATGCGCGAGAGCAGGTCGCGGCCGAGCTGGTCGCTGCCGAGCAGGTACAGGCGTGGTTGCAGCGCGCGGTCTCTGGTCGTGAACAGCAGGCCGCCAGGATCCAACCGCCACGCGAGCCTGGAACCCTCATCGACCGCACGGTGGGCACGCACCACGGCATCGAGCGCGTCCCCGAGCACCTTGCCGCCGAGATCCACGTCGAGCGGCCCGACCAGGTCGCGCACGTAGCGCCCGAACGATTCGTGCGGGTCGAGGATCACCGGGACCTGCGTGTTGCGTGCGATCTCGGCCGCGATCTCGCGCAGCGACGCGCGCCGCAGTCGCATCGCTGCGGGCAGCCGTCGTTCGCGCGCGGCATGATCGAACGCCTCGGCGCCGATCGGGATCGGATCGAGGCCAAACAGGTGGGTGCGGAACGGGCCGACCGCCCCGAACAGGAAGTACTCGTCGCCGGCGACCAACCAGCGCAAGCGATGGCGCACCCCGGGATGGCTCTCGGCGACCTCGCGCCCGAGGCGATCGGTGGCCATGCGCACGCCTGGCACGAACGGTCGCTCGAGGTGTCCCTCGTGCACCACCCGCACCTCCGTGAGCATCGGCCGGAACCAGCCGAGCGGCCGGTTCTGATTCGCGTAGTGATAGGGGGCAAGGAAGCCGGCGAATGCCGCCGCCAGGTAGAGCGGCACCAGGATCGCGACCGCGATGATCACCGCGGGCCGCGCCCGCAACCTGCGCCACCACGACGCTGCGGCGTGGCAGCGCATCACGTGACCCGCACCCGAGGGTCCACCGCCACGAGCAACAGATCCGCCACCGTGTTGCCGAGCAGCAGCATCAACGATGCCATCACCACGCTGCCCTTCACCACGAACTCGTCCTGGCGCAGCAGCCCATCAACGGTCAGGCGCGCCATTCCCGGCCACGCGAACACGATCTCGACCAGGAAAGCTCCATTGAGCAGGGCACCGATCGAATAGCCGAGCAGCGTCACCATGGGATTCAGCGCATTGCGCAAGGCATGCTGCAAGATGACCACGCGCTCGGGCATTCCCTTCGCGCGCGCAGTGCGCAGGTAGTCCTGCTGCAGGATGTCGATCATGCTCGCCCGCATCTGCCGCATCAGCGTCGGCAACGCAAATGCGGCAACCGCGAACGCCGGCAGCGCGAGGTGGTGCAGGGAGTCGAGGCAGCGCGGCCAGAGCGGCAGCTGATCGTGGTCGAGCGATGCCGCAAGCCCGATCGGAAACCAGTGCGTGCGTGCGGCGAGATACTGCAGCAACAGGGCGAGGAACACGGTTGGCAAGGACAGGGCGCCATAGGCCACGAGCGCGCTCGCGCGGTCGAGCCAGGAACCGGGCCGGATCGCCGCCGCAACTCCCAGCGGTACCCCCACGCCCCAGGCCATCGCCAGGGCAACCAGCGACAGCGTCAGCGTGTTGACCACGCGCTCCCCCATCAACCTGGCGACCGGCTGGCCGTTGGTGGCCAGGCCGAGATCCCCGCGCGCGGCCTGTCCGAGCCAGGCCATGTAGCGCTCGAGCGGACCCCGGTCGAGCAGGAACTTGCGACGCAGAGACGCGAGCGTCTCGCGCGATACTCCCGGATCGCTGCTCAGCTCCGACAGCACATCGCCGGGCGCCCACTCGACCAGCAGGTGCGTCAAGAAGGTCACCGCCAGCAGCAGCACGACTGCAGCCACCAACCGCCGGAGCATGAATGCGAGCATCGCGCCGACACTCTCTTCCGCTAGCGCTTCTCCCAGTACAGCTCTTCGAGGTTCCAGAAATTGCAGGGTCGCAAGATCTTCGGCCGGTAGTTGCCAATGCCGACCTTTGCCGCCACCAGCTCGTGCGGCTTCACCAGCCAGATCATCGGTAGCTCTTCCGCCAGCAGCATCTGGATCTCGTCCCAGCTCGCCTTGCGCTCCTCGTACGTGATCTGGTGCGCGTTCTTGAGGCACAGCTCATCGAGCCGCTTCTCCCAAGGCGTGCAAGGTTGCGGCTGCTCCGCAGCGTCCCTCTGCGGGGCACGATTCCACAGGTGGCTCACGCCGTTGGAGAGATACACATTGTGCGAGAGGATCGGATCGTTCGGCACTCCCGACGACAGCCCGACCACGATCGCCTCCCACTCGAACGATTCCCTCAGCTTCTTGGTGAGCGCGCCGATGTCGACGGTCTGCGCCACGACCTTGATGCCAACGAGCTCGAGATCCTTCTGGATCATGCTCATCATCATCACCCGCGCCGGGTTGTCGGCGTTGGTGTTGAGCACGAACGACACCGGGTTGCCGCTCGCATCCTCGATCACGCCATCGCCGTTGCGGTCGCTGAAGCCGATCCCGAGCAAGATCTGCTTCGCCCTGTCGGGATTGTGGGGGTACCGCCGCACGGTGCTCGTGTTCCACAGTCGGCTCTCGCTGGTCTTGTCCGCAATCTGCGGAACGGCGAGCGACTGGAATGCGGTCTTGGCGATGGCGTCGCGATCGATCGCGTACGAGATCGCCTGCCGGAATGCCTTGGTCGTGAACCAGGCGAGCTTCACCGGATCGACATAGGGTTTGCCACTGTCTGCCTTGCGCGGATTCTGGTTCAGAATCAGGAACTGCGAACCGATCGCGGGGCCGAGGTTCACTACTTCGACGTCGTGCTTGCTTTCCTCCCGCGCCTTGGTGGCGGGATAGTTGGTGGCTTGCAATGGGTACAGCATGTCGAGATCGTTCGCCATGAAGCTCAGGAACTGCGCGTCCATGGTGGGCAGGATGAGGAACACGAACTCGTCGAGGTAGGGCAGGCGCACCGGCCGGCCATCGAGATCGTGACCCATGCGCCCGAAGTGCGGATTGCGCTCCAGCACCACCCTCTGGTCAGGCACGTATTGCTTGAGGCGGAACGGTCCATTGCTCACCAGCTGCTTGGGATCCGATGCCACGCCGTACGCGCTCTCGAATTCGCCCCTCGCATAGGCCGCTCCGAGGATGTGCTTGGGCACCACGCGCATGGCCCCGAGGCTGAGCGTGATCTGCGCCGACGGCTCCTTCAGGCGCAGCCGAAACGCCTCGTCCCGGACACGCTCGAACTGTGCCAGCGAGCCGTCGGACTGCAGGAAGAACTCGCCGTAGGCATTGGTGACCTTGGGATCGAAGATCACCTTGAACGTGAACTCGACGTCGTCCAGCGTCAGCGGCTGGCCATCCGACCAGAGTGCGCCGCGCCGCATGTAGAACGTGTACACCTTGCCGTCCGGCGTGTGCTCCCACCCGCGGATGGTGCCGGACGGATAGTAGCAATCGTCGTCGTAGTTGTAGTCGATCAGACCCTGGAACAGGGCTTGATTGGTGATGTCGCCCGAGGCCGTCGTGCCCTGCGTGATCGGATTGAACTCGCGTGGCGCCTGCGCCTGTCCGGTGACCATGCGACCGCCCAGGCGACCACGGCCGTCGAACCACCACTCGTCGCTCGCCTCCTTGCCGCCGAACCAGGTCACGACCTCGGTCTTCAGCTCCTCGTCGAAGCGCTTTCCCATGAAGCGCGCCTGCGGGTTGTCGTCGGCGTGCGCGCGCCGGCCGGCGCCCGCGGCGGGCGCCGGCCCGGAAACGAAACCAGATCCCTGCGCGCAACGAGGCAACAGCAAAGCCCCGACGATCCACGGCGCCAGGGCAACGAGACAGCGTCGTTTCATGATCCCACCACCTGATCTCGCACCGAGCAGCTCCACGGCCCAATGCCCTCGAATTCGTTAGCTATCTCATCCGCGCTAGTGACCACCCGCCGCCGGGACCAGATCGTCGGGAATCGCAAGGTCCTTCGGCCACAGCACCAGCGTGGCGGCCAGTTCGAGTCGTGCCGCAGCCTCCTTCAGCGCGCCCGCTTCCCGCCAGTCGAAATCGTGGTCCTCGCTCGCGGCACGCCGGGCGAGCGAGCGAGCATGGCGAGCGAGGTCCTGGGCGGCCGCGAGCTGCGCGACCGCGGCGCGTTCGCTGGCTGCACGCACCACCGCGGCATCCAGCTTGCCCTCGCGCAAGACACCCCAACGCGCGCGCAACGCGTCCAGATCCGCTTTCGCCTTCTCGCCCGTGGTCTCGATCTCGACCAGCACGCCGACGCGCGCGCCCGCCGCCACGACTCGCGCGACGCCGGCGTCGCCAGGCCCGACCAGCTGCTCGGCAACGGCGGCGACCAGCGGCGGCGGCGGCGCACGTCCGGGCGAACAGGAACAGCGCGCCGACCTTCGGCGGGCCAAGGTCGCTCGGCACCACCACGGTCGTGGGGATGGCCGATTCGGCAGCGGCCCGCTGCTGGCGAGGTCTACGCCCGAGGGCGGCTGCCACCATCTCCTGCACCGGCGCCGGCGTGAGTGCTCCAGCAACCCCCACACCGAGCAGCTCCCCTGGCAGATGGCGCTCTGTCTCGGCCATCCAGCGCAGCGCCGCCCAGCAGCACCGAGGCTGGCAGCTCACCCGGCACGAAGGCGCCGAGCGACGGCTCCTTGCCAGCATCGGCCGGATCCTCGACGAACGCACGCGCAGCCTGCACGAGCAAGACCAGGTCGGCATCGGCGGCGGTCATGGACAGCAGCAACCCGCCGTCGCTCGGCTCCGCCACGACTGGTGGCAACGCGCTGCGCGCCAGCACCAGGCTTCGCATCGCATCGCTCGAGCATCTGACCCGCCCTCGCACGCGTGACGTCGGCGAGATACAGCGCCAGCGCCACGCCGTGGTCGGAGCGCGCGGCTACCCCCACGCCCATGCCGTTGGGCGCGTGCGCGAATGCTTCGCTCGGTGCGCTGGCGAGGTCGCCCGGTGCGCCGACCCTGCGGCCGGCGCGACATGCACCGTGATCAACTGATCGGGCGCAAGGTAACGGCCCGCCACGGCGAGAACCTCGTCCGGGCTCGCCAGCTGGCGCAGCTGCCAGCGCTTCCAGCGCACCTGCGGGTCACCGCCGCGCAGCAGCGCGAGCGCGAGCGCCATGCTCCGTACCTGCCCGTCCGTGCTGTTCTCGCCACACTCCCGGGTCAGGCGATCGAGTGCCGCATCGATCTCGTCCCGGCTCAATCGCTCGGCGCGCACACGATCGATCTCGCCGAGCAGGAAGCTCGCTGGCTGCGGCGACAGGAACGTCGCATAGCCATCGCTGGTCGCGAGCGCTATCGACTCGTGGCGGGCGAACATGCCGAGACGCGCGCGCAGCACTTCCTCGATCACGTCCAGGGCAAGGCGATCGGGATGCAGCACGGCGACGGTCTTGAAGCCGACCAGCGTCGCGGTCTGATCCGGGACCGAGACCGTGGCCTCGCGCGCCGAAACCTGAGCCGTTTCCAGCGACGAGGCGCACCGGCAACGGATCGCCGCGCTCCCAGGGCTCGAACGCGGCGCGCAAGGCGTGGAACGCCGCCGCGATCGTCACATCGCCAACCACTGCCAGCACGGTTCGCTCGGGCTGGAAACGCGACTTGTGGTGCTCTCGCGCGCGCGCCAGCGTCACGGCACCGAGCTGTTCGACGGTCGGGCGGTAATCATCGCGCAACGGCCGGGAGAGAAAAGCGGTCGCCAGGAACGCGCGCCGGCTCACGCTCACCACGTCGTCGCGCGCGGCGTCGGCGGCTCGGATCATCTGCTCGCGCGCGTGGTCCAGGTCGCTCTGCGTGAAGTCCGGCTCGCTCAGGCACGCGGCGAGGTATCTGGTCGTCGCCTCGAGCGCGGCAGGCGCGATGCAGACCGCGACGCCCACATGGTCGGGCCCGACCACGACGTCGCACGGTCCGGCCACGCGCCGCTGGCCTCGCGCAGCGCGGCGCTCGCGATCAGCAAGCCGAGGCCGGGAGGGTCCTCGCTCGCAAGACCGGGCCCGGTGCCGACGAGCAGGCGCAAGTGAACCAGCGGCGCTGCATGGTCCTCCGCAAGCACCAGCCGCAAGCCGTTGCGAAGCGTATCCTGGTAGAGGTGGTCGTGACCCGGAGCGGGCGGCGCCTGCGCAGCGAGGAGCAGCACGCAGATCGCGGTCCCGCACATCATCCCACGACCTCCGCGATCACGTCGATCTCGACGCGCGCGCCGCGTGGCAACGCTGCCGCCTGGATCGTGGAGCGCGCGGGCCGGTGATCGCCGAACATGCGTCCGTAGATCTCGTTCATCGCCTCGAACTCACGCATGTCGGCGAGGAATACCGTGGTCTTCACCACGCCCTGCAGGCCGGTGCCGGCCGCGGTCAGCACCGCATCCAGGTTGCGGATCACTCGCTCGGTCTCGGCCGCGATCCCACCGTCGGTGAGCTTGCCGGTCTCCGGCACCAGGCCGATCTGCCCGGAGCAGAACACCAGCTGGCCGATCTTGATTGCCTGTGAATACGGCCCGATGGCGCGCGGCGCGCCGCCAGTCTGAACGATCTGTGTCATCGTGCGGCTCTCTCTGCAAGACAGGACTTGAAGCAGGTCAGGTAGGAATGCGGGGCGCGAGCCCGAGCCGATCGCGCAGCTTGCGCTCGACCAGGTCCGGCAGGTGCGAGCCCACGTCCGCGCCCATGGTGATCGACTCCTTGATCAGGCGCGAGGACACGTACGAGTACTGCAGGCTGGGCATCACGAATGCGGTCTCCACGTCCGGTGCGAACGCCCGGTTCATGAGCGCCATCTGAAACTCGTACTCGAAGTCCGAGAACGTTCGGAGCCCGCGCAGGATCGTGCCGATGCGGCGCCGACGCGCGTAATCCACGACCAGGCCATGGAACGAGTCCACCGTGACGTTGGGGATGTCGCGGGTCAGGCCGCGGATCATCTCCACACGCTCTTCCACCGTGAACACCGGCGCCTTGGCTGGATTCACCGCGATCGCGACGACCAGGCTCTCGAACAGCCGGCTGCCGCGCTGCACCAGGTCGAGGTGCCCGTTGGTGAACGGATCGAACGTGCCGGGGTAGACGGCGTTCATCACGCGCTCCTTTGCCAGCCCGAGTCGCGGCATTGTAGGCATCTTCGCTGTCACCTGCCACGAAAAGCCTCGTCTTGGCAGAAGGAGCATCGCGTGATCGGCGCGCGGTGCCCGCGGTCGCAGCGCGGCATTCGAGATGACCATCGTGGCAGTCAGGCAGATCGCATCGACGTCGGCACTCGCCGCAGGGCGTGGCCCTGCCCCCTCGCGCTCGCTGCAGCTCGCCCTCGCCGGTCTCACCACCGGCATCGCGCTCGGTCCGGCGCCCTGGCTTGCGGCGTTGCTGATTGGAATCGCCGCGCTCTTGAGCGCCGCGCGCCGCGCATGGTCGTCTGCGCTTGCCGTGCTCGCCGGTTTCCTCGCGGCCGGGCTCGCGCTGGCTCCAGGTGCGCTACCACCCGCGACCACCGGCGAGCAGGTCGTGCAGCTCGTGGGCACGATCCGCCAGGTCGCCGATCGCCCGCACCCGGAGAGCAGCGAGCGTGCGACTGGCTTCCTCGACCTGGTCACGGCGAGCGATCGCGTGCGCGTTCGGTTCGCCGGCAATGCACCGGACGTGTGGCCGGGCGATCGCGTCCGCGTCGTCGGCACACTCGAGCCGCGGCCGGCAGTCGACAATCCGGGCATGACCGATCCTGCCTGGCGCTTGCGCGTCGAGGGCATCGACGAGGTGGTGGTCGCCGGCTCGGCAGCCAACATCGAGCTCATCGCGCCGGGCGCGGCGAGCCTGCGTCGCGTGACCGCGCAGCTGCGCGCGGCCACGCTGCGCGTGCTGCAATCCGCACTGCCGCCCGAGGAATCGGCGCTGGCGTGTGCGTTGCTCGTCGGTCAGACGCGAGGCATGAGCCAGGGGACCATCGTTGCGTACCGGCACACCGGCACGCTGCACTTCCTCGCCGTCAGCGGCATGCACCTCACCCTGCTGCTCATGTTCCTCCGCTGCACGCTGCTGGACCGGCAGGGCCGGCGCGGCTGGGTGCGACTGGCACAGATCGCGTTCGTCGTATTCTACATGGGGATGACCGACTTCACCCCGTCGGTGGTGCGCGCCGGCGCCCTCGCGCTGACCGTGCTGGCCGCCGATCTTGGCAAGCGGCGGGTGTCGATGGAGAACTGCCTGCTGGGCTCCGCACTGGCGCTGCTCTTGCTCGATCCGGGCGAGCTGTTCGTGGTTGGTTTCCAGCTCTCGCTCGCGGCCACCGCGGCCATCGTGCTGCTGACGCGGCCGATCGAACGGCTGCTGCATCGGCCCGCGGATTTGCCGCGCAAGGACAGGGTCGGCCTGTCGGTCACCCAGTCGCTCCTGCTGCGCACCCGCCGCACCATCGCCGTCTCGCTGGCCGCATCGCTCGGCACCTGGCCGCTCTCGGCGCACCACTTCGGCGCCATCGTGCCGCTCGCACCGCTGCTCTCGGTGCTGGTGGTGCCGCTCATCACCATCTTGATGGCGCTGTTCCTGCTGCTGGTCCCGTGGGCGGCGCTCGCCGCTCCCGGACTCGCCGCACTGGTCGCGGCGGTGCGCGTGATCGTGCGGGCGCTTCGCATCTGGCTGTCGTGGCTGGATGCGCTGCCCGGCACGCCGCTGACGCAAGGAACCGGTCGTGCCGATCGCGCTTGCCCTCGCCATGGCCGCGGCGCTGTGCATCGCCAGGCATCGCGCGCGCACAGCGCTCGCCTGCGCCGTCGCCGCCGCGGCAACCCAGCTCGCGTGCGCGCCCCGCGCACCGCCCGCACCACGCATGGTTGCGCTCGCCGTGGGCCATGGCCTGGCAGTGCTGTTCCAGTCGCAACACGGCAACCTGCTCTACGATGCCGGGTCACGCTCGCGGCTGGACGTTGGGCGGCGCGTGATCGTGCCGGCGCTGCGCGCGCTCGGCGTGCACCAGCTGGACGTCCTCGTGATCTCGCACTTCGATGCGGATCACGTGAACGGCATCCCAGGACTGATCGAGGCGTTCCCCCCCGGCATCTGCCTGGTTCCGGCGCGGGTCGATGATCGCGCATTCGTGCGCGAGCTGATCGCCGGGCTCGAGCAGGCTGGGACCAGCGTGCGGGCTCCGGGCGACGCGCCGTGGCCCGATCATCTCGGCCCGTTCCGATTGCGCTTCTCGGTGGCCGATGGCGTCCGACCGCGGTCGAGCAACGAGGAATCGGTGCTGCTCAACATCGCCTTCTCGGGGAGGTCCGCGCTGCTCACGGGCGACATCGAGGCAGAGGGTGTGGAGCGCGCCATCCGCGAGCGGCTCACGGAGCCGACCGACGTGCTGTTCATCCCGCATCATGGCATGCGCTGCGATGGCCTGCCGCGCCTGCTGCAGGCAGCCACGCCCAGGCTCGCGCTGATCTCCGGCGACCCGCCCCGCACGATCGTCTCGCGCACCGGACCGCCGCCCACGCTCGCCACCTATCAATATGGTGCGCTGTTCGTCGCTGCCGGCAGGCACGGGCTCACCGTCAGCTCGTTCGTCGAACAGCGCGAAGTGCTCACCATCCCATGAAGGGGGTTGCCGCCCGCGGCACGCCGGGTACATTGCCACGGACATGATCGTGGCCCCCGGGAGTCCCCCATGACGGCGAACCGCATTCTGTGCCACCGTGTACTGCGTGGCGTTGTCGGTTGCTCGGTCGCGCTCATCACCTGCTCGCCCGCGGGCCGTGCCGATCACTTCCTGCTGCGCGACGGACGGACCGTTGCCGGCGCCGTGCGATCCGAGCAAGACGCCATCGCCGTGCAGACCCTCGACGGCATGGTGACGTTCGCCCGCGGCGACGTGCTGGTACGCGACACCGAAGCGGAGCTGCGAGCTGTGTTGCGCACCATGCTCGTGCCCGCGCGCGAGCATGGCGCGATCGCGCTCGTGCCGTTGATGCACTGGTGCGAACAGCGCGGGCTGCTGGTGGAATGGCTGGCACTCGGGGATGAGGTGCTGGCGCGCGCGCCAGGACAACCGCTGGTGGTGCAGATGGTGAGCGATCTGGCACGCCGCGACGTCGTCGCCCTGCTCGCACCGGCCGGCTCTGCCACCGACCCGAAGGACTGCTCGAGCCTCGCTCTCGAGGGCGGCGCCGCACGCCAGCAGCTCGCGCGCGAGCTGCTGCGGGCGTTGCCGGACGATGCGAAGAGCGCCTACCTGGTCAAGCTCCTCAGGGACCGGCGCGCTGCCGCGCGCGCTCGCGGCGGTGGCGCTCGGCGACTTCCACCCGCAGGCCGCGCTCGAGCCGCTGATCGCCTGCGCGCTGTTCGACCGTGACCTGGCGGCGCGTCATGCGGCGGTTGCCTCGGTGATGACATTCCACCACCCCGGTGTGGTCTACCCGTTCGTGCGCGGTCTGAGCCACGCCCAGGAGGCGGTGCGGATGGCATCGCTCGAGGCCATCGAGGCGTTGCGCGACCCGCGCGCCGCGGGCCCCTTGATCGCCAACCTGGTCGCGCCGAGCTCGGGCGCGGGATCCTCCCGCGGCTACGTCTCGTTCGGCACGCAGACGCCGTACGTGAGCGACTACGACGTGGAGATCGCGCAGGGTGCGGCGATCGCCAAGCCGGTGATCGGCGTCCTGCAGCATGGCTCGGTGCTGGACGTCAAGGTCATTGGCTCGTTCGCATCGCGCTCGTTGACCGAGCAAGAGGCCACGCGCCGCGCCCTGGTGGCCGTCACCGGCAAGGACTACGGGCTCGACCGGGCGGCGTGGCGGGCGTGGTGGCATGAGAACCGCGATCGCTACGTCACCCGCACCGATGCGCCGGGCACGGCGAATTCGCGCTGATTTCGTGTAACCTGGCGGGTGCCATGCGTCCATGCAAGCAGGATGCTGACGTGGACGGTGGACATGAACGTGGTGGTACGCAGCGCCGCGCTGGTTGGCATTGATGCCGTCGAGGTGGAGGTCGAGGCGCAGGTGCAGCGCGGCTCGCTGGCTGGCATCCGCATCGTCGGCCTGCCGGATGGCGCGATCCGCGAGAGCCGCGACCGCGTCAAGGCAGCGATCCGCGCGCTCGGATTCGAGTTCCCGCGCTCGGGCGTGCTGATCAACCTCGCGCCCGCGCATCTGCGCAAGACTGGACCGGCGTTCGATCTGCCCATCGCGCTCGCGATCCTGGCCGCCACCGAGCAGATTCCCACCGAACGCCTGGCGGAGCTGCTGGTGGTGGGCGAGCTGGCGCTGAACGGTGAGATCCGGCCGGTGCGCGGTCTGCTGTCGATGCTGCTGCTCGCACGCACGGTCGGCGCGAAGGGCGTGCTCGCCCGCGGCGCGATCGGGCCCACCTCGGCATCAGCGCAGGTCCCGGTCTTTGCGCCGCGGACCATCGGCGATGCGGCCCTGTGGCTGCGCGGCGAGCTCGATCTGCCGCCGGTGACGTCCGAGCCGGCGAGCGATCCTGGCGAGCAAGACGAGGATCTGCAGGACGTGCGTGGTCAGGAGCAGGCCAAGCGCGCGCTGGTCATCGCCGCGGCCGGCGGGCACAACCTGCTCCTGATCGGCAGCCCCGGTACCGGCAAGACCATGCTCTGCCAGCGCCTGCCCGGAGTGCTGCCCGACCTCGCGCCCGAGGCGGCATTCGAGGTGGCGCGCATCCACGGCGCCGCCGGCCTGCCACCGCCCGGCCTGCGCCCGCCGTTCCGAGCACCACATCACACCGCGAGCCACGTGGGCCTGGTCGGCGGCGGCAATCCGATCGGTCCCGGCGAGATCACCCTCGCCCACCACGGCATCCTGTTCCTGGACGAGATCTGCGAGTTCTCGCGCCACGTGCTGGAGACGCTGCGCGGACCGCTCGAGGATGCACACATCACGGTGACCCGCGCCGGCGTGCGGATCACGCTGCCGGCGGAGTTCCAGCTCGTGGCAACCATGAACCCGTGTCCCTGCGGCTACCATGGTGCACGCCGCCGGGAGTGTCACTGCAGCGAGGCCGACATCCGCCGTTACCGCGACCGCATCTCGGGGCCGGTGCTCGATCGCATCGACTTGCGGGTGACGATGGAGGCGATCGATGCGGAGGCGCTGGTGCGAGTCGGCGGCACGCTCACCTCGCGCGAAGCCCGGGCGAACACGGTACGCGCGATCGAGTGCCAGCGTGCGCGGTATCACGGTTTACCGTTTCACCGCAACCACGCGATACCGGTCGCCCGGCTGCACGAGTTCTGCTCGACATCGCCCGAGATCGACATCCTGCTCCGGGGCGCGATCGAGCGCATGGCGCTGTCAGCGCGTGCGTACACCCGCATCGTGCGCGTGGCCCGCACCATCGCCGACCTGCGCGGCAGCGCCGAGATCAGCCGTGACGATGTGATCCAGGCGCTGTCTTTCCGCTGACCGGCCACACCAGGGCGAGCGCGATCACGAGCGCCGAGATCGACGAGCACCAGAGTCCGAGCCGGTAGCTCGCCGGGTCGTACACGAGCTGAAGGTGATGCGCGCCGCGCGGAACACCGACCCCCATCAGCGCGTGATCGACGGTCAGCACGCGCGCGAAGATGCCATCCACCTGCGCGCGCCAGCCGGGCATCGCCGTCTCGGCAATCACCACCAGCGCCGGCGCGTCGACGTTGACGTCGATCTCGAGCTCGCACGCGCGCGGCCGAGTGAATTCGCAGGTACCCTTGCCGAGCACCGGGCCAAGGCCTTGCGTCTCTACCTCCAGGATCGCGCACAGAGGATCGAAGTCGCGCGCGGTGAGCACCCCGAGACGCCGTGCGGCCTCCTGGATCGTGACCAGCTCGGTCGCCAGGAACACGCGCGGCAGCGATCGCGCCCGCGCGTAGATGCCAATGACCTCTCGATGGCCAGCGTAGTCGAGCGCGAGGCCGGAGCCGGGGGCCAGCGGCGCCACTCCCTTGAGCACGTGGCTGACACCGAGCGCGTCCAGCAATGGCACCGCCACCTGATCGGCACCGGCGAAGCCGCTCGCGACCCGCGGGTCCTTGGGATCGAGCACGCCGGGATCGATCGCCGTCAGCAGCTCGCCAACCCGCGCCACGACCATCGAGGCGGTGCCATCCACCGATGACAGGCCGAACATCTGCGCGATGGTCGCCGGCAGGTGATCGGGCCGTCCGATGCGTGCCATGCGCCGCTCGCCCATCGCGAGCTTTTGCTGCAGGAACTCGATCGCCGGCGTGCACTGATACTGGCCGAGCAGCGGCTGGAACGGGTTGGTGCGGCGCAGGAACAAGCCGAGATCGAGCAGCGTGAGCACGAGCAGCAGGTTGGCCGCGTGCTCGGCCCCGCCTGCGCGAAAGCGAACGAGCACAGCGACCACGAGCAGCGCACACCCGGCCGCCGCGAGCGCGATCACGTCCCACGCGATCGCGTGACGCAGAGCACTCGCGCCACTCTCGAATCGCGCCGGCAAGATCCACCAGGTGGCGGCCGCCACCGACAGGTAGACGAGGCTCATGACGACGAGCACCACGCACCTGCCGCGCGAAGGGCGCTCGAGGAACGCCTCCAGCCCGAACGCCGCGAGGTAAGCGATTGCGGCGCTCGACAGCGCGAGGATGCGCTTCGGGCTGCCGGCGGCAAACCCGGGGACTGCGCGCGCCACGTCGATGAACCCGGGCGCGCCGGCCGCGACCAGCAGCGCGACGACGGCCATCGCCGTGAACGCCCGCGCCCGGCCGCGACGCCACGCGCCGAGCAGCGCCAGCACCAGCACGAGCAGGCCCGCGTAGACCGTGTTCTCGACGAAGTTGTTCTGCACGTCCAGCTTGCCGGCGGTGTCGTGCCCGAGCCAGCGCTGTGCGGTCGGCAGCTCGGCCGACTCGCCCTGAGGCTGCTCGCCACCCGCGACCGGGGTGATCGGATCCTGGAACAGATGCGGCACCACGAATCCGGCCAGCAGCTGTGGCTCGAGCGCCTTCGCCACCAGCCGCGCGCGCGCGAGCGGCTCGCGCCGCAGCGAGTGCCGGAGCAGCTCCGTGGCGGGCAGCAGCTGCACGGCAGACAGCGCGACACCCAGGACGATGGCAACCGCGAAACAGCACCCCGGTCGCAGCCGGATGCCTGCCCGGCCCCGGCCGCTCTCGTGCCCGGCCGCGTACGCCATCGTGGCCACGAGCTGGATCACGCTGATCTGCGGAAACCCCGCGAGCAGCGACAGCCCGACGCACAGAGCGAGCGCCGCCACCGCGCGCCGGTGCGCACGCTCGACCAGCCATTCGGCACCCAGGAGCAGCCAGGGGAAGTACGCGCTCACGTGCACGTACATCGGCAGGTGCACGTGCGCGCCGACGAATCCCGAGAACATCGCCGCGATCGCACCGAATGCGGCGCACTTCGGCCGCAGCCCGCGGCGCAGCAGGAACCGGAAGCTGCCGGCACCGAACACGATCAAGTGCAGCAGCAGCGCGACCGCATAGCCACGCACGGGCCCGAGCCACAGCGCGATCGGCAGCGTCACGTAGAACACTGCGAACGCGAGGTTCGCGAGCAGCGGCTGCCCGAGGTACTGGTGCGGGTTCCAGATCGGTGCCTCGCCGCTCCGGATCTGCGCCAGCGCGAGCGCGGCGTCGGGCATGATCCAGCCGTTGATGTCGGAGGTGACGAAGTTCATCGGCCGCGGTGCGGCCGCTGCTGGCGGTGCGTCGATCACCCACGGCGCGAGCTGCCGGTTGTCGAAGGCGAGCAACGAGACGCTCAGGAACACCGGCTCGAACAGCACCAGGACCGCGGCCGCTGCGATCAGCAGGAGTGCGCGCGCGCGCCGCGCGAGCTGCCGGCGCGCTGCAGGGTCCTGGCTCAACGCGTCGCCTCGTCCAGCCAGCGCAAGTAACTCTCCGACCCGCCGTCGATCGGCACGGCGATGATCTCAGGCGTCGTGTAGCTGTGCAAGCTGCGCACGCGCACTTCGAGACGCGGCAACAGCTCGCGTCGCGTCTTCGCCAGCAGCAGCCATTCGCGATCGGTGCACAGCTTGCCTTCCCAGCGATAGTGCGAGGTCAGGCCGCCCACCATGTTCACGCACGCCGCGAGCCGCTCCTCCACCAGAGTGCGCGCGATCGCGCCGGCCTCGTCTTCGCTGCCGGCCGTCATCAGGACGAGGACGTGTGCCATTGATCGTCAGGCGGGAATAGCCGAAAGTTCGATCGCCGAATCGACCAAGCGAATAACATCCTGCGGCAGAATGGTAAACGGCAAAAAACACCTCGGCGCCATGGTCGTCATCGTCGTGCTCGCAGCGACGATCGCCAGGCTCGATCGCACCCCGTTCGAGGACGGACTGCGCGGCTCGTGCGGGGCGTTCTTCGCCGTCATGGCGCACAACCACGTTGCCCACGGTCTGGCGGCGACCTGGGGCATCCCGGTGCTCAACCCGGGCGCCGCGACCCGCGCGCAGTTCGTCTACTATCGCCACCACCCGCCATTGATCCCGCTGCTGCTGGCGGCCGTGTTCCGCGTCACCGGTGAGTCGGAGTCGGCAGCCCGCGGCCTGGCACTCGCCTTCCACATGCTCACGCTGTACCTGCTCGCCGTGGTGCTCTGGCCAGCGTGCGGATCGTGGCTCACGCTCGCCGCTGTGGGCGCAGCGGCGGCAATGCCGTACAGCACCTACTACGGTCCGTTCATGAACTTCGAGGTGCCGTGTCTCACGCTGCTCGTGACCACTGCCATGCTGATCGCCGTGGGCGATGCGCGCACGGCACGCTGGGGTCTCTTGAGCTACGTGTGCGGTGGCTTGCTCGACTGGCCGATCTTCCTCGCCGCACCGTTCTTCGCCTGGCGCGTCCGGCGAACGTCACGCACGCTCGCCGTGCTCTACCTGGGCCTGCCGGTGGTCGCCGGCGCGGTGGTGTACGCGTGGCAGATCGCGCAGGTCATGCGGGGCGGGTCGTTCCCCGATGCGGGCGGGCTCGCCAGCTACATTCACGATGCCTCGCCGCTGGCGGACAACCCCGGCACCACGGTGCTGCCCAGCCTCGGGCTCACCGGATGGGCGTGGCGGCGAGCTCGCATTCGCGTGGCGCCTGGGCAGCGTGCCAGTGGTGCTGGCCGGGCTTCTCGCTGCCGTGGCTCTTGCGCCGCGCCGCCACCAGCACGGCCTGGCTCGCACGTACGTTCTTCGCCGTGGGCGTGCTGAACGTCTTCCTGTTTGCCGGCCGCAGCGTCGACCGATTACTACGGCGTCTATTTTCTGCCGTGGATCGTGCTCGGCTTGAGCATCCTCGGCGGCCACATCCGGCAGCGCCACGGACTGCGGCCGGCACTCGCGGTGCTCACCTTCGCTGCGGCGGTCGCGGCGCACGCCTCGTGGCGGATCTACGATTCGCGTGCCTATCGGGCCCGCGACCAGGCGGCGGCGATGCGTGCGGTGACGGACAAGGACGACGTGATCTTCTACACCGACAGCTACGACTTGCAGCTGCCTTACTATGCGCAGCGCTCACGTGTTCGCGCTCAGGAACGCAGGCACCGTCAGCACG
This sequence comes from Planctomycetota bacterium, assembly GCA_046349655.1. Classification (GTDB taxonomy): domain Bacteria; phylum Planctomycetota; class B15-G4; order B15-G4; family JAXMBY01; genus JAXMBY01. The sequence continues at coordinate 114,114 of JAXMBY010000012.1, forward strand.
CTGCGCCGTCTCTTCGGCGTCGCGCACCAGCGCGCGGTCATTCTCGCGCCGCACGGCTCGACGAGACCGGATTGGATCGAGCAGCAGCTCGCGGGGACGCCGCCGCACTGGCAAACATGGGACGGGTTCGATGCGTGGGTCATCGATCCCGGCGATCGCGCGCAGTGATCACTTGCCGCGCTGCAGGCGCTCCGCGCACAGGTCATCGATCTTGTCGTTGGCGCGGATCTTCCGCATGGTCTCTTCGTAGTCGTAGGCGACCCGTTCGAACTGAACCTCGAGCTGTCCGCCGCCACCCTGCTCGACGACGGCAAAGCACGAGCGCGTATCGCCATCGCGCGGCTGTCCAACCGACCCGACGTTCACCAGGATCTTCTCGCCGCCCATCGCGAAGTGGTTCTTGAGCTCGGTCGGCGAGCGGTGCCCCTGACCCTCGATGAACACGCCGGGCTGATGCGTGTGACCGACGAAGCAGGCGCGCGGAATGAGGTCGAAGATCTCCTGCAGCTTCGCCGGCGCGAAGTACACGTCGCCGCGCATCACGTACTCGCGCACCGGATCGCGCGGCGAGCCGTGCACGAACAGCAGGTCACCCACCTGGTGGCGCGGTCGCAGGTCCCGGAGAAACGCCCAGCGTTCCTTCTTGCCCGGGCGAAAGATGTCCACGGCGTTGAAGATGCCCGGACGCAGCACCTCACGCGTCCACCTGATGACGTCGCGCGCGATCACGTTGAAGTCGCCCGCGCCATTGAAGATCGCGTCATCGTGATTGCCACGCAGGATGAACTCGCAGCGCTCGCGGATCAGATCGATGCAGGGCTCGGGATCCGGGCCGTAGCCGACGATGTCCCCCAGACAGCAGATCCGATTCACACCGAGCTGATCGATGCGCGCGAACACTGCGGTGAGCGCCTCGATGTTCGAGTGAATGTCGGAAATGATGGCAAACCTCTCGGCCACTCTCACGCTCCCGCCGGCGGATGGTCCGGCGACGTCATCCACCACGCACGATCAAGTCGCTTCGAGGCTGTTCACCAGGGATTGCACCACGCGCCGCGACTCTCGCTCCAGGGGGCCATCAATGGTAGCACCAGCGGCGTGGCGATGCCCGCCTCCACCGAGGCCGCGAGCGACGAGGTTCACGTCTGCCACGCCGCGCGAGCGCAGGTTGACGCGGATGCGACCATCCGGCAACTCGCGGAACAGCGCCACGGCCTCCACGCCGTCGCCAGATCGCATGACGTCCAGGATGGCATCGGTCTCCCAGCCTGGCACGAGCCCCAGGTCCTTGACCATGCACAGCGGGATCGTCGACCACAGCACGCGACCGCCGAGCTCGACGCGCGCGCCAGCCACGACGCTGCCCAGCATACGAAGGTAGTTGATTTCGTTGCGCTGGTATATGGCGCGATACAGCTCGTGCAGGCGAACCTTGCTGTGCGGCTCGAGCTCGTGGACGACGCGGAAGGTCTCGGCGCTGGTGTTCGAGTAGCGGAACCAGCCCGTGTCGGTGAGGATCGCGGTCAGCAGTCCCAGCGCCATCGACGCATCGAGTGGCGCGCCGACGAACTTGAGGTAATCGTAGACGATCTTGCCCGACGCAAACTGGGTTGCGTCCATCACGTTCAGATGTCCGGGCCGCGGCCCGTCGAGCGGATGGTGATCGACGTAGACCTGCGCCGGGTGATGATCGGCGAAGAACTCCGGGATGCGGCCCAGGCGCGCGGGTGTGCACAGGTCGAACGCCATGAACACGTCCGCGCTCTGCACCAGCTGCGCGTGCTCCTCGGCATCGAAGACACGCACCTCGCGGGCCAGATCGACGAAGTCGTAGCGGTTCGAGATCGGTTCGAGACTGAAGGCGGTCACCTGCTTCCCCAGCCTGCGCAGATAGGCGAAGAAGGCCACCATCGACCCGAGCGAATCGCCGTCGATGTTCTGGTGCCCCGACAGCACGAATCGTTGCTTGCGCTCCACCAGCTCGCGCAGGCGCTGAAAGGACTCGGCTAGCTCCGGGCTCACCATGACCTACCTTGCGACGGGCGGGCAGCGCTTCTGGCGGACCGCGGCGCATCCCATCGCTACGAATTGAGAGCAAGTCTCGAACCTGCCTAGATTAGCGAAGAACCCGCCACGCGTCAATCCGACCGCGCCGGACCGCGCAGCGAGGCATGCTCCGGATCATGCAGCAAGAGGCGCCCGCCGACCATGGACAGCACCACGCGCATGCCACCGGCGACGATCGCCGCAATGACGTCGCGGCCAGAGCGGCCGGATCCCGGCACGACCGCGATCACGTCGGCGAGCAGCCCGGGCCGCAGCGCCCCGGCCGGGAGTCCGAGCGCCACCGCCCCGTCACGCGTGGCCATCGTGAAGATGACGCGATCCTCGAGGTCGGGGCGCGCCCGGCGCAGGAACGCGATTTCTTCCAGCATGCTGAGCGACTGGTTGCTCGCCAGCGAATCGGTGCCGAGGACCACCCGAACCCCGGCGGCACGCAGCTCGACCACCGGGTGGCGAACGTGGCCGAAGAACGCATGACTGCGCGGACAGTGAACCACGCTCGCGCCGGCGCTCGCGAGGCACGCGATCTCCGTGTCGTTGAGGTAAGTTCCCGTGCACGACCACAAACTGCGGCGAGAGCACGCCTGCGTCGCGCAGCCAGCACACGGGCCGGCAACCGGGGCTGCGAAACGGCGGCGCGCCCACGCGCGCGAGGAACTCGACCAGCGGTCCCGTGCCGCGCTCGAACAGCTCCACCTCGTCGGCGGTCTCGGCGACGTGCGATGCCACCACGCAGCTCTGCTGCTGCGCCAGCGCGGCGCAGCGCGCGAACAGCTCACTGCCAGCGGAATACAGGGCATGCGGCGAGAGTCCGGTGGTGATCGTCGCGGTCGCGGGCTGGGAGATCCACGCCGCCGCCAGCGCCGAGCCGCGCGCGAGCGCATCGGCGTCACTGCCGAGCAGCTCGCGCAATGCCACCGCTCGCAGCCCCGCGCAGAGGAGCTCGGCGCGGGCACGACCGGAACGAGTCGATGTCCGCCACGGTCGTGGCGCCGCCCGCGAGCGACGCCCGCGCGCCGTCCCGCACACCGGCGGCGATGGCGGCCCCGGTGAGCCGGGCGCGCTGCGGGATCAGCCGGAGCAGCCAGGCGAGCAGGCCGCCGTCGCCCGCGACCTCGCCGCCGAGAGCCGTCAGGTCGAGGTGCGCATGGGCGTTGACCAGGCCCGGCAGCAGGATGCCGTCTTCGACGTCGATCGCGCGATCGACGTCGGGCGCCCGGTCCGCGGGTCCGATCCAGACGATGCGGTCACCGCGCGTCACCACCGCGGCGTGGGCGAGGATCGTGTCGGCATCGACCACCACCCACGCTGCGGACACGCGCAACCCGTCGGCAGGAATCATCGCTTCACTCGATGGTCAGCGTCTCGCCCGCCTCGGTGACCGTGAACCCGAGCGCCTTCAGAGCCTCGATCACGTGATCCTTCACCCACGCGTCCGCAGGGCGCTTCCTCGTCGTCACCGCGATCGGCGACGTGGTGGCCCCACCACCGCCTGCGCGCTCGCTGTCGGCATCGCCGACCTCGACGCGCAGCTGGTGGATCAGGAGCCGTTGCAGCAGGCCGCGGTCGATCTCTTCCTCGAAGTCGCCGCGCAGCTTGCCGAGCAGCTCACAGAGCGTGACTCCAGTCTCGGTCTTCTCGCGCACGACCCCGCGGGCATCCGGATCGAGCGCCGCGACGGCCAGACCGATGAAGGTCTCGAGCGCCTCGGGACGATCCGCCACGCGCTCGACCAGCGCCTTGTCCTTGTCGATCGTGTCGAGGACATAGCCGGCGGCGTTGTAGCGCAGATCACGACGATCGAGGAACGCCGCCCTGCCATCCTCGCCGAGGCTCGCATCACGAAGCAATGCCGCGTCCTCGGTCAACAGTCGCAGAAATACCTGATCGAGCTCGGCCTTCGCCGGCTCAACCAGCACAGCGCGGGTGCGCTGCAGCTCAAAGCGCACGTCCTGCAGCAGATCGATGCCGAGCCAGATGCCGGAGAATCGGTGGGTGAACAGCGTCAGCATCGGCGACAGGTCCGCGCCCTTGAGCGTGGGCAGCAGCACGCGCACCGCGCCGCGCAGGCACCGCACCGGCTCCTGCGATGCGGTGACCGTGGTGCGCGGCGGCGGGTCGGCGAGAAACGCCGCGATCGCGCTGGCCGAGGCCGAGCGCAGCCGGTCCCGGGTGGCGGCCGGAAATCGCGGATGCTGCAGCAAGCGCAGGCTCCCGGGCAGGAGGCGCAGCACCTCGCACGGTTCGGAACCGTGCTGGCTCAGGACCATGTCGAACCACCGTGACACGATGTCGAGATCGCCGGCCTCGAAGAACGCCTGGAGCGCGGCGCCGCGCAGCGGCGCGGCGGCGGTGGCTGCCTCGAGCCAGCTCTTGAGCGTGGTACGGATCTCGTCACGCAGCGCGCCATCGGCACCTGCCTTCGGCGGCAGTACCAGCATGCGGCCGAGATGGCGGCCGTAGTTATCGGCAATCGACGCGAACGAGGCCGAGCCATCCGCGGCGATGAATCCGAGGCCCGCCCACACGCTGCGCAGGTCGTCGTCGGTGGCGTGATCGGCGAACACCGATGCGACGGCCATTGCCTTCCACTCGTCGGGTTGCGGCGCCTCCACGATCGAGCGCATCAGCTTGCGGCCGCGCGAATCGTCGTAGATCGGCCC
>JAXMBY010000013.1:0-113522 GCA_046349655.1 Planctomycetota bacterium
GGCGGCGTCGCCCAGGTACACGGACAGATGTCCTTCGAGCGTCTCGCCGTTGCTGTAATTGGGTGCGCCGACGACCACATCGGCAAAGCCGTCGCCATCGACATCGCCGGCCGCGGCCACCGAGTAACCATGGAAGGCCCCGGCCACGTCCGCCTCGCTGGTCCAGCTGGGCGACGCCGACAGCCCCGAGAGCGAGCCAAGATAGAGGAAGGCGCGACCCTCGTCCGTCTGGCCGTTGTCGTACGTCGGCGCGCCGACCAGCACGTCGGCGAACCCATCGCCATTCACGTCGCCCGCGGTCGCCACCGAGATGCCGAGCTGCGCGCTCGCCTGATCGGACTCTGCGGTCCAGCTCGCGGTGAGCGGCGGACCGCCCGCCGATCCCAGGAACAGGAACGCACGGCCCTCGTTGAGCTGGCCGTTGTCGTAGCCCTGGGCGCCCACCAGCAGGTCGGCGAAGCCATCACCGTTGACGTCGCCGGCGGTCGCCACCGAGATGCCGTACAGGGCCGAGACCTGATCGCCCTCGGTCGTCCAGTCGGGCGCGAGCGATGGGCCGATCGCCGAGCCGTTGAACAGGAAGGCACGCCCCTCATCCGCCTCGCCGTTGTCGTACAGCGAAGCGCCAACCAGGACATCGTCGAAGCCATCGCCGTTGACGTCGCCGGCGGTCGCCACCGAGATGCCGAAGAAGCAGCTCGCCTGGTTGCCCTCGGCCGTCCAGGCCGCGCTGATGCCGAGGCCAGAGCCCGAGCCGGTGAACAGGAATGCGCCACCCTCATCGACCTCGTCGTTGTCGTACTGGCGGGCGCCCACCAGCACATCCGCGAAACCGTCACCGTTCACGTCGCCAGCCGGCGCCACCGACCAGCCGAGCGACGCGCCATCCTGATTGCTCTCGGCGGACCACGCCGGCGCGAGGCTGGGCCCGGTGAGCGAGCCCAGGAACACGAACGCCGCTCCCTCGTCCGACTCGCCATTGTCGAAGAACGGCGCGCCGACGATCACGTCGGAGAAGCCATCGCCGTTGACGTCGCCGGCGGTGGCGACCTGCCAGCCGAAGTCGGCGCCGGCCTGGTTGCTCTCGCTCGACCACGACGGACCGCTCAGCACCGGGTCGACATGCACCGGGTAGGTCGCACCCGCATCGTCGACGACGATGCGCACCGTGTCGCGATCGAGCTCGAGCCTCGCGGCGAGCACGTTGTGGTTGGCATCCCACGCCTTCAGTCCCCGGTACTGCAGCACCTCGACGCCATGGGCAAAGAACGCGATGCGGCTGCCATCGGCATCGAGCGCGCGGTCGAGCATGGTGTCGAGCGCCAGCGTGAGCGTGAGCTTGCCGCTCGGTGAACCGGTGACCACGTCGAAGCCCTGCTCGAGACCGCGCTCGTCGTTCTCGTACCATTCGACCACGCCGTCCCGCTCGATCTCCACGCGGTGGTCGTGCGCGCTGACCGCGGCCGTGCTGGCGCTCGCCGACACGAACGCGAGGCGCAGCTCGAACGCTGCCTCGCCCGGCAGGCGCGGCGTGACCAGGACGCCCCTGGCGCTGACCTGGGTCCGCAGATTGTGAGCACGGTTCGGAGCTGTCCAGGCACCACCTTGAGATGCGAACGCATACTCGATCGAACGCACGCGCCGGCTCGCCTCGCTCAGCCACCCGTCATCGGCGGCACCCGCGGGTCGCGCGAGCGCGAGCCCGGCGCCGGCGAGCACCAGGACAGTGGCAACTGCAGTACGTACCGGGAGACTCCCTCTCGCGATCTGGATCATTCTCTCCTCCGGCTGCTGTGGTCTCTCAGGGAGACCCAGAGGTTGTCGTGGTTGGGCCGAGCAGAACTCGAGGCTCCGACCGGGAGCTCGAGGCGGGCTGGTCCACCGGGTGGACCGTCGGCGCCATAGGATAGAGGCGTGTCCCTCGTCGAGGCAAGCGGGGTCTGCGAAAGGCACCGAAGGCCGCTCGGCGCTGAGCGGCTCATTCTGGGGCGCGGCGCGCGCTGGTCACATCCGCTCGACCAGAAGGCGCAGCCGCTCCCGCATCTCCGCGGCCGGCCGCCAGGCGCGGTCGCCGTGCCCGGCCAGCACCCACTCGAAGCGGTGCGCGGCGAGCCGCCGCAGGGACTCTCGCAGGGCCTCCCACGAATACCAGCACGCGCCGCGGAATGCATGCAGGTCGCGCTCGTCGCGGTCCCAGCAGAGACTGTCGCCGCTGAACAGGAAGCGCTCCTCGAGCAGGTACACGACGCTGCCGCGCGTGTGCCCGGGCACCGGGATCGCGGTCATGCCGGGACGGACCGGCACCGGGTCGATGCCGTGCAGCACGTGCGTCGCGAACGGCGCAGCGTCATGGTCCCATTCGTGGATCCAGACGCGCGCACCGAAATGCCGCGCGAACTTCGCCGCGTCCGCGACATCGTCGCGGTGCGTGAGCAACAGATCGGCAATGCCACCGCACGCTTCGATGTGACGCACCAGGCTGGCGACGAATCGCGGCGCGTCCACGAGGTAGTTGCCGTCGGCTCGCCTGACCAAGAACGCGTTCGCTCCGAACGACGCGCGCGCGGTGAAGCCGCAGTAGCTCACGCCGTCGGCGATCGGCTGCGGAAACGCGTCGCGCGCGGATCGGGTGACCGGTGGCGCCGATGCAGCCGACCGGACAAGCAAGCAGCGCGAGCTCGGCGGCGCGCACCTGAACGGCGCCCGCCGGCTGGCGTACCACCGCCGATGCGTCCCCCACCTCGGCGAACACCTCGGGCGCGAGCTGCCGGCAGACATCGCAGTCGATGCACGAGTCATCGACGAACCATGGTCCCTCGACGTTGCTCGAGAGTCGGCGGGCGCGATCGGCCATGGCTCACTGCTCGCGCTCTTCGAGCGCGATCAAGCGCAGCTTCGCCTCCTGCTGCTTCGAACCACGCCGGTAGGTGAGCGCCACCTCTTCACCCACCTCGTGCTGCTCGATCGCATACAGCAGGTCCTCCAGGGTCGGCGTCTTCACGCCGTTGACGGCGAGGACGTCGCCGCGCTTGCGCACCGTGCCACGGGTCGTGATCACGGTTGGCTCGAGGCCTGCGCGCTCGGCTGGCCCACCCTCGACCGCGTGCGCCACGAGCACACCGTCGTCCACGCCCAGACTGTGCGCCCAGGCATCGGGCCATGCCTGGATGCCGATGCCTGGCCGCTGGTACTGGCCGGTGCGGATCAACTGCGGCACGATCCGCTTGATGGTGTCCACCGGCACGGCGAAGCCAATGCCGGCGCTCGAGCCGCTGGTGCTGTAGATCACCGTGTTCATGCCGATCAGCTGCCCGCGCGAGTCGAGCAACGGCCCGCCCGAGTTGCCCGGGTTGATCGCCGCATCGGTCTGGATGACGTCGTGGATCGTGCGGCCGTTCATCGACTCGATCTTGCGCCCCAGCGCGCTCACCACACCGGTGGTCAGCGTGCGGTCGAGTCCGAACGGATTGCCGATCGCGATCACCTTCTGCCCGACGGCGAGGTCGCGCGACGACCCGACCGACACCGGCTTGAGCGAGGCCTTGGGTGCATCGATGTGCAGGACCGCAATGTCCTTGTTCGGCTCCTTGCCGACCAGCGTCGCGTCCCACACGGTGCCATCACTGAGACGCACCACCAGGCTCGTGCCGATAGCGGCGACGTGGTAGTTGGTCACGATGTGGCCATCTTCGTCCCACGTGAACCCGGTGCCGCTGCCCTGCGGCACCGCGGTCGCCTCGAGGGAAGCGAGATCGAAGCCCTCGGTCAGCCCGGTCACGAACACCACCGACGGCGCCACGCCGCGGAAGATGTTGATCGTGTTGAGCTCGTCCGGTTGCAGCGGTCCGGTGGGCTCGCCAACGACCTGGAAGGTGGACGGCTGACCGGAGGACGCTGGGCGCAGCGGACTGCGCCACCCGCTGCGCGCAACCATCGTACCGACCAGGAAACCGATGATGATGTAGGCAACGTTGCGACTGACCGATCCCATCTGCAGGCTCCCAATCCCAGGGCCGCGTCACGAGCTTGGCAGCGGCCGACCGACGATGCTCTAGTCTAGCGCAAACCCATCCGCTATCCTTGGTCCGCATCTCGAGGCGACTTCACAGTCCCACTCCGGCGCCGCAGATTCCGCTTGCGGCCGCTGCGCCACCCTGCGCCATCGCGCCACCACTGGAGGGAAGGATGCTGCGTCGATCTGCACCACTGCCGAGTGCGCTGTTCTGCATCGCGCTGGCCGCGCTCGCGGCCCGCGCCGCGGATGATCACTTCCTGGCGATCGGCAGCGAGTTCCGCGTCAACCAGTACACCCCCTACACCCAGGGGCAGCCGTCGATCGCGATGGATGGAGACGGCAACTTCGTCGTCGCGTTCTCCAGCCTCGGCAACATCTGGGCGCGCCTGTTCTGGGCCGACGGCACGCCGCGCAGCGACGAGTTCGAGGTGAACGACCTGCTCACCAACGGCGACCAGGATCGCCCCAACACGGCGATGGCGCGCGACGGTCGCTTCGTCGTGGTCTGGCAGGACTGGGACGGCAACGACGGCGACATCATGGGCATGGCGGCGCGCCTTTACGCCGCCGATGGCACGCCGCTCGGCGCACCGTTCTTCGTCAACCAGAACCGGGTCGGGTCGCAGTTCGACGGCTCGGTGGCGATGGCGGACGACGGGTCGTTCGTCGCGACCTGGACCGACGCCAGCCAGGACGGCATCGCCGGCATCTTCGCGCGGCGCTTCGACGCGAATGCCAACGCGCTGGGCGACGAGTTCCTGGTGAACGAGCCTTCCGATCGATCGCAAGTGACCTCGGAGATCGGCATGGATGCGACCGGCGCGTTCGTCATCGCCTGGACCGATGCGGCCGACAAGTGGGGCGAGCCGCGCAACGTCGTCGCGCGCATGTACGAGCGCGACGGCACGCCCCGCACCGGTGAGATCCCGCTGCCCGTGGACGGCGCGGGCTTCCAGCGCTGGCCGGTGTTGGCGGTCGCCGGGCTCGGTCAGTGGGCCGCGGCATGGCAGGACGAATCCGGGCTCGACGGCAGCGGCATGGAGTCTGGGCGCGCCTGTTCACCGCGACCGGAGCGCCGATCACCGCGACCATCGCCGTCAACCAGGTCACCGCCGGCGACCAGAACAACCCGGCGATCGCGGGTGACTGGCAGGGGAACATCATGGTGGTGTGGGACGACCTGAGCAGCGGCAGCCTCGAGGTCAAGGGCCGGCGCTTCGATGCCGCCGGCTTGCCGCTGAGCGACGAGTTCCAGCTGAACACGTCGACCGCCGGCGACCAGTACCAGGCGGCGATCGCGATCGACGAGCACGGCGAGCAATTCCTGGCCGGCTGGCTCGGCGCGGGTGACGTGTGGGCGCAGCGGTACGCGGCGTTCCCGCTCACGGCGAAGCGGTTCGTCGACCACGGACGCAGCCACGTCGACATCTCGCTCAACTGTCCTGGCAACGCGCTCGCGTATTACGTCCTGGCCGCATCCGGCGCGAGCACCCCCGGCATCGACCTCCCCGACGGCCGCGTCTGGCCACTCGCCGCCGACGGCATCTTCGCGCTGTCGTTCGCGGAGCCGTCCGGCGTGCTGTTTCACCGCTTCCAGGGTTATCTCGACGCCGACTCGCACGGCTTCGCGCAGATCAGCTTGCCACGCCACATGGACGAGATCGGCTTCCAGGTTTCGCTGGCAGCGATCACCCTCGACCCAGTAAGCTTTGCGGTTCGGACCGTGACGCGGGCGATCAAGACTCCTGGGATCTGGTAACGCATGAAGCAACCGTTCTTCGTGGGCTGTCTCGTGTTCCTCGTGATCGCCGCGGCGCTCTTGATCTTCGGCGGCACGCAGGTTTACCAGAGGCTCAAGGCAACCGGCGAGGAAGTCGATGCGATCCGCACGGCGATTGCCGCCCACGACGGGCAGCACCCGTTCACGCCGCCGCCCACCAGGGAGATCGCGCCCGAACAGCTCGAGCGCGTGCTCGCGGTGCGCGCCGGCGTGGCTGCGCCGATCAGCGAGTTCCTCAACCGGCTGAAGGATGGCGGCGTGATGGACAAGGTGCGCGCCGGGATCGAACTGATGCCGACGGTATCGCGCGCATTCCTCGAGCAGCTGAAGGCGCAGCAGATCTCGTCGACCGAGTACCTGTGGGTCATCGATCAGGTCATGGCCGTGATCCTGCGGGGCAAGAGCCCGGACGCGAGCGAGCCGCACCGGCGCCTCTACCAGGCGTATCAGGCCGCCACCACGGTCACCGACAAGAACCGTCAGGTGCGCACGATCGAGCACGGCAACGAGCTGCTCGAGCGCGCGCTCGCAGCCGATGTCAGCCCGACCGAGGAGGCGCTCATCCTCGCGCGCTCCGAGCCGATCATCGCCAGCATGACGGCGGTGCTGGGTGATGCCGTGCTGGCGAGCCTCGTCGAGCACGATCGCCGCAACCATCCGACCGACCAGAGCAAGTGAACGTATCCAGGAACCATGTGATGCCACGGCCACTCAACCTCTCGCAGCACCAGCTCCGGGTCCTCGGCGCGATCCGGGCGTTCGCCGAGAGCCACGGCTACATGCCAAGCGTGCGGGAGCTGGCGGCGCGCGTGAAGCGCTCGCCCACCACGGTCTTCCAGCACCTGCGTGCACTCGAGGCAAAGGGCCACCTGACCGGCGACGGCACGGCGCACGGCTGGCAGCTGGTGCGTTCCACCCGCACTGCGGCGGCGTCGACGTGCGAGCTGCCAATTCACGGCACGGTGGCAGCAGGCAGCGCCCACCGCGGCAAGCGTCAGCATCCACGGTCACTCAGCATCGGCGCGCGCGGCACCTATGCGCTGCTGGTGCGCGGCCACAGCATGGCCGCCGACAACATCGTCGACGGCGACGTGGTGCTGGTGCGCCGACCGCAGCAGCTCAGCCGGGGCGCCATCGTCGTGGCGGCCGATCGGGACGGTTCGCGCCGGCTGCTCAAGTGGACGCGCACGCGCGGCAATGCGCACGCGCTCGAGGGCGAAGTGGTCACCGTCGTCCGCACGCTGCGCGCGGGCCTCAGGGTGCGACGCGACACGAGGTGAGGCGGCGATGAATCAGTTCCAGGGCACGGTGCTCGTGACCGGCGCAACGAGCGGCATCGGCCGCGCCACGGCGCTCAGGTTCGCCGGGCCGGGCGTGCGCGTCGTGGCAGTGGGCCGCAACCGCGAGGCGTTGAGCAAGGTGGCGCAGGCGGTCGAGGATCATCACGGCAGCGTGTTGACGGTGGTGGCTGACGTCACGGCGAGCGAGCAGCGCGAGCAGCTGGTGAAGACCGTGCTGGCCGCGGAGCCGCGCGTCGACTGCCTGGTGAACGCGGCTGGGGTCATCGCCTCGGGCACGATCGACAACACCACGCTGGCCGCGTTCGAGGCCATGATGGGGCTGAACGTGACCGCATGCCTGCATCTCATGCAGCTCTGCCTGGGCGAGCTCACCAACCGCAGGGGCTCGGTGGTGAACGTCTCGAGCGTCGCCGGGCTGCGATCGTTTCCCGGGATCCTCGCCTACTCGGTGAGCAAGGCCGCGCTCGATCAGCTCACGCGCTGCACCGCGCTCGAGGTCGCAGCTCGCGGGGTGCGTGTCAACGCCGTCAATCCCGGCGTGGTGATCACCGAGCTGCACCGCCGCGGCGGCATGGACGACACGGCGTACACGAGCTTTCTGGAACGCAGCAAGACCACGCACCCGCTCGGTCGTCCGGGCGAAGCCGCCGAGATCGCCGACCTCATCTACTTCCTCGCTTCACCCGCCGCGTCCTGGATCACGGGCGTGACCTACAGCATCGACGGCGGTCGCGCGCTCACGTGCGCCCGATGACCAATCCGCTCCTCACATGCGCACGGTGAGCACCTACGGCGAGCTGTTCGAAGTGGTGCGCGAGCAGATCGCGAGCGACTTCGGCGCCGACCAGCTGGTGGCGATCTGCCCGTATGGCTCGCTGTTTCGCAGCCGGCGCGATGGCGATGCGCTGGAGGGCACGGTGCTCGGCGGCGTGCACGCGAAGACCATCGACGTGATCGCGATCGTGCGCGACATGAAGGTCGCGGTGGAGCGCCTCGGCCACACGCTGCGCTGGGACGACGACGCGCGCGCGATGGCGCACGCGCTCGCGGCCGGTCGCCCGACGCGCAAGGGCGCCACCTGGCAGGAACGCGGCGTCTCGCTGGGCCTCGCCGCGATTCGCAGCACGTTCGGCGAGCTGATCCTGCGCAGCGCCTTCCCCAGTCGTCACCTGACCGCCGTGGCACAGCCAACGCCGCTGTACGGCTACCTTAATCTGGCCCAGCCGCTCCAGCTGCGATTCGGTGATTCGAGCTCGAGGGTCGCGGTCGAACGCTACAAGCTCGGCGCAATTGGTCTGGATGCGTTCCTGGGCCCGGACTTTCGCACCCGCTGGCAACACGAGCCGAGCGGCTACTTCGGCGGCGTGGTCGAGCTCGAGCGAGCGTTGCAGCCGTCCAGCTCGGCTTACGTGCAGCTGCGCTTTCTCGGTCAGAATCCGCACCGCTGCCTGCGCTTCACCGCACCCGGCGAGGCGCCTCTGCTGCACGCCAAGCTGCATGGCCTGTCGTCCTGCGCGGCCTACGCTGCGTTGCTCCTGATCGCGACCGATCAGTATCCGTTGCCCGAGCCGCACCGTGTGGGCGTGCAGCGCTGGGGCTTTCGTTTGCCCGGGGCACGCGCGTTCGCGTGGGACGAGATCGGTCAGTTCGCCCGCGGGGCATCGTTCCTCGCGGAGGTGGCGGTGAAGATGAAGATCTTGCGCAAGCACGAGTCCGTGTTCGGTGCCGACGGCATCTACGCGCGCGAGATCATGGCCGCTGATGCCGACGCCACGATGTTCCTCGACGGCGTGAACGCCTTCTTGCGCGACTATCCGGAAGCGCTCGCCCTGCACTGCGCGGGCGGTCGCGTGACCGCGCGGCGATCGGTGTGCGCGGCCGAGCGGCGCCAGTGCCTGGTGGTGTTGCCGGAGAGTCCTTCGCGCACGCTCGCGGCCGCCGCTCGCGATCTCTGGCGGCGAACGCTTGCCGGTCTGAACGCAACGTTCACCCGCACCAACGTCGAGCTGCATCACACCGCCCGCTTGCTGCGCCGCCCGGCACTGCCACGGCGCGAAGGTAACGTGGTCGAGACCCGCGGCGCTCTGCGGGTGATCGGCATCGAGCTGATGAAGGGCTGGCAACGCGTCTTTCGCGCCGACGCGAAGCAGAGCTCGCCGAACAGCCGGCTCGCGCAGCCCTGGCCAGTCGATCCCGGCGATCACCAGGCCGTGGCAGCGATCGCCGAGGCATGGCGCAACTGGCTGTCGCTGCGCACCGCGGCGAGCGGGGCCGCGGGGTAGGACGCCGTGCTGTCCTCGCTCGCGCACGCTCTCGATCGGCTGGCCATGCTGGCGGGTGCGTGGTCGTCGGCACGCGGCAGCGTCTATCGGCCGCCGGCCACCGCGGTGGCGGACTTCCTCGGCGGGCCGCCCGAACCGATCGACCTTGGCACCGCCGCCAGCACGCTGCACCTGCACCGCTCGACCTGGGTGCTGCCGAGCCCGGAGCCTTCGGGCGACCTCGTGAACGACCAGGTAGCCGTGCACCTGTGGCGCTCGCGCCAGCGCGGAGCCAGGCCTGGTGGTGCTGGTGCCGCCATGGCGCGCGCGGCGAGCGTGGCCACTTCACCGCGTGCGTCGCGAGCTGCAGCGCGGAAGATGCGACGTGCTGCTGGTGGAGACACCGTACCACCTGCGGCGCACGCCGCGCGGGTCTGCACCCGGCGACCAGTTCGTGAGCTGCGACCTCGATCAGGTTGCGCGCGCGTACCGGCAAGCGATCCGCGAGCTGTGGCAGATCCTGCGCTCGGTCGGATCGCTCGGGTACCGGCGCGTGGGCTTGCTGGCCTGCTGGGCGGACAGCTCGCGGCGCCTGCGCCGCCGCGGGCGCCGGCGTCGACGTGGCAGACCTGGTCGCGCCGCCCGACTGCCCGCTGCGCCTGTTCCACCAGAATCGCCGATCGGCCAGGCGCGGGCGCGGCGCTGGGCACGATGCGGGCTCCTGCGGCGCGATATCGAGACCGGGCTGGCAGCGTTGAGCGTGCTCGTCAGCCCCTCGCGCCGCCCGCGGCCCGCCGCCCCGCGGATCCTGATGGCGCTTGGTCAGCACGACCTGATCGTGCCGGCATCGCTCAGCCAGTCGCTCGCCGACCATTGGCGCTGCCAGGTGAGCTGGTACGATCAGGGACATGGGCCTCGTGTTCCTCGAGACCGCGTTCGCGCGCCAGCTCGCCGCCGCGCTGGTCTCACCTTGAGGGCTCGAGCCGCGGCCAAAAAACCTCGCAGCGCCGGGCGCGGGCGCTGTGTAGAGCGGTGACCAACCGCCGGCGCGCGACCCGGCGCCCTCCCAGGACCCGAGGACATCATGCACCACCAGTCATCCGCCGCTCGCAACTCTGGCGCACTGTCGCTGCTCTTGATCGGCGCGATCGCGTGTGGGCCGCGCCAGGACGGCGCCCCTGGCGCGAACAGCTCCGCCGCCGTCCTGCCGTCGACGCCACCGGCTCCGGCGCAGAGCGCGGCGGCCACGGGACCAGCACAGGCCATGCGCCTGCTGGAGGACTCGGTGACGCATCGCCGCCAGGGCGAGCATGGGCTTGCCGTGAAGGTGCTGCGCGAGGCAGCGCAGGCCGATCCCACCAACTCGCTCATCCAGCTCGCGCTCGCGCAGGAGCTCTTGCAGCGCAGCCCGGAGCGCGATGCGATCGCGGCCGAGGTGGCGGCGCGCAAGTCGATCGAGCTCGGCTACCCGCCGCCAGATCAGAAGGTGAAGCCGCCGGGCCATGCCGCTGCTGTGGCTGGGAAAAGAGCGCTGCTCGAGCGATCCAAGTTCGACGAGGCCAAGACGGTGCTGAAGGAGTTCGTCGACAAGACGCCGATCCACGACGACCTCTCCGCGGCGGATGCGGAGCTGCGCCTTGGCATCATCGCGCTCCAGGAGAACGACATCGACGGCGCGCTGGGTGCGCTGCGGCAAGCCGTCTCGCTCGCGGACGCGAACGCCACCAGCGCACTGTACCGCACCGAGAGCCTGTTCATGCAGTACACGCTCGAGCTGCAGATCGACTCGAAGTTCCAGACCGCGCTGGCGCTGACCGAGAAGGACCAGCTGGCCGAGGCCGAACGGCTGCTGAAGGCGGTGATCGCCATCAAGCCCGATCACGAGCAGGCACACTTCCGGCTCGCTCGGCTGTACCAGAAGATGAACCGAGCCGACGATGCTGCGCGCGAGCAGGAGATTCACGACCTGCTCAACCAGACGCAGGACAACTCGTCGCTGCGAGCGCAGCACGACGTCGACGATCAGAAGCGCATCTACGATCGCCTGAAGGAGATCTACCCCGAGTACTGGAAGGCCTACACGCGACTCGCGCGCAGCTATCAGCAGAACGGACGCAACGACGAGGCCATCGCCGAGTGCGAGCAGCTGCTCAAGGCCGCGCCCGACGTTCCGGAGACAAGGATGGTGCGCGCCGAGGCGCACTTCGTGACGTTCCGAGCATTCGCCGCGAAGAAGGAGTACAAGAACGCGCTCGAGCACCTCGATCAGGCGGCGGTGCTGGCGCCCGGGTTCAGCAAGGAGCGCGAGAAGTTCAAGCACGAGATCGAGCAGGCGATGAAGCAGGTGAAGTGATGCGGCGCGCAGCCACCGTCGCGGGCCTGGCCGCCATGGCAGCTCTGTGCGTGATCGCGAGCTTCCTGTCCGCCTGCCGCGATGAGCAGTCCACGGTTCCTTCGGCTGCGCCCGGGACGACGTCACCGGCAGTGGCCGCCTCGGGGTCGCCCGTACCAGCGGCAACCGATGCTCGGGTCGGATCGAGCGCGATCTACTACGCCGACATCACCGACCAGGCGGGCGTCGACTTCGTGCATCACAGCGGCGCCTCGAGCGAGCGGTGGATGGTCGAGACCAACGGCGCCGGCTGCGCGTTCCTCGATTACGACCAGGACGGGTTCCTGGACCTGTTCTTCGTGCAGGGCGGCGATCTGCCAGGCAAGCCCTCCACCGGCGACTACTGCAGCAAGCTCTGGCGGAACAACGGCAACCACACGTTCACCGACGTGACCGCTGCCGCGAAGATCGACGCGCGCGGCTATGGGCTCGGCGTTGCATGCTCGGACTACGACAACGACGGCGACACCGACATCTACCTCTGCAACTTCGGCAAGAACCAGCTGTGGCAGAACCAGGGTGATGGCACCTTCCGCGATGTCACCGACGCGGCGCACGTCGATGATCCGCTCTGGAGCTCGGCGGCGGCGTTCGGCGATCTCGACGGGGACGGCGAGCTCGACCTGTATGTCGTGGACTACGTCAACATGGCGATGGACGCCAAACCGATCCGCGGCATCGAGCACCAGGGCAACGAGGTGTGCGGCATCGACAAGGGTGGCAAGCGGGTCCTGATGTACTGCCATCCCGATGTGTACCTCGGCGTGCCATCGACCCTGTATCGCAACGATGGCAACGGCACGTTCACCGACGTCTCGGATGCGTCGGGCATTCGCGACGTCTCGCCGCACCTCAACAAGCCGCGCGACAAGAAGATCCAGGACCGATCAAAGGGCCTCGGCATCGTCATGTGCGACTTCGACGACGATGGCGATCTCGACATCTTCATCGCCAACGACTCGACCGAGAACTTCCTGTTCTTGAACCAGGGCAACATGCATTTCCTGGAGGCGGGCGACGATCGCGGCATCGCCTACAACGGGCTCGGCCGCACCGAGGCGTGCATGGGCACCGACATCGCCGACGTGGACGGCGATGGCGACTTCGACGTGATCACGCTCAACCTCGCCTACGAGACCTACACGCTGTGGATCAACCAGCACGGTTTCTTCGAGGACAAGACGGAGCAATTCCACCTCGCCGGCCCGAGCTACAAGATGGTCGGCTTCGGTGCCAAGTTCCTCGACTTCGACAACGATGGTGATCAGGACCTCGTCACCGCCAACGGCCACGTGATCGACAACATCGCCGAGATCGATCAAGGCCTGACCTACGCGCAACCCGCGCAGCTGTACGAGAACGTCGGCAAGCCGCAGTGGTTCAAGCTGCTCGGCGCCGCCGCCGGCAGCTACTTCGGCGAGGATCACGTGGGACGCGGACTGGCAGCCGGCGACCTCGACAACGATGGCGACGTCGACCTGTTGTTCAGCAACAACAACGGCAAGGCGCACCTGCTCGAGAACCGCGGCGCCAGCGAACGGCAGTGGATTGGCTTCGACCTGCAGGGCACGCGCAGCAACCGCGACGCGATCGGTGCGCGGGTGACGGTGGTGGCCGGCGGCAAGTCGCAGGTGAACGAGGTGCGAGCCGCCGCGAGCTACGCGAGCTCCAACGATCGCCGCCTGCTGTTCGGGCTTGGCTCCACGGCGCAGGTCGATCGCGTGGAGATCCGCTGGCCAAGCGGCCAGAAGCAAACCCTATCGCAGCTCGCCACGCGCCGCTACCACCACCTGATCGAGCCAGCGCCGTGATGCGCTCCCACATCCGCCGCGGCGGATGCACGAAGCAGCGGGAGGGCACCTGAGGCGCCCTCCCGTCCTGGCTCGCGCTGTGGCAGCTCGCCACGCTCTCAAGTGTCGTCTTCGCGCGGCGGCTCCTCGTCATCGTCCGGAGTCTCGGGCGGCGCGCTCGGCTCATCGCTTGCCGGCTCGCTCGCCTCCTCCTCCTCTTCCTCTTCCTCGAACTCCTCGTCCTCGTCGAACGGGATCTCGTCCTCGACCACGGTCGGTCTCGGCCGCGGCGGCGAGGCAGGCTTGGGCGCGGCCTTGATCCGCTCTTCGGCCTGCTTGATCCGCGCCTTGGCTTGATCGATGAGCGGCTTGGGCTCCGGCATGGTCTTGGTGTCGACCTGCTTCAGCTGCATCAAGCCGCCTGGCCTGATGACCGGCGGCTTGGGAGTGAGCTGCGCCACCTGCTTCTCGAGCGCGACCACTCGCTTCTCGGCTTCCTTGGCACGCTGCTCGGCCGCCTTGCACTGCTCGGCAAACTTCTTCTGCGCTTCCTTGGCGGCGATGATCGCGGCCGTGAGCTTCTGGTTCTGCACCACGGCGCGCGCGCCGTCCTTCGCGAGCTTGGTCTTCTCGGCCAGCTGCGCCTTGACCAGCTTGCTGGCTTCATCGAGCTGCTTCAGCTTCTCGCCAGCTTTGAGGTCGAGCTGCTTCTGCTTTTCCGCCGCGGCCGCTTGCTGCGCGGTGAGCTTGGCGACGCTGTTCTGCAGCACCAGAGCTTGCTTCGCGGATCCGGCGACAGCCTTCAGCTTCTGGTCGCGCTCGGCGATCGCCGATTGCAGCGTCTTGATCTTGGCGTGGCTCTTCTGCGCATCGGCAGCACCCGTGAGCGCCGCCTTCTTCAGCTTGCCCAGGTCTGCTTGCCATTTCACCGATGCGGCTTTGCTCTGCTTTTGCAAGCTCGCGAGCTGCTTGCGCAGCTGTGCGGCCCCTGCCGCTTCCTTGCGAACCCGTGCTGCGTGACTCTTCAGCGACGCCGCGTTGCCCCTGGGAGCACCGAGAGCTTGCGCGACCGAGCCGAATTCCTTCAGCCTGCGCTCGGCTTCCTTCGCAGCGTTCCTCGCCGCGGCCAGCTCCTTGCGGAGCGCGCCATCCGCGCTCGGGCGCTGGCTCGCACCTTTCCTGGCTGGTGCCTTCTTCGCCTTCTTGGCCTTCTTCGCCTTCACCTTGCTCGCTCCTGCCATGCGCGCTCCCTTTCAGCATCGTCGCCTTCGGGGGTCCCGGTCGGCCGCAAGCCGGCCCTAAGCTGCAGTCACATCTCGGAAGCTAAGCCACTTGGAGTAAGCAACTTACGTCAGTCGCTCTCACCCCGGGGTTCCCGCTGCGCCTGGTACCCGCGCCATAACGTGCACAGCGCTCTTGCTTTTTCAACCTTTTTTATCCCGCGCCGTGACCGGGTCTTGACGGCCGCGATCGTGCGAGATTCTCGTCCGAGGAAGGTCGCGGATCAACCCTCAAGCGCGGCCGCGCAGGTCGCGCAGTCCTCCATCACCGCAGGGGCGTTGCGGCCGAAGTGATCGTGGAGGAGACCGTACATCGCGTACAGCTCCTCGTAGCGCGGCACCCAGGTGGACTGCGGGAGCACGACCCGATCCACCGGCGCCGCCATCGCCGTGATCACGGACTCGAGGCTGGCATGGCCGCAACGCTCGGGACCGGCGGCCCAGGCGCCGAAGATCGCCGCACCGCGCGCACAGACCTCCTGGGCAGCGGCCCGCCGCAGCGGCCGGTCGAGGACGCTGGCGAGGATCTCGAGCAGGAGCTGGTTCTTCTCGGCCATGCCGCCGCAGACGAGCACATCGCGCACTGGCACGCCGGCGCGCTCGTACGTGTCGATGATCTTGCGCGTGCCGAACGCGGACGCTTCGAGCAACGTCCGGTAGATGTCCTCGGTGCGCGTGGCGAGCGTCAGGCCGACGATCATGCCGGACAGCCGCGGGTTGACGAGAACCGACCGGTTGCCGTTCCACCAGTCGAGCGCGAGCAGGCCGGTGCCGCCCGCGGCCATCGTGCGAGCGCGCCGCTCCAGCTCGGCATGGCCATCACCGCCCGCGAGCCGCTGCACGAACCACGCGAACAGATCCCCTGCCGCGGCCTGGCCAGCCTCGTAGCCGAACCAGCCTGGCAGGATGCCATCCTCCACCACGCCCTGGATGCCTTGCACGAGCACCTCGCGCGAGCCGAGCAGCATGTGGCAGTTCGAGGTGCCGAGGATGATGACCAGCTGGCCCTCGGTGCGTGCGCCGCAGCCGGGCACCGCGGCATGCGCATCGATGATCGGCGCCGACACCGGCGTCCCCGGCTCGAGGCCGAGCCACCGCGCCATCTCGGGTCGCAAGGCACCGACCGCGACTCCGGCCGGCGTCACCGGCCCTCGCGCCTGCTGGCTGAAGAACTCCCGCAGCCGCGGATCGAGCGCCGCCAGGAACTCCGCGCCGGGATGGCCGGTGCGCTTGTGCCACAGACCCTTGTAACCGGCGGCGCAGGCACCGCGCGCGAGCACACCGGTCAGCCGCCAGGCGACCCAGTCGCTGGCCTCGACGAACGTGTCGGCAGCCTGGTAGACGTGCGGCGCACGCTCGAGCGTTTCCAGCGCCTTGGCGAGCAGCCACTCGGACGAGGTGGTTCCGCCGTAGCGCGCCAGGAACGCCTCGCCGCGCTCGTGTGCCAGGCGATTGATGCGGTCCGCCTGCGCCACCGCACCGTGGTGCTTCCACAGCTTCACGAACGCGTGCGGCTCGTCACGGAAGCGATCGATCTCGCAGAGCGGGCGCCCCGCTCGATCCGTGGGCAGCATGGTGCACGCCGTGAAGTCGATGCCGATGCCGATGACGTCGGCGACCGGCACGCCATCCTTCACAGCGTCGGCGATCGCCGCACGCGCACTGTCGAGGTAGTCCTGGGGGTGCTGCAGCGCGAAGTCGACCGGCAGCGGCTCGCGCCCGTTCGCAAGTCGTTCGGTGATGACGCCGTGAGCATAGGCCGCGGCACCGCGCCCCCGCTCCTGTCCGGTTCTCACCTCGACGATCAGCGCGCGCACCGATTCGGTGCCGAAATCGAGACCGAGCGCAAACCTCTCCGCCATGCTTCCTCGGATGGACGCGATCGGCGCCGCCGGCGCCGCGCTACTTGCCGAAGCGCTTCAGCAGGTCGAGCGAGGTGATGATGCCGGCGACCTTGCCGCCGTCCAGCACCACGACGCGGTGGATCCGCTTCGTGCTCATCAGCTGGGCCGCCTTGGTGATCGGCGTGTCCTTGGTCACCGTCTCGACGTCGGGCGTCATGCAATCGGCGACCTGGCCGAACGCCTCTTCCTCGCTGTCCTCGGCCATGCCCGCCATGGTGTCGCTGAGGCCGAGGAAGTGCATGGTCGCGCTCGGCAGCCCGGGCGCCTGGCGGCCCGACAGCAGGCTGCGCAGCACATCGGTCTTGCTGACGATCCCGACCAGGACGCCGCGATGATCGATGACCGGCGCGCCGGAGATGTCGTCCTCCGACAGCACCCGGCACAGCTCGGAAAGGGTGTCCTCGGGCGAAACCGTGATCAGATGGCGGGTCATCACGTCTCCGCAGCTCATCACTTTCGCCGCCGGCCTGCGTGCCGCAGCGGCTCGGGCACGCGGCGCTGGCTTCGCGCCGACCTTGGCGGCTACCATGGCGATCCTCCGGTGATGGTTCCGATCTCGAGAGCGTCCCTCGGTGAGCCGTAGCCAAGCAAATCCGGGCATGACCGCCACGGGGCCAGCGGAGTTGCCACGCACCGGCCTGGATCAGCGTTCCCCGGGAGCTCGCCGCCCGCGCCTGCGGCCTCGCCACGCGCGCGACGCGCATGAACACGCGACTTCCGCGCGACCACGCGCACGAGCGGGGCGGTCTGCGCGGCAAAGCCCGGCCGAAAACCCAAGTGATTCACGAGCGAGCGGACGATGAACAGTGAGGAAACTTCATCGCTGGGCCGGTTGACTGAGGTGGCACGCTCCTTTATGACAGGCACAGCGACGCGCAACCACCGTCCACAGGAGACCGCTCCGTGAGGCCCTCGTCCTATCGGCAACGAGCGTATCGCGAAGGCGTCCAGCGACCCTTCGAGGTGCTGGCGTCGATGACGCCGGGGGCGCGCGTGGAGATCGCCGACATCCTCGGCTGCCGCCTGCGTACCGGCTCGAGCCCGGAGGCGGAGGCCTGGTCGATCATCAACCACGATCTCAAGGGCCTGCAAGCACGCACGCATCACCTGGCCGAGAAGATGTCGCCGTTCGCCCGCAACAACAACTGGTGGGAAATCGTCACGCGCACGGCGAGCCGCATGAAGATCCGATTCTATCCCGGCATTCGCGACGTCGACGTCGAGGAGCTGATCTTCGAGCATGCGTCCCGCGCGGCGATGCAACGCTGGCGCAGCGATCGCACCAAGCTGAATGCATTCGCGACGCAGAATCGCAGCCTGATCGAATCGTTGTCCTACGTGCTGCCACCCAACGTCGCGCGGTTCGTCTTGTTCGCCTGCGCCTGCCGCGGTGCCGGCAGCCGCCACGACGAGCGGTTCAGCCGCGCGCTGGCCTGGGTGAGCGAGCACTTCGTGCCGCCCGCGCTCACCTTCTCGATGGCGGCCGGATTGAGATTCTTGCGCGAGGGGTTTCGCGAGATCGTCCGCTTCTGGCGCGACTCGGATGCGTTTGGCGCGTCGAGCGAGGGCAAGCTGGTCGCGGCGATCGCTGCCATCTACCTCTTCGACCTGGTGCAACGCGAGCTCGAGGGCTTCGCGCTTCATTGACCCGCGCCCGGCTGCCGCGGCAACCAGGGCGCGGCCCGACCCGGATCGATCAGTCCTTCGACGCCGGCTTGACGCCGTCGCCGAAGGTGAGGTGCGCCACCGCTTTCAGGTTGCCGAACTCGACGCCGAGGCTCAAGCCCTCCACCTTCTGCGCCTTGGCATCGGCAACTTGCAGGTGGATCGCGAGATGCTCGGTGGGCTGATCGACCTCGCTCATCGCCAGCGGGAACTCGATCGGCTTCAGGCTGGCATTGGCCTTCTTCGCCGCATCCTCGAGCCGCTTCTCGGCTTGCTGGCGCACGGCCTCCTTGCCTCCCAGCATGGCATAGCCGAGCATGGCCAGCTCATTCTTGATCGCCACCGGATACAGATCGCCGGTCCACTTGCCATCGCCCTGGTACTTCGCGGTGAGCGCGTACTTGCCCGCCGGGATCTTGACGTCGCCCGCCTTCAATTCGCACGGCACGGTGAGCTCGGCAAAGCCCAGGTGATGGATGAGGCCAACCGGCAGGTTCTCCATGAGCTTGGCATTGAACGGTATGGTGATGTGACTCACCTCGAGCTTGCCGAGCTTCTCCAGCTCCAAGGTCTCGGTGCGCGACAGGTGCGGATGGTACATGCCGGACGCGGTCGCGCACAGCGCGAGCGCGGACAGCAGGCAGGCTGAGCGCTTCATCATGATCGGGCTCCGGTGAGAATGCTGCGGGGCATGACCGGCCCCATTGAAGCGCATCGCTGCCGCGGACTGCAAGGGGCCGCATTCAACCGGGCAAGGTGCACAGGCCGGCGGCTGCCAGCTGCGCCATGGTGGGCAGCGAGGTCTGTGCGCCGAAGCGCGTGCAGGCGAGCGAGCCGGCCGCCACCGCGAACTGCAGCGCGGACGCCAGCTCGCCGCGTCGGGTCCACGCGCGCGCGAACGCGCCGACAGATCATCTCCGCAGCCGTGGTGTCGACGACATCGACCGCGGGCGCCGGCACCACCACGCTTTCGCCGGGCGCGACGCGCGGCACCGCGCGCGCCGAGGTCACGATCACCAGCCGCGGCCCGAGCGCCAGGATCTGCCGCGCCGCGTCCTGCGCATCGACTGAGCTGACCGGCGCGTGCCCGGTGAGCGAGCCAGCCTCGGTCTCGTTCACCAGCACGACGTCCATGGCCCGCAGCGCGTCGCGCTCGAGCTCCTGGGCCGGCGCCGCGTTGAGCAGCACAGCTGCGCCGCGCCGCGCGGCGGCGCGCGCCGCCGCCACCACCGCAGCGGTGGACACCTCGAGCTGCAGCAGGAGCACCTCCTCGGCGGTGAGCCGCGCGGCAGCTTGCTCGGCCATCGCCGGCGTCATCGCGGCGTTCGCTCCGGGCGCGAGCACGATGCGGTTCTCGCCCGATGGTTCCACCACGATCAGCGCGACGCCCGTGGGCATGCCGGCGACCGCGACGATCCCATCCACGTCCACGTGGTCGTCTGCCAGTGCGCGGCGCAGCTCGCGACCGAAGGCATCCGCGCCCAGGCAACCGACCATGCGCACGGCAGCACCGAGGCGGGCGCTGGCCACTGCTTGATTGGCGCCCTTGCCTCCCGGAATGGTGCGCAGGCCCGAACCGGCCACGGTCTCGCCGGCGCGGGGAAACCGCGGGGCGGCGATGACGAGGTCCATGTTGAGGCTGCCGATCACCACGATCACGAGCACCTCCCTGCCCGCGCAACCGGCCCACGATCATATGCCGCCGGGCGCCGAGCCAAGAGCGAGAAGCGGGAAGTTCGCCGGACGCGCGCAAAAACCCGACAGTCTCCGGCCACCGAGCGCCGATGGATCAAGGATGCGACAACAACCTGACCTCGACCTGTCCCAGGCACTCGCGACCTACGCCGAGCGCGAGATCCTCGATGTCGTTGCCGGCGCGAAGGCGGCACTGCTGCTCGGGCCTGGCGATGATCCCGTGGTCGCGATCCTGCAGCGCAAGGGTTACGACGTCACGTTGCCGCCGGCGGCTCCCGGACTGTCGTTCGATCTGATCGTCGCGCTGGGTGGCTCGACCATCGGCCTGCGAGACGATGATCTGCGGTGGGTCGCGCCGCGCGGCCGGCTGATCCTGCTTGCGGGCCAACCCTCGCACACGCACGAACGCTGGTTGCGTGCGCGCGGGTTCCTGGTGCGGCTGCGCGCGCTCGTCGATGCTGCAACGCACGAGGACTGGGCAGCCACGTCGCCGTGCGTCTACGATGCGCTGCTCATGACCCGGCGCCAATCACTGCGGTAGCCCGCGCCGCCGCGCTGCTCTTGACAGCGGCACCGCCGGCGGCGAACGTGATCGCCAATGAATCTCACCGCGCTCCTCGAGGCAGCCCAGAGCGCCGTCGATGCAGGCGCCGCGCTCGCGCTCCGCTCGTTTCGCAAGCGACTGCAGGTTCGTCTGAAGGCCGACTCGAGCCCGGTCACCGAGGTGGACGTCGCCGTCGAGGAGGCGATCCGCTCGCGTCTGGCGCGGCAATTCGCGGACATCGCCTTCTTCGGTGAGGAGAGCGGCGAGAGCGGCGACGAGGATGCGCTCGCACGCTGGATCCTCGACCCGATCGATGGCACCGAGAACTTCATCGCCGGCATTCCGGTGTTCGCCACGCTGCTCGGGCTGGAGCACCAGGGCGAGATCGTGCTCGGCGTGGCGGTGGCGCCGGCAATGGGCGATCGGGTGTGGGCCATCAAGGGCGGCGGCGCATTCGTGAACGGCGAGCCGGTGCGTACGTCGCCGACCAGCCGCCTCGAGGACGCGTGCTTGATCCACGGATCGGCCGGACACTTTTCTCGGTACGGCGTCGACGGTTCGTGGCGCGAGCTGGTGCGCAGCACGCGGCGGCAGCGCGGCTTCGGCGACTACTGGGGACACCTGCTGGTGGCCGCCGGCCATGCCGAGATCATGCTCGATCCGGTGGTGGCGCCGTACGACCTGGCCGCGCTCAAGATCATCGTCGAGGAAGCTGGTGGGCAGCTCACGGACTACACCGGCAAGGCCACCATCTACGGAGGCAGCGCCGTCACCTCGAACGGCCCGCTGCACGATCG
Source organism: Planctomycetota bacterium (assembly GCA_046349655.1). Classification (GTDB taxonomy): domain Bacteria; phylum Planctomycetota; class B15-G4; order B15-G4; family JAXMBY01; genus JAXMBY01. The sequence continues at coordinate 21,425 of JAXMBY010000013.1, forward strand.
CGTGGTGCAGATCTTGCGCCGCGATCCACTCCCATCGCGACGCGGCTAGCGCGCAGCCCCCGCTCCGTCGCTCACGTTCGGCCGCCAGCCCGGTCGTCGGTTCGCTGCGTGACCGTGATGCTGCTGTCGGCATAGATCGTTCTTCGCCTGTTCCGTCCTGCTGCAGCAGGATCTTCTGGTCGTCTTCACGCGGAAATCGCCCGCGTCTCCACGGCGGTGAGCCAGCGCGCCAGCCGCGATCGGTCGATCGCATCCTGCTTTTCAGCTCGACCTCGAACGACTGGTCGATCAACCTCGCCCTTGTCGTCTGCGGGTCGCTTGATGTTGATCGAGGACGGTACCGGCGTCGCGCGCCATCTGGTCGATGTACGCTCGCACGCCGCCGATCTTCTGCACGGCCTTGTCCGAGTCCAGCTCCTCATGGTTGCGCGGTCTCGATCGCCGCCGAGTCCTGGCCGATCTCGACCAGACCCTTGCGCACGATCTTCACATCGTCGTCCCACTGGCGGTTTTTCCACTCGAGGAATCCGAACCCGCCCAGGCCGGCGACGATCAACCCGACGGTGGCGTACAGGATCACGGTCACGACATCGGTCTCGCGGTCGTTCATTTCACCACCAGCGCTTCCTTGTTGAGCTTCACCGGCAGGTTCGGCACCTTGAACCAGTTGTCGGCCACCGCCTCGGTGGGCGAATCGCCCACCTGCGTGAAGTAGTCCTTCTCGGCCGCGAGCGCGGTGCGCAGGTCCTCGTACGCCTGGCGCGTGCGCACCAGCGCCTGGATCTGCAAGCTCGGATCGGTCGATTGCAGGTTGATGTCGACCTTGGTGAGCACGATCGGCCCCACCCGCTGCTTCGCCCGGTCCAGCGTGCGGAAGAACACGCCCATCGCCGTGAGCGCCGATGGCAGGCCCGGGATCGATCCCTCGCGACCGAGCTTGCTGCGCAGGTCGTCGCGCCGCGAGCGCAGCTCTTCACGCACCTTGTTCACCAGCCGGCTGCCGGCCAGATCTGGCGCGAGCGGCGCCGGCTCGCCGTCGATGCCGCCATAGAGCTGGTACTCCTTCTTCACCAGCCTGGTGATGTCCTGCCGCTCCTGTTCGTGCGCGCGGTACACGCGGAACTTGTAGAGGTCGAGCAGCGCGATGAAGATCAAGACGACCATCGCCAGACACGCGAGCGGCACCTTGATCTGATCGAACTTCTTCGCGTAGCGACACTCCTCCTGGCGGAAGTCGATGCGGCTGGCATCGTGGCCCATGAGCTTCAGCCCGAGCCCGAGCGGCACCGCCAGCTCGTTCGCGAGCGGACCGAGCTCGACCTTGCTGTCGACACGCTCGGCGATGTCGAGCTCGCGCGCCGGTGCGCCCAGCTCTTGCGCCACCACCGCGCCGAAGCCGGCGAGCGCCGCGCCCGGACCGGTCAGATACACCACGTCGAGCGGGGCCTTGAGCCGCAACGTCACCATCATGCGCCGCAGCTCGCGCGACAGCTTGTCGAACGAGCCGCTCGGCGGTGCCAGCGGCGCGGCCGGAGGCAACGAGGTCGGGATGTCGGCGCGCGCCTCTTCACCCTCGTCCTCGAGCACGAGCAGCTCGCCGCGATCGGGCTCGGCCGAACCAGCTGGCACCGCGGCCGCGGCGCCCTCGAGCGAGCTCGATCCCATGCGGATGGTGCGCGCCGCGACCAGCTCGCCGTCGCTGAACAAGAGCACCGAGGTCGTGGTCGGCTCGCAATCCAGCACCGCGAAGTTCGGATGCTCGGTCGGGTAGTTCAGCGCCACCAGCGCGTTGTAGAGCGCGCCGACGTCGACATCGATCGAGTACGGATCGACGCCTGCATCGTTCACGAGCTTGAGCTTCTCGAAGATCCGGTCCTTGCGCGCGGCCATCACCAGCAGATGGCTCTTGTCGCGCAGCTTGCCGAGCTTCTTGAAGTTGACGATCACCTCGTCGAGGGGGCTCTGCAGGTGGCTCTCCGCCTCGAACTTGACGACCTTGCGGATCTGCTCCTCGCCGGTGAACGGCAGGTCGAGCTCTCGGAACACGCAGGCGAGCGAGTCGATGCCGAGCACCGCGGGGTCGCGCACGAACTTGTTCTGCTTCAGGAAATCGGCAATGCGGGCAGACTCGATCTGCACCATGCCGCCGCCGCTCTCGTCGCCACCCAGCCGCTCGAACTCGAGCACGGCGAAGCGCCGGACCACCGGTTTCTTCACGCTGCCTTCGACCTCGATCGCGCGAAGTCGAGTCGGGCTCAAGTCCAGCCCCAGGTACGATGCCATCCAAGGCTCCTTCTCAATGACCGCAGGCGTTCATGGACCGTTGCCCGGAAGGCCCGTCTTCCCGGCTTCGAACTTGACCAGCTGCTCGGGCCGCAGCTGCTGCTTGATGTCGCGGTTGATGCTCGCCTTCAGCGGCTGGATCTCGCTGCGCAGGGTGTCCTGATGCCGCTGCTGGATCTTGTCGAGCTCCTCCACGTAGCTCGCCACGATCGAGCGGATCCGTCGATACTGATCATCGTTCAACCCGAGCTCGTCGCGCAGCATGTCGGCATAGGAGCCCTCGGGCTGTGCCGCTGCCTGCCGCTGGTACGCATAAAGCACACCCGAGGACACGCCCGCGGCAAAGCTCAGCACCGCGAACAGCGCCACCCAGGCGAGCAGCACGCCCCTCCTCATCGGATGCTACCCGCGGGATCGAAAAGCTTGTGCGACAGGATTTCCACCCCTCCGCCAGGCGCCAGCCGCTCGCTCACCAGCACGCGATCGAGCAGCGTGGTCGAGCTTGCATGCAACTCCGAACGATGCAGGCCGCCATTGGGCCCACCGAACGCAAAAAAGCAAGTGACCACGAGCAGAATCCCGGCGGCGAGCGCACCCAACCGCGCCAGCATCAGCAGGCGCGACTCTGCTTCCACCTCGAAACGTCGCCGCATCTTGCCACCATGGAACTGGATCGCGCGCGCGGCGAGGCCCGCTGGGGCTCGCGCCTTCGCTTCCGCCCGCATCACCCCCGACAGGAGCTCGAGGTCGTCGGCCGCGTGGCGGCACGAATCACACGACCGAAGGTGCTGCTCGAGCGTGACTTGATCGACCGAGCCGAGCTCGCCATCGAGCTGCCGGCTGACCCACTTCAAGGCCTGTTCGTGACTCACGTTCTTCGCCATGGTCCTGACCTCGTTTCCACCCTGTTCCTGTCCGGGTTGTCAGAGGTGCTTCTGCATCTTGTCCTTGAGCCGCATGCGGGCGCGGAACAACCGCGACTCGACCGTGCCCTTCGAGATCTTGAGCACGCGCGCGAGGTCCTCGTAGGTCAGGCCCTCGTACTCGCGCAGCACCAGGATCGTCCGGTACTTCTCGGGCAAGGTGTCGATGGCCCGGCGCAGCTGCACGGCCATCTCGCCACCCTCCGGCTCGTCGTCCGGAGCCGGACCGCCAGCCTCGAGCGACGCCTTCAACCATTCATCCTCGTCGAGCGACGTCGCGGTCCGGCGGCGGCGCTTCTTGACGGTGTCGACCGCGGCGTTCACCGCAATGCGATACAGCCACGTGTAGAACCCCGAGTCGAACTGGAACGAGTCGAGGTTGCGGTACGCCTTGAACAGGGCATCCTGCGCCACGTCCTCCGCTTCGACCGGATCGCCCACGATCCGCAGGATCGCGCTGTAGATCCGCTGCTCATAGGGTTCGAGCAGCAGCCGGAACGCATCCGACGACCCTGCCTTCACAGCGGTGATGAGCGTTGTTTCATCCACGTGGCGATCACCCCTTGCCGAACGCGGGGTTGGACGAACGCGGGGCCGCGCCTATTTCCAGACTCTTTTTTCCGGGCGAGAAAGCGCGTCCCAGGACGAGATCCAGCCGGGTGTGTTGGGCCGAGCCGAGGCCGCATGCCGGACCTCGAGGTTATGATACCGGGGCCGATCCCGGTCCCAAGCGTTCCCGTCCGAGCCAGCGAGTATCCGCCTTTGCGCCAGCGCCTGGTCCCGCTCCTCCTCGCCCTCGTCGGCGTCGTGCTGATCGGGTTCGCGCTGCGCCCCGACCGCTCGCCGGACATGGCCAGGCCGCTGCGCCTGACCGAGCTGGCGCGCGATCTGCCCGGCGACCACGTGTGCCTCGGCTTCGAGCCGCTGCCGCCCGGCGTGCCGATCGAGCAAGGGCTCGTGCCGCTGCTCGCAGCCCGATTCGAGAACGGCGCGACCAGCGAGCTCGAGGGGATCTCGGTGCTCGAGGCTTTTCCCGGTGTTCCGTCGGGACCAGGGTCGGGCCTGGCCCACACCGACCTCGAGCCGCCGCACACGAGCGGCGGCGTGATGAGCTTCACGCGGCCGAGCGGTGCCGCGTGCGTGGCGCTCGCGGTGCACCCGGACACCCCCTACGTGCTGCGGGCGCGGGTGCAGCGGCCGGCGGAGCCCGGGTGCGCGCCGGGCGCGGCGAGCCAGTTCGAAGGCGTGGTGATGGTGGCCGAGCTGAGCCAGTGGCCGGACGCCAAGGCGGGCAACGCGCTCGCCCTGCAGCTGAACGATGCGCACAAGGCACTTGCCGTGCCGCTCGGCTTGCACGAGGTGCAGCCGACCGAGACCGGTCGCTTGGCCGAGGTCGAGATCCTGTTCAAGAGCCGGGTCTACACCAATGCCGTGGTGGTCGGCCTGATCGCCGGCCTGCCGAGCCACACCGCGCAGGGCGAGGTCCAGTTCGACGACGTCACGCTCACCGAGCTGCCGCTGCGGCGCTTCCTCGCCGCCGAGAACAGCGTGGCCTCGGACGAGCTCACCAAGGGCGAGCCGTTCTCGCTGCGCACCCGCGTGGTGAAGCTGTTCGCCGACCTGCGCGACGCGCTCTTGCTGCCGCCGCCGGCGCGCATGTCGTTCGACCTCGACCTGCCGCCAGAGCACCCGCGCTTGAGCTTCGGCTACGGCGTGATCGAGGAAGCGCGGCGCACCAGCGCCGCCACCGTGCGGCTCGATTGCGAGGTGGTGGTGGATGGCACGTCGACGACGCTGCTGCGGGAATCGCTCGAGTGCCCCTCGGATCTCGGCTGGCACGACGTCGTGCTCGACCTCGAGCGCTTCTCCGGCAAGCGCGTCACGATCGCGTTCAGCACCACCACCAGCGGCGGCGACCCGGTGGCGGTGGTGGGCGCGCCAGTGGTGTTCAGCGCGCGCCAGGAGCGTCCATCGATCGTGCTGATCTCGCTCGACACGCTGCGCGCCGATCACGTCACCTGCTATGGTTACCGGCGCCCCACCACGCCGTTCCTCGACCAGTACTTCACACGCGACGGCGTGTTCTTCACCGATGCGCACGCGACCGCGCCGTTCACGCTGCCGTCGCATGCGAGCATCTTCACCGGTCAGTATCCGACCATGCACCAGGTCACGCAGGGCGATCGCCGCCTGGTGGCGGAGCACCCGCATCTCGCCGACCTGCTGCGCCAGAACGGTTACGTGACCAGCGCATTCACCGGCGGCGGGTTCGTCGGCTACGAGTACGGGTTCCGGCGTGGCTTCGACCGCTACTCGATCGCCGACCCGCTGCTCGCCGAGGATGATCCACTGCGCCAGCGCTGGCCGCACATGAACGATCGCGCCTACAACGACCGCGTGTTCCGCGACTACAAGGTCCAGCGTGCGCTCGGCTTCATCCGCGACCACAAGGACGCGCCGTTCTTCCTGTTCTTCCACAGCTACGTCGTGCACAACTACGTGCCGCCGGCGGTGTTCAAGACCGCGTTCCCGAGCGCCGCGCTGTTCCGCGACGAGGACGGATCGCCCGGCAGCGCGATCACGCTGCACAAGATCGATCTCGACCCGCAGCGCCGCGCCGCGCTGGCGCCAGCGCAGATGGAGGCAATCGTGGACGCCAATGACGCGAGCATCCTCGCCGCCGACGATGCGGTGCGTCAGATCGTGAGCACGCTGCGCAGCGAGGGCCTGCTCGATCACACGATCGTCGTGGTGCTCAGCGATCATGGCGAGGAGTTCCGCGAGCACGGCGGCCTGTTGCACGGGCGCACGCTCTACGAGGAGACGCTGCACGTGCCGCTCCTGCTCAGCTTCCCCGGGCTGCGCGAGCGCGGCGCGATCCGAGGTCTCGTGAGCCACGTGGATCTCGCGCCGACGCTGCTCGAGCTGGCCGGCCTGCCGAGCGACCCGCGCATGCAGGGCCGGAGCATGCTGCCGTTGCTGCGCGGCAGCACGATCAACGACCAGGTGTTCGCAGCGCTCGACGCCGATGAGTACGGCGAGAAGTACGCGATCCGCTCGGATCGCTACAAGCTGATCCAGACACCGAGCCTGGCCAAGGTGCCGCGCGAGCTGCGCTACCGCACGCCGCAGCCCGAAGAACTGTACGACCTCGGCGGCGATCCCGGCGAGCAGCGCAACCTCGACCGGATCGAACCTGAAGTGCACGCCGCGTTCACGAGCAAGCTGGAAGAGTTCCGCCGCCGCACGGGCAAGCTCGACAACACGTTCTCGCCCTCGGACAGCGCTCGCGAACAGCTGGATCAGCTCGGCTACGTGGGCCATCGGCGCCAGCAGAAATGACCCGCGTCCTCGTCGCTCTCGGTGCCGTGCTCCTGCTGATCGCCATCGTCGTGCTCGCATGGCGGCGTCCGGACACGGCGCCATCCCGGTCCCCGCAGCTCGAGCGGCTGCTCGAGGGCGCGGCGCGTGCTCGCCTGTCGAGCACCGGTGTGGCGCGCCGCGCGTCGCGCCACGAGCTGTTCGCCGAGAGCTTTGCCGCCGATCTGGATGGCCGCTGGGTGCTGGTGACCGACCTGACCGAGTTCTTGGCAAGCGCGTGAACGGCTGCCGGCCTCACACGCCGACGCGGGCGCGCGCGTGGTGGAGGCTGACGACGGCCGCTGCCTGCGCTTGACCGGCACCGGCGCGGCCGCGCGCGCCATCACCGTGCTGCCGCAGGTCGATCTCGAGATCTCGTTCGAACGGCGCGTCGCGGCCGAGCCTGGCTGCACGCGCCGACGCGCCCCGCCTGCTGTGGTTCGAGGTGGCCGAGCCGTACCATGCCACGGTCGCGCGCGTCGAGGATCTGAAGCTCCTGCTCTCGAGCCGGCTCGCGTTGAACCGGCTCGAGGTGGGCAGCGAGGTCACGCACACGCCCGGCCAGTTCGAGGTGATCTCGCAGCGCGTGCGCACCACCAGCCACACGCACGGTGCCGTGCTCGTGGTGCTGGCGGGCAGCGGCCTCGACGCCCGCGCGGCCGCGGTCGACTTCCGCAACCTGCGCGTGCGCGAGCTGACGCTGCGCGCGGCGCTCGAACCAGCGATCGAGCGCGGCGACGTCGCGGCGCTGACGCAGGACTGCGCCATCGCTGGCGAGCAGCGGCCGGCGCTGCTGCTCCCGGCAGGCGCCAGCGTCGCGTTCGACGTCGAGCTGCGCGCGGGCGGCGCCTGGCTCGAACTCGGGCTCGGCATCGCCGAGACGAGCGACCGGGATGCGAACGATGCGCCGCTGACGCTGCGGGTGGAGGTGGGCGATGCGGCCGGAGCATCGGTGAGCGTGGCGCGCACGCTGCGACCTCGTGCGGCGAACGCCGACGCGCTGTGGAACGACGTCGCGCTCGATCTCGCGACGCTGCGGCCCGGTCCGGCAAGCGTGCGCTTGCGGGCCGAGGCGAACGCGCCCACCGATGACGTGGCCGCGTTCGCCGCGCCGTTGCTCGCGGCGCCCGCGGACCAGAGGCGGCCGTCGCTCATCCTGATCTCGCTCGACACGCTGCGTGCCGACCGCGCCGACGGCAGCAGCGGGCGCGACCTGATGCCCGGGCTGCGCGCGTTCGCAGAACGGCACGTGCGTTTCCAACAGGCCTACTCGGCCGCGCCGTTCACCTTGCCGTCGCATGCCACGATCATGTCGGGACAGCCGCCCAGCGTGCATGGCGTCGAGCGGCCCGGCACCGGCCTCAACCCGCAGCGATCGGCGCTGCTGGCGGAGATCCTGGCGCAAGCCGGCTATCAGACGGCGGCGTTCACCGGCGGCGGCTACATCTCGTACGATTTTGGCTTCGCCCGCGGCTTCGATCGCTACTCGATCGTCGACCCGATGCGCGATCTGGGCGACAAGCTGCGCGACACGGTGCCGCGCGCTGGCGACCGCGCGTTCAACGACTTCGCGTATCGCGAGCGCGGCCTAGCGCACGTGCTCGCGTGGGTGGACGCGCGCCGCGGCCAGCCCTTCTTCCTGTTCCTGCACACGTACCTGGCGCACGACTACAGCGCGCCCTCGGATCTGGTGCGCGAGATGGAGGCGGGCTGCACCAGCCGCCTCGGCCCCTCGTTCGAGCCGTTCGACGCCGACGTGCGCTGCGCCCGCGGCGAGTCGCTCGAGCAGACCGGCACGTGGCTCGCCGCCGAGGACGTGCGCCACATGCGCAACTACTACGACGCCACCGTGCGAGCCATGGATCAGCAGCTCGACTTCTTCCTCGGCGAGCTGGAGCGGCGTGGCTTGCTCGCCAACAGCATCGTCGTGATCACCGCCGACCACGGCGAGGAGTTCTGGGAGCACAAGGGGCTCTATCACGGCAAGACGCTGTACGACGAGATCGTTCACGTGCCGCTGGTGTTCGCGGTGCCGGCGCGATCGCAGCCGCAGGTGGTGGACGACCCGGTGAGCCTGGTCGATCTCGCCCCGACGTTGCTCGATCTGCTCGGGCTGCCTCCAGAACGGCGCATGCTGGGCGCGCCGCTCGCCGCGCTCGCGCGCGCACCGGCCGCAGCCGACAGCGTCGTGTTCGCCGAGGTCGACTGTCAGAACCAGGCGCAGCGATCCATGCTGCGCAGCCGCGCGTACAAGCTGATCGCGAACGGCGATCCGCACAAGCAGCTCGATTGCTTCCGCGATCGGTATGCCGACGGCGACGAGCTGTTCGACCTCGGTGCCGACCCCACCGAGCAGCACAACCTCGCCACGCAGAGACCGGATCTGCTGCGGGTCATGCGCGCGCGACTGGACGGCCAGCGGGAGGCGCTGCGCGCCGTCCGCGACCAGCTGTCGGGCGACACCACCCGCGACATGGCGCCAGAGACGATCGAGATGCTGAAGAAGCTCGGCTACCTCGGCAACCACTGATGCGAGCCGGGTGCAATGATCGCGCTCGCCTTGCGAGCACCTGCAAGACGCGGACACGTTCTACCTGCAGGTGAATCGGATCGGCGGCGCGCCAGGCAATGCCTGGTTACCCTTCCAGGCCGGCGGAACCGAAGCCGACGCGCGCCGTCATCGCCGATCCTGGCGCTCGAGGTCGCTCTCGAGCTGATCGTGGAGGAAGCCCAGGCTCGCACCGATCGCCGCCCCGCGCCCGCTGTTGTGATCGAACTGGTTGCCGATGATCGCGCCCAGCCCCGCATACGCGAGCGTGTGGAACAGCGGGAAGTCGCGCACAGGCTCCCACATCGGGCGATGGCGCTCGATCACGATCGGATCCGGCGGCGGCGTGTAGGGAGCGAACACCGGCGGCAGCTGGCGCAGGATCGCCCGCCGATCGGCCTCGCTGATCGGCGCCATGGGGTTGCCTGGCTCGTGGCTGAGCGGGCGCTGGTCCGCCGGCGCCACCAGCACTTGCGGTCGCGGCTCGGGCGCGTTCGCGTTCGCGTTCGCGCCGAGGCGCGGCACGCTCCTGGGTCCTTCCCCCGGCACCGAACGACATGCGAACAGCGCCAGGCCAGCGAGCAGCATCGGCGCGCTTCTCATTCCTTGATCTCCTGCACCTTGACGACGAATCGCGTGGCCTTGTCGTTGAACGAGGTCTTCTCGTAGTTGAGCGAGTCGCCCTTGTTCAGCAGCACGTGTTCGAACGGCGTCGACTCCTCGGTGGTGAATCCCTTGTCATCCTTGAACACGGTCTGGAGCTGCAGGTGCAGGTCCTTGCCGGCGGTGTTCTGCAAGCGCGACTGCACCTTGAGCCGGCCGTCGTCGAGCCGCGTTGCCTGCGTGCCGATGTCCTTCACCCTGCCCAGCAGGTCGGGGGCGAGCACCACCACGTTCACCTGATCCTCGACCGGCTTCTCCTCCTTGCCCAGGGTCTTCGCCGGATAGGCAGGTCCTTGCTGGCAACCCATGGCCACGACGACGCACGCTGCACCCAGCCACTTGATGCTCATGGTGATTCTCCTCTGCTAAGGCCTTGCACCGGCGCGCTCATGCTGGGCCGCCGGTAGGGAATTCCAGCACGATAGTACAGCACCCGCTCCTTGCCCGGCTCGATCGCAATCGCCTCGCGTACGCGCCCCGCCACGGGCAGGTCGATCGTCAGCTCGTGCGTTCCGGGCGCGAGGTCGACGGCGCACATGTGGATCTCGCGCGGCAGCGAGCCCCAGTGCCGCGTGTCGGCACCGGGACGCAAGAGCTGCGAGGCCGCGAGCAGGCCCGCCCCCGCGGCGGCGAGCGTGCGGCCACCGTGCGAGCCGCGCTCGCCGAACAGGCCAGCGAACAGGAGGCCGACGCCGCCGGCCTCGCCGATCTCCTTCGCCACGGCCTTGCCGTGCAAGATCTTCTCGACCTCGCGCGCGCCGCGGGTGGTGGCCTGGAAGAACACGTCGCCGATCAGCGCCGTCTTCATTGCCGCACCGTCCACGTGCACGGGCACGCCGGACGAGTGACCGCCGCCATCGAAGTACGCGAGGCGCGAGCCCTGCAACCCGGACTCGACCTTCTGCGGTCCCTTGCCCACGTCGATCACGATCAGCAGATTGCCGAGGTGATCGGGATCGGCGAGCAGCGCGCTGTTCTGCGACCCGACCCTCGCTTCCGCGAACGACCGCAGCGCGTCGTCGCGGTTCCCGCGCCGGCTCTCGAGTCGGCCTTCCAGGTACAGCGCGGCGCCGAAGTCGCTCTCGTACTTCTGGTCGTGGCTGCCGGCATCCTGGAACAGCGCGTCCTTGAAGCCGGCCCGCGCGTTGTCCTCGTCGCCGAGCAGGTACGAGACGAGCCCGATGTAGTACGCGTTCATCATGCGCTCGTACGGCTCGCCCTTCCACTGCTTGTGACCTTCCTCGCCGGCCACCGCGACCGCCTCGCGCCCGGCGGAGCCGCCGAAGCTCTCCATGATGCCGCCGGCGCGCAGCAGCGTCTGCAGTGCTTGCTCGTAGTCGCCGCGCGCCAGCAGCACCGAGCTGTCCTCGCACAGGAACAGCGCCTGGCTGGCATCGTCTTCGGCAATGTCCGCCTGCAGGATCTGCTCGGCGCGGTCGAGCTGCCCGGCGTAGAACGCGATCACCGCCTCGCGCGAAGAAGGAGCGGCACACGCCGCGAGGAGCGCCGCCGCCACGCACGCCGCCAGCAGGGCTTTGGTACGCGCGCTCAATACCGCGCTCCTCAGCGGTCCAGGACGCCCGACTCGCCCACCTTCTTCACGTCGTAGTCCTGCGACCAGACGAGCGCCGTGGTCTCGGCATCCACCATGCGAAACTCGACGTTGATGTAGTCGGAAGCATCCGAGCCGCTGGTCTTGGCGATGCCGGCAATCGTGCCGGTCAGGAAGTAGTCGGCGCCGGCGACGTTGCCGAGCTTCGGCTCGCCCGCCTCGCTGGTGGTGGTGCCGACCGCACCGGATCGCTTCGCCTCGCGCTCCTTGAGCACCGCTTCCATGTCCTCGCGCGCGAGGAACTGGATCTTGCCGCGCGCGTTTTGCTGCAGCTCGGTGCGCAGCTTGCGGATCAGCAGCGAGCGATCGATGTGGAAGCGCGTGTTGTTGGTGAGGTCCTTCACCACCACGCGCGGCGTGCCGTTCTTGAAGATCTCGGGAGTGTCCAGCAACGAGCGCGCCATCTTGTCCGCCATGGTGCGCACGTCGGCCGAGTCGATGCCGGTGCCACCGATCGTGTCATCCTTGTCGGGATCGACGCGCCTGGTCGGTGTCGAGCAGGCGAACGACGTCAGCGCGAGACAGGAGAGTGCGACCAGAAGCTTCATCCTCGTGCCCTCCAACCCTGGGGACGGCCGCTGCCATCCCCGAAAACGGTATTGATCGGTCGTCCCGATCGACGCTAAAACCTAACGTCGGATCACGCGACCCAGCTGGCGCGTCCGCGCTTCGCACAGCGCTCGTCCACTGCTGCGCTCGGCGCCCATGTTAGCCTGTCGGGCGAAAGACCGTTCCACGTCGGAGTGCCAGTCCATGCATACCATCGGGCCCGCACGGCTCAAGCCGGGCACCTCGTCGAGCTCGCTCGGCACGGCGCAATCAGGTTCAGCGAAGCAAGTTCCGAGCGAGGCGCGGGTCATTCGCGGCAAGGCGCTGATCTTCTGGGATCGGAACGCGCCGGGCAAGAAGCAGGACGCGATCGACACCGATCAGATCACGCCGGCCGCCGACTGCGTGTCGGAGAGCCTCGCGACCCTGGATGAGCGCTGGAAGGCTGGTTCGTTCCGCTACCTGATGCCGGACTTCCGCGCGCGCGTCCATCGCGGCGAGACGTTCGTGATCGCCGGCGATCGCTTCGGCATCGGCTCGTCGCGCGAGATGAGCCCGGCAGGGTTGATGGGGGTCGCGGAGGAAGCCGGGTTCGAGATGGTGGTCGTGTGCGGCAACAACATGGGCGACATCTTCCGCCGCAACGCATTCAACCTCGGGCTGCAGGTGGTGCAATGCCCCGAGGCGGTGGCCGATGTGCAGGACGGCCACCGGCTCGCGTTCGAGGTGAGCACGCGCCAGCTCCGCAACGAGACGCTCGGCAAGGTCTACGCGACGGTGCCGCTGACCGAGAAGGAGGATCAGATCCGCCGCTCGGGTGGCATCATCCGCGTCGGCCGGCGCGAGCTCGAGGCGGCGATCGCGAGGCGACCCGCGATCGAGTGGCCCGATGCAGAGACCGCGCGTCAGTTGACCACCACCGAGCAGATCGTCTGGGCACACCGCGTCGACAAGAATGCGGAGGTGAAGCCAGGCAACACGCTGCGCGTCTATGCGGACCTGCTGCCGGCCTCGGATGGCACCGCACCGTTCGCGATCCACACGTTCAATCAGATCACGGGCGGCGAGCTCATCGACCCACGGCAAGCAGCGGTCGCGAACGATCATTTCGTCTTCACCGGCGTCGACGCGGATGATCGGCAGACCGCCATCGGCCGCGCGTTCGCGGCCAAGCACCACCTGGCGAAGCCGTTCTACGCAACGCCGGGAGACGGCATCTTCCACTTCTACTTCCCCGAGCAGGGCCTGGTGATGCCCGGCGCGTTCATCCCGGGCGCCGACTCGCACAGTCGAGCCTATGGCGCGTACGGCGCGGTCGGCATCGGCGTCGGCTCCACCACGCTCGGATTCGGATGGGCGACCGGCTACATCTACTTCACGCTGGCGAAGGCGCGGCGCGTGGTGTTCAGCGGCAGGCTGCAACCCTGGGTGAGCGGCAAGGACATCGTGCTCGAGCTGCTGCGGCGCTGGGGCACGAGCCAGGCCCAGGGCATGTCGGTCGAGTTCGTCGATCAGCACGGGCAGCTGCCGATCGTGTTCCGCAACACGATCGCCAACATGATGGCCGAGGGCGAGGCCCAGAACGGCATCTTCGCACCGGACGAGACCACGCACGCATGGTTCCGCTCGAAGCACATGACCGAGCTGCCCTACCCACCGATCAAGCCGGGCACGGATGCGGTGTACGAGATCGACGAGACGCTCGACCTGTCGCGAGTCGTGCCGATGATCGCGAAGCCCTTCAGCCCCGGGAACGCCTACCCCGCCGAGCAGGTGGCCAGCGAGCGCCTCAGCTTCGACAAGGCCATGATCGGCTCGTGCACCAACGGCAGCTACGATGACCTCTGCAAGCAGCGCTGGTGCTGCAAGCGGGAGCGAAGCACGGCTTCGCGCGCGCCGCGAGGACGTCTTCGTGATCTTCCCCGGCTCGGGCCAGGTTCGCGAGCAGATCAAGCGGCCCGAGCCGCGCTCGGCGGCGCCTCGATCGCCGAGGTGTTCACCGCGGTCGGCGGCCAGATCCGGCAGTCGTGGTGCGGTCCGTGCTTTGGCCAGGGCGAGGATGCGCTCAAACCGGGCCAGCGTGCGATCACGACCTTCAACCGCAACTGGACCAATCGCATGGGGCTTGGCGGCGAGGGCTACCTGGCGAGCCCGGCGGTGGTGGCCGCCTCGGCGCTGCTCGGGTACATGGCACCGCCCTCGGCGATCGGCATCCCGTGGTCCGCCGAGCAGTTCGGCGGGTGAGCAGGGCGCGGCCGCCGCGGCAGGCTCCCGCCGCGAGTGTCCCCGGTCGAGACCGGAAAAAATACGGCATCCCATCGTCACAGTGCGCGGTAAGAGGCGCACGACTTCCCGGCGACCACTGGTTTTCAGGAGATGTGCCCATGGCGTCCAAGAGTTCCTCGCTTCCTGCGGTCATCGGGCTGCTCGTGCTCGCGCTGGTCGGCGGCGGGGCCTACTGGCTCCTGACCAGCGAGGAGGCGGCCCCGGCCAGACCCGCGGCCACCGAGCCGAAGCCCGGCGAGCAGGCGCAGGCGACGCCGGTCGCGCCCCAGGGTCAACGCACCGAGCTGGTCGGCACGAGCACGCCGTTCGACCAGCAGCTCAAGGTGAAGGTGATGGACACGGCCGGGCAGTCGCTCGCCGGCGCCGAGGTCGAGGTGCGCGAGGACGTGGATCCTTCGTGTCGATCCAGAAGCTCGTGGCAACCTATCAGACCGGAGCCGATGGCAGCGTGCTGGTGAAGGCCCGCGCACCGTTCACGGTCGCGGCCGTTGCACCCATGCACGTGAAGGTCTTCCAGCCGATCTCCGCGCCGCTCAAGGAGATCATGCTCGAGCTGCCGACGGGCGGCAGCGTGAGCCTGGAGCTTCAAGGACGAGATCACCAAGGAACTGGTCGCGAACGTTCCGGTCAAGCTGTACGCCGAGCTCGGCGGCAACCCAGCGCGAGCTACTACTTCCTGGCGGCCCAGGGTTCGGACAAGGGCACGCTCAAGATCGCGCCGGTGCCGCAGGTGGAGTTCACGCTCGGCATCAATCACCTCGACTACGACACGATCGACGAGAACTACAAGGTCGGACCGACCGAGATGAAGGAGATGGCCTACCTGCTGAAGCGGCGCATCACGCTCAAGGGCCACGTGCTCGGTGCGGTGGACGGCAAGCCGATCAAGGGCGTGAAGGTCGAGGTTGCGGAAGACACCGCGCCGAGCGTGTCGAAGACGCTCGGGCTGGGCACCGGCCACATCCGCTCCGGCGAGACCGACGAGCTCGGCGCGTTCACCATCGACAAGTGCCCGGTCGGCACGCTGTACATCGACGCCAGCCACCCCGACTTCATGACCGCGAGCAAGGGACCGGTCGAGTCGGACACGCTCAAGACCACCGACATCGAGATG
Organism: Planctomycetota bacterium; assembly: GCA_046349655.1. Taxonomy (GTDB): domain Bacteria; phylum Planctomycetota; class B15-G4; order B15-G4; family JAXMBY01; genus JAXMBY01. The sequence continues at coordinate 36,763 of JAXMBY010000013.1, forward strand.
CGGATGGATCGCAACGCCGCGATCCGCGGCCGTGTGGTCGACGCCGATGAGAATCCGATTGCCGGCGCCGAGGTCATTCCGGTGTTCGCGCAGAACCCGTTCTTCGACCAGCAGCTGACCGAGCAACGCAAGAACTCGCTCAAGAGCAGCGCCGACGGCACGTTCGAGCTGAAGGGGATCCAGCCCAACATCGAATGGAAGATCCACACCTTCCACAAGGACTTCCTGGATGCGGTGAGCGACGGCTTGACGCTCAAGCCTGGTGAAGTGCACGACGGCCTCGAGATCCGATTGATGAAGGGCGGCGCCATCAGCGGCACGGTGCGCGACAGTGCCGGCAGCCCGTTGCAGGGCGTCCAGGTGGTGGCGGTGTTCGCGACCACCGATCGGACCGCACAGACACGACACCAGCCGGTCACGTCCGGCGACGACGGCTCGTACGCGATCCCCGGCCTCAAGCCGGGCACGTACAACCTCGAGGCCACGCTCGCTGGCTACTGCAACGAGCTGAAGCGAGGCGTGCGCTACAACGCCAACGAGGTCGTCATCAACCTCGCCAAGGAGGGCGTGATCGTGGGCCAGTCGCTGTCCGCCGCGGATCGCGCGCCGGTGACCGAGTACATCCTGCGCTATCGGCAGTCCGGCATCCCCATGCAGCAGAGTGCTGGCTTGCTCACGATTCACGACAAGGAAGGCAAGTTCGCCGTGCACGGCCTCAAGCCCGGACTGTACGACCTCGAGGTGAAGTGCAAGGACTTCGCGCCGCAAATCGTGCCGGCGGTCGCGGTGCGCGAGGGCGAGTCCACGGATCCAGTGACCGTGCTGGTCGACATGGGCTCGAGCCTCGAAGGCACGATCTCGCAGGCCTCGCGCGACCCGATCAATCGCGCGCTGATCGAGCTCGATCCGCTCGAGACCTTCGACAGCAAGGACAAGGACTACATCACCCTGCGCGGCACGAGCAACGAGGTCGGTCACTTCATGATCGGCAAGCTGCTGCCGGGCAAGTACCGCATGACCGTGACCCACCCCAAGTTCGCGCAGGTGAAGCCGATCGACGTCGAGGTCCAGAACGGCACCAACCGCCAGGACATCACGCTGCGCGGCGGCGCCACGGTATCGGTGTACGTGCGCGATCAGAAGGGCGAGGCCGTGGCCGGCGTGCGCGTGGTGCTGCGCGACAAGGCGCGCCAGTACATGAGCTCCCCCGGCAACAAGGTGCGCATACGCGCCGACACGCCGTTCATGAGCATGGACGGCGGCGGCGGTCCCACCTCCCGGCGGCAGACGAACAAGGAGGGCTTCATCATGTTCCGCCGCATGGATGCCGGCGACTACGAGCTGATCGTGACCGGCGACCAGTTCGAGACGTTCCGCAAGGACCTCACGCTCGAGTACGAGCGGGAATACGTCGAGCAGGACGCTCAAGGCAAAGGGGACCAAGTGAGCACGTGCGGCGAGCGGTGCGCGCTGGCCTGGCTGCTGATCGGCGCGATCGCCGTCGGTCAGCAGCCGCCGGCAGGTGACAGCGGCGCAGGTGTTCCCGACCGCCGAGGCGTTGGTGAAGCAGTTCGCGCTCACCACCAAGCCAGGCACGCTCACCGACCCGGTCAGCGGCGAGCGGCACGCGATCACGGTCTATGTCGGCAAGGACGGCGCCGACATGGTGTTCCAGCTCGGCGGCCCGTTCGCCATGGGCGCGGGCTACAGCGAGATCTACGGATGACCGCGTGGTCCGGCGTCGGCCGCCGGCCAGAAGCCGCAGCCGAGCTACTTCGAGCAGGAGCCGAAGCACGGTGGTGCTGTCGCCGTTCTTCGTCGATCGCTACGAGGTCACCAACCAGCGGTTCACGAAGTTCCTCGAGTGGTGGGAGCACAGCGGTCGCAGCCACGAGTTCGGCCATGCCGACGAGCCGCTCGACTTCGACTATACACCCTGGATGTGGCAGAAGAGCTCGTACTCCGAGCCCGATCGCCCGGTGGTCGGAGTGAGCTGGCTCGCGGCCTACGCGTACGCGCGCTGGGCAGGCAAGCGCCTGCCCACCGAGGCCGAGTGGGAGAAGGCGGCGCGCGGCACGGACTCCCGCAAGTTTCCCTGGGGCAACACGTTCGATGCCCGGGTGTGCAACTCCGGCGATTCGCTCAACATGCGAACCCTGCCGGTCGGCAGCTTCGAGGCGGGACAGAGCCCGTACGGCTGCTACGACATGGCGGGCAACGTGTGGGAGTGGGTGCTCGACTGGCTCAATCCGCAGTACTACGACTCGATGCCATCACGCGACCCGATGTACAGCGCGCCGGTCTCGGTCACCGTGAACAAGGTGGTGCGCGGCGGATCGTGGATCCCGCTCAGCCCACTGTGCTGCGTGCGCACGACGATGCGCGCCAGCGTGGAGCCGTGGCCCGCCTATGCGGAGGAGCCCAACATCGACGAGGAGCTGTACATGCAGCACGGCTTCCGCTGCGTGCAGAGCGCGTGCGATCAGGCACCGCAGCCGCTCGAGCCCGAGTGCTGAAGCAGGCCTATCGCGCGCATCCCGGCATGAAAGCACGCGCTACGGCCAGACCATCGTGCCGCCGATCCCGCCGCCGATCATGATCGACCCGCGCAACAAGAAGTCGCCAGGCGGCGGGAATTGACCGATGTCGTCGCCGCTCCTGGAGCTGCGCCACGTCGCCAAGCGCTATCCCGGAGTGATCGCCCTCGATGACGTCTCGCTCACGCTGGAGCGCGGCGAGATCCATGCGCTGGTCGGCGAGAACGGCGCCGGCAAGTCGACGCTGATGAAGATCCTGTCGGGCGCGGAGCGCCGCGACGCCGGCGAGATCACGCTCGACGGCGAACCGATCGGGCACGCCACGCTGATCAGGCGCGCGCGCGGCATCAACATGATCTATCAGAGTTCAGCCTGGTGCCGACGCCGCGTCGCCGCCAACGTGCTGGGCGCCGAGCCGCACGCGCCTCGCTGATCGACGCGCACCGCATCGACCGCGATCGCCGGTGCTCGCGCAGCTCGACAGCCGGCTCGACGCGAGCCGCACGGTGAGGCACGCGCTGTCGGTGGCCGAGAAGCAGCTCACCGAGGATTGCCCGCGCACTGGTGCTCAAGTCGCGCGTGCTGATCCTGGACGACGTCGGCCACGCTCACCGAGCACGAGATCACGCGCCTGTTCGCCCGGCTGCGCAAGCTCGCGGCGGCGGGCGTCGGCATCTTCTACATCACGCACCGGCTGGAGGAGGTGTTCGGCTCGCAGCGCGTCGGTGCTGCGCGATGGGCGATGACGCGAGCGCGCCGGTGCCGTGCTCGACCGCGCCACGCTGATCCGGATGATGGTGGGCCGCGACGCAGCCGCACCGCGAGCGGGGTCGGCGCGATCGGCGCGGAAGTGCTGCGGGGTCGCGGGGCTGACCGCCGCGGTCGCCTTCCATGACATCGGCCTCAAGCTGCACGCGCGGGCGAGATCGTCGGCCTGGCGGGACTGGTGGGCGCAGGGCGCTCGAGCCGGCGGATGGCCTCGCCGGCGCGCGCGGCCGGACGAGGGCAGCATCCACCTTGCGCGCCGCCGCCGCGTGCGCATCAAGAGCCTGGCGGCGGCGATCCGCCTTGGGATCGGTCTGATCGGCCCGGATCGCTAGCTGCTCGGCCTGGTCCCTGGCCGATCCATCCGCGAGAACGTTGCGCTGTCCAGCCTCGGGCACCTGGCAACCCTAGGGGGTGGTGGGCGCAGCGCGTGAGCGAGCCGCCGTGATGCAGCAGCTGAGCCACTTGCGGGTGAAGGCCGCCAGCATCGAGCGGCCGCCGGGCGAGCTGTCGGGCGGCAACCAGCAGAAGCTGCTGCTGGCGCGGCTCTTGCTCTGCGAGGCAAGCGTCCTGATCGTCGATGAACCGACGCGCGGCATCGACATCGGCGCCAAGCACGAGATCCACGAGCTGCTGCGGTCGCTGTGCGCGCGCGGCAGCGCCATCCTGTTGATTTCCTCCGAGCTGCCCGAGGTGATCGCCTTGAGCGACCGCGTGCTGGTGATGCGCGAGGGCCGCATGGCGGGCGAGCTCGAGCGATCGCGGGTGAGCGCCGAGCGGGTGATGGAGCTCGCCACCGGCTAGGTGCCTGCCTCGTGCCCTGGACCGAGTCTCAAGCTGGCACGCGCCTCGAGCCGAAGACTGCGAGGGCAGGTCTCGATCGCGGAAGCTGGACGCAAGGGACTTCGGCAGCTAGTCTTAAGGTGCCGGAAGTCGAAGGCTCTGGCGGGCTTGCGGATTGCGTCTATAATCCGCGCCGCGTTTTCCGTCGCGGTGGAAGGCACGTCGAGCCGCAGCCGGAACACCCGAGACGAGCAACCGGAGACGAGCAAGCGACGATGAGATTCCTCCTCCTCTATCCGCCGGATCATCGCCTCGGACACTCGCCCTATTACTCATTGCCGGTGCTGGCCGGCCAGCTCAAGCGCGCCGGACACGAGGTGCGCATCCGCGACGTCAACGCCGAGGCGATCACGCTCTTGCTCGACGATGACATCCTGGCCACCTACTACGACCTCGCGCAGGAGCGCGTCGAGGCGCTCTCGGCGAAGCGCAGCCGCACGCCCGCGGAGGAAGTGCAGCTCAACTTCGTCAAGAGCGCGTTGCGCATGCCGCGCGAGATGGTGATCCGCGGCGGCACCGCGCGCCGGACGATGCTCGATCACTCGGCGTTCTACGATCCGGCAGCGTTCCGCGAATCACTCACCGCCGCCACTCGCTCGTGCGAGTTCCTGTTCTCCGGCTTCCTCGGCCCGTCGCCCTACCTGGACGACTTCCACGCGGCGATGATCCGGTCGATCGAGGGAGGCATCGAGAGCCCGATCACGATGGTGTACCAGCACGGCCTGATCGATTCGCTGGTGGCAGAACAGCCCGATGTCATCGGCCTCACCATGCCGTTCCAGGAGCAGATCCAGGAGGGCTTCTACCTCGCCCATCAGCTGCGCCAGCGATTGCCGAACGCGAAGATCATCATCGGCGGCCCGCAGGTGACCAAGTACCGCGACCAGTTCTTCAAGAACAGCTCGCTGTTCCGGTTCATCGACGGCGCCTTCATGTACGACGGCGACGACCCGATCGTGCAGTACGCCGAGATGGTGGCGGGCCAGCGCGCGATCGATCAGGTGAACAACCTGTACTGGTCGAGCGGCGGCGCCGTGTTCTGCAACGGCGCGCCCACGCCGACGCCGCTCAACACCATCGCCCCGCCCAGCTACGACGGCGTCGATTTCGCGCACTACCTGAAGCCGGAGCCGGTGTATGCGCTCGAGACCTCGCGCGGGTGCTGCTGGGGCAAGTGCACGTTCTGCTCGGAGGCGTTCCGCGACGGCTTCAACATGCGCTCGCCCGAGAAGGTGTTCGAGGACATCAAGCACCTGGTGGAGACCTACGGTGCGCGGTTCCTGTTCTTCTGGGACTCGCTGATGCCGCCCAAGACGATGATGATCGTCGCCGACAAGATCGCCGAGGCTGGCTACGACGTGCACTGGTGGGCGGACACCAAGTTCTACAACTTCTACCTGAAGCCGGAGTTCTGCGAGCGCTTGAAGAAGGGCGGCGCCGCGGCACTGCACGTCGGCCTCGAATCGGCCAACCAGCGCGTGCTCGACCTCCAGGAGAAGGGCACCGAGATCGCGAAGGTGCCGGAGATGATGCGCAACATCAAGAACGCCGGCATCATCATGCAGTGCTCGTGGTTCATCGGCTTTCCCGGCGAGACCAAGGCCGAGATGCAGGAGACGCTCGCCTTCATCCGTGATCACCGCGAGACGCTCGACCTGTCGATCTTCTGCGGCTCGTACTACTTCGAGCTCGGCACCAAGGTGGCGATGGAGCCGGATCGCTTCGGCGGCCACATCGAGAAGCTCGACGGTGACTATCGCTACGTGCCGAACGGCGAGGAGCAGGGCTGGTTGAGCGACGAGCTGCGGCTCAGCACCGAAGCACGCTACGCCGAGATCACCGACATGGATCTCATGTGCCACGGCGGCTACGTGCTGCACCACGTCAACCGTCCCGGCGCCGACCTGCACCTCCTGTCGCGCAGCGAGTACCAGGCGGTGTGACCCGGCGGACCCGCGAGCACGATGGCGCGCCGCGCGCGCCGGTTCACGGCTCGTCGTCGCCTGCCAGCTCGCCGCTCATCAGGAAGTGGCCGAGCTTGTCGCGCTTGGTTTCCAGGTAGCGGCGGTTGTTCTCGTTGGCGGCAATCTCGATCGGCACGCGCTCGACGATCTCGATGTTGTAGCCCTTGAGCGCGTGCAGCTTGCGCGGGTTGTTGGTGAGCAGCCGGATCTTGCGCACGCCGAGGTCGCGCAGGATCTGGGCGCCGATGCCGTAGTGCCGGAGGTCGGCGGCGAAGCCGAGCGCCTTGTTGGCCTCCACGGTGTCGAGCCCGGCCGTCTGCTGCAGGTGGTAGGCCCTGAGCTTGTTGGTGAGGCCGATGCCGCGCCCCTCCTGGCGCATGTACACCAGCACGCCGCGCTTGGCCTCGGCGATCTGCCGCAGTGCTTGCTGCAGCTGCGAGCCGCAGTCGCACAGGTGGCTGGCGAGGAGGTCGCCGGTGAAGCACTCCGAGTGCATGCGCACCAGGACCGGGTCGCCGAGCGGCGGCGCCGCCGGCGTGGTGGGAACGGGCACGCCCATCGACAGGGCGATGTGCTCGCGCTCGTCCACCGTCGATCGGTAGACGTGCACGTCCCAGACGCCGAACTTGCTCGGCAGCTTGATCGACACCTCGCGGCTGATCAGGCACTCGTGGCGGCGGCGATACTCGATCACGCTCGCGACGCTCGCCATCTTGAGGCCGTGGCGCTGCGCGAAGGCGATGAGGTCCGGCACGCGCGCCATGGTGCCATCCGGCTTGATGATCTCGCAGATCACGCCCGCCGGCTTCAACCCGGCCAGCTTGCACAGATCGACGATGCCCTCGGTCTGTCCAGCGCGCACCAGCACGCCACCAGCCTGGGCGCGGATCGGGAACACGTGACCAGGGCTGACGATGTCGTCGGCGGTGGTCTCCTCGGCGATCGCCGTGCGCACGGTCTGCGCGCGATCGAAGGCCGAGATCCCCGTGGTCACCCCCCGGCGGGCCTCGATCGAGACCGTGAACGCGGTCCCGAACCGCGACTGGTTGTTCGCGGTCTGCATCGGCAGCCGCAAGCGATCGATCAGCTCCGGCGCCATCGGCAGGCACACGAGCCCGCGCCCCTCGTTGATCATGAAGTTGATGACCTCGGCGGTGACGCACTCCGCGGCAACTGCCAGGTCGCCCTCGTTCTCGCGATCCTCGTCGTCACACAGGATGATCATGCGGCCGGCGCGCAGCTCGGCCAGCGCCTCGTGGATCGGCGCGAAGATCTGGGCGTCGACGTCGCTGTGGTCGCTCATGTCAACCTCGCTTCTGCACGCTCGGGAACTCGTCGGAACGCCGCACGGATTGCACGCGTCCGAGCAACTCCTGCGGCGATACGGCGCCATCCTCGGTGACGATGCCGGAGAGCAAGGGCAGCGGCACCCATTCGAAGATCGGATTGCGCACCGTGAGTCCGGCCACGGGCTCCGACCACACCTCCGCGGCAGGGTGGGCCTTGGGCCGCAGCTCGTCGCGCAGGCTCGGCGGCAGCACCTTCTCGGTACCCAGCACCGCGTACCGCAAGATGCCCAGACCCTCGGCGGTCTTGAGCAGCGCCGTGGTGCCCACCTTGTTCAGCAGGCCGTCGGCGGTGAGCGCGTCGGCACCCACCAGGACGAAGCTGGCCGACTTGAGCCGCGAGATCAGCCCCACGTCGGTGAACAGCTCGACGCGCAGACCCAGCGCCAGCATCTCCTTGGCGAACTCCTGGCCCTCGAAGTTCGGGCGGCCCTCGGCGCACATGATGCGCGGCGTCTTGGACAGCTTGAGCGCCTCGCGCAGCACCGACAGCACCGTGTCGGACCGCGAGTAGGTCGCGATCGTGCAGCCGGGCGGTATCAGCGTCGCCATGGTCGTGCCGATGCGCTGCACGCTCCGATTCAATGCCGCGAGGAAGGTCTCGAGGAACTTGAGCGCGCTCTTCGCCCCATCGGCCTCGAACGCGAGCAGCAGACCGTTCACCAGGTTGAGCACCGCGGCCATGCCCGGATGCGCAGCCACCACGCGCGCCAGGTCCTCGCGCAGGAACTGCTCCTGCGCATCGAAGCTCCCCGACAGGAGCTCGCGGAAGTGTTCCGCGGCGCCACACGTGATGGCGAGCGAGCCGGCACGGTGGTCTTCGAGGACCTCCTCGAAGGACATGGATCCTCCTCTCGCAGCGCGGTCACCCCTGGTCGTCGTCCGGTTCGGTCTGCGGCCGGTCAGCGTTCTCGCCGCCATCCTCTTCATCGGCAGCCGGCGCCGACGATTCGCCTTCTTCGTCAATCTCCCCGGCGCCTGGATCCTCGCCGCTCACGACCACGCGCGCGCGCTCTGCCTCGGCGTCTTCCTTCACCACCGGCGTGATGCTCGCGACCCGGTCCTCCTCGCGCAGCTGGATGATTTTCACGCCCTGCGTCGCGCGCCCCACGGTCGAGATGCCGCTGACCGCGGTTCGCACGATCATGCCCGACGAGGTGATGATCATGACGTCCTGGGAGTCGTTGACCGACAGCAGCCGCACCACCTGGCCGTTGCGCTCCGTGGTCCGGATGTTGATCACGCCCATGCCGCCGCGACCCTGGGCGCGATACTCGGCGAGCTCGGTGCGCTTGCCATAGCCATTCTCGCACACGGTCAAGATGTTCTTGCCTTCCTCGGCCAGGGCGATGCCGACCACCTCGTCCTGGTCGCGCAAGCGGATGCCGATCACGCCGCGCGCGGGACGACCCATCCGGCGCACCTGCTTCTCGGGGAAGCGGATCGCGTAGCCCTGCTTGGTGCCGAGGATCACCTCGTCGTCCTTCCCCGCCACCAGCACACCGACCAGCTGATCGGCCTCGTCGAGGCTGATGGCGATGATGCCACCCTTCTTCGGCCGGCTGAACGCCTGCAGCGCGGTCTTCTTCACCACCCCGCGCTTGGTCACCATCACCAGATCGCCCTGGCTGAAATCACGCACCGGGATCACCGACGTGATCTTCTCGTCGGGCGCGAGCTGCAGCAGGTTGGCGATCGCGCGCCCGCGCGACTGCCGCGACAGCTCCGGGATCTGATGCACCTTGAGCCAGTGCACCTTGCCGTTGTCGGTGAAGAACAGCAGGTAGTCCTTGGTGTGCGCCGACCACAGGTGCTCGATGAAGTCGCCTTCCTTGGTGTCCGACGCGGTGATGCCCACGCCGCCGCGACGCTGGCTCTTGTAGGTATCGATGGCCACGCGCTTCATGTAGCCTTCGTGCGACGCCGTGATCGCCACCTCCTCGTCGACGATCAGGTCCTCGAGATCGAAGTCGTCGAGCGGCTCGCCGATCTCGGTGCGGCGATCATCGCCGAACGTCTCGCGGATCTTGATCAAGTCCTCCTTGATGATGCCATCGACCAGCCGGGGATCGGCCAGCACCGACGTCAGGTAGGCGATGTTGCGGAGCACCTCGCTGTACTCCTCCTCGATCTTGTCGCGCTCGAGCCCGGTCAGGCGCTGCAGCTGCATCCGCAGGATCGCGTCGGACTGGATCTCGCTCAGGCCGAAGCGCTGCACCAGCGCACCCTTCGCGGTGTCGGCATTCGCGGACTGCTTGATCACCTGGATGATCTCGTCGATGTGATCGAGCGCAATGCGGTAGCCCTCCAGGATGTGCAGCCGCTCCTGCGCCTTGCGCAGCTGGAAGCGCGTGCGCCGCCGGATCACCTCGCGCCGGTGCTCGACGAACTCGGTCATCAGGCTCTTGAGCGGCAGCGTGCGCGGCCGGCCGTTGACGAGCGCGATGTTGATGATCGAGAAGGTGTCCTGGAGCGGCGTGAACTTGTACATCTGGTTGAGGACCACGTCCGGGTCCTCGCCGCGCTTCAGCTCGATCACGATGCGCATGCCGTCCTTGTCGCTCTCGTCGCGGATGTCCGAGATGCCCGGCAGGCGCTCCTCCTTCACCATGTCGGCCATCTTCTCGATCAGCGCGGTCTTGTTCACCTGGTAGGGGATCTCGGTGATCACCAGGTTGTGGCGCTCCTTCTTCACCTCCTCCACGCTGACCCGGCCGCGCACCGCGATCAGGCCGCGGCCGGTGGTGTAGGCTTCGCGCACGCCGCGCAATCCGCAGATGATGCCGCCGGTGGGAAAGTCGGGCGCCTTCACGATCTCCATCAGCTCGTCGACGGTGAGGTCGGGATGATCGATGATGCGCGCCAGGCCATCGCACATCTCGCGCACGTTGTGCGGTGGGATGCTGGTCGCCATGCCGACGGCGATCCCGGAAGATCCATTCACCAGCAGATTGGGGAAACGCGACGGCAGGACCGTGGGCTCGGTTCGCGAGCCGTCGTAGTTCGGAATGGTGTCGACGGTTTCCTGATCGAGGTCCTCCATCATCGCCGCCGCCGCCGCTGTCATGCGGGCTTCGGTATAGCGCATGGCCGCGGGCGGATCGCCGTCGACGGTGCCGAAGTTGCCCTGGCCATCGACCAGCCGGTAGCGCATGTTGAAGTCTTGTGCGAGACGCACCAGGGTCGGATACACGACGGCTTCGCCGTGGGGATGGTAGTTGCCCGAGGCGTCGCCCGCGATCTTGGCGCACTTCTTGAACTTGGCGCGCGGGCCGAGGTTGAGGTCGTTCATCGCCACCAGCACACGGCGCTGTGACGGCTTCAAGCCATCGCGCACGTCCGGCAGCGCGCGCGACACGATGACGCTCATCGCATAGGACAGATAGGAGTCCTTCATCTCCTCTTCGATGAGGAGCACCTGCTCCCGTCCTCGAGCCGCGTCGGTCATCAGACTCTCCGTGCGCTAGCGGCGCAGAAACGAGCCACCCTGGAAAGCGACCACCTGGAGCACCTGGCAGCGGCCGCAGCTGCCGGCCCCATCGCCATGGACAAGACTTTTCATGACAAGCACTTAAGCGCGCACATTTTGGCTCTCGCACACCCTCCTTTCAACGCAATTCTGGCCCGCTCAGCGCGAGCACGGCAGCGCGCAGCTCGTCGGCAAGAGTGAGGTCGCCGCCGGCGAGCCGCTCGGCCCGCAGGTCGTCGATCGCGCGCGCGATCTCGCCGCGGGCGCTCGCGTCGGCGGGCACCAATCGCAGCATGGCATCCAGGGTCGAGCGTGCGCCGGCAGCCCCGGACTGCAGATCCAGCTCGAGCAACGCCAGCCAGGCCGGAAAGCTGCTGCGCTTGATGCGCAGCGACAGCTCGAGGAATCGGCGCGCCTCTGGCAGGCGATCGCGCTCTGCCGCCACCACGGCGCAGCCCAGCGCGGATTCCGCCGCCACCTGCCGCGCGAGCACGAGCAGCGCCGCGACCAACACCAGCACAGTGACGATGCGCGTGCGGCGCAACCGCGCGCAGAAGCGCTCGCGGTTGCGCGCCGCACCACCCAGGAACACGTCCTCGAGGAAGCGCTGGCGCGCGGCGATGCTGGGATGGCGAAACCCGGCGTGATCGCGGCGCATGCCGATGGCGCTCGCCATCTTGTCGAGCGAGCACACCAGCCCGTCGATGCGTCCGGTCCGGGTGGCGGCGAACAGATCCGCTTCCAGCTCGAAGTGCCTGAGCAGCGTGCGCATCATCGCCGCCGCCGGCAGGATCGCCGCCGCCACGACCAGCAGCGCCGGCAGATCGAACCCTGCATCGCCCAGGTCCTGCAGCGGATGGCGGTGCTCGACCACCAGCACGTAGGACAGATAGATGAGCACCATCAGCGTGCCGGCCACGCGCACCGCCTGCCCTGCATGCTGCCTCACGCCGTGCCCCATCTCGTGCGCGACCACGGCCTCGAGCTCCGCCGGCGACAGCAGCTCGAGCAACGCCCGGCTGATGACGAGGTAGCGCGTCGCCGGCAAGATGCCGATCAGGGCGGCGTAGTAGGAGCGCGAACCGCCTGGCGACAAGACGATGTCGCGCACGTGGAATCGGTTCGCGGCGAAGTACTGCTCGATCCACGCGCGCTCGCGGCAAGGCGGCAGCGACGCCAGGCAGAATGCCCATCGCAACAGCACCGGGAACAGGATCATGAGCAGCGTGACATTGGCGAACAGCGCCGCCCAGTGCAGCGCCGAGACCAGGTCCCGGTACGGTCGGAGCGGGCCGGCGCCGATCAGCCCCTCGATCGCGCACAGCAGCACGAGCGGCGCGAACAGGAGGCTCTCCTGGCGCAACCGGATTGCCGCCCATGCGAGCGCGGACGCGGTGTCGGCCTGCAGGTGTGCCAGCACGCGCTTGCGCGCCATCTCGGCGGTGGCACGGGTCAGCGCGTACGGCAGCAGACGGACGAGCACCCAGACCACCGGCCAGTCGCCGAGGCCGAGCCGATCGATCAGCTCGATCCAGCCGAGCCCGGCAATGGTGATCGCATAGAGCAGCACCGGCGCGATCTCGAGGATGCGCGCCACGCGCACGATCGAATGGTAGTCGCGCCGCCGCAGCAGCACCGCCGGGAGAAACAGCGGCAGCAGCACCAGCGCCAGCACCAGGCCGAGCGCGAGCGCGGTGAGCGATGGTGCCGGGCCGAGCGCGACCGCCTCGCCGCCAACGCACAGCGCGATCGCAATCGCGGTCGGCACCAGCGCCCGGGTGTTCATCGCGCGCACCGGCTGGCGATCAGCGCCACGATCAGTAGAAACAGGACGTACATCGTGAGCAGCGAGCGCAGCTCGCGGCGCACGCGCCGCCGGCCCTCGAGCCAGGCCTGCAATCCGGGGCGAGGTCTCATGACGAGGATGGCTCCGCGGACACGGCAGCGGGTGCCGGTCGTCGCAGCAGCCGCACCACGAGCAGCGCCCCGCTCACGAAGGCCAGGTAGCCGATGGCGGTGAGGCCCCAGGCATACTGCAGGAAACCGAGAACGCCGAGCACCAGCGTGAAGCCCATGAGCGCGCTCGCGGATGACTCCGATCCGAGCTGGCCGCGAAACTCCTCGGTGAACGGCAACCCACGCTGCTGCTTGAACGCCAGGGCGACGAACATCGTCGCGACGATCCCGGCGAGCGCGGTCTGCGTGACCGCCAGCCACGGCCGCCACACGCACGCGAGCGCGGCGGCGATCAGCGCGTAGGTCGGTGCCAGGAAGGTCCACACGAATGCCTTCTCGACGCCGAGCAGCGCGCGCGATCGCGATGCGATCGGCAGCGTCTTGAGCAGCCACGCGGCGGCGGGGTGATCCGTGTACGGAACGAACGCCACGATCAGCATCATGTAGAGCGCGACCACCTGCAGCATGATCACGTAGTAATGATCCGCGGTGTTCGCGCCGGCGAAGGCCAGGATCGCGATCGGGTAGACGAGCAACGGATAGGCGCGCAGCCGAAAACCGAAGTCGCGCCGGAAGTTGAGCGCGGCGAACAAGAAGAACGGTCGCTCGACGGGCGTCGCGATCCGGAGTGCGAGGCAGCCGATCAGGCGATCGATGATGCGCCGCGCCGGCGCCCGTGCCGGCGCGGCGGCAAGCGCCGGCTCGAACGTGCGTCCGGCGAGCAGCAGCGCTGCCACTGCGAGCAGGGTGGCAGCGCTCGCCAGCCAGGCGCCGCGCGCGACGAACTCGCTTCCCGAGCCGGCGCAGAAGAGATGCGCGTACCCGGCTGGCGGCCACCACAGCCCGAGCGGGCGCAACGCCTCCACCACGGCGCCCTGGCCCTCACCGATCAGCTTCGGCATGCCGAGCACCGCGACCATCACCAGGGCAGTGGAGATCACCTGCAGGTACACGAGCGAGCTCTGCACACGGTGCCAGCCGAACCAGCGGATCGCGAGCAGGTTGAGCAGCAGCACGCTGGCTGCGGTCGCGAGCGCGAGCGCGAGCGCCACGATCAGGTAGACGAGCGCGACGCGCACGCCGCCGAAGGCGAAGCCGGCGACGATTGCCGGCGGCAGGTTCCAGTTCGCGAACTGGATCAGGATCAAGGTGGCGAGCACCGCCAGCCGCGCGGCGTAGCGCGTGCCTCGCGCGACCGGCAGATGACCGACGATCGCTTGATCCGAGGGCGTGAGGAACGGCAGCAGCTCGGAGGCTGCGCGGATCGCGACGAATACCGACGACAGCGATCCGAGCAGCAGCGCAAACGAGAACCGATCGGTGATCTTGACGAACAGGAGCGCCAGCAGCGTGGCGAACGACAGGCCGGTGATGGCACCGAGATAGATGCCGCCGCTCGCATCGGTGGCGCGTCCGGTCCCGCGCTACGCGAGTAGCCGAGGACATCGAACAGGACACCATACTCGTACAGCAGAACGAATGCCCTGGGTCGTCGCGCTCGCGGCACAGGCGGCTCGTCAGCGCTGCTGCTTGCCACCGGCCTGGCCGCCGCCCTTGTCCTCGCCGCCTTGCTTGTCCTTGGCGGCCTTGGATGCGGGATCGGCGCCGCTCGCAGGCACCGCCAGCTTGAAGTCGAACGGCTTCTCGCCTGGCCCGAGCAGCCACCCGGGCGGCACGATCTGCTTGAACGCCGGGTCGACGATCTCCACCTTGGCACGGCTCAGCAGGGCGTCGCCCCGCTTTGCCACCTTGTGATCGGTCGGATCCCATTGCAGCAAGAGACGGCGCGTCGAGCCCGTGTCGAACAGCGGCGAGGCACCCTTGCGCACCTCTTCGACCAGGAAGATCTCGTAGCCGTACAGCGTCGCCACCGGCGGCGAGATCTTGCCGGGCTGGAACCGCTCGAACACGCAGAGATCGAACGGATAGAGCGTCTGGCCATGCACCACGTTGGTCACCCGACCGTCGCGGCCGAACGCACGCAACGTCGGATCATCGCTGTATTGATTGCACAGCTCGCCGAATCCCTCGAGCAATGCCTTCCGGTCATCGCCCGCTCGCTGCTCGAGCTCGGCGATCTTGCTCTTGATCTCGTCGAGCCTGGGCTGCAGCTCCTTCGCGCGGTCGGCGAAGTGAGCGATCACGGCCTTCAACCGCGCCACGTCGTGCACCGACGAGACCAGGATGTCGACGATCGGCCGCTGCGGCTTCTGCTCGTCTTCCTTCGCGGTTCGCTTCGGCATGAACAGCTTGCGCCGGAAGTTCACCAGCTCGGCCCATTCCCCCCGGGTCACCGGCAGGCCGTTCACCTTGAACACCACGTCGTCGGGATTGCCCTGCGTTCCGTCGGACAGCACGCGACCCGGCAGGATCAGATCGGGATTGCTCGTCGGCGGCGAAGGCTCGCCCTGCAGCCCGATCACGCCAACCATCAGCACGGCCAAAGCCAGACCCATCATGACCCCTTCCCTTCGTTGGTGAGCGGCGCGCCGCTCGCGAGCCGCCGTTCGCCGGCGAGCGACAGCGCCGCCACGAACCGCGCCGCCAGCTCGGCAAAGTCTGCTTGTGACGTCAGCTCGCGGAACACCGCCTCGAGGCTGCTCTCACGCGAGCGACGGATCAGCTCCTCGGGTTCTCCATCGGCCTCGATCCTACCGCGATTCAGGATCACGACGCGATGGCAGACGCGCTCGACCACGTCCAGCTGATGCGAGCAGTAGAAGATGGTCCGCCCGGTCCGCGACAGGCGCAGCACGATCTCCTTCAACAGGATCGCCGCGTGCGCGTCGAGCCCGCTGAGCGGCTCGTCCAGGATCACGACCTCGGGGTCGTGGATCAATGCCGCGGCAATCGCCACCCGCTGGCGCATGCCCTTCGAGAAGCCGCTCATCGGCGTGTCGAGCCGCTCGGTCAGGCCCAGCACCTCGAGCAATGCGGCGATGCGGCACGCTGCCGTCGCCTCGTCGAGGCCGTGCACACCAGCCACGAAGGCGAGGTACTCGGCGGGCGACAGCGACTCGTAGAGTGCCGCGACCTCGGGCACGTAGCCGATGCGTCGCTTCACCTCGAGCGGCTGCTTCACGACATCGAATCCCGCCACCTCGACCGTCCCCTGACTGGGGAGCAAGGCACCGGTCAGGATGCGCACGGTGGTGCTCTTGCCGGCGCCGTTGGGGCCGATGTAGCCCAGCACCTGTCCCTTGGGCACCTCGAGGTCGATGCCGCACAGCGCAAGGCGCTCGCCATAGGATTTCGTCAGGGACTGGATGCGGATCGCGATCACGGGCCCTCCTTACCGGTGCCGGCGCAGGCGGTTGCGCCGGGCAACCGTGTCTCAAGCCGGGGCCGTCGTGCCCGGGGAGATTGTGGCTGAATAGGGCGTGTCGCGCGATCATACTGGCACCGCTGCAGGGAGGTGGCTCGATGCGCGGCTTCGATGTGTTTCCGGTGAGCTTCCTGAGCTCGCTCGCGATCCTGATCGGCGGGACCGCGGCACTGCTCGAGGTGCAGCCCGACCTGCCGGCCGCCCTCAACGGCAGCGTGGTCGAGGCGCGCCGGCTCGACCCGATCTCCGGCGCGCAGATCTGTCTCGAGACGCATGGCCGCACCGCCGCCCGGTTGAGCTCCGACCCGCGCGGCCAGTTCGCCGTGGGCGAGCTCGAGCCCGGCTACTACCGCATCAGCATCACCCATGCCGGCTTCGCACCGGCGCGCCGCGGCCTCGAGCTGCCAGCCGGCAAGACGCGCACGATCCGCGCCGAGCTGGCGCCGCGAGACTGAGCTCATCCGGATACCTCGCCGCGCAGGTGGCGGCCGCCATCCACCGGCAAGATGACGCCGGTCACGTACGGCGCTTCGATCAAGTAGCGCACCGCCCTGGCCACATCCTCGGGCGTGCCTGTCCGACCCAGCAGCGTGGTGCGGACTGCACGCTCCCGTTGCGCGTCGCTGAAGTGCTCGGGCAGCAAGACCGGACCGGGTGCGACCGCATTCACGCGGATGCGCGGCGCCAGCAGCTTCGCGAGCCCCCTGGTCATCGCCACCAGCCCGGCCTTCGAGATGCAGTACGGCAGATACCGAGTCCAGACCTGCTCGGCGCTCACGTCGGTGATGTTGACGATCGCGCCTTCGCCTGCCGACGCCATCCTCGCCGCCGCGAGCTGCGCGAGGAAGAACGGCCCCTTCAGGTTCGTGTCGAGCAGCTCGTCCCACTGCACCTCGGGCGTCGCGCCAAACCGCGTCTCGAAGAACGCCGACGCCGAGTTCACCAGCACGTGCAACGCGCCCATCTCGCCGATGACCTGGCTCGCCAGCCGCTCGATCTCGCTCACCTGCTTCAGATCGGCGCGGAGCGCCACGGCCTGCTGGCCGAGCGCCTGGATCTCGCGCACGGTCGCAGCGGCATCGGCGCCCGAGTCCTTGTGGTGCACCACCACCCGCGCCCCCGCGCGCGCCAGCTCGAGCGCAATGGCCTTGCCGACACGCCGCGCGCCGCCGGTGACCAGCACCACCCGTTGGCTCACGTCCATCGCGATCGCACCCCCGCCACGATGAGGCTGGTTTCGAGTACACTGTCGCCCGGGTCGCCGTCCCTTCCGTGCGGTTCGGGAGCGATGACCGGCGAGCGCACTCGATCAGGGTAGCACGATGGCCGCGATGTCGGCAGTCTCTTCACGCGTGACGTTCGCAGCGTTGCTGTGCGCCGGGATCGCCGGCGGCGCGCTGGCGGTGCGTCGCGAGAACCAGCTCGAGCGACGGGTCGCGGAGCTGGAGCAGCACCTCGCGGACATCGCCCGGCAGTCGTCCGTCGAGGCCATGCGCGAGCTCGTGCGTGGCGAGACGAGCAGCGCGACCGCGCCCATCCTCGAGCGCGAACGCGCGCAGCGTGACGCGAGCCAGCAGCGCGAGAGCACGGTTGGTCGCGACCTGCGCGCGCTGAACGACCGCACTGCGGCGCTCGAGGGTCGGCTCGAGGACGCCGCCCTCGACCAGCTGCGCGCACGGATCGACCGCTGGCACGAACAGCTCGCGGCGGTGCAGGGTCGCATCGATCAGCTGAAGATACCCGAGGAGCAGGACCTGCTCGCGCAGGCGGCCGCGACCGCGCGGAGCGTGGCCACGACCATGGTTGCCGAGGTCAAGCAATCGCTCGAGGCGATGCGTGCCGACCTGCCCACGCGCCAACAGATCGCCGACGATCTGGTGCGCGAGCTGCGGCTGGCGGACCAGGCAGCCATGCTCGCGCAGGCGCGCCGGCTGCTCGGCTTGCCGGCGGACATCATGCAGACGATCGGTCTCGCCCAGCTGTTCGCTGCGCTCGATGCGGCCGCGTTCTTGAAGGACCTGCGCGAGTATCTGGCGACCATCGATCCCGACCGCTCGCCGGAGACCATGCGGCTGTCGCTCGCGCTGCTCGCGCAAGCGCAGGATGCCCGTTTCCACATGCTGTTGCTCGAGGCCGCGAGCGGAACGCTCAATGCCAGGCTCGTGCCGCAGGCGCTGGTCGCGCTGTCGACCGTCGACCTCACCACCTCGGCGCCGGAGATGGCGCGCCTCGCGCTCGCGGGTGTGCTGCAAGCGCCGTTGATCGATGATCCCGATCGCTTCAACACCATCATCGACGTCGTGCGCGCGGCCGTGGGCACCAAGCCGTCCGCCGACCAGATCGGGCTCGCTGTGCCCGGCGAGCAGCATCCACCCCTCAGGCAGACGTTCCTGCGCTTCTACCGCAACTACCTCGGCTCGCGCCTGCTCGGCATCGACGCGGCCGGCGCGGTCTTCCCGATCACCAGCGTCGAGAGCTTGAGCGTCACCGCCGCGCCGCAGCTGAGCGCGAGCAACCGCGAGCGGGCGCTGTACCTGTGCAAGGTCGCAAGGGCGCTCGGGCTCGAGCGCGAGGCGGGTCGTTTCCTGATCTCGCTGGCGAGCAAGCTCTCGCCGGCACGCACCAGCGGCGACGAGCAGCCCCGGGTCGTCCTGGTGAAGCTGCTCGAGGAGCTGAGCGGGCAGAAGCTCGGCGAGGACTGGGGCCGCTGGCTGGCGTGGGCCGATCGCTAGCCGCCGTGTGGATGCCGGCGCGTTCGCGCCCCACGCTCGAAGTGGTCTTGGCGGGCTGACCAGCAGCACGATTGCCATCCGTGCCGGGAGACGGCATCCTGATCGCCATGGCCCGGAGAGCTGCCGTCCTCTGCCTGCTTTGTTTCCCGCCGCTCGCACGAGCTCAGGTGCTGGACGACGACCTCGAGTTCGAGAATCACGTGTGCGTGATCGAGCTCGATGCAGACTCACCGATCCTCGACAGCGTCGGCCTCTCGCGCGAGATCGGCTACGAGGCCCACTTCGAAGGCACGCTCTATCTGTCGGTGATGGCAGAGCCGGGAGTCGATCCTTTCCTGCGCCTGGAGACCATCGACGGTGAACGCATCGCCGAAGACGATGACTCGGGCGGGGTCAAGCACGCGTTCTTGCAGCGCGAGGTGCAAGGCGGCGAAGCGTTCGTCATCCGTGTGGCGGTGAAGGGCCGCGCACCAGTGAAAGTGCGCTTCAAGCTGTTCGAGGGAAAGGAGACCGATGCGACCCGTGCCGCGGCCAAGGAAGGACAGCTCGCGCTCGCCGACGTGACGCGCTTGCGGAAAGCGGGGCAGCTGGACGAGGCCCGCAGCCGTTTGCGAGACGCGGTCGCGAGACTGCGCGAGATCGAGGGGCACGAGTCGAGCACCCGGATCGCCAATGTGCTCTGGGATATGGGCTCCGAAGCGTACAGCCAGTTGAGTGACTTGCCCGTGGCGCGGGACGCTTGGGGCGAAACGCGCCCTTTTCGCGAGAGCACGCTGCCGGACGACCACCCCGACCTGCAGAGGGCGCGAGGAAACCTGGCCGTGCCGATGCATGACCTCGGCGACCTGCACGGCGCCCGCGCGCTCTTGGAGAAGGTGCTGGAGGTCTTCTCGCGCACCCTGCCAGATGACCACCCCGACCTGCAGAGTGCGCGGGCGAACCTGGCCATCAGCATGAGAGACCTCGGCGACCTGCACGGCGCCCGGGCGCTCGAGGAGATGGTGCTGGAGGTCTACTCGCGCACGCTGCCAGACGACCATCCCAATCTGCAGAGTGCGCGGGCGAGCCTGGCCATCAGCATGAGAAACCTCGGCGACCTGCACGGCGCCCACACACTTCTTGAAAGAGTGCTGGAGGTCCGCTCTCGCACGCTGCCGGACGACCACCGCGATCTGCAGGCAGCGCGGCAGAACCTGGCCGTGACGATGAAGGACCTCGGCGACCTGCACGGCGCCCGCACGCTCTTTGAGAAGGTGCTGGAGGTCCGCTCGCGCACGCTGCCGGACGACCACCCCGATCTGCAGAAGGTGCGAGGCAACCTGGCCGCGACGATGCATGACTTCGGCGACCTGCACGGTGCCCGCGCGCTCGAGGAAAAGGTGCTGGACGTCTTCTCGCGCTCGCTGAGCGCCGACCACCCTGATCTGCAAAGAGCGCGTCTGAGCCTGGCCACCACGATGCGTGAACTCGGCGACCTCCGCAGCGCCCGCGCGCTCGAAGAGAAGGTCCTGGAGGTCTACTCGCGCACGCTGCCGGACGACCACACCGATCTGCAGGTGGTGCGAAAAAACGTCGCTCGCACGAGAGCGCGCCAAGGCGAGCCGATAGGCAAGGAGAGCCACGCTCTGGTGCGAGCGATGGTCGGCGCGCTCGAGCGTCCGGGCGTGAATCGCTCTGGCCGCGAGCTCGAGGCGTTCGCGGTGAAGCAAGCACGTTCGCTGGGCTGGGTGTTGTCGGCAGACTTGATCGATCGAGACGAGACTCTGCGCGATCTCTCGTTTCAAGCGATCGAGACGGTGCGTTCGGCGGCGGCGGCACGCGAGCGGCTGTTCAGGAGCCTAGTCGTGCCCGAGAGCATCAGCGAACGCGCTCGAGATCTCGAAGAGCGCCTGGCGCGCGGAGCGGTCGCGACCCGCCAAGGGATCTTCGACGAGGGCAAAGCAAGCCAGGATCCGAAGAGCTTCTTCGCGCACATCCACGAACAGGATCGCCTCGAGCGCGAGCTCTCCGATCTCTACCTTGGCTTGGCGCGCGAGCAAGGCATGGCGTTCCGCTCCGATCGCCACGGCATCGCCGCCGCGCTCGAGCCTGGTCAAGTGGCGGTGGGCTACTGGCGCTATGAACTCGAGAAGATCGATCCCCAGACGCACGAGATCGCATCGCCGGTGGCGAGCTACTTGGCATTCGTGGTCAAGCCCGATGGCTCGCTCACACGCGTCGAGCTGGGGCCCGCGCGTGCGATCGAGGATGCGGTGGCACACTACCGCGACGCGATCGGCGCTGCTGTCGAGCGCGGCGCGACCGCGATCGAAGCAGAGGACCAGGACCAGCGCGAACGACGCGCGGGCGAGCGATTGCGGGCGCTGGTGCTCGATCCGGTGCTGGCGCATGTGGGCGATGCAAAGCGCTTGATCATCGCGCTCGATGATGTGCTGCACCTGGTCCCGCTCGGGGCCATGCCGCTCGGAGAGGACGTCGTGGCCGCGCGCTACGACATCGAGGTGCGTGCGTCCTTGAAAGAGATCACGGTCGCGAAGGAGTTCCCGCTCAATGCGCCGTCGCTGGTCGCACTCGGTGGCATCGAGTACGACCGGGGCGCAGTGGACACGGTTGCTCAAGCGACGCCGTCCGCTGCAGTCCACCGCGGTACCACGCGCGACCTGGTGCGGTCCGGTCCGTGGGCGCTCGGGTTCCGGCCGCTCGAGGAAACCAAGGGCGAGGTGACCGACGTCGCGGCGTTGTTCGGGAAGTCCTTCGAGAGCGCTCAGGCCACCTTGCGGCTCGGGAGAGAAGCGTCGCGCGAGTCGCTCGTGCAGCTCGCGCCGCGGGCTCGCTTCCTGCATCTCGCGACGCACGGCTACTTCGCGCCCGAGTCGGTCGCGTCGATGAAGGACGATCGGCCGATCGACGCGCGACTCACGTTTGGCGCGTTCACCTCGCTCAGCGAGCAAGTGCGCGGCTTCGCGCCGATGGAGCTGTGCGGGCTCGCTCTGGCCGGCGCCAACGTCGAGCCTGATCGCCATGGCTTCATCCCCGGCGTGATAACGGCAGACGAGATCTCCAAGCTCGATCTGCGCGGGGTCGAGCTCGTGGTGCTCTCGGCCTGCGACACCAATGTCGGCGAGCGGCGCGCCGGGCAAGGCATCGCGTCCTTGCAGCAGGCGGTCTACGCCGGCGGCGCGCGAGCGAGCGTGACTTCCTTGTGGAAGGTCCCCGACCAAGCCACGCGCGAGCTGATGAGCGATTTCTATCGGCGCTGGTGGGTGCAGGGGAAGCCCAAGCACCAGGCGCTCATCGAGGCGCAAGACAAGATGCGGCTTTTGAAGGACGAGCTCGGACGGCGCAAGCACCACGTGAAGGACTGGGCCGCGTGGGTGCTCGTCGGGGAGTCATAGCGCCTGGAGCCGAGCCCGTGGCGAGAGTCCGCAGGAACCCGTCCCCGAGATTCCCGGCTGCACCTCGAACCACCGTGCGCGGCCGTTCCCATCCAGCAGCGGTTCACCTCCTTCGACCTGCATGACCGCTGAACAGCCAGCCCAAGATCTGGCGCACATCCGGCGGGTTCCACCGCCGAGCGCGAGAAGTGCTCGCGCTCGTGTTGTCCAGTACCCTGCTTCGCGGGCAGGGCGCGGTTGGAGGATCGCGCTCTGACTGTTCTCGATGTCATGGCGCTCGTGCGCGGTCCGTGCGGATCGCAGGGCACCGAATGATGATGAACTGAGATGACAGGAGAAGACCATGGACCGGTATTCTTTCAGATTGGGAGCGGTACTCACCATTGCGGCTGCCATCGGCCCCGCGCGCGCGCGGGCGGGCGATTTCAACGGCGACGGCTTCGATGACCTGGCGATCGGGGCCCCGGGTGAGACCGTGAGCACCGCGTCCGGCGCCGTGTTCCGCGCCGGAGCGGTGAACGTGATCTACGGCGGCAGCAACGGCCTCAACGTCAACCAAGTCCCCGACCAGACCTTCACTCAGGAGAGCCCGGGTGTCCCGGGCGCCGCCGAGTACGATGACCAGTTCGGCGCGTCGGTGACGAGCGGCGATTTCGACGGCGATGGATACGACGACCTGGCGATCGGTTCCCCATTCGAGGATCTGACTCTCGACAAGATCGCCTACCAGGACATGGGCATGGTGACGATCATCTTCGGCACCGCGCAGGGGCTCTCGGCCACCGCGCGCGCCCCGCAGACGCACCGAAGTGCCACCAGGGTCGCCGGCATTTGCTTCGGCCAGGTGATGGCCGCGGGCGACTTCAGCCGCGACGGCAGGGATGACTTGGCAGTGGGCGTTCCCAGGGATTCGGTGAATGGCTTCTTCGCTGCCGGGACCGTGCACGTGTTCTACGGCACCGCCACCGGCCTGAATCCTACCGCCCAGGTGTTGTCGCAGGGCCGCGGCATTGGCGAGCAGCCGGAAAAGGCCGACGGATTTGGCGCGTCGCTCGCCACCTCTGACTTCAACGGGGATGGAGCGGCGGACCTGGCAATTGGCGTCCCGAGCGAGGGCAATACGCCCGGCCAGTTCATCCAGGGACGGTCTTTCCCGGGGTCACTGGGGTACGGAATCGTGCACGTGACCTACGGCCTGCCTGGCATCGGCCTCGACGGCACGGCCAGCCGAATCTTCGCGCAGGGCGAGAACGGCCTGCAGGGCTCGCAGGGTGGCGATGATCAGTTTGGCTTCTCGCTCGCAGCCATGCCGGGTGGTAGGTCCGGGCTGGCCATCGGTTGTCCCCGAGACAACGATTCGCCGCAGGCATCGGGCTCGGTCACCGTGCTCCCACCGATCACGCTCTCACCTGCCGAGAGCACTGTGATCAGCCAGAACATCGTCGCCGGATTCGCCGCACCAACGCCGGACGATCGTTTCGGCGCGGCTCTGGTGCTCGGCGATTTCGGCCGGTCGTTTCCGAACGGCGGCTTCGACCTGGCGATCGGCGCACCTGGCGCCCGCTCGGGAAGTACGACCGGCGTGCGTGGCGGCGCAGTGATCGTGATCTACGGGACTGGCACGTCCCGGTTCAACCTCACCCAGCCGCAGCTTCTCGCGCAGGGGTTCGGCGGGCTCGGAGACGTGGCCGAGCTGGAAGATGGATTCGGCAGCGTCATGATTGCGGGCCAGTACGGCAAGGACCTGCTGCAGGACCTCGTCATTGCCGTTCCGAGGGAAGATTCCGGGCTCGTCGACACCGGACTCGTGCACGTGCTGTACGGGAACGTCACGCAAGGGCTCAGCACGGCGGGGAGTCAGCTCTGGACGCAGGACTCTCCCGGCGTCGATCCCGAGATCGCCGAAACGGGAGACCTTTTCGGCGCCCCAGTGAGCGGACGCTGACGCTGAACCGGCCGCGAACGCCCCGGTGTGCTTCCGGGGCGTTCTTTTTCCGTGGTCGTAGTCGTGTCGCGGTTCTGATGCCGAACAAACTCGTTCAGAAGGGATGTGGACCATGACTGCCAAGATGCTCGCCTTCCTTGTCCTGCCCCTCGTCAGCATCGCCGCTCTTGGCGGTGCAATGTGCGGCGCGTCGATGCTGTCCGAGAGCCATGACCAGAACAACACCGAGCCGCTCTCCTCGAACGAGGTGTCGAGCAACCTCCGCCGGCTCGCCGACGAGATCGAGAGCTTGCGACGAGCGCTCGCGGCTGGCTCCACCGTGCGCACCGAGATCGCGGCGCAGCCGGAACGCGCCAGTTGCGCATCGAGCGATTCCTCGGCGGCACCGCTGCCACCGCTCGAGAGCACCGCCTTGCAGCTGATCGAGAACACCGCAGCGGACCGCGCGCTCTCGAGAAAGCTGCAGAGGAAGGACAAGGATCTGGCGCGATTGGACGAGCTTCGTCAACAAGACGAGAACGAGCGCTCCCGCGCGCATCTCTTGTGGAGCTACGAGCAGGTGCTCGACCGCTATGGCTGGCCGGATGCGACCTATGTATCGCCCGAAGGAAGCTTGCACTTCCTCTATCGCAGCGAGACACCGGACTCGGAGATCAGCTTCCGGTTTCACGACGGCTACGTCGTGCGGGTGTGGGCCGGCAGCTGACGCTCACGAGATCGGCCAGCACTCGTTCGCCCGCCAAGAGACCCGTCGTAGGTGGGCGGAAGAAGCGCGCGTCGGCCCGGAAGCTCGGCGGCGTGTTCATGGGTGGGATGATCGATTCCCTGAGCGCGTTCGCGGTAGCGGCCATCATGTCTTCCGGGCAGCCTCGGTGGGAATCGCCATTCAGTGACTCGAGCCAGTCGATCTTCGCCTGGCTCGGCCCGAGCCGCGATCTCTACCTTGGCTTGGCGCGCGAGCAAGGCATGGCCTAGCCGCTCAGCTCATCACCACCTGCGCTCGCGAGATCCGGCGCTGCCTGTTCGGCCTCGAGGTCCTTCACCACCTTCACCACCTTCTGCTCGGTGGCCCGGATCCGATCTCGACACAGCCGGATCAGATCCGCTGCGCGCTGCACCTTGGCTGCAAGATGGTCGAGGTCGATGGCCTCGCTCTCGATCGACTCGAGGATCGCCTCGAGCTCCTTGATCGCCGCGCTATACCCGAGGTTCTGCTCCGCCATCGGCTGGTCCTTTCGCTTGCGCGGTCCGCGCCAACACGCTCGTCGTCAGCTCGCCATCCTGCATCCGCACGGCGAGCTCGTCGCCGGGCTCGACCTGCGCTGCCCTGGTGACGATGGTGCCGCGCCGGAACACCATCGCGTAGCCGCGCGCCAGGAGCCGCACCGGATCGAGCAGCTGGCGCCGCCGATCGAGCTCGGCGAGCCGCAGGGCGGCACGCTCGCACGAGCGCTCGAGCTTGTCGGGCGCCAGGCGCGCGAGCGACCGTGCGAGATCGCGCCGCGCCGCGCGCGCGCACGCTCGGGCTCCGGTCACGAGCCGCGTCAAGAGCTCGACGGTCGCGCGGCGCGCATGGCGGCAGCGCAGCCCGGAGAGGCCGACGAGCCGGCGCCGGCGGCCGGCGAGCGATTCGCTGGCGCGCGCCAGCGCCGAGGTCACGCTGTGCTCGAAGCCGGCGGCCGCGCGGGTCACGCGCTCGCGCTGCCCGATCAAGAGCGAGCTCGCCTGCGCCGCGATCTCCTGCCACGATCGCTCGATGCGCTCGACGGCTTGCGCCGTGCAACGCACCAGGAGCTGCGCCGCCGCGGTCGGCGTCTTCTCGGAGTGCGTGATGAGATCGATCACCGAGACGCCGTGGCCGATGCCGGAGATGACCTTCACCGGCGCCAGCGCCACCGCGATCGCCACCTCCAGATCATCGAACCAGGCCAGGTCGGTGCGGGCGCCGCCGCCGCGCACGATCGCCAGCACGTCGAAGCAGGTGGCACGCTCGGCGAAGTACGCGAGCGCGCGCAGCATCGAGCGCTTGAAGTCGCGCCCTTGCATGAGGCAATCGTGTGCGGTGATCTCGAACGTGAAGCCCGAGCGCTGCAGCTCGTTGACGAAATCGTTGTACGCATCGCTGCCGTGGCTGGTGATCAGGCCGACGCGCAGCGGCACCGGCGGCAGCTCGAGCGCGGCGTTGCGACGCTGGATGCCGCGGCGGGCGAGCTCGGCGAGCACGGCCTCGCGTGCCATGGCGAGCCTGCCCAGGGTGTGCACGGGATCGACGTCCTGGATGATCACCTGGTAGCTGCCGCTCGGACCCCAGAGATCGACCCGCACCAGGACGCGCACCTCCAGCCCATCACGCCACGTGAACGGCACCTGCGCCGCCAGCCAGCGCGCCTCGAGCAACCGCGCTTCCTGCTCGAACAGCACCGCCGACACCGTGGCGCGATGGTGCTCGGCCGCAGCGTCCTTCTCCGCCAGCTCGAAGTAGACGTTGCGCTTGTGGCGGTTGCGATCGAAGCCGACGATCTCGCCCACCACCCAGACGGCGCCGGGAAACGCACGCACGAGCGCCTCGCGCGCTTGCATGTTGAGCTGCGAGATGGTGAGCGCTTGCGGCTCCGCCGCCGGCTCCGGCGCCACTGTTCGCACCGCAACGCTCGGCGCGCCGTCGCACAGGGCAGCGACGTTGTCATCGATCAGGAACTGGTGGCCGCGCAGCGCTTCGACGACCCGGCTCGCGAGCGTGCGCGGCACGTACCACGCACGCCGCTCCTTGTCCCACGCTCTTCCCTCGAAGCCGCGCACGACCTGAACCAGGTCCTCGCGATAGGGAAAGGTGATCTTCAGGCGATCGCCGTCCAGCTCGACGCGTCCACTCATGGTTCTGGCCCAGGAATCGTCCCGCGGCCGCCACGCGAGCGCCTCTACCCGAGATCGAACAGCGCGAGAGTGCCGCGGCACGGCCACGTGCGTCGCGGCTCCTTCACCTCGCTGGCGGGCGGCAGGACTTGCACTGCCATGTGCCGGAAGTGTGCCTGGGCCACCGCCGAGAGTCCATGGGCCTCTGCCAGGTAGCCGACGTCGGACGGCAAGAAACGATGGCATGCGTTGCGCAGCTCGTCGGCGCGGCGCGAGCGCTGGATCGTCTCGGCGAGCGCCTGCAGGTGCTTCTTCAGCTCGCGTGTCGCGCCGGTGGCAAAGCTGAACAGGGCGTGCCCGTACGGCAGCCACGGAGATCCATCGTCATACACCTGCGCAACGCGCAGCTGACGCAAGGCCTCCTCGAACTGGCCGGCGTAGGCGAGCGTCGATGCCAGGTTCACGTGCGCGAGCGCCCGCACCTTGGGATTCGAATCCACCGCCGCCACCTCGAGGTGGGCGCCGAGCGCAGCCCCATCCTGCTGCACGCGTGCGACCGCCGCAGCGGCAAGCCGCACCGCGCCATCCTCGGGGCTGAACTCGATCGCCATGCGCACCAGGTCGTCGAGCTCGGGCGGCTCGCGGGCGTCGCCGTGCAGCTGGCGCTCCACGAACGCCGAGAGCGCGCTCCATGGTCCGCGGATGTAGCGACGTGACTCGTTCCACTGCTTGCGCTCTTGCACGAGATCGCGCAGCCTTCGCACCGAAGTGAGCAGCGCGTTCGCTGGCAGCGTGAGATGGATCGGCGGCGCGTGGTCACCGACCAGCAGCACGCGAACCATGTCGACGAGATGCCCGCACGCATCGCTGCGCAGGTGGCGTTCCAGCTCCTTGAGCGCCGCGGTGCGGATCGCGTTGAACTTGGGCGGCAGCACCTCGGCGCTGTTCTTGAGCAGAGCGCGCGTGCCTGCCACCACCTGCTCCATGGTACGGTGGTAGGACTCGCAGCCGGCGCACGACCGCAGGTGATCGCGCACGGCAGCTTGCACGCGCGGGCTCAGCTGGCGGTCGATCAGCCGGTGGATGTCCTCGAGCCGACCCGCACAGGCCTTGGCGTTAGCGGGCCGGATCAAGCGTGCGTCTTTCGTCGTTGCGTGGCGCGGTGAGCGAAGGCCGCTCGCGCCCGAGATACGCGGCGAGCTGGTAGAGGCGCTCGCGGGCACGGCGCACTCGAGTGGCCACGTTGGCGTCGAGCCCGCCCTGATCGCCGATGTCATAGTAGGCGAGGCCATCGCGCTCGCGCAGCACCAGGCACCGCCGGTAGCCCTCCTGCAGCGCCGCAAAACCCTGCTGCAGCTGCGCGGCTCCCACCGGCAGCTCCCAGATCGGATGCTGCTCGGCCGGAGTCTGGATCTCGTGCGCTCGCTGCTCGCGCACCAGCGAGCGGCTCGCGGCCTTCTGCGCCTCCAGCACCACCGACTTGCTGAGCTGCTCGAGGGTCTCGTCGAACATCTCGGTCTGCGCCAGCGCCGGTGCCGCTCGCAGCAGCCGCGCCAGCAGATCGGGCAACAGCTCGGTCGGGTCGAATGCGAGGTTCTCGGCAAAGATCGTGACGCGCAGCGCCTCGATCAGACGGGGTGCGGCCAGCTCGTAGAACACCTCCACCAGCGCGAACTCGCCGGTGAGCGCGAACCCACCGAGCAAGCGATCGAACAGCTCCGCATTCACATCGGCCGGCAGCAGCTTGAGCGTGTGCCCAGCTTGCTGCAGCTGGCGCTCGAGGGCGCGCAGCCGCGCCGGCAACGTCCCGGCATCGGGCGCTTGCTGAGCCATTGGTCCCGCAGTCATCCGGCAGCTCCTCTGACAACGTTTCGCGGCAGCTCGCCTCCCGCGCGACGAGACCTCGGCGGCGCCGCAGCAAGAAAAGTGCGCGCGTGCGCCAGAATGGGTTTGGCTGGCTGATAGGTCCCCGGGTGAGAACTTCTGAATGGTGCGCAGCTTGTGGTGGCCGACTCGCTTCTTCCACGGCGCATTGTACTGGCGGGCTCGCGGTCGTCAACCGACGCCATGGCCCGGGTGTGCCGTGCGAAGTCGGCTCGCGAGCGGCACCTAGGTATGATTCCCTAGACGGCGGCGTGATGCGACCAGGCTGCCGCGCCGACCCGCCCCGCGCTCCCGCGACCACCGATCGGTGCAGGACCCGGTGCCTAACTCCTTGTCGCGCAACGCCCCGCTCGTGGTCTCGGCTAGGGGGTCATGAGATCGAAGCGCGCGCTGTTGCGGCGGATCAGGGGCGGCGCGTCGGGCCGTGGCGTGGCGGCGTTGAGGGCCACCTCGAGTGTGGTGCCGCGGCGCGTGAACGTGACGTCGGTCAGGTTGCGGCCGATGATGCGCGGGCCCTTGAGCTCGTCCCAGCGCAAGAGATAGCCCTCGTCGACGATCCCGTCTCGATCGTTGTCGTAGCCGTCGCCGACCTCGTTGCCCACGCACACGAACGCATACAGGACGCGGTGCGCCGGCGCGCTCGCACCGGATGCATTCAAGCGCAACGTCAGGTTGCGGTACGGCACCTCGTCGGCCGGGAATCGCAAGCCGTTCTTCTCTGCCACCTCGACGCCGGAGACCGGCGCGCTGCCGATGTCGGAGTGCACTTGCGCCAGGATGTCCTCGGTGGTCTTCGACAGCGCGCGCAGTACTTCCGCGGCGCGCGCCCGCTTGCCGGAATCGCGCAAGCGCACGATCCCGAGGCCGAGGATCCCAGAACCCATCAGCGTGAGCACGAGCACGCCGACCAGCGTCAAGCGCGATGGACCGGAGCCAGCGCCGAGCGGGCCTGGCCAGGCGCGAAACGAACGCGTGCTTGCCGAAGGCTGACGGGCGTCATCGACCGCGAGAGCTTCCATGCCGCACTCCTGCATTCATCTCCTTCGGCATCCCAGCCCGCATCGAGTGGTACGCCGAACTGAGACGTCTGCACCGGCTCAAAATCCGCACACATTTCGGTCCGCTCTGATCCGGTCGGCCGCGGCCACCGGCACGGCCAACAAAAAAACTCGGCGCGGCGTGCACCGGGCCGAAGCGCCTGCAACTGTGCCGACCGGGAAAAGCCGCGCGCCGGCGCGCTCAGCGCTCGGGGGAGAGGTTCAGCAAGCGGCACTCGTCGCATGGGCAGAGCGCGCGCAATCGCTCGAACGTGTAGATGCCCGAGTCGTGGCCATCACTCCACAGGATGCCGAGCGCATAACGGCCAACCGGTGCAATGCGCACCGGTTTCACGTCGGCAACGACCTCGAACGGGCCGATGCGTCGCTGGCCGGTCATCTCGTCCACGCACTGGGCGCACGCGCATCGCCCGCGCAGGTAGAGCACCGGATAGGTGCTCTCGTGGCCGTCGGCCCAGCGAATGCCGAGGTGATCGGCGTCCACCTGGCGCAGCGCCTGGACCTCGAACCGCTGTGGCATCGGACTCATGCGGCGCGCGTCACTTCCACTCGAGGGTGAGGTTCTGCGGGCCGGCATGCTCGCGCATCGCCAGGATGCTGAGCTGCGCTGCCACCTGGCCGGCGATCTGCCGGAATGCCACCGCCGCCGGCGACTCGGGGTGCTCGAGGAAGTAGGGCTGTCCGAGATCGCTCGCCTCGACCAGCCCGGGGTCGATCGGCACGCCGCCGAGGAACGGCACGCCCAGCTGCTGTGCGGTGCGCTGGCCGCCGCCGGTGCGAAAGATGTTGGTGCGCTGGTGGCAGTGGCCGCACTCGAAGTAGCTCATGTTCTCGACGATGCCGAGCACCGGCACGCTCACCTTCTCGAACATCTTGAGCGCCTTGCGGGCGTCGATCAGGCTCACCTCCTGCGGCGTCGTGGCAATCACCGCGCCGGTCAGCGCCACGGTCTGCGTGAGCGTGAGCTGCACGTCGCCGGTGCCGGGCGGCAGGTCGATCACCAGGTAATCGAGCTCGCCCCACTCGACGAACGACAGGAACTGCTTCATCAGGTTCGCCACCATCGGCCCGCGCATGATCACCGGCGTGTCCTCGCCGGCGACGAAGCCCATCGACATCAGCTTCAACCCGGATTTCTCGAGCGGCAGGATCTTCTGCTCCGGCGTCACGCGCGGCCGGCCGCCGATGGCGAACATGGTCGGGATGCTGGGTCCATAGATGTCGGCGTCGAGCAGGCCCACCCGAGCGCCGGCCGCCGACAGTGCGAGCGAGAGATTGACCGCCACCGTGGACTTGCCCACGCCGCCCTTGCCGCTGCCCACGGCGATGGTGTGCTTGACGCTCTGGAGCACCTGGCCGGCCGGCGCCTCGGGCGCGCGCACCATCGCCTTCATGTCGACGACGACCTGCGTGACGCCCGGCAGTGCGGCGACGCGCGCGCGAGCGGCGGCCTGCAGCTGGTCCTTGACCGGACAGGCGGGCGTGGTGAGCTCGATGTCGAAGGCGACCGCGCCGCCGTCGATGCGCAGGTTCTTGACGAAGCCGAGGCTGACGATGTCGCGGTGCAGATCCGGATCCTCGACCGCACGCAACGCTTGCAGCACCTGTGCCTCGGTCACCGTCGCGGCGCCGTCAGTCTTCTTGAAAGGATTCAGCATCGGGTGTTCGCCTTCGCTCAGGGAGCCAGGTCGTATAGCGCCAGGTTGGGGCGATGGGAAGCGACCGTCCGATCATACACACGCGCGCACGTCCGCAAACCGAGCGCGGGCGCTCACGTTTGGGTCACGTGGCCTGACCGGCGAGATTGGCCTTCACTCCGGGCGGACGTTGCTCCGAAGGAAGCTACGCGCCGGAATCGCCGGAGGGGGCCGGCCGGCCGCAAAGTCCTTGCATGTGAGGAATACGACGATGAAGACGTCCCTGCTCGCAGCGCTGTGCCTCGGTGGCTTGATCAGCTGGGCACGCGCCGGTCAGTCGCCCGATCTGATGACGCTCGAGGTCGAGCCCAACACGCCGATCAGCCAGGGCACGCTCGTGACCTGCCACGTGACCGGCGCCATCCCGGGTGCCTACCTGATGATCTTGATCTCGGCCATGCCCGGCAACTACAACCTGGGTCTCGCGCACCTCGACGTGCTGCCGCCGTTCATGCCGATCCTGGTTGGCCCGCTCGACCC
Source organism: Planctomycetota bacterium (assembly GCA_046349655.1). GTDB lineage: Bacteria > Planctomycetota > B15-G4 > B15-G4 > JAXMBY01 > JAXMBY01. The sequence goes on from JAXMBY010000013.1 coordinate 69,012, forward strand.
AGCCTCGAGCGCCAGTCTGAGCTGGACCGCGGGCCCGGTGCCGCAGCCGCTCACCGGCCACATCCTCTACGTGCAGGGTCTCGCCGTGGACATCGCCGAGCAGCAGAGCATCCGACGCACCTGGTGGGTGTCGAACGTGGACGCGCTGGTGTTCGGCCCGGCGCCGAACTGACCCGCCGCACGATCGCCGAACGGCTCGCGGCCTGTGCGATTGCCATCGCCGGCCGCGCAACGCACAATGACGCCGATGTTCGAGAACATTCGCGGCGACCTGCGGCAGGCCCGCATCTACAACCACAAGGGCCTCACCGGCGTGCGCCTGATCGTGGCGCCGTTCTTCCACCTCGGCACCCAGGCCGTGCTCACCTACCGCTTCGGTCGCTGGGCGACGCAGCTGCGCATGCCGATCGTGCGCCATGCGCTGCTGTTTGCTTACTACGCGCTCAAGTACGCGATGCAGGTCGCCGCCGGCGTGAACATCCCCACCTCCGCACAGATCGGCCCCGGCCTGGTCGTGCACACGTGGTGCGGCGTGTACATCCCGGCATGTCGCATTGGCAAGAACTGCTACTTCCAGCATGGCGTCGTGGTCGGCTACGGCTGCCTCGGCATCGGCGATGACGTCTACTTCGGTCCCGGTGCCAAGGTGATCAGGCCGGTGCGCATCGGCCATCGCGCCAGGATCGGCGCGAACGCGGTGGTGCTGGACGATGTCGCCGACGACACCACGGTGGTCGGCATCCCGGCCAGACCGGTCACAAGGAACAGCGCGGTCACGTCATGAAGTCCTCGGCGTCCACGCCCAGGCCATCGGCCACGCGGTTGATGTAGTTGAAGTAGGCGATCGCCTGCACCGCGTCGGTGATGGCTCGATCCGAGAAGCCGAGCAGCGCGAGCGCGCTCACGTCCGCGGCGGCAACGCGGTTCGGGGTGCGCGTCAGCTTGTCGGCGAACTCGAGCAGGCCACGGGTCGCCGGGTCGATTTGTGCGCCGCGAAAGTCGCGGCCGATCGCCGCCACCAGCGCCGGATCGGCGACCTCGGCACGGAGGTCGTGCAGATGTGCCGCCACTCAGTAGAAGCAATCGTTCGCTTGCGAGACGACCACGGCCATCATCTCGCGCTGCGCGCGCGACAGCGGTGACGGTCCGTGCATCACCACGCTATAGAGAGCCATCGCCGCGTGCAGCGCGGCGGGATTGTGCCCCATCACGCGGACGATGTTCCAGACCCGGCCCGCGCGCTTGCGCGCCGCGTCCAGCTCGCGCCTGAGCGGCGCGTCCGCCTCGTCGTCCGAGAACAGCCTCACGTGGGCCATGCACTCCGCCCCCAACCGAACAAAAATAGAACAGTTTCGCACTGCCAGGTAACGCTCGATCGCCGCGTGTGTACAACGGACCGTGCGGCCCATTGCTCCGCACCTGGATCTTCCTCCTCCTCCTTCCCAGGGGTCCGAGCAATCGGGCCCCTTCCAGCCGGCTCCCCCAAGGGGCCGGCTGGTTTGTCTCGATGATCGCACGCCGCCGCTCGATGCCACGCCGTGGAATCGCGTGCGCTAGTCGAGGAAGGCGCTCAGCGCCGACGCAGCCGGGCCCTGGCGCAGGCGCAGCAGCGCGCGGGTGACGATCTGCCGCACGCGCTCGGGCGTCACGCCGAGCCGCGCCCCGATCTGGGCGAGCGTCTCACGCTCGGTGCCGAGCAAGCCGAATCGACGCCGCAGCGCTTCGCCCTCGCGGGCCGGCAGGCGGCGCAGCGCTTCCGCCAGCCGCTGCGCCAGCGCCGCGTTCTCCTCGCAACCCGGCCCATCGACCCCGGCTCCGCTCGCGAGCGTGTCGGCAAGCCGACTCCCGGACGCAGCCTCCTCGTCGATCGAGACCAGCGCGTTGCCGAAGCGCAGGACCGGCTGCACCGCGCTCGCCGGCAGGCCGAGCGCGCTCGCCGCGCCGAGCATCGACATCTCCTCGAGCACGCCACGCCGGCGCAGGCGCCGTGCCTTCTGCTGCACGTAGAGCGGGATGCGCACCAGCGATCGACTGCGCGCCAGCTCGCGCTCGATCGCCTGGCGAATCCAGTACTCGGCGTAGGTGCGGAACTTGACGTTGCGGCGCCAGTCGTACTTCTCGATCGCGCGCATCAGCGCGATCGACGCCTCTTGCGTGAGGTCGCAGAGCGGCAAGCTGTATCTTCGGTACTCTCGTGCGATGGTGCGCACCCATGCTTGCTGCGCAACCAGCACGCGCTCGCGCAGCTCGAACAGGTCGCGCCGGAACCGCTCGCGGCTCTCGTCGCTGATCGCATCGCGCACCCGACGCTCGAGCAGCTCGAGCAGCTTGGCGCACAGCGCATCGCGGTCCAGGCTCGCATCCTCGGCGTCGGCCACGGCGAAGCAATCCCGGGGCAGCGCTCGATCGCCCAGCGCCGCGAGGACGCGGCGGCAGGCACGCTCGAAATCGGCGCAGGCGAACAGCTGCAGGATCGCCGCGCCCGCCGGCCGCTCGATCGGGCCGTGCCGGCGCGGACCCGGCGCACCGGGACATGGCAGCATGGGTGGCAAACGAACGGCGGCATTCGGCATGGCCAGGCCTTTCCACCACGAGAACCATCGGTATCGACCTGCGGAGCGATCGGGCGGGCTCGGGAGCACGCCGAGTGCCGCAGCTCGCGAACCTGCGCGAGCTGCCACAGAATCGTGGCGCGCCGGCGACCCGTTGCAGGCCGGCAATCGCGCGTGCGCCCCGGGGCGCGCGCCTAAGCCTCTGACTCGCCGCTGGATACAGGAGCGCGCAGCACACAGCGGCGCGCGCGTCGCGAACCTGACCAGCGGCAGCCACCGCGGCGATTCCCGCACCGGCGCGCGGGAAGGAACTCGCATCCCACGAAGATTTGCGCGCATTTTCCCCGACGCCCCTTCGGCTGCGAGCCTCGTTATGATGCGCGGCCGCCCAGCGATCAGGGAGCACAGGCATGCCCAGGAAGCGCTTCTCGGTGTTGCGAGATCCGGTGCACGGCGACGTGTACCTGACCCGCGAGGAGCTCGCGCTCCTCGACACGCCCGAGATGCAGCGCCTGCGCGGCATCCGGCAGCTCGGCACGACCTACCTCGTCTTCCCGGGCGCCCATCACACGCGGTTCGAGCACTCGATCGGCAGCCTGCACATGGCGCAGAAGATGATCGACGCGATCAACCTGAACGCCTCGATCGACCCGGCCGTGTGCATCGGCATCACGCCCGAGGAAGCGCGCATCATCCGCATCGCCGCGCTGCTGCACGACATCACCCACATCCCGTTCGGGCACAACATCGAGGATCAGACCGGCCTGTTCAAGCGCCACGACCTGCCGCAGCGCTTCGAGCGCATGCTGTCCGCCGAGACCACGGTTGGCCGCCGCCTGCGCGAGCTCGGCATGAGCGACCAGATCCTCGCCGTTCTGTGCGCGCGCTCGGCGGGCCAGCGCATCCCGAGCTACTGGGTGCAGATCATCGCCGACACGATCTGCTCGGACATCCTCGACTACCTGAAGCGCGACGCCTACTACACCGGCCTCAACCTCTACTACGACCCGCGCCTCATCAGCTACTTCAAGATCGAGCGCGAGACCGGCACGCTGTACATCGACTGCGCCAAGAACCACTTGCTGCGCGAGGACATCCTGAGCGAGATCCTGCGCATGCTGGACGCGCGCTACTACTTCTCCGAGCGCGTGTACTACCACCACGCCAAGATCTGCGCCGGCGCGCTGGTGGCGCGGGTCGCCGAATACGCGATCGGCAGCGGCGCCGTGAAGGAGGAGGACTTCTACGACAAGACCGACGACACCCTGCTCGAGTACCTCGGCCGCGTGTACTACACGGACGCGTTCGTGCGCGAGCGCGTCAAGCAGTTCCTGGACGCATTTCGCTCGCGCCGCCTGCCCAAGCGCTGCGCCGTGTTCCCGCTGTACGCCAATCGCGACTTGCAGGAGCGGCTGATCAAGGAGTACTTCGTGGCCGCCAGCCGCGCGCGCCGCATCGAGAAGGAGAAGGCCATGGCGGCCGAGCTCGCGCTGCGCAGCAAGCAGACCAGCGAGATCATCCTGTATTGCCCCGCCCGGCACATGCAGCTCAAGGAGGCGGGCATCCCCGTGCTGTTGCCCAACGAGCCACACCCCCGCCCCCTCAGCGCCTTCGCCGATCGCTTCCCGAGGTTGCAGGATCAGACGCAAGCCTACCGCAACCTGTGGAAGTTCTACGTGCTCGCGCTCAGCGACGATGCCGACGTGCTGCGCACCGCACAGACCATCGCCAGGGAACAGCTCGAGCCCGCCGTCGACGTGTTCACCATCGAGTGAGCAGTCGGGGGCCTGGTCGCCGCTCGAACCGGCGCGCAAACGCCGAAGAAACGCTTTCCTTGTCCAACCCGATCGCTAGAATGCCAGCCCCAAGTTCCTAGGCCAGTAGCTCAATTGGCTAGAGCATCGGATTCCAAATCCGAGGGTTGCGGGTTCAAGTCCTGCCTGGCCTGTGCACTCCCATGCCGCTTGCGAGGCGGCTTGCCGGTGGGAAGATGCGGCGCACGCGATGGTTGCGATCGGACCGCTGGTGTGTTTTCCCGCGTCGCAGAAGCGGCACAATCAGACTGCATAGGACTGCAAGAGACGCTTGCGAGTGCAACAGGAGATGCAACGGAATCGCCATCGGTTCCGGTCTTCCTCGCAGATGCCGATTCGCTCGCCGGTTTCGTGGGCACGGTGAGCGCCGAGAGTGCGGCGGCCGTGTCGATGATCCTGCTGTGCGAGTAGCGCGCGAGGGTCAGCTCCACGGTGGAATGCCGCGCCAGCGTCATGGCATCCTTCGGGTGCACACCAGCGCGTGCCAGCATCGTGCAGAACGTGTGGCGCAGCGCGTGGAAGTCGACCACTCCAGCCGGGGTCTCGCGTGGAACGTCAGCGGCCTCCAAGTCGAGCGCGATCATCCTGGACGATCGTTCGGACCAAGTGCCCGGCCAGCACGGCGCCGAGGGCATCCTGGACGCCAGGAACTGGCTCAACCGCTCAACCAGCACCGGATGCAGCGGAACCGTATCCTCGCGGCGGTGCTTGGACACCTTGGCCGCGACGATCACCACTGGCGGCGTGGCGGTGAGATCGAACGAGGATCGGGTCAGGCTCGCCAGCTCATCGCGGCGCAACCCCGTGAGCACAGCCACCAAGTACAGCACCTCGCGGTCCTCGCCGGAAAGCCCACGGAACGGATCACCAGTCCGCGCTGCCTGGAGTAGGCGCGCCAGCTCCTCATCATCGAGGGCACGGCGGCGGCGGCGCACATCGGCCTCGGCGTTGATCCTCTGGACGTGCACGAGCGGGTCCTCGCCGATGCGGCGATCGCGCACGAGCCATCTCGTGAAACCCTTGCACGCAGGTCAGGATCGCGTTGCTGGTCGAGGGACTCAGCCCGGACTTCCGGCGCTCGTGCAAGAACGTATGCAGCTTGCCGGCCTGGATATCGCCGATGTGCTTCGCACCGCAACCACCGATCAGTGCGGCGGTCACCCGGTGTGCCTGCTGGTCAGCATGCTGGGCGGTCCCGCCCTTGGCGAGCAGGTAGGTGCGGAAGTCTGCGACGTGATCGGCCAGCTGGCGCAGGCGATGCACCTCGAACGGATCATGGAGGCCTGCCGATTCCCGTTCGGCCCGGCGCCGCAGCTCCCGCTCGCGCACGAGGGCAACCTCGCGATCCCGGACACCGAGCGAGACGTCATGCACCGCGCGGTCAGGCCCACGGAACCGGGCCCGCCAGATGCGGGAGCGGCGACGAGTCACCCTGCCGGTGGCGGCGTCGCGCGTGGTGATCACAGGACGGTAGATCACGGCTCAGGTCTCCTCGCTAGCGAATCATACCGTCTTGTCCTCGCCGGTCGAGAGCCACGGCAGCGCGCACGGTGCGGTGGCGGATCGGGTGGTGCGGTGCTCGCACGCTGCCATCGGCGAGTGGCGGTCGAGTTGTCGGCACCGACTCTTGCGCGCCGCCGTGAGCAGCGCGCGCCTCTAGCCCTTTTCGAACAACGCGCCGTCGAATGGCAGTTTGCGGTGGCGCGTCATTAGGCAACTTGGGACACGTGGGACACGTTTTCGGCAATTTCCCTATTACTACGCGGAGTTTTTTCTCAGCTCTGCTCATGGGGAATTTCGCAAAAACGTGTCCCACGTGTCCCAAAGTCCTCAGTCGATCACCAGGTTCGGAAGCTGCTCCCGCTCTCCCCACGATGTCACCTCGCCAACGGCCGCGGGCTGGAATGCTGCCGGCTGGAGGCCAATCCAGTAACGCCTTGCGCCGGACTTGCCCGACCTCAACCCACGCCTCCGCAACTCGGCACCGAACCCGGTCTTGCTCGGCGCGCGCTCGCCAGGATAGCTCTTCTCGAACCACTGCCGAAAGCACCCGTAGAGCAGCTTGGACTCCACGATGACCTCCGCCGCGGGTAGGCATTCCTCGGCGACGAACATTGCCACCGCATCTTCGCTTGAGCGATATTCGTTTGTCGCGCTAATCACCGCACGCGGTGCGCCGAGCCCATTGCGTTGCCACTTTAAACACCCCTCGACAAGCCATCGCAAGATCCCGGACTGCTCGGCGCGAAGCTTGGTGCCCAAGTCTTTGTCCTGCTCGGCCTCTGAAATCTCCACGGCGAACGGAACCATGCGGAGGCGCCTCCAAACGGCGGTATCGGTGCCACGCACGCGAGGGCGATGATTCGTCGAGAGAATCAACTTGTGCGTCGGCGCGAACGTGAAGAAATCGCCGCGCATGACCCGCGCCGTGAGCCGGTCGCCGCCGGTCAATTGCTTGAGCAGCGCTTCGCGCAGGCGATGCTCGCCCTCGGTCTCAAACGTGGCAGCGAGGCGCAATCCTCGCAGCGTAGCAACCTCTGTCGGATGGCGCTCGGCGGATCCTTCCGCGACGAGCAGCGTGCTCGGGACGGCGTTACCGTAGTCGCCCATGACTTCGATCACGGCGTCAACCAGCGTACTCTTGCCGTTCTGGCCATTGCCACACAGCACAACAACCAAGTCCTCGCGCACGTCGCCGGTGAGCGCATAGCCGAAAAACCGTTGCAGGAAATCACGCACGTCGGGGTCGGGTAAGACGCGCTGCAGGAACAATTCAAACGTCGGACATCGCGCGGCTGGATCGCAGGTCACGTTCGCGAACTTGGTGCCAGTAGTCCGAGCGCCGACGCGCCGGTCCGCAGGTCGAGCGTGCCGTTCGCGCAGCTGAACAACATCGGATCGGTGGTGTCCATCTGGTCGCGCGTGATAGGGAGCGCGCTGCGCGCGAGCGCCACCGTGGCGTCCACGGCCTTCCGCGACTCGGACGCGCGCGCCCACTTCGCCAGCGCCCTGCGCTCGCCGTCGTCCTCGAGCTTGGCCGCGTCGGCGTACATCTGCCGCACGGTGAACTTGGCGCGCTCCGTCACGGCGCCGTGCTCGTCGCCGCCATCGCGAAACCGTCCACACGAACCAGCTCCTGGAAGGAGTACTTCAAATCTTGCCGTGGTCGCGCACGAGGCGCTCGGCATTGCCGAGGTCGGTCAGCGCGAACTGTTGCTGACGAGGCGACCGGTCCGCGGCTCAACGGCGGCGTCCGCCGGCGGCTCGCTCGCGCGTGCGATCAGCTCGCGCACGCCGTCGACGGTTCCGCCACGCTGGAAAAAATCGTGCGCATCATCGCCCTTCTGCTCGCCCACGAGATCAGGCGCACCGATCGTGCGATGCCGCGCCAGGCGCTGCGCCGTCGCGTTCATGTGAACGCGGCCGGTGTCGTCGTTGTCCGACCACAACGCCACGTCGCGTCCGCGCAGGAACTCGAATCGAGCGGCCGAGTGGAGATCTTGCCACATTTGTCCGCGCCTGTGACCGTCGCGCATGCGATGAAACCATGCTCGCTCAAGGAGTTGCACGCCTTCTCGCCCTCGCAGATGATCACCGGCTCGGCCGGCGGCGCCGCCACGACCTCCGGCGTGCGGTATAGCGGCACCTCGGCGACGGGCAATCCGTCAAGCCCACTTGCCGTTCCGTTTCCACAGGAACTTCCGAGCCGTCCGCGAACTCCTGGCGCACGTGCTCGGCAATCAGCGCTCGGTTAGGTCCCGGCACGGGTACATTGGTCTCGCGCACGGGCTGCTGCTTGCCGTTGCGCGCGTGCCCGTTTCGGCTCGGCAGCGGCACGCCGAGCCTCAGCCGCGCCACCATGCGCGCCGCACGATCGGCGAAACCAGCCCGCGTTCCAGTCGGCGGACGGATGCTCGTCGTTGTGCGCCGAGCGGAATGAATCTAGCTCGGCATGGCGCGCTTGCCGCTGCGGCGACACCGCCGCGCTCACCGCCGCGACCAACGCTGGGCTAGATGCACGCATCATGGTCGACACCGTCGCGCCTCGCGCCGCCGGCCAACCGCGCGGCTTTCCAATCGCCGCCGAGCGCGAGCCGCCGCAGGACGTCTGCGCGCTTGCCAGCGGCATGCGCCGGCGACCCCGATCGGCTCAACCAGCGAGTCCGATTTCTGCAGCTCGGCGAGCTGCTCGCGCGCATGATCCCGAGAAGTCGACGAGTTCGCGCTCGTCGAGCAACAGGCGAACGATGCACGAACAGGACTTGTTGCGCCCGGGGTCCGGGCGCGGCATCATATCCACGACATCTGGTACCATCCATCATCCTGCGGCGCGCCCGCCGTTCCAACCGAGGCCGCGCCGCGGTCTTTCTCTTCTCCAGGTCCTCAGCGGGCGTCGCGAATCCAGTTTTGCAAGTCGCTGAGCCGCCAGCGGCGATGGCGAGCGCCCGCGCCGACGACGATCGGGCGCGGCAGTTTTCCGGTGTCGACCATCCGGTTGACCGTTTGCCCGAAGACGTCGAGCAGCTCGGCAACGCGACCCGCCGTCAGCAGGTGGTCGAGGGCGAGGGTTGGCGGGGCTGAACGTTCCGCGGCGTTTTGTGCGGGCATGGTTTGCTCCAGGGCGTCGCCGGCGATTCCGGCACGGGGCGCATACCCCTGGGGCGGTGGTGGCGGTCAGGTAGCAGTCGGACTGCTACCTGCGCTGCGATGCGCAGCGCGGGCGTTGGAGTCGGCGAATTTTCTTTCTGGAGCGTAGCAGTGACTGCGACCGCGACTCGCTCGGCGTCAAGGCGCGCTTCAGCAGCAACGCCTTTTGGTCCTCGCGTTGCCGGTCCAGCTCGACGCAGGCTTCTCTGTAGGCTGCGAGCCGTTGAATCGACGAGCAGGCGCGGCGGCCCATGACCTCAGCAATCTGCTGCGGCCCTCGCCGGCAAGCACAAGCTCGCGCACGCGCTCTTGCTGAGCGCCTGTCAGCTTGGCTTGTAGCCGGCGTGCTTCTTCCCAGCGGCCTGTCGAGCGCCGGGATTGACTTTGCGCTGGCACCATGCCCGCGTGCCGCTGAGACTCGAAGCTCAGGTGATCGATGCCTTTGAACTCGTGATAGGCTCGCACGAGATTCTGAGATCGCGGTGTCAACCGCGTGAAGGTCTCGGTCTCTCGGGCATACTCCTCGAGCATTTCGGTAAGCGGCAGAAGCGACGCCAACGGCCTCCACTTCCGGATTCTCTCAAGCGCCTGGGTTCCTTCGGAGATCATGGCGCGCGCGCAGCAGTGATCGATTCGCGACAAGCCAGATTGCAGACCTGCGGCCACTAGCAGTGGCGCAAGAATCCCCGCGAGAAGAGACGCTTTACGAACGGGACCTTCATGGGATCGAGCCGAGCGTAAGGCTCGTGATGCCTGAATCAGGTAGACGACTGCGGCGGGAATCGGGACCAGCGCCAACAGGCCCATCAAATGGGCTATCAGCCGGACGGGGGAAGGTGCCCCCGAGCTCATTGAAGCGAAGGGACTCAACAGCACAGCGAAGCCTGTGGCCACGAGTGCTCCCACTCCAAGGATGCCGGCCAGGACCGCATCGAGGCGTGCGTTTCGGCCGCCCCGCCAGAGCCACGTCGTCATCCCGAGAACCGCCGCGCTCGCGTACGGGTAGACCGCACCTCCGTAACGCTCGAACATCCCGATGGAGAATGCCGTCCCAAAACATGCGATCGGCGCCACCACTCCGAAAAAGATAGAGGATGTTTGCAGCCCCGGTCCTCCCGCAGGGCATGGCTTGAGCACCTCAGCTGCTTCTTCTGTCACCATCCTCAGATCCCATAGGGAAGGGCGGCCAGAGATGGTGCAAGCTTCCCGATGTCGAAGGTTGTTTCAATTTCCGAGTGGGCCCCTACGGAAGCCTACGGAAGCCAGGCCCATGCGCCACACCGATGAGGGTGCCATTTCCACGGCACCCAGCACGGGCCAACACAGTCGTGCGCAAAGATGGTGTTGCCGACGCTGCGGACTTCTCTGAAATGGTCTCTCAGCCGGCAAGGTGGGCGCGCCTCTTTTGGCAAACGGCGGTGAAGGGGAGAAGTTTGGCACGGTTGGGGCGGGCGACGATACAGGGGAATGCAAGAAGATTCATATGAAGAAGCCCGGTGGGAGACTCGAAGAAAAGGGACGTTCGTGGCACGATACCGATGTAAAGGATGCTAGTCCCATCGAATGTTGGGAGGAACTGACACTGATACCAGGGAATACATCTCCTCGTCGCCAACCGTCCGAGTTTCCGAATTGTACTGCAATGTTGCGGTAGATCTGCGAACTAGTGACGCCGCCTTGAAGAGGCCAGTAGATCGATCGAGCACCGCGGTGCCATCAGCTGTTACCGTCGAACCAATTAGCGTCGATCGCGTAAAAAACACTAGACTGTCTATGAACTCGCTCGTTGAGAGACCGGAAGTCGATCTCATGTCCATGCGGATGTCAGGCTCACCGAGGCACGTGAGTTCCCATTCAATGCCTTTTGTCCAATCGCTCCATTGGGTGATTCGCCAGCGCGCGCCTAGGCCGGTGTCCGCTATGGGATATCTTGGAATAACCGCAAGTAGATAACGCTCGAGCAGAGCTGAAGTGACTTTATTGCGTACCCAAGTGGTTAGACTTTCGCCGGTTAACTCGTTCCACTCTTGGCCAGGGAGTCCGGCCATCAGGCGTGACCGGAAGTCTTCCAGCTCGATGAGAACAACTTCGCCATTGGGTTTCATCTTGACCGTGAAAGGCCGATGAAGTAATGCCGCCAGTGAGTGAATTGGGACACCATGTCTTAAGTCATCGGTTACTGAATCAAAGTGCTCTTCTGAATTGTCGCACTTCAAACCAGTGAAGACACACCGAAGGGCAATGAGATGCTTGTCGACCGACTCCACCCGTAGGGCTATGTCAAGCCTTGTGGTCTGAGTTGAAGGCTGTTCGGCGCTGTCGCATTCGGAGTGTTCCACTAACATGTATGCTAGCGTCTTGCCAGCGTGCGGTTGTAGCGCAAGATGGATCCTCGGTGGAGTTCCGTTGTGCAGCAAGTCACTGTCGTCCTCGACCTGGAAGGCGATTGCCAACGCTGCGAACGCTAGTCCTAGTTCAGTTGTTGTGAACACAACCGTCACGCCTCATGCTAGAGATCAGTTTTTCCAGGGGCCCTGTTGATTGCCAGTGCTTTCGCCCGAATCACTGCCGAACGCGCATTTCCGCAGACATTTTTGCCAAGTGTCAACGCTAGGTCGATCCTTGGGTTCTGGTGCCGTTCCGTCGGCGACGCTGTAGCAAGCGTCATGTGCTAGATCGTCGTCGATACCGCAGGCAAACGCTGCACCGAGGCACCCGCGCGCCTCCTGAGCCCACTTGGAGTCGCCCATACACGTGCACATGCACCGCGACCTAATTCCGCGATACCTGTGATTCGGAGGATATCGCTTGCAGACGTCACTGCTACTGTTTACAGGACCAAATGGCAGCATTCCGTGAATGCTGTCCGCCAATCCCTCATCGCATTTCTGCATACATGATTTCCTGCCCTTCGCCGAAAACCTGGCCGGCGAGTTGTCACAGTCCATCGCACACATGTGATGCCAGGTATTCGCGTTCTGGAACTCACTGGTTGTTGGGCAGTCGGCGAGGTATCTACTCTGGCCGCTGCCGGTAGCTGAGTAGCCAGCGGGATCTAGATTAGCAACTGGTGCGCCGTCGGCGTATTGCACCAGATGCGGGCCGTTTATGTATCCGAGTGGATCTCTGGTGATCCATCTTCCCAAACTGGCAGTAAGAACCCTGTGTCGGACGTGGAAGAGCGTCCCGGCCGCAACCCCATCGATCTGGTACCCCGCATAGCCATTCCGATTTCCGCACCCCGTGAGCACCGCCCGCCCGAGCGCCTTGGTGTTGTTCTGCGCCGTGGTCTTGTCGGTCGCGTCGACATCCCCATCGAGATCAAGGTCCCCGCGCACGTCGTAGGCCGTGCCGTTGATCCAGGTCTGGATCTGATTCGCGTCGGTGGTGTCGCAGTCCCCGTCCGACTCGGTGTCGCCCGCGGGCAGCCCAAACGGGATTCCATACGCCGAGTACTTGTCCCACTCGACCATAGCGCCCGCATCGGTCACAAGCGCCGAGACATCCCCGCGCCAGTTCTGGCAATAGTAGTAGACCTGCTCGAGCACGCCGTCCGAGGCCGAGGTCCACGCCGTGTTGGCGTCCTTGTAGCGGCAGACGATCGAGTTGATGTACGAGCTGACGCCAAAGCCGCCGTTGCCCGCCTGCTGCAGGACGAACTCCTCCTTCGGGCTCGAGTCGCTCGACCGGAAGGTCGCCAGCGGCCGCCAGCGCTCGTCGTAGGCCGTGTAGTACCAGGGGTCGTTCGAGTCCACGTCGCCGTCCGGCTCCGTGTCGTTGTGGACGCCGACGAGGTGCCCCTTGCCGTTGTACGTGTACTCGCTCACGAGCGCGGCGTTCGAGCGGTTGTGCACCTCGCGCAGCCGGCCGAAGGCGTCGTACTTCCACGTGTAGTTTTCCCCGTCGTCGGTCATGTTGCCGGGGCCATCGTAGCTGAGCGTGAAGTTGTCGCTGCCGCTGTTGTCGGTGTCGCGGCCGGTGAGCTCGTTCACGTCGTTGTGGGTGCGATGGTCGTTGTGCTCGCTCGCGTCGACGAAATCGCCGTCGCCGTTGAGATCGAGCTTGTCGTAGTCCCAGTTGCCGGTGTGCGTGAGCGTCCACTGCTGGTCGCGCGTGGTCGACGTGATCGTGCTGCCATGGTGGTGCTCGACGGCGCGGGCCGATGATTTGAGTGGCCGGTACCCCACGCTGGGTAGTTGTCACACTTTTCTCTGACCTTGATCGAGAGGATACGATGAGCCCCTCAATACTGCACGACTCGGTTTCTCGATGCGAGGATGCGGTTGAGTACGTTGCCGATCCCGGATTGAAGCACATGAGCCCCGCCATGGCGTACAGCACCGCACAGCCGAGCATCGCTACGACGAAAACCCAGAGAGTGTGCATACTTCGCCTTGTTCTAACCTGAATCGAACAGATCTGCATCCCGCCGAGAGGCAGTGTGCAGCGTTTATTAATTCAAGGGCTTGGCTCATGTCCGTGGTCCTGACGCGTGGGCTGTCACGGCTCGTCCCAACATGGAGAACTTCAAGGCGGCGATCTACTTCCACTGCGGCGGGCTACACCTCTACCCCACGACCCACTGAAATCCCGGAAGACCCTGCTCCACGAGCGCGCGCATGATCGCCTTGCGCAGGTCGCGCACCATCTGCCGGACGGCGCCCGCTGGCGCAAGTTTGAGCTCGCCGCGAACGAGCCGCGCCTGCACGCCGTGGCGAAGCGCGAACCGGCGCAGCGATCGAAAGCCATCTGGCGTCATGAAGCGCTCCCATTCGCTCGCGCTCGCCCGTCTGCGATCATCTTTGCGGCGAGCTCCGCGTGCTCGCGCACGTCGGCTGCTCGCTCGGTCGAAGGCGTGCCTTCGAGCAGGCCGCGCCGTTGCATGGCCTGGTGCAACGCTCGCTTGAAGGCCGGCAACATGGCCGGCGCGACGTATGCCTCGGCGACTTCGCAGAAGGCCGCGAGCACCGCGTCGAGCTGCTCCTGGGCGTCGACGTCGACATCGGTTGCCGTCACGCAGCCAACGCGAAGCCGCAGCAGCTCGCGGATGGCTTGCAGGTCGCCGGCATCGGCAAGCTCGCGCAGCTTGGCGAGCAGCGCGAGCACATCTGCTTCGGTGATCGTGCGCGCCAGCAGCTCGCGAACCTGTTGAGCGGGGCCGCTGCCCTTTGGTCGGCCTGGACCAGGTGATCGGTGGCCGAGCCGGAACTGGCCGTTGGGCAACCGATCGGCGCCGTTTCCGCCGGTTTGTGAAAGCGGGTCATCGGCAGCGCTCATCGTTGGTTTCTCCAAGACGCTGACCGCCAACGGCCAAGGAACCTCACCGCACACCACGGGCGGCGCTGCGGCTCGGGCACGTGTGCCACGGGCACCATCGCGTGGCGCGCGCCGTGCGCCGGGCCGTGGGGAGCCAGCGGCGGGTAGTTCAATTCGTCCAGCTCGCGCTGGAACGCCTCATCGTGCCGTGTCCACCAGGCGACGACGGTGATGGACAAGCGCGGCACCATCGTCTCGCAGGCATCGGCCAAGCTCGCGCCATCGCGCGCCAGGGCGAGGATGCGCTGCTGCGCGGCGACCTCGGCCTCGCGATCGGCGAACGCCTCAACGGTCGGCGCTCGGTCAAACACGAGGGTGGTCATCGCTCACCCCTCGGTCGTGGCTCGATGAAGTCCGGGCCGGGCAGCTCGACCGTCGCGGCGATGTCGCCGGTCTGCGCGTCAACGATGCGGTAGTGGCCATCGGGCGCAGCACCGTCACGCCAGAACGACCCGAGCATGCTTCGCGCTGCTTGCACCGTGGCGAAGGTTGGATCGCCGATGCGTTCTGGCAACCAGCGCTCACCTCGAAGACGTTCGACGCGATACGTCATGGGGCGGACTCCGAGATCAGGTTGGCGATGCAGCGCTTGACCACGTCCGGCAGGTTGGGCCAGCACTCGATCACCAGTGCGAGGGCGGGGTCGGCGGGCTGTGCTGTGGTGCCGGCGGCGTTTCCGGTTGGCGAGTGCAACGGGAGATGCAACGGCGGGGAACCATCACCCGGCAAGGCCGATGGAATGGGGCTTCGCGGACTCTCGCCCCCGGATTCCAAATCCGAGGGTTGCGGGTTCAAGTCCTGCCTGGCCTGTGCATGTAAGTCAAGCCATAGAAGATCTCTTGCGACGATTTCGCGCAAGTTCGCCGCAAGATCCAACCAAGTAGCACTGGAAGTAGCGGGCTATCAGCGCCTCAAGGCGGCGAGGAACTCGTCTCTTGAGATGCCTGCCGTTCTGATCAGGCCATTCAGCAGCCCCGGCTTCAGGGCCGTGCTCCCATGCACAGGGACGGTGAGTACGTACCGAAAGCCGGGCTTCCTGAGGATGTGATGGCTGCCGTGGACTCGTTCCACCGCAAATCCCAGGGACTCGAAGGCACGGATCGCCTCGCGACCCGTGATCGCCGGCAGCTCAGACATGGACTACCACCCAACGGCGCTGCTCGCCGCTGGGCGGAGTCTCTTCGCTCTCGGTCCAAGGAATCGAACCGGCCTCGAGGTAGCCGCGCAGTGCGCCTACCAGGGCCTCCTCGATCATTCTGACCGCCTCCTCCACATTCTCCCCTTGGGAAACAACACCGGGGAGGTCTCGCACGTAGGCGCTGAACCCGCTGACCTCCGGGATGAGCCGCACCTCGCATTCGAACACGCGTGATTTGAGGTACACGCGAGCGCGAACCACTCGTTTCTTCCTGCTCGGGCGCAGCCCAGCGACAACTTGCTGTGGCGGTTGCTCGATGTTGTCCGGCGCGATCTCGAAGTCTGCAACCTGATTCATGCTTCACCGGATGTTGGCTCTGGAGGTTTGACCTCGACGACGCTGATTCTCAGCGCCGAGAGCAGCTCCCCTTCGTGATGAAGTTCCAGTGCGTACGTCCCCGAGTGCGGAAACGGCAACCCTTGGACTTCGCCGACAACCTCCGCAGTATCCAGCGGAGTCGCGGCGGTCACTGGCATCGGCTCCGTCTCCAAGATCACCGCGTGATTCTGTAGGTCCACAAGGCGATGCACGAGATCTACCTGGCCATGAACCCCGGTGATCGACAGGTAAATGAAAACCGGCTGTTGCCATATCGCGGGAAAGGACTCGCACTGGATCGTGTTGAACGTGCCAGCAAGGACGTGCTTTCCCGTTTGCGCGTCGCGGTAGATGTGATCGGCGATCAGGAGCGCCTGCACGATCGGCGTTAGACGTTTTCGCTGCTCACCTTGGCTCATGCGGCACCCGTGCAAAGAGCACCCACAGCATAGCATATCGGGCGGAGGGCAGCAGTATCAGAAAGAGGCGGAGGGTGCACAGCCCATCTGTTCGATAGCCGGGCAGTCTTGCGATCTTGGCGATCTTCGGCTTCCCCAGCTCGCGGAAGATCCGGTTGATCGCCCGCAGAATCAGCGCGTGCGACATGGTCCGCTCGTCGAGCGCAAGCCGCTTCAGGTGAACCCACGCCTGCTCGTTCAACCGGACGGATTGACGGCACGACGGAACGACGGTATCTCACTCGCGCCCGCGAGATCAGTCCCTCTCGACCAGCACCCGGCCGCGATCTACGTCGGCAGCCTCGCCGAGGACTCACGATGTGCGACGCGCTCGAGGTGGTCTCGCGCATCCTGACCAACGACCGGTGGCACGAGTTGCGGCCGCAGCACACGAAGCCTGGTGCACATTGCGGGTTCAAGTCCTGCCTGGCCTGTGTTCCTACCCGCCCACGTGACAGGACTTCCAGCCGCAAACAATCGCCCCATGCGGAATGACCCTGCTGTGTGGATTGCACGCGTGGTCAGCTCGACAGTTGAGTGTCGCGCCAGCGATGGCCTTCGGAGGACGCAGCCACGTGCGAGCATCGCGCAGAACGCGTGAGGCAGCGCGTGAGAATCGATCACCCGCCCGAGTCTCGCGCGCGACGCGACGAGGCGCCTCCGCATCAAGTCGTTCTCCATCGTTTCACACGCGCAGTCCGGTCAGCACCCAGAGCACGAACAGGACAGCGCCCGAGATCAGGAGAAGGACCCTGGTCTTGCCGCTGCTGACGATCGCGAGCGCGCCACCCAGCACGAGCAGCGGGAACCCGACCCCTGCTGCCCGCCGGAGGTTGCTGACATCGTCGACGGTCCAGCTCGTGAACAGCAGCACCGTGCTCACGGCCAAGCAAAGCTCCGAGATCGTTGCAAGACGATCGCGAAGTTGCCGGATGTTCATGGCTCGCTTCACTTGGCCGGTCTCAACGACGATGCGGCAGACGTCTTTCCGCTCGTGCGGCCTCGGGATGCCGCGTGCGTCGAGCTCGTCCACGATTGCGCACAGCGACCAGCTCTCCGGGCGCATCTCGCGCATCAGCGCAATCGTGCCTGCTCGCTGGCATTCGGGACGAGACCACCGTTGTGCTCCGGGCACATCGCCGGGCGCGCGCACCAACCCTCGCTCAGCCGCTCGAGCTCCCGAACCAGTGGGTGGGCGGCGGCAGCCAGCCGATCAAGGCGAGCGCGATCAGACCGGCGACCAGGATGCCGACCACGCTCACCACGGTCGCGCTGAGGAGCATCTGCGGCGCAAGCTCCGGCTGCGAACCGGCCCAGCTCTTCGCCCCCCGGAAGATCGCAACCGGCATCGCCAGACCGAGGATCGCGAGCACGGCGACCGCGATGCCGGCGGTGTCGGTGCGAGCGAGCAGAAGCACTTCATCCATCGACCCACCTCCTGTGAGGGATACGAGCGCTCATCTTACCGGCCACCGGGGGCACCTGGTTCGAGAGGAATTGGCTGGCGCCGGCCGAGGTGGGCGGACCCGTCCGCCGCCCCGCCCGCGTCGATCGCAAGAAAAACGGGCCGCGTTGCCGGTCGCGCGCTCGGTTTGCGCCTGGGCCCGAGTCACCATCCCTCACCACCCGGAGGCTCTCATGCACCGTTCCCTCCTGGCGCTCGTGCTCGCCTCGCTCTCCCTTGCGGCCTGCGGCGGCGGCGGCGGGGGCGGCTCGTCCTCGCGACCGCCCGCGGCCGCGGACGTCGCGCGGCCGTTTGGCTCCCACACGCAGGCGTATGCCGCCGGCATCCTGCCCAGCCATCACCCGCAACGCGAGCTCGACGACGCGGTGCGCGCCTACTACGACCTGTGGCGAGCGAAATACGTCGAGAGCGGCTGCGGCGCGGATCGCTACCACGTGGCGATGGGCCGGACGGACGAGATGACCGTGAGCGAGGCGCACGGCTACGGCATGCTCATCTGCGCGTTCATGGCGGGCCACGATGCCGACGCCAGGACGCTGTTCGACGGCATGCACCGCTACTACCTCGACCATCCGTCGGCGCACACGCCCGGCTTGATGGCCTGGTGCCAGGACAGTGCGTGCAACGACATCAACGGTGTCGACAGCGCAGCCGATGGCGACCTCGACATCGCCTATGCGCTCCTGCTCGCGGACCGGCAGTGGGGCTCGGGCGGCGGGATCGACTATCGCGCCGCAGCCAGCACGGTGCTCGATGCCATCGCCATCGGCGACGTCGATCCGGACCACACCTGGATCCGGCTCGGCGACTTCACCACTCCGGCGGAGCCGTTCCAGTACGCGTCGACGCGCACCAGCGACTTCATGCCGGGCCACCTGTCGGCATTCGCCGCGCTGACGGGCGATGCCGCGTGGACGCAGCTGCTCGATCGCGAGTACGCGATGGTGGCCTCGCTGCAATCGCAGCACGCGCCGCTGACCGGGCTGCTCCCCGACTTCGTCGTCGAGGCGGCGACTTCGCCCGCGCCGGCGCCGCCCGGCTTCCTCGAGTCGCCCAACGACGGCAGCTACTACTACAACGCGTGCCGCGATCCTTGGCGCATCGGCGTGCACTACCTGATGACCGGTGACGAGCGCGCCCGCGACGCTCTGCGATTGCTGAACGACTGGGTGCGCAGCGCCACGAGCGACGACCCGGCGAAGATCGCCGCGGGCTATCACCTCGATGGGACGCCGGTGGATGGCTCGGACTACCTGACGATGTGCTTCGCCGCGCCGTTCGGCGTGGGGGCGATGAGCGACGGCGCCAACCAGCGGTGGCTGAACGACGTCTGGGATGCCGTGGTCGCGCAGGCATCCGAGGGCTACTACGAGGACACGCTCAAGCTGCTTGCCATGATCGCGATGAGCGGCAACTGGTGGGCGCCGGACCGGGAGTGAGGCATCGGCAGATTCTGCCGCGGCGGACGCGCACTTCTTGCGCGCCCGCCCGGGTCATCGGCACGCGATGGACATCTTGCCAGCGATTCGCAGCGACGCGACGCGGCGCGAGGAGTGTGCGTCATGGGAACCCGTCCTTGACCGTCGTGCTCGCGTCCGTCTGGCGCGGTGGCTTGGGCATACCAGTTGCTCGCCGATCGCGCTGGACCCGGACGCAGGAAACCGCACCCGTTCAGGAGATAGCCATGAGAGCCAGCGACATCATGACGCGCGAGATCCACGTGTGCCGGCCGAGCGACACCCTCGACACGCCGGCGCGCATCATGTGGGACTGTGACTGCGGGGCGGTGCCGGTGGTGAACGAGGAGGATCACATCGTCGGCATCATCACCGACCGCGACATCTGCATGGCGGCGTGGAGCCAGGGCAAGCCGCTGGCGGAGATCCCGGTGACCAGCGTGATGAGCCGCGAGGTGCGCGTTTGCCACCCGGACGCGCCGGTCAACCGCGTCGAGGAGATCATGCGGTCCAATCGCGTGCGCCGCGTGCCGATCACCGACACCGACGGCAAGGTGATCGGCATCGTGTCGCTGAACGATCTCGCGCTCGAGTTCGCGAACGAGAAGCCGCGCGGCCGATCGACGCACGCCGAGGAGCTGGTGGACACTCTGGCCGCGATCTGCGCGCATCCGGGACAGAACGTGAGCACGCGTCCGTCGTGAGCGGCTGGCAACGCGGCGCCACGCCGCCGAGCCACACGCGCGGCTCGGCGGCATGAAGCCTGCCGCCGTTCTTCAGCGGCACAGGATCATCTTTCAAGCCGTCGCTCGCGGCGATGCCCTTCGCCGCACCGGCGTCGATGGTCGCGGTCTGCATGTAGATCGCCAGGTTGCGAACGCCGGATCGCTCGGGCTGCCGCCTGGAGCAGGTGGATGCTGCCGGCGCCGGGGACGCCCGACCGCTCAGGTGGAACGACAGGACTGTGGAAGCCTGGGCCGGGAAGGACGAGCAGCGTCCAGCCGGAGCCCTGGATGCTCGCCGGGGCGATGCCGACGAACAGGAACGCAGTCGCGCCGCCGAGGCCCTGGGTGATGTCGAGCGTGATGGTGTTGCCGAGCCGGGTCGCACCGGTCACGCCGATCTGCGGCGTGAAGCCGCCGCTGCCGGGCGTACCGGTGCCGTAGTGCGAGGGCGCGGGGCAGTCGAGCAGCGTGACGTTGTTGGTCGTGTCCGACGAGATCGAGCGGCCGAGCGTGATGCTGGTCTGCAGGGCAGCGCGACCGGCGGCGTGTAGTAGATCGAACGTGCCGGCTGGCACCACCACCTGGTAGAAGCCGTTGGCGTCGCTCTTGTCGGTGTTGGCGAGCGGGATCTCGGTGCCGGTGCCGCTCACGAACACGTTCAGGTTCACGGCCGCGATCTTCGCGCCACGCGAGTCCTGCACCGTGCCCTGCAGGTAGAACCCGGGGTCGAGCACCTGCGTGCCGAGATCTGTGGGACCACCGATCACGACGTTGGTGAGCAGCTTCGATACCAGCTTGTCGGTGATCACCGGGTCGATCTTGACGTTGAACGTGGCGGCCTTCACCACCGTGTCGATGTTGCCCGCGGCGTCGGTGGTGTCGTTGGGCGTGTACTGCTTCTCGCCGGTCGCGGCGTCGAAGAAGTCGAAGTCGGCGCCCACCACCGCGCTGCCGTTCTGGCGCTGCACGCGCGGTCACGTGTACCCGCCGGGCGGGCATGATCTTGCCGACGTCGGTGTCGACGTCGAACTGCCGCTCGTAGAGCCCGCGCGGCGCGAGCTCGGGACGATCCGAGGTGAGCGTGTTGAGCAGCAGGTCGTAGTTGCCGGCCGGCACGACGTTGGCGAAGCTGCCGGTCGCGTCGGTCTTGGCCTGGCTGAGCAGCGTGTACTGCTGCGTGGCATTGTCGCGCATCTTGATCTTCACCCCGAGGATGCCGACGTTGGCCTGATCCACCGAGCGCCCCTGCACCAGGGTCCCGAACGGCACCGTGATGTTGCCGATGTTGGTCGTGCCGCTCACGACGACGTTGTCGCGCCACACCGGCGCCTTGCGCGAGGCGAGCGTCGGGAAGAAGAACACGTCGTAGGTGCCGTTGGCCGGGAACACGACCGAGAAGTTGCCGTTGGCATCGGTGCCGTCATTGGCGAGCGGCACGTCATTGCCGCCCTGGTCCAGGGCATCGATGTTCACGCTCGCCACCCCAGCCCCGTTGGGATCGATCACGCGGCCGACGAGCACCTGCGCCGTCGCTGCCGGCGCGGCAAGAAGAACGCAGCCCGCCCATGCGAGCCATTGGCAACGCGCCCTCATGAGAAGTCCTCCGTTGGGTTTCTGAGTGCTGGGTTGTGAGCGCGCCGTGCGGCGGTGCGAGTCCTGCCGACGCCATGACGAACCGGCACGCCGGCTGCGCTCGGAGGATAGGAGAGCAGGCACGTGCGCGCCTGATACTCGAGCCGCCGGAATTTGCCGCGCTCGGCGAGCTGCGCGCGGGCGCCGCGCCGCTCACAGCTCGATCACCGCGTCGATCTTCGCCCGCAGCGAGTCGATCGTGCGGCGCAGCAGGTCGGCCGGTCCAGGGCCGCCGGGGGGTCCGGGCGCACGCGTGATCAGCACCAGATCGGCCATGGCGGAATCCAGCACCGCCACGAGCGAGATGCGCTCCGAATCGATCTTGTCGAGGTTGCCCGGATAGCGCTGGTGCAGGTTCTGCGCCCAGCGCTCGAGGCCCTCGGCGATCACCGCGTCCACCCAGGACGACAGCTGCGCCAGGCGCGATCCCAGGATCACCGCCTCGTGATGGCGCTGGTAGCCCTGCGGCGCCGGAGCCGAGGCGGGATCCTCGCCGAGCAACGGCACCCAGATGAACGCCCGCTCGCCGAGAGTCCCCTGCAGCAGCTCGACCGCTTTGGCGCGGCCTCGCTCGGCGTCCTCGGCGATGATCAGGGTGCTGGCCATGATGCGGTCTCAGGCGCTCGGCTGCGTGAGCGCGAGCAGCTTTCGCTCCATCTCTTTTTTCGGCATCAGGTCGCCCTTGCCGCCGGCCACGGCGATGCCGCGCCGGTACACCTCGATCGCCGCATCGCGCCGGCCGAGCGCCTCCAGCGACTTGCCGAGCTGCAGGTACGCCACCGAGTAATCGGGCTTCCGCTCGAGCAAGCGCTCGAGCTCGCTCACCGCGGCCGCGTGCTGCAACTCGTCGGCGAGCGCCCTGCCGAGCGAGTAGCGCGCCAGCGGATCGTCCGGATTGAGCTCGACCATGCGGCGGAAGGTGTCGCTCTTCGGCTGCAGCGCGGGCGGCACCGTGGGCGCGCTCGCCGCGGCGCCGGGAGTGAGCATCACCGTCTCGGGCGTGCCCGTCTGCGCCGGCGCCACCAGGTTGCCGCCCGGCGGCGCGCCCTGCTTCAGCTCCGCCTTCCACGCCAGCAGGCGCGCCTTGCCCTGCTCGGCTTCGGCCTCCGCCACCATGCCCTTCTTCTGGTAGAAGCGCGACAGGTTGGTGTGCGCCATGATCTCGTCGGGCGCGAGCTCGCAGAACTTCTGCGTGATCGCGATCGCTTCGTCCAGCCGTCCAGCGCGCGCGTACATCTCGCCGAGCGCCTCGTACGCGTCGTGGAACTGCGGTTCGAGCGCGATCGCCGCCGACAGCTTGGCGATCGCCTCCGGCAGCTTCGCGCCGCGAAACAGCTTGATGGCCTCGCGGTACAGCTCGCGCGCGGTGCTCATGCGCAGGGCCTCACCGCTTCACTCGAGCCCGAGGATGCGCTTGCCTTCCGGCGAGATCAGGTGCGGTCCCCATGCCGGATCCCACACCACGTCGACGGTCACGTCGTTCAGGCCAAGGCGCTGGATGCGGTCCTTCACCGACAGCGGGATGCTCTGCGCCGAGGGACAGCCTTGCGACGTGAGCGTCATCTTCACCGTGCACTTGTCCTCGCCCTGCAGATCGATCGTGTAGATGAGCCCGAGGTCGTAGACGTTGACCGGGATCTCCGGGTCGTAGACGGTCTTGATGACCTGGACCACCTGCTCCTTGGTGACCATGAGCGCTCCGCAAACAGGGAATCGAACCGGCATAGCAACCTAGCGAGGGATCCCTGATAGCTCAAGAAAGCACCAGAGTCTGCACAACCTTGAGTCTCTGCGCCCGCTCCGATAGGCTGCGCCCGGGTCCAGTCCGCCACCCACCCACGGGGCACCGACATGAAGTTCGCGAGCGCCATCTCGAGCGAGCGCCAGGGCGAGCAGGCCGCGCGCGACATCGCCCTCAGCATAGCTGAGGCACTCGACGGTGCGCCGCCCGACCTCTGCCTGGTGTTCATGTCCCACCAGCACCGCCCAGCGACGGCGAGCCTCCTGTCCCGGCTCCACGATGGATTGCATCCCGCGCACCTGATCGGCTGCACCGCCGACGGCGTGATCGGCACCGACCGCGAGCTGGAGCGCGAGCCCGCGCTCAGCGTGTGGGCGGCGAGCCTGCCGGGCGTGACCATCCAGGGATTCCACCTGAGCTACCAGCAGACCCGGGATGGCGGCGTGATCGCCGGCTGGCCGGAGCCGATGCCGGCTGCCGCGGACGAGCCGATCTTCCTCCTGCTGCCCGAGCCGCACAGCATGCCCGGCGACGAGCTGCTCGAGCGGCTCAACGACGAGTACCCGGGCTGCCCGGTCCTGGGCGGCATGGCGAGCGGGGCGATGGCGGCCGGGCAGAACCTGCTGTTCCTCGATCGCGAAGTGCATGGCGACGGCGCGGTGGGGATCACGATGACCGGCAACGTGACGGTGACGACCGTGGTCTCGCAAGGCTGCCGCCCGGTCGGCAAGCACTTCGTCGTCACCAAGGCGCAAGGCAACATCATCCAGACGCTCGGCGGCCGCCCTGCGCTCGCGCAGCTGCAGGACGTGTACGCGTCGCTGCCCGAGCACGAGAAGCAGCTCCTGAGCGAGTCGCTGCACCTCGGCCGCGTCATCAACGAGTACCGCAGCACGTTCGGGCGCGGCGACTTCCTGGTGCGCAACCTGATGGGGTTCGATCAGCAGTCGGGAGCCATCGCCGCCGCCGATCACTTCCGCGCCGGACAGACCGTGCAGTTCCACGTGCGCGACACGGACACGGCGCGCGAGGACCTGCGCGAGCTGCTGCGCAAGGCCGCCGAGACCACGCACGATGTCGCCGGCGCCCTGCTGTTCTCGTGCAACGGTCGCGGCCAGCGCTTGTTCGGCGAGCCCGATCAAGACGTGGGCGCGCTGCGCGAGACCATCGGCCCGGTACCGGTGGCCGGCTTCTTCGCCCAGGGCGAGATCGGCCCGGTGGGCGGCCGCAACTTCCTGCACGGTTTCACCGCCAGCGTTGGACTGTTCGTGCCGAAGCCGCCGATCGCACCTGCTGGCTGAGCCGTTCCACGCCGCACACTGCAAAAGGACGATGCCGAGGATGGCAAGCAACCTCCCCTATCAGATCACCCTGTTCGCCTACCTGGCAGTTCTGGTGGGCGTGGGCGTGTGGAAGATGCGCGCGGTCAAGGGCCAGGATGAGTTCATGGTCGCGGGCCGCAGCGTGAGCTGGGTGTACCTCGCCGGCACGCTGGTCTGCACCTGGATTGGTTCGGGCAGCTTGTTCGGCGGCGCCGGCCGCGCATTCCGCGAAGGGTTCTCGGCGCTGTGGGGCAGCGCCGGCGCCTGGGTCGGTCTGATCATCGTGTTCTTCCTCGCGCCGCGCGTGCGGCGGATCGCCGAGTACACGGTGCCCGACATGCTCGAGCTGCGTTACAGCCGCTGGGCACGCTTGATGGGCACCATTGCCATCGTCATCGCCTACGTCACGATCGCTGCCTACCAGTTCAAGGGCGGTGGGCGGCTCTATCATCTGGTCACGGGTGGCGACGTGCAGACCGGCCAGATCATCTCGTGCCTGGTCGTGGTCGTGTTCACGCTGCTCGCCGGCATGCTGTCGATCGTCACCTTCGACATCTTCAACGGCATCCTGATGATCATCGGCATCCTGATCGCACTGCCGCTCGCCTACGAGGGTGCGGGCGGCTGGGAGAGGATCACGCAAACGCTGCCGGCCACGCACTTCACGCCGCTCGGCAAGCTCGGCTTCATGAACAGCCTCGGCCTGTTCCTGCCGACCTTCTTCCTGCTCCTCGGCGAGAGCTCGATGTACCAGAAGTTCTTCTCGGCGAAGGACGAAGGCACAGCGCGCAAGGCGTTGATCGGCATGGTGATCGGCGTGGTGTTCATGGAGGCGGCGCTCGAGACCTGCGCGATCTTCGGCGCCGGCCACTACTTCCACGACCCGGCGTTCCAGGCGGCAGGCGGCGGCCTCGACAAGGGCAAGACCGAATCGATCATCTTGCACCTGGCGCGCTGGGAGTTCCCGCCGGTCGCCGGCTGCCTGCTGCTGGGTGCAGGTCTGGCGATCATCTTCTCGACCGCCAACACGTTCCTGGTGATCCCGTCGACCAACATCGCGCGCGACGTCTATCAGCGCTTCTTGCGGCCCCGGGCCACCTCGCAGCAGGTGATGCGGTTCCAGCGCATCATGATCGTCGTCCTGGGCCTGGTCGCCATGGGCGCCACCTTCGTCTCGGGCAACATCCTGGCGATGGCCCTGTACGCCTACACGATGGTGGGCGCCGCGGTGACGCCGGCGCTGCTCGCCTGCTTCTTCTTCAAGCGGGTCACGCCAGCTGCTGGCACCGCCTCGATCGCCGCCGGCACGCTCACCACGCTCGCGTTCGGCGTGCTCGGTGGTCTGTGGACATTCGTGTACTCCGGAGCGGGCGCGCCAACGCCGCCGTCCTGGTTGCAGCACCTGGCCGACCTGACCAGCGAGTTCGACGCCGACTTCGTGATCTTCCCGTCCGCCGCCGTCTCGATCTTGCTCCTGTTCGTGGTCAGCTACCTGTCGAAGCCGTCGGCGCCGGAGAAGCTGAAGCCGTTCTTCCCGGATGCATGACCATCGGTCCGGTGTCCCATGGAAGCCAAGATCGCGACGTCGCGGTTGGCAGTGCTGGTCGCTGGCGGCCTGGGCGCGGCGAAGCTCGCGGTCGGGCTCGCCACCGGCTCGCTCAGCGTCACCGCATCGGCGGCCGACTCGATCCTCGACGCGTTCGTCTCGGGCATGAACCTGTTCGCGCTGGTGGTCGCGAGCCGGCCGCCGGATGCCGATCATCGCTTCGGTCACGGCAAGGCCGAGGGCATCGCCGCGCTGCTGCAGGGCGTGCTGCTCGCGGGCGTCGGCT
Organism: Planctomycetota bacterium; assembly: GCA_046349655.1. GTDB lineage: Bacteria > Planctomycetota > B15-G4 > B15-G4 > JAXMBY01 > JAXMBY01. The sequence continues at coordinate 95,489 of JAXMBY010000013.1, forward strand.
GCGCGGTCGTGGGCGAGGCGGTGCGCCGCCTGCTGCGCCGGGTGGCACCGTCGGCGACCTTGCCGGGCATCGCCGTGATGGGCGTCGCGCTCGCGGTCACCGTGCTCCTGGTGCGCCGCATGCAGCGCGTCGGCACCACGACGCAGTCGCTCGCGCTGCTCGCCGATGCGCGCCACTATGCCTCCGACATCCTGGTCAACCTGGGGGTGATCGCCGGGCTCGTGCTGTACCAGATCACGCACCTCGCGTTCCTGGATCCGGCGCTGTCGATCCTGCTCGCGCTGCCGATCTTGAAGTCGGCGTGGGACGTGCTGGCGAGCGCCACCGACGTGCTCATGGATCGCGAGCTGCCGGCGGCCGAGCGCGAGCGCGTGGTCGGCATGATCAAGGCGATCGGGCCGCCGGTGGTCGGCTACCACGGGCTGCGCACTCGCCACAGCGGCGCGCAGCGCTACGTCGAGGTGCACCTGCACGTGATGAAGGACGTCTCGTTCGAGGAGGCGCACCGCTTGACGCACGTGCTCGAGCAGTCGATCGCAGAGCAGTTCGCGGGCGCGCACGTCACCGTGCATGCCGAGCCGGTGGACGAGAAGGGGGAGCGCGTGCATGCGGGCTAGCGTCAGCCAGGTGCTCGCCGCGCTCGCGTCGAGCGTGCTCGTGGTGGCGGTCGCCAGCGTGATCGGCGGCCCGCGCCGCTGGCTCGCGGCGCCGATCGGCGTGCTCGTGACCGCCCCGCTCGGCGGGCTCCTCAGCCTGCTGGTCGTGCCGCGCGGCGCGCGCCTCGGCGTGGCGCTCGCGCAGATCGGCCGCGCCGCGACGCTGGTGTGCGCGGCCGCGATCGCGCTCGGGTTGCCGCCGCTGCTGCACGACAGCCTCTTGAGCTACCGCCACACCATCACCCTGGTGCCGCGCTCGCAGCGCACGCCCGCCGACCTCGGACCCGACCTGCCGTTCCTCGAGGCCGTCCGACCGCATCTGCCGCGCGCGGGCCGCACGCTCGTGCTGACCGAGAGCTACCCGTTCCCGGATCTCGAGGTGATCCTGTATCCGCTGCGCGACGGTGAGCACCTCGCGCTCAAGGTGAACCCGCACCCGGACGTGCTGGCGCGTCTCGATCAGCGCACGATCGAGCCGGGCGAGGTGCCCACCGCCAAGATCCTGGAGCTGCTGCGGTTCGCCGGCCTGTACGTGCCGTGGCGGAACCTGGACGACGCCGCGTTCCGCGCCTACCTGCGCGGGTTCGACGCGATCGTCGGCCTGAACACGTCGCTGGAGCTCGAGCGGCTCGAGGGCTTCGCGGTGGTGCTCGCGTTCGACCCGCGGCGCAAGCTCCTGTGCAAGCGAGGCGCGTGAATGGACTGGCTGCGAGCACTGCTCGGCGTACTGGCAATGATCGTGTGCGGGGCGAGCTTGCTCGCGCTGTTGCCGCGCGGCCGCCGCGCCGAGGATCGCTGGCTCGACCTCGCACTGTCGGTACCGCTCGGCATGCTCGCGGTCGCCGCTGCGTACGCGCTGTTCGACCTGCTGCACGCGCCCCTGCACCTGCTGCCGATGACCGCCGCCTGGCTGCTGCTCGCGCTGCTGGTGCGCACCTTCCGGCGCCGCGTGCCGAGCCCGCAGCCGGCGCCGGCCGCGGCGCCCGGCGAGCCGCGCGCGCTCACCGTCGTGTTCGCGGCGCTGCTGATCGCGAGCGACGTCACCGCGGTGGCGATGACGGTGTCGCGGCCGGTGAGCGGCACCGACCCGATGGGCATCTGGAGCGCACGCGCGGTGCTGATCCACGAGCGCGGCGATCTCGACTCGCGCGAGCTCGCGCGCGCCACCTTCTACCCGCCGCTGTTGCCGTGCTCGCTCGCCTGGCTGATGGATGCGGTCGGTGCACGCGACTTCGTGCGCATCAAGCTCGTGAATCCGCTGCTGATGCTCGCCCTGCAGCTGTTCCTCGTGCGCAGCATGCGCGGTCGCGTGCCGACCTGGATCGCGCTGTTCGGCGCGCTCGTGCTGTGCAGCTCGCCGGTGTTCCAGGCCTGCGTGCGCGAGCCGTTCGCGGACCTGCCCTTCATGGCGCTGTTCACCGTCGCCACGGTGATGCTGATCGACGTCGCCGAGGGCGACCTGCGCGCGCTCGCACTGGTGCTCACCACCACGCTCGCCGCGGCGCTGGCGCGCACCGAGGGCATCCCGGCCGCGCCGGGCATGATCCTGCTCGCCGCCTGGCTGTGGCCGGAGCGCCGGCGCGCCCTTGCCATCGCGCTCGGCGGCGGCGCGTGCGTGGTGGCGGGCGTCGCGCTCGCGGTGTGGCGCTTCAAGGGCTACCAGCCGTTCGGCGCGCCACAGGGCTTTGCTGCGGACTCGCGCGCCGCGGGCGAGCGCATCCGCGCCAACAGCACCTACATCCTCGGCTACTTCGTCGAGCGCATGCGACGCTGCGATCGGTTCGGCTACACGTTGCTGCTGCCGCTGTGCGCGCTCGCCTGCCGCGCCCGGGCGCTGTGGCGCGACCGTGCCGTGCAGATCGCGCTTGGCGTGACGTTCTGGCTGATCGCCGTGCACTACGCGAGCTACATCGTCTACCCGGGCGACGTGCGCCAGCACCTGCCGCTGTCGGGCGATCGCGTGCCGTACCGCTTCACCTTCCCGCTCCTGGTCGCCGCGCTGCTCGCGGTGGGATCGCGGGCCGCGGCGGCGCCTGCCAGCTCGCGCTGAGCGCGCGTTCGCGGTATGCTCCGCGACGCTCGCATCCCGGACTCACGAGAGGGTCATCCCATGCGCACCAGGATCGCTCTGCTGCTCGGCTCGATCGGCATCGCGCGCTGCACCGCGTTGCACGCGGACGAGGGCATGTGGACCTTCGACAACCCGCCCACCGAACGGTTGCAGCGCGATCATGGCTTCTTGCCGACGCCGGAATGGCTCGATCACGTGCGGCTCGCCTCGGTGCGGTTCAACGACGGCGGCTCGGGCTCGTTCATCTCCGGCGCGGGGCTCGTGCTCACCAACCACCACGTGGGGCTGCGCTCGATCCAGAAGATGAGCAGCAAGGACCACGACTACGTGAAGCAGGGGTTCTACGCGCGCACGCGCGCGGACGAGCTGCGCTGCCCCGATCTCGAGCTGAACGTGCTGATGGGAATGGCGGACGTGACGGCGCGCGTGCAAGGCGCGGCGAACAGCGGCGCCGCCGACAAGGAGCAGAACGATCAGCGCAAGGCGGAGATGGCGCGCATCGAGAAGGAGGCGAGCGAGACGACCGGGCTGCGCTGCAACGTCGTCAGCCTGTATCAGGGCGCCGAGTACTGGCTGTACCGCTACCAGAAGTTCAAGGACGTGCGGCTGGTGTTCGCGCCTGAGCAGCAGATCGCGTTCTTCGGCGGCGACCCCGACAACTTCACCTATCCGCGCTTCGATCTCGACTTCGCGATCTTCCGCGTGTACGAGAACGAGCAGCCCATCCAACCGCCCGCGTTCCTGAAGTGGAGCGCCGCGGGCGCGGCCGAGGACGAGCTCGTGTTCGTGTCGGGCAATCCCGGATCCACCGGCCGCCTGCAGACCATGGCGCAGCTCGAGTACATGCGCGACTCGAGCTACCCGCGCAGCATTGCCGGGTTCAAGCGCTTGCGCGATGCGCTCGCGCGCTACGCCGCGAGCGGCGCCGAGGCGGCGCGGCGCAGCAAGGACCTGATCTTCGGCTACGAGAACAGCATCAAGGCGCAGACCGGCTACCTCGAGGGGCTGCAGCAAGCGCGGGTGATGCTGCGCAAGGCGGACGAGGAGCAGAAGCTGCGCGCGTTCGTGCCGCGGAACGCCGATGTCAAGGCCGCGGGCGACCCGTGGGAAGCGATCGCCAGGGCGCGCGCCACGCTGCGCACGTTCGCGGACGCGCAGTACGTGACGAGCTTGCGCACGCGCTTCACCCGCATGGCCGAGCACATCGTGCGTCTCGCTGCCGAGCAGGAGAAGCAGAACGAGGACCGGTTGCCCGAGTACCGCGACTCGAATCTCGACTCGCTCAAGTTCGAGCTGTTCTCGTCGGCACCGGTGTATCCAGATCTGGAAGAGGTGCTGCTCGCGGAGCAGCTGGCGATGGCAGAGGAGAAGCTCGGCGCCGACGACGCGTTCGTCAAGGCGGCGCTCGACGGCCAGCGTCCCGCGGACGTGGCCAGGTCGCTGATCGCCGGCACCACGCTGATCGACGTCGCGACGCGCAAGCAGCTCGTCGATGGCGGCCGCCAGGCGGTCGCGGCATCGGCCGACACGCTGATCGCGTACTTCCGCAAGATCGACCCGATCACGCGCGCGCTGCGCAAGCGCCTCGAGGACGAGGTCGAGAGCGTCGAGACGCAGGCGGGCGACAGGATCGCCAAGGTGCGCTTCGCGCTGCTCGGCCGCAGCACCTATCCGGACGCCACGTTCACGCTGCGGCTCGCGTACGGCACGGTGAAGGGCTACGACGTCGGCGGCACGCGCGTGCCGTACAAGACCACCTTCCACGGGCTGTACGAGCGCCATGCCGCGTTCGACGGCAAGCCGCCGTTCGACCTGCCCCGGCGCTACCTCGATCGCAAGGCACAGATCGATCTCGACACGCCGCTCGATTTCGCGCTCACCACCGACATCATCGGCGGCAACTCCGGCAGCCCGGTGATCAATCGCCAGGGCGAGCTGGTGGGCCTGATCTTCGACGGCAACATCGAGAGCCTCGGCAACCGCTTCGTGTACGACGAGCAGGTGGCGCGCGCCGTGGCCGTGCACTCGCGCGCCATCATCGAGGCGCTGGGCAAGATCTACGATGCCGCGCCGCTGGCGCAGGAGATCCTGTTCGCGCCGCTGGCATCCGAGCTGGCGAGCCATGTGGCGGGCAAGTACGAGGAAGCCCACCGCCTCGCCGCCAAGGCCCGCTGCCTGGAGATCGAGGACGCCGTGCAACGCTACCGGCTCCTCCACGGCGCCCTGCCGGATTCGCTCGCGGCGCTGAGCACGGCCGATGCGCTCAACCACGACCAGCCCTGGATCGAAGCGGATCGCCTGCTCGACCCGTGGGGGAACGCGTTCGTGCTGCAGCTGGACGGGCGCAAGGTGACCGTGCTCTCCTACGGCGCCGATGGCAAACCCGGGGGAACCGGGAGCGCGGCCGACGTCACCAAGCGTGACAGCGCCGGGCGATGAGGCATCCACCGGCGGCAAGCACCGGGGCGAGGCGGTGCCTGGATGAGCGCCTCGCGGTGGCCGCCGAGCGCGGCGGCTTCACGATCCGGCGCGGCTAGCGCTTGGCGATCGGCACGTAGTCGCGCTTCGCCTTGCCGGTGTACACCTGGCGCGGGCGGCCGATCTTGAACGCCGGGTCCTTGTGCATCTCGACCCACTGCGCGATCCAGCCGGGCAGCCGCCCCATCGCGAACAGCACCGTGAACATGTCGGCGGGGACGCCGATCGCCTCGTAGATGATGCCCGAGTAGAAGTCGACGTTGGGGTAGAGCTTGCGGCTGACGAAGTAGTCGTCCTTGAGCGCCATCTCTTCCAGCTCGACCGCGATCTCGAGCTTCTTGCTCTTCACCCCCATCTTGCCGAGCACTTCGTAGCATGCCTTCTTGATGATCTTGGCGCGCGGGTCGAAGTTCTTGTAGACGCGGTGGCCGAAGCCCATCAATCGCTGCGTGCTGTTGCGGTCCTTGCATTGCTCGAGGAACTTGCGCGCGCTGCCTTGCTCGCGCGCGATGTGGTCGAGCATCTCGATCACTTCCTGGTTGGCGCCGCCGTGCAGCGGCCCCCAGAGCGCACCCACGCCCGCCGAGATGCAGGCGAACAGGTTCGCCATCGAGCTGCCGGTGAGCCGCACGGTGCTGGTCGAGCAGTTCTGCTCGTGATCGGCATGCAGGAGGAGCAGGAGATCGAGCGCCTTCGCCACCACCGGATCGGGCAGGTAATCCTCGCACGGCGTGGCGAACATCAGGTACAGGAAGTTCGCGCAGTAGTCGAGCTTGTTGTTCGGGTAGATGAACGGCTGGCCGATCGAGTGCTTGTACGCGTAAGCGGCAATGGTCGAGCTCTTCGCAATCAGGCGATAGATCGACGAGAGCACCTGGCCATCGTCACGCGGATCGAGCGCGTCCTGATAGAACGTCGACAGCGCGCTCAGCACCGCGGCATACACCGCCATCGGGTGCGCTTCCTTGGGGAAGCCCGCGTAGAAGCGCTTGACGTCCTCGTGCAGCATCGTGTGGTGCGTGATCTGCGTGGTGAACTCGCCGAGCTGCGCCTTGGTGGGCAGCTCGCCGAAGATCAACAGGTGCGCGACCTCGAGGAACGAGCTCTTCTCGGCGAGCTGCTCGATCGGGTAGCCGCGGTAGCGCAGGATGCCTTGCTCGCCGTCCAGGAACGTGATGCCGCTGCGGCACGACGCGGTGTTGACGAAGCCCGGGTCGTAGGTGGTGAGCCCGGTCTTGGCGCGCAGCGTCGACAGGTCGATCGCCCGGTCGCCCTCGGTGCCCACGATGACCGGGAACTCGAAGTGGTTGCCACCAACGATGATCTCTACGGATTCGCCCACGGACTGCTCAGCTTTCGTTACGCTGTTCACGCTCGGGCTCGATGTCGGCTGCCTCATGTGCGCTCCTCGATCGCTCGCTGCCAGGGTCCAGGTTGCGTTAGTCAGTGCGGCGACGGGAAGCAACGCCCGGTCCCGCGGCCCGCCCCCACTTGTCGAGGGTCGTCGAGGACCCCAGATCTTGCTCCAAAGTCCGCCGAAATGCACGCGCCCTCTTTCGCTTTCGGCGACGTCGGCTTACATAGGAGCCCCCCACACAGGAACCACCCGACCGGAGTCGATGCATGGTCCATCGTCTGATCTGCCAGCAGGCCATTTCTTCGGTTGCGATCACCGCGCTGATCGCGGGTTTCTTTGGCCCGCGCTGCCATGGCCAGGCGAAGCTCGGCGCCGAGGAGCAGCGCGCCGCCGCGACCATCACGCCGGAGGTGATGCGTGGCGCGATCCGGTTCCTCGCCGACGACCTGCTCGAGGGTCGCGGCCCCGCCAGCCGCGGCGACCAGCTCGCCGAGCTGTACATCGCCGCCGAGCTCGAGCGCCTCGGCCTTCTGCCCGCTGCCCCGGGCGGCGGCTGGTACCAGAAGTTCGACGTGCTGGGCGTGCGCGGCAAGCCGGGCTCGCTCACCGCGGCGGGCAGCGCCGGCAAGGCAGAGTTCAAGTACTTCGACGACTTCATCGCCGTCGCCGGCAACCAGCAGCCGAGCGCGCAGGTCGAGGGCGCCGAGGTCGTGTTCGTCGGCTACGGCATCGACGCGCCCGAGTACGCGTGGGATGACTACAAGGGAGCGGACCTCCGGGGCAAGGTGCTCTTGATGATGAACAACGACCCGGAGGCCGATCCCGACCTGTTCGCCGGCAAGACCCGCCTGTACTACGGACGGTGGACCTACAAGTACGAGATCGCCGCGGCCAAGGGCGCCGCGGCCGCGCTCATCATCCACACCGACCCGAGCGCGGGCTACCCCTGGCAGGTGGTGCAGACATCCTGGTCCGGCGAGCAGTTCGAGATCCCGCTCGAGAAGCCGAGCCCGCTCGCGCTCAAGATGTGGGCGACGGAAAAGGCCAGCCGCAGCATCGCCGCGCTCGGCGGCCAGGACCTCGACCAGCTGCGCGCGGCCGCCGAGAAGCGCGACTTCCGGCCGGTGTCGCTCGGCGTCCGGCTCACGCTCGCGGTGACCAGCGAGGTGCACGCGGTGAAGACCGGCAACGTGATCGGCATGCTGCCCGGGCGTGATCCAGCGCTCGCGCGCGAGGCCGTGATCTACACCGCGCACCACGATCATCTGGGCGTGGCAGCGACGGCGAAGCCAGGCGCCGACCGCATCTACAACGGCGCGGTCGACAATGCCTCGGGCGTCGCCGGCATGCTCGCCATCGCCCGCGCGTTCCAGGCCCTGCCGCAGCCGCCGCGCCGCTCGATCCTGTTCGCCGCCGTGGCGGCCGAGGAGCAAGGGCTGCTCGGCTCGCGCTACCTCGCGCAGCATCCGCCGCTCGCGCCCGGCTTCCTCGCCGCCAACATCAACATCGACAGCGTGAGCATCTTCGGCCGGGCGAAGGACCTCACCATGATCGGGCTCGGCAAGTCATCGCTCGATGCGCTGGCGAAGGAGCTCGCCGCCGCCCAGGACCGCGTGCTGCTCGGCGACCAGTTCCCCGACAAGGGCTACTTCTACCGCAGCGACCAGTTCAACCTCGCCAAGATCGGTGTGCCGGCGGCCTACTTCGAGGCGGGCATCCAGATCCGCGGCAAGCCGGAAGGCTGGGGCAAGCAGCGCCACCAGGAGTGGGAGGAGACCGACTACCACCAGCCGAGCGACGAGCTGAAGGACGGCTGGGATCTCGCGGGTGCGGTCGAGGACATGCAGCTCGACTTCCTGCTGGGATTGCGCGTGGCGAACCAGGATGCGCTGCCGGCCTGGAACCCGGGCGACGAGTTCGAGGCGGCACGCAAGGCAGCGCTCAAGCAGCGCGGCACGCCGTGAGGCGCGCGAGCGGGCGGGCCGCCCCTGGCTCCACGCTCAGGCGGCCCGCTCGCTCGCCTCTGCTCGAGCGTCGCGCCACAGACCCACCCGCCACAGCAAGCGCTTGCCGAACGGCAGCCGCGGCCCGAGCCGCACCTCGCCCTGGTTCCAGAGCATCTCGACGGTGTCGCGAAAAACCCAGCGATCGAACCGGTCGCCGTCGAACCGCACCACCAGCGCCTGATCCGCGACCCGCCTGATGCGACCGCGGCGACCGTCGAGCAGGATCTCCATGCTGGACGCAAACACCGGGCTGTTCATGCGGACCACCTGAGGCCAGAGCAACGGGCAGCGAGACATCGCCTATTTGGCCTGGAGCGAGGCGGCTTTCAAGCAGGTCGACGAGGAATATTGCCGGCGCGGCCGAGGTCGTGTGCCGGGATGACGCATGGGAAGTTGGTCCTCGAGCGAGGCTGCTTCAAGCGTGGGCGAGGGTTTGCGAAGTTCGCCGCCGCGAGCTACCATGCGGAACCCGAGAACGGGCGGGGACTCGAAACGGGCAGGGCACGAGAACCAGCGCGAGCGAAAACGCCGCAGGTCTTCGGTTCCAGCCGGTCGAGCGCCGATCCACTGGGTGTCACCCCAGGTCCAGTCCTCGCAAGAAAGCCCGCATCCAACGATGAGCGAAGCCCCAACCCAAGCTGCGGCGCGGCCGAGCGCACCGGCCGCACCGGCGGCCGCGCCCGCGGCCAAAGCCGCCGAGCCCGCCCACTCGCCGCCGCCGCGCACGTTCATGCAGGCGCTCACGATGTTCACCGAGCGCTTCGGCCACATGATGTCACGCATCCTGCTGTCGGTGCTGTACGTGGTGCTGGTGGCGCCCGCGGCGCTGTTCGTCGCCTTGCTGACGGACCCGTTGCGCATCAAGCGCTACCGCGGCACCACCATGACGCCATGGCGCTCCGCCAACACGGATCTGGATCACTCCCGGAGACAGGACTGATGTACATCCTCGGGCTGAGCTTCTACTACCACGATTCCGCCGCCGCGCTCATCCAGGATGGGAAGCTGGTCGCCGCCGCTGCCGAGGAGCGCTTCAACCGCATCAAGCACGATCACGGGTTTCCGCGGCTGGCGATCCAGTTCTGCCTGAAGACCGCCGGCATCGACATCGCCGACGTCGACTACGTCGTGTTCTACGAGAAGCCGCTAATCAAGTTCGAGCGCATCCTGACCACCGCCTTCGCCACGTTCCCGCGCTCGTGGGCCGTGTTCCGCGAGTCGATGCTCACGTGGCTGACGAAGAAGCTGTGGATCAAGTCGCTGATCTGCGACGAGCTCAAGGTACCGAAGACAAAGCTCCTGTTCGCCGACCATCACATGTCGCACGCGGCCGCGTCGTTCTACTGCTCGCCGTTCCAGGAGGCGGCCATCCTGACCGTCGACGGCGCCGGGGAATGGACCACCGCGACGATGGGGGTAGGCAAGGGCACGCAGATCGAGATCCAGAGCGAGATGCGCTTCCCGCACTCGGTGGGCCTGCTCTACTCGGCGTTCACCGCGTATTGCGGATTCGAGGTGAACGAGGGCGAGTACAAGCTGATGGGCATGGCGCCGTACGGCAAGCCGAACCACGTCGACCGCATCAAGAAGATCATCAGGATCGGCGACGACGGCAGCCTGTGGCACGACATGAGCCACTTCGCCTACCACTACTCGCCCGACACCACGCTCGCCCGGAAGTTCAGCGACGTGATGGGCGCGCCGCCGCGCGACCGCAAGTTCGAGGACAAGTCGCTGGATCCGTTCTACTGCGACGTCGCCGCGTCGATCCAGGCTGTCACCGAAGAGATCCTGATCAAGATGGCGAACGAGCTGCATCGCCGCACCGGGCTGAAGACGCTGTGCATGTCGGGCGGCGTGGCGCTCAACTGCGTCGCCAACTGGAAGATCCTGAACGCGACGCCGTTCGAGGAGATCTACATCCATCCGGCGGCCGGCGACGACGGCGGCTCGGTGGGCGCGGCGATGTGGGCCTATCACGGACTGCTCGGGAAGCCGCGCGACTTCGTGCTCGACCACGCCTACCTGGGCTCTCAGTACGGCGACGCCGAGATCGAGTCCTTCCTGCGCCAGAACGCGATCGCGTTCGAGAAGGTCGACGACGACGACCGCTTCTCCACGCGGGTTGCCGAGGAGCTGGCGAGCGGCAAGGTGTGCGGCTGGTTCCGCGGCCGATTCGAGTGGGGGCCGCGCGCGCTCGGCTCGCGCTCCATCATCGCCGACGCGAGCAAGCCGGAGATGAAGGAGGTGGTGAACGCGAAGATCAAGTTCCGCGAGGCGTTCCGGCCGTTCGCGCCCTCGGTGCTGGTGGACCGCGTGTCCGACTTCTTCGAGATCGAGGACGTGCGCAAGCACTATCCCGCGCGCTTCATGCTGTACGTGGTGCCGGTGAAGGAGAGCAAGCGCGACAAGATCCCGGCGATCACGCACGTCGACGGCACGGGACGCTTGCAAGCAGTGTACGAGGAGACCAACCCGGCCTACTACCGGCTGATCAAGCGGTTCGCCGAGGGCACCGGCATCCCGCTGATCCTGAACACCTCGTTCAACCTGAAAGGCGAGCCCATCGTCGAGACGCCGGCCAACGCGTTCAACACGTTCTCGCGCTCGCAGATGGATCTCCTGTTCATGAACAACTACATCGTGACCAAGGACGCGAAGAAGATCATCGACCCGATGAACTTCGTCTTGCGCCATGACGGCTCCTCGGTCGCGGCGATGGTCTCCTAACCCACCCGAAGACGCATGAATCGCCTGCTCGCCTACCTGACCTCGATCGTGATCGTGCTGCTCGTGCTCGAGGGCGGCGCCCGGCTCATCGGCATGCGCCCGACCGTCACCATCAACCGGTTCGATCGAGACCTGGGCTGGGTGAAGGAGCCCGCGAGCAGCACGCGCAAGCAGACATCCGAGTACGACATCCGCTTCGCGATCAACTCGCAGGGCCTGCGCGACGACGAGGTCCCGTACCAGAAGCCCGCGGGCGAGTACCGCATCCTCGTGTGCGGCGACTCGTTCACGCTCGGCTACACGGTGGACCGCGACGATCTGTTCGTGGATCTGCTGGAGCGTGCGCTGCGCCAGAGCGGGCTACCCAAGGCGCAGGTGCTGAACGGCGGCACCGAGGGCTACAGCACGGATCAGGAGCTCGCGTGGCTGCGGCGAGAAGGGCTCAAGTACCATCCGGACCTGGTGATCCTCGCCGCCTACCAGAACGACATCTACTGGAACGGCGAGACCGCGTACCTGGACAAGGGCAAGCCGCGGTTTTCCGCCGCCGGCGACGCGGCCGAGCCCGAGAACGTGCCGCTCGAGGAGACCGGTCGCACCAGCTGGCTCGCGCGCCACTCGGCGATCGCCGGCACCGCATCCAACCTGCTCAAGGCACTGCGCTATGGCAGCGCAATGAGCTTCGCCAACGCGAGCGGCGTCTGGATGCCGCGCGAGGATGCGGTGGTGCTGCGCAGCGAGCCGGCGTTCATCACCGGTGCGTACGCTCGCACCAGGGCCTGCCTGCGCGGGTTCCACAAGACGCTGCAGGAGGCGAAGATCCCGGGGCTGGTCGTGCTGATCCCGTCGCGCGAGCAAGTGCAGGACGAGTCGCGACCCGACTACCAGCAGAAGTACCGCCTGGCGGCGCCAGACTGGGATCCCGATCTGCCCACCACCAGGCTGGCGCAGATGTGCGCCGAGGTGGGACTCGACCACTACCAGCCGCTCGCGGCTCTGCGCAGCGCTCACGAGCAGTCGCGCGCGCCGCTCTACTTCGCCAAGGACTGGCACTTCAACGCCGCCGGCAACCACGTGTTCGCCGATGCGCTGGCGCGAGAGCTCGGCAGCTCGTATCTCGCCGACCGCAAGCTCACGCTCACGCTCGGCACGACATCGACCCCGGCGTCCCGCGGCGGATTGCCCACCTGGCTCCTGGTGGTGGTGGGGATCTGGCTGGTGCTGTCCCTGATCTACGCGCTGAGCTATCGCGACGAGCACCCGGCGCTGGCGCCGGTCAAGATCGGCCTCATGATCGGCACCGTGGTCGGCATCATCGCCGGCATGAATGCGCTCGCGCAGCTGATCGGCCCGAGCTTCCTCAAGTGGGTGCTGGTGGGCGCCGCCGCCATCGTCGCGCTGGTCATCCTGTTCAGGCCGCACCAGTTCGCTCGCTTCTGCCGCAGCGTGCTGAACAAGATTGCGATCATGCGCGAGGTGATGGGCTCATTCGTGAACCGCGGCATGTGGTACATGCTGCCGCTCCTGGTCGGCATGCTCACGCTCGGCAGCTTGCTCGTGGTCGCCGCCTCGAGCCCGTTCATCGCGCCGTTCATCTACACGCTGTTCTGAGCCGCCGCGCGACCGTGCCCGTCGCGGACCGCCTTGAAGCTCGCTGCGGCCGCCAACCGTGAGGAGGAGATCATGCTCACCGCGATCGTGCTGGCGGTGCTGGTCGCGACCTCGGACGAGGCGCGCACGGCGATTCGCTGCGGCGCCCTGATCGACGGCAAGAGCGACGCGCCGATGGCACCGTGCGTCGTGCTGGTGCGCGGCAACCGCATCGAGGCCGTCGGTCGCGACCTCGCGGTGCCCGCGGGCTGCGAGCTCGTCGACCTCTCCGACCACACCGTGCTGCCCGGATTGATCGATTGCCACACGCACGTGCTGTTGCAGGGTGATCCCACCGCGGCGTCCTACGACGAGCAGCTGCTGAAGGAGTCGGTGCCGTATCGAACGATCCGCGCGGTGGCTGCGGCCAGGCGCGCGCTCGGCTACGGCTTCACCACGATCCGTGATCTCGAGACCGAGGGCGCGGGCTACGCCGACGCCGACCTGAAGCGCGCGATCGCAAGCGGCATCGTGCCGGGCCCGCGCATGTTCGTCGTCACCCGCTCGCTCGACGTCACCGGCGCCTACCCGCTGCTCGGCTACTCGTGGCAGCTCGAGCTGCCGCACGGCGTGCAGGTGGTGGACGGGCCGTGGGAGGGCCGCAAGGCTGTGCGCGAGCAGGTCGCGTTCGGCGCCGACTGGATCAAGGTGTACTGTGATCGCAAGTACACGATCGCGACCGATGGCCACGTCAGCAGCACGCCCACGTTCACGCTCGAGGAGCTGAAGGCGATCGTCGATGAGGCGCATCGGCTCGGCCGCCGCGTGGCCGCGCACGCCATCGGCCGACCCGGGATCGTGAACGCGCTCGACGCGGGCGTCGACTCGATCGAGCACGGCCAGGGTCTCGACGACGTGACGATTCCGCGCCTGGTCGAGCAGGGCGTGTACTGGTGCCCGACGATCCTGGTCGGCCTGTACGTGGCGGAGCCGCGCGCGGCCGAGGGCGGCACGATCTGGCGCGAGCTCCCGGCGAAGCACCGCGAGGCATTCGCGAAGGCGCTGCGCGCTCACGTCCGGATCGCGTTCGGCACCGACGCCGGCGGCTTCCCGTGGAGCGAGAATCCGGCGCAGGAGTTCGCGCACCTGGTGCGCTATGGCATGACGCCGATGCAGGCGATCCGTTCGGCAACCGTGGTGGCGGCTGAGCTCTTGCAGCAGTCGAGCGATCTTGGCACCATCGAGCCCGGGAAACTGGCCGACCTCGTGGCCACCAAGACGGACCCCTTGACCGACATCGCCGCGCTCGAGCACATCGACTGGGTCATGAAGGATGGCCGCGTGCAGGCGCGTTGAAGCGGGCACGCGGTTTGTGCAGCAAGGCCGCCGCGACGCCTGCCGGCGCGCGGGATCTCATTCGTGCGTCCCTTGACGCGGGGTCTCAACCCATCTCACGCAACCAGTTCCAAGGGAGGTCTCTCTCATGAAGACTGTCGCAACGTGCCTGTGTCTCTCGGCGCTGCTCGGCGCGCTCGCGCTGAGGCCTCCGGCCGCGGGCTCGTCCGCCACGCCGGCGGAGTTCGTGTCATCCTACAGCAGCCTGGCGGATGCCATCCTGGCGGTGAAGAAGACCGAGGCGAACCTGGTGATGGCAATCCTCGCTGCCACCTACCAGCATGCCGAGGGCGACCTGCACCAGGCGCTCGCCAAGATCAAGGCCGGCCAGCCAGCAAAGGACGAGGTGGAGACCGTGGCGGCGCTCGTCTCGCAGCTCGGCAACGAGGGCGACAGCGCGATCGCCGGCGTGCGCAAGCGGTTGCTCGAGGGAGGACATCACCACAACGCGGCCGGCGAGCAGAAGGGCATCTTCGACGAGGGATTCGTGATCGTCACCAAGGAGGCGAAGAAGGTGTTCCTCGAGGCGGCGTCGGCAATCGGCAAGCTGGCGGGCAGCGCCACGGCCGATGCGCTGAACGCGCAGTGGGACAAGGTGAAGGCGCAGTGGGCGCAGCTGGGAAAAGGCACGCATTGAGAGCGTTCGATTGCGCGGTGCTGGCCAGCGTGCTCGTGGCGCTGGCCTGCCGCGACGAACGACCAGCGACCACCGGCGTGGCGGCTCCGGTCGCCACGCCCCGAGCCGGGGCCGGCGACGCGCACCACTTCGCGTTCACCGACGTGGCGCTGGCAGCCGGCCTCACGCGGGTCACGCTCGCCGGCCGTCCCACCAAGGACCACCTGCTCGATTCGGCCGGCACCGGCTGCGCGTGGCTCGACTACGACCGCGATGGCCAGCTCGATGCCTACGTCGTGAACGGCTGGCGGATCGAGCACGGCCGGGTCCTCGAGAAGGGTCGCAACGCGCTGTACCGCAACAAGGGCGACGGCACGTTCGAGGACGTGACCGATGCCGCGCGCGTTGCCGGCGAAGGCCAGTGGGGATGCGGCGTCGCGGTGGCGGACTACGACGGCGACGGCTGGCCCGACCTCATGGTCACCAGCTTCGGGCCGAACCTGCTCTACCACAACCTCGGCAACGGCACGTTCGAGAACGTCGCTGCCAGGCTCGGCATCGAGTGCCCGGGGTGGAACACCGGCGCCGCGTTCTTCGACGCCGACCGCGACGGCCGCCTCGATCTGTATGTCGCCGCTTACATCAAGTGCACGCTCGAGGACGTGCTGCGGGCCGAGCGCACGCTCGACTGGAAGGGACTGGAGAAGGTGGCGCTCGGTCCGTTCGGCCTGCCGGGGGCGCCGGATCATTTCTTCCACGCCGATGGCAAGGGCGGGTTCGTCGACCTGACCGAAGCCGCCGGGCTCACCGATCGCGCGCTGGCCTTCGGGTTCAGCGTGCGCGCAGCGGACTTCGACCTCGATCACGACGTCGACCTGTACGTGGCCAACGACTCCGACGCCAACTACCTCTACCGCAACGAGGGCAACGGCACCTTCCAGGACACCGGGCTGTGGTCGGGTGCGGCGCTCGATCGCAACGGCGTCGCGCAGGCGGGCATGGGCATCACCATGGGCGATGTCGATCAGGACGGCCTGCCGGATCTGTTCGTCACCAACTTCGCCGAGGACTTCTCGACCCTGTACCGTGGCACCGGCCAGGGCTTCTTCGAGGACGCCACCGTCAAGAGCGGCACCGGTGCGCCCACGTACGCACCGCTCTCGTGGGGCACCACGCTGTCCGATCTCGACAACGACGGCGATCTCGATCTGGTGATCGTGAACGGTCACATCTACCCGCAGGTCGATCGCCATCCCGAGGCCGGCATGAGCTACCTGCAGAAGCCGCTCCTGCTCGAGAACCTGGGCAACGGCAAGTTCGTGGATGCATCGGCCGGCGCCGGGCCGGGCTTCGCCACGGCACGCTGCAGCCGCGGCCTGGCCGCCGGCGACTACGACAACGACGGCGACATCGACTTGCTGATCACCAACCTCGACGCGCCGCCGACGCTGCTCAGGAACGACTCCGAGCAAGGCGCGTGGCTCACGGTCGCGTGCGAGGTTCCGCCCGGCACGTGCCCGCTGATCGGCACGATCGTGACGGTGCAGGCTCGCGGCCGCACGCAGACGCGGGACGTGACCAGCAGCGACTCGTATCTCTCCTGCCCGGACCCGCGCCTGCACTTCGGCCTGGGCGCGGCCACGGTCGTCGACCAGGTCACGGTGGCGTGGAGCGATGGCACGCTCACCACGCTGGAGCAGGTCTTGCCCGGTCGCATCGTCAAGGTGGTGAAGCCCGGCAGGTGAGGCGCTGGCACCGCTCACAGGGTCGGCGGCAGCGGCGCATCGCGAAACTGCTGCCACAGCCGCCGAAAGCGGCTGCCGTAGATGCGCTCGAACCACCCGGCCTCGCCCGGGAACAGCTCGCGCGCGAGGCAACGCGTCGCTCCGGCGGCGAGGATGACGTCGATCGAGGGAACGCCGTCGGCCAGGATCAGCTCACACACGCGATCGGCCGCGTGCCTGAGCTCCAGGCGGCGCGCGCGCACCCCTTCGGGCTCACCGGCGAAGCCGAAGTGCGCCCGGTCGCCGCGCACCAGCGCGCCGCACTCGCAGGTGACCGCGCGCCCGAACTCGAACAGCGTCACGTCGAACTGCCGCCCGCAGCGCGCGCACAGGATCGCCATCGCTACGCCAGTGCCTCGAGCACCGGCTTGCCCTCCGGATCGACCAGCCAGATCGGCCGCTGCCCGGCGTAGTGGATCTGCGAGCCGTCGACGCGGAACAGCTGCGCCAGCGTCGCGAACAGGTCGGGCACGGTCACCGGGCGCGCGACGATGTTCTCGCCACGCTCGTCGGTCTGGCCGATCACCTGCGCCCCACGGATGCCGCCGCCGGCGAGCAGCGCGCACCACGACTTGGTGAAGTGGCCGCGGCCGTCCGAGCTGGTGAGCTGCGGCGTGCGGCCGAACTCCCCCATCCAGATCACCAGCGTCTCGGCGAGCAGGCCGCCGTGCTTCAGGTCATCGAGCAGCGCCGCCATGGCCGGATCGAGCACCTCGGACAGCTTGCGCACGCGATTGTGGTTGTCGTCGTGCGTGTCCCAGCCGTTCAGGTTGACCTCGACCGCGGTGACCCCCGCCTCGATCAGCTGCCGCGCCGCCAGACAGCCCGCGCCGAACTCGCTGTTGCCGTAGCGCTCCAGGTCGGCGTCCGAGCCTGCCACGCTGAACGCCTTCGCCTTGCTCGAATCCATCATGCGCCGCGCCTTGGCGAGCAGCGCGGCATTGGCCGCGACCGGTTCGCCGCCGCCCTTCTCGGCGAAGCTCGCCTCGAGCGCGCCGAGCAGCTCGCTGCGGCGATCGAGCCGGCGCGCATCGACGCCGCGCGCATAGCCCAGGTTCTGGATCGGCTTGCGTGGATCGTTCACCACGAATGGGGCCGCATCGACGCCCAGGTAGCCCGCTCCCAGCGCGCTGCCGCCGCCGCCGATCATCACGAACGCCGGCAGCTCGCCGTCCTTCGCACCGATCTGGTCGGCGAGGATCGAGCCCAGGCTCGGATGGCGCACGGTCGGGTTGGGCGAGTAGCCGGTGTGCACGAGGTAGCGGGCACGGGCGTGGCTGCCTTCCTTCGACGTCATCGAGCGGATCAGGCACAGATCCTCGAACCGCGCGCCGATCTTCGGCAACAGCTC
>JAXMBY010000014.1:0-110848 GCA_046349655.1 Planctomycetota bacterium
CTCCGGAGAGTTCCCGGAGCTGCGCGAGGAGTTCCGGCACTTCGCGAAACCCGTATTTGCCGTGCCTGGCAACCACGATGGATTCGTGAACTACGGCGGCATCGCCAATCAGGCTCTGCGCGATGCCGGCGTGACGCTGCGACTCCTGCCGCTGCTGCCGATCTTCGGTCGTGCGCTCGACTACATCGCGCGGCGCTTTCCGACCCTGGTGCGATTCTCGATCCTGCCGAGCGGCATCGAAACACCCTTCACCGATGGGCTCATCGACTGGACCGACTGTCTGGGTCCATTGAATGTCGCATTCGACTATCGCGGCCAGGCGTTCCTCGGCTTGAACAGCTTCGACCTCGAGTCGCGCGAGCGCGATCAAGTGGGGCCAGTGGCCAACAACTGGGGCGGTGGCATGCGCGATGAGTCCGTCATCTGGGCCGGGGTGATGATGGACCATCTCGGACGCCGTGCCCAGAGCCAGTGCAAGGCGCTCGAGCTCCACAACACATTTCTCTTCATGCACCATGATCCGCGCGGTGCGATTTCCTCGACACATTCCTATCACGAGGAGAACTTCGGCTACTACGACGAGATCTATGCGCCCGGCAACGAGCTCACCCTCGGGTATGGCGGCCTGGGCTGGTCGAGCCGGTTTGGCGGGCTCTACTTCCCGATCATCTCGCCGCTGTCCGACAAGATCTCCCGCTACCTCGTCGAGCCCGAGGGTTTTCAGCAGGCCTGGATGAAGGAAGGGTTCTGGGACGACGCCTGCTACCACGCGAAGGATCTGGTGCGGCTGATCAACGCGAACCTGTACACCCGCTCCCGGCGAGACGATGACGGCGTGAACATCCCCGCCAGGGGCGGCATTTCTCATATCTTCTTCGCGCACGACGACGTTCCGACCGTGTCGCAGTGGGTACATGCGGAATGGGGCAACGCCATCTTGCCCAGACGCGACGAGCAGAACTCCCCGCTCGAGCTGCTGTTTCGAACCCGATCGAAGCGATTACCCAAGTGGGCGAAGGAAATGCCGACGCCCGATGGCAATGCGATGGTGGTGCGGCTCGACGACCTGGGCGACCTGACGGACCATGTCCCGGCGCACGGGTTTTGCCTGGTTCACGTCTGGTATCGGCAGGACGCGGTCACCTACGAGCGGTGGCTCAAGCAGCACCACGCCGGCGCCACCGCGAGCGCCAACGACCCCTGGCCCATCACGGTGACCTGGGTTCCAATCCGAGATGAGGACGGCTGGGGAACCGAGAGAGGCAGTGCCGTGGCTGTGGCGCGCAGGCTGGTCGTGGTGTGTCTCGGCGTGACGCTTGCAGCGGTGCGTTCGCGCAGGCGCCGCCGCCCAATCCTCACTGGGGCGCGAGCGTCTATCCGCCGGAGCACTCCGAGGTGCGGCTGACTGCGGCGCTCAACCGGTTCACCCAGCTCAACGGCGACGGCCGCAGGTTCAACGACATCCAGGAGACCTCGGGGTTCAACTTGCTCACGCTGTCCTGGACGGGCGAGGTGCTGGCGCCGGCGCCGTGGCCGCGGTTCACCTACACGTTCGATGCCGGGGGCGGCTGGTCGGCGGACGAGCCAACCGAGTTCCTGCAGAACGACTACCTGCACCATCTGGTCGGCATCCGACCCGTGCCCGTGGGTCGCACCCGCGAGGCGGCCGAATTCCTGGGCGGCCTGTGCGCGAACGCCTGGTTTGGACACTCCGAGCCGCACCGTGGCGACGACGACGAACCGGCACGCGCGGTCTGGCTCGAAGGCTTCGCCGGCACTGGCTTCAGCACGAGCACGC
Source organism: Planctomycetota bacterium (assembly GCA_046349655.1). Taxonomy (GTDB): domain Bacteria; phylum Planctomycetota; class B15-G4; order B15-G4; family JAXMBY01; genus JAXMBY01. The sequence continues at coordinate 1,799 of JAXMBY010000014.1, forward strand.
TGTATCACGAGCTGTTCGCGCAGGCGGGCGGCTCGCTCTATCTTGCGCCGCTCGACACGCGCCTCAGCGTCCTCGACCGCGCCGCGTGGCCCTACCCGAGCGACGCATTCGAGCAGGTGAGCATCTTCAGCAACGTGATCCAGGCCGGCGTCTCGTATCGCCGGCAGAGCTACTATCTCGGGCGGAGCGGCTCGCTTCGCGATCTGCTCGACACGGTCCTGCAAGCCAGGAACCTGTTGCCGTGGAACTGGCCCGGGGTGCTCCACGATCTCATCGGCCGACCCGAGGTCGGCGTCTGGTTGACGCACGACACGGGACTGTTCCTCGATGACGCGGGCCGGCCCATCGACACGTGGTTCGGCAGCCTGCGCATCGACTGGGCGACCGGCCTGCGCCTGGAGACCTGGAACGACGTCGTGAACGCCACCGACTTCGGACCTACGTACGGCGTTCAGCTGAGCTTCGATCTCATGACTTTCCTGGGGCAATGAGCATGCATCGCATTCGATTCGCCGCCTGGCTCGCTTGCCTGTTGCCGGTCGCGGCGTGCGAGGCCACGAAGGTCGCGGTGGTCGACGATCGGTTCGGCTTCGAGCAGGTCGCCCAGGACCACACGCTGCACCTGCAGTCGATGCGCACTCGGTTGCACGCCGACCGGGCGCCGACCGGGGCGCTGGATCGAGCCGATCAAGCCAGCGAGCGCTACCGCTTCTTCCTCGACTTCCACCTGGAGAATCGGCACGCCAGCGAGGTCTGGATCGTGACGGCGAAGGAGTTCGAGGTGGAGTTGCTGCCTTGCGCGGACGGCCTCTGCCCGGACGGCGTCGTCGCGCGCTTGGATGCTGGCGCCGATCAACTGGTCGCGGTTCCGGCGCGCAGCCACGTCGAGCTCAGCCTGCCGGTCGTGATCGAGCTGCCGCTCGCGGAGAGGGTCGCCCTGCTCGAGCGATTCCGGCTCGAGCTGCGCTATCGCGCCGGCAACCAGCAGCTCCTGCTCGTGAAGCGAATGGCGGTGGGATCCTTCGACCAGATCGGCCAGGCGATACGCGTCGTGGGCATCTTCACCGGCGCCCTGCTGCTGGTGGCTGCACTGTAGCCGGCACGCTAGCCGGATGGTGCGGCGCGCCGGGGGCGTTGCGCGCCGCTGCGGCGGCGCGCATGATCACGCCGATGCCCATCGCCGATTCGACGCTCGGCCGACACCCGCTCGAGGGACAGCAGGCGCACGTGCGCAACGTGTTCCTGCGCTTGCTCGGCGTGATGTTCGTGATCGCGTTCTGGTCGCTCGGCTCGCAGGTCGTGCTGCTCTACGGCCGCGACGGCCTGTTGCCGGCGCGCGAGCTGCTCGAGCTGTGCCGCACGCGGATCTCGCCGTGGCAAATGCCGACGGTGTTCTGGTGCGGCGCGAGCGACACCGTGCTGCAGCTGGGTTGCGTCGCGGGCGCGGTGCTCGGCTTCGGCTTGATCCTCGATCTCGCACCGTTCGCTTGCCTGCTCGGTTCGTGGCTGCTCTATCTCTCGTACGCGACCATCGGCCAGGACTTCCTGTCGTTCCAGTGGGACCACTTGCTGCTGGAGACGGCGTTGTGCTCGCTGTTCGTCACGCCGTGGCGCTCCTGTGCTCAGGGTGCGCCGCAGCCGAGCCGCGCCGGACGGTTCCTGATGGTGTGGTTGCTGTTCAGGCTGTACCTGGAGTCGGGTCTGGCGAAGTGGTGCAGCGGCGATGCGAGCTGGCGCGACCTGACGGCGATGGCGAGCTACTACGAGACGGCGCCGATCCCCACGCGCCTGGCCTGGTTCGCACACCAGCTGCCGCTGCGGGCGCACCAGGCGTGCACGCTGGTGACGTTCCTGCTCGAGCTCGGGCTGCCGCTCCTGTTCTTCGGACCGCGCGCGCTCAAGCCGGTGGTGTTCGTGCTGGCGCTCGGCCTGCAGCTCACGATCCTGTTGACGGCCAACTACGGCTTCTTCAACTACCTGTCGATGGCGCTCTGCCTGTGGCTGCTGGACGACCGTCACCTCGGCGCGTGGCTGGCGCGCTTGCGCATCTCCCTCGAGCCGCGCCCGGCGCGCGCTCGCCGCCGCTGGCAGCGCCTCTGGCTCGGCGCGGTTGCCTCGCTGCTCGTGGTGCTCACGGCGGCGGCGTTCGTGCCGGTGATCGATCGCCAGCAGCGGCTCGGCTGGATCGGCCGCATCGAGCGCGCGCTCGCTCCGTGGCGTTCGATCAACTGCTACCATCTGTTCGCATCGATGACCGGGCATCGCGACGAGGTGATCATCGAGGGATCCGATGACGGCCGGTCGTGGACCGCGTACGAGTTCCGCTACAAGCCAGGCGAGGTCATGCGGCCGCCGCCGTGGGTGGCGCCGCATCAGCCGCGGGTGGATTTCCAGATGTGGTTCCTCGCGCTGCGGCCGAGTCTGGACGAGCCGTACTTCGCGAGGCTGCTGCGGCACCTGCTGATCGATCCCGCCAGCGTGGCTTCCGTGTTCGCCACCATGCCGTTCGCGGACCTGCCGCCGCGATGGCTGCGCGTGTCGATCTGCCGCTATCGATTCACCGACGCCGCGCAGCGCCGCCAGAGCGGCGCCTGGTGGCAGCGCCAGCTGCTGTGGGTGTCGCGGCCGCTCACGCGCGGCGACTTCGCACCGTGACCGGTCGCGGCGCTCAGTCCTTGAGCAGCCACAGCGCGCCGTCGTTGCCGCGGTGCAGCACGGAGTTGGACAGCGCCCGCTCGGGTCCTGCATCGGCAGCGCCGCGTCGCCATGCAGGTGAGCGTAGCCCAGTACTGGCCGGGCGAGGTGTTGTCGCTGTAGTAGAGCTGCCCGGCGGCGTCGATCGCGTAGATCTTGAGCCCGGTCTGACCGCAGCTCTTGGGCCATGCGTAGGCGATGAACTGCGCCTCGGCGCTGTCGGCGGTGTTGACGTTCGCCGCCGCGCGGCGCGGCGCCGGTGTGGCCACGTCGGGCTCGGGAAACCCGACCCAGAACACGTAGCCGGACTTCTCGCCGAATCCCTCTTGCGGCGTCAACAGCTGATCGTCCACCAGCGGCGGCGCGCTTGGCTGCGCGAGACCGTGGCCGGCCGCCTTCTTCACCAGATCGGCGAGGCGGCCGTACTCGGCACGGCCATCGCGGTCCGCATCGAGCGCCTTCGCCACGTGCAGCTTGTCCTCGGCCGCGGCGATGCGCCGCAGCGTCTGCACCGCCACGCGCTCGTTTGCCTCGATGCGCGCGGAGATCAGGCTCGGGATGGCGATGCTGGCGGCGATCGCGGTGCCGCCGAGGCCGGCGGCGGACAGCATGATGCCGGTGGCCGGCGCGCCTCGAAGTGCAGGCCGTCGTCGGCCTTGCGGCCAGAGGTCATCGTGCTCGGCAGGTCGGCCGCCTCGAGCATCGGCTTGACCCGGCTCCACACTCTGGCATCTGCATCGACAGCATCGGCGCGAGCATGTTGGTCAAGTCCTCGCTCGCGTCGCTGAAGCTCACCGACCAGGCGCCGTCGCCCGCGAGCTCGAGCGCTTGCTGCAGTGCGCGCGGCGGCGCGTGATCGGCGGCCATGCCCGCCTTCAGCGCCGATTCGAGCGTGCTCGCGTCCGACGCCACCAGCAGCGCGTCGCCCAGCACGCACCAGGCCGGCTTGAGCTCGATGGCACCGCCGGCCGCGAACGGCAGCGGCGGCAGCGCCAGCACGGTGGCGTCCTGGTCCGCGATCTTGCGCGGCTTCGCTGCCTTGGTCATGCCCGCGCGCTCGAGCACCTGCGCCAGCACCCTGGTCGCGCGGCTGCGGTCCTTCAGCTCGGCGGCCACCAGCCACGAGAACGATCCGCCGAGCGCGAGCGCGGCCAGGTTGCCGCGCGACGCATAGGCGAAGTTGGGACCGAGGTTCTCGATCACGTCCTTGCGCAGGTCGATCTGCGAGCGCACCAGCGTCTCGCTGCGCCATTCTTCCACCTGGCGGCGGTCATCGGGCTTGAGCAGCCCCAGCACTTCCTCGAACGCACGCGGCAGGTCGAGCGTCATCACGCCGCCGGCGCGCGCATCGCTCGGAATCCAGCGCACCAGCTTGGTCGCTACCGGCTGCGCGCCGAGGATGCGACTGAGGAGATCCTTGCCGCCCGGCGAGTACAGGTGCACCGACTCGGTGATCGACGCTTCGACCGCCCCCATCACCGCCGAGACGCCGCTCAACCGATCCAGCCCGCTCGCGGTGATGAGCTGGCCGACCTCGCCGGGCGCATTCACGCGGGCGAGCCGCCACAGCGCATCGAGCTGCACGAACACTTCGGCGAACGCGGTGCGCCCTGCACCGCTCGCCGCCGATCGGAACAGCTCGGTCGCTAGAAACGACTTCTCCGGCGGCAGGCCAGTGTAGCGCGACAGCTGGTCTTTGGGCGCGTCCGGAGGGCAGGCGATCGCGGTGAGCAAGCCGTGCTCGAGCACTGCCTCGAGGCGCAGGTCCGCACGGTTCGCTTGCCAGTGACCGCTCGGAGCGGCCTTGGGCTTGCCGGACTGCACGCTCGAAAACGCCAGATCGATGAGGCGGCCGATCGCGCTCGACTGCTCGCCGATGTCGAGCTGCACGAGCAGCGTGAACGGCAGCGCGCTGCCGGCGAACCGGTCGACGTCCACGTCCACCATCGCCAGCACCATCTCGCCATGCAGGTCGCGCACCATCGCCTGCAGGTCGTCCAGCCAGGGCGCGTAGACTCTGAGCTGCGCCAACCAGTGCTCGAGGTCGGGCACGATCTCGCGCCATTCGCGCTGCTCGAGCAGCTTCGAGATGGCGGTCTTCGACCAGGCCGCGCGCGCGGCGGCGACGTTTGGCACGTGGGCCACGAACCAGGCATTGCTCGGCACGTGCGCGAGCAGCTGCGCGCCGCCGTCCTTGGTCTCGCTCGCAGGCATGGCCGGCTCGCGCCGATCGTCGTCCACCACCCCGGCCAGGCTCGCCGCCACCGGCGCCGGCTTGCTCACCGGCGCCGGCGCTCTCGGCAACAGCGTCACGCTGGTCGCCGCATCGTCGCTGGCGCCGCCGCAGCCGCTCGCACACCACGACAACAGCACGCCCACCAGGCCGCGGCCGCTCATGTTCCGACTCATATCGCTCGCCCCACACTCGCATTGCCGATCGTCGATCAGAGCGTCTATCGGCAGGCCGAGCGGTGCGGACACAACGCCGGCTGGTGCAGATCCGAATGTCGGACAAGCGGGCTCAGCAGCTGGCCCAGACTGAGCTGCTCGCGCCGGCGAGCTCGACGGCGCGAGGGGGGCCTTTGAGCAGACCGCGCCGGTCGAGATCGGCAAGCAGGCGATGCGGGAAGTCGCGCTTGCGGCCGAGCTCGATCTCGGCCGAGCCGTCGGCGCACACGGTGACCACGCGCGCCGGCGCATGATGCACGACCCTCGGGCTGACGGTGTAGCGGTAGCCCTCGCCGTGGCGCTGGCGCGTGTGCGGGGCGTGCGCCTTCGCCAGCAGCTGCACGATGGCCAGATCCAGCTCTCGCAGCGCGCGATCGGTGCGCCAGGCGAACCGGATCCGGCTGGGTTGCTCGAGCGCACCGCTGGCGGCGGCCACGGCGAGCACGCGCGCCCAGCTCATGTGCAGCGAGACCTGCTCGATGCCGGCATTGATGGTGGCGAGCGGCGGCAGGCGCGCGAAATGCAGCTCGAGGCACGCGAGCCCGGTAAGCCCGTCGTCGCCGGCATCGCCGGCGTGATGCGCGCCCGGCCGCAGATAGGTGAGCGCGAGGTCCGGAAACGCCTTCATCAGCGCGCGCGCGGCCGCGACCTGGAAGAAGCGGAGCGGCAGCGCGAAGCTCGCCGGATCGCGATCGATGATCACGCGCACCCGCACGCCGTCGCCCGCGAACAGGAGCGCGCCATCGAGGCTCGCGTCGCTCGCGCTCGGGATTCGCCGGCGCACGTTGGCGAGCACCTGCGCCGGCGTGTCGCACGCATCGCACAGCTCGCACGTGACCTTCCTGGTCGAGCGGTTGAGGCAGTACTGGTCCTCGGCAAAGCGGTTCATCTCCAGGAACTTGCCCCACAGGAACTCGGTCGGCACGCCGCCGGCGATGTCTTGCCACGGCAGCACGTCGGCGCGCGTCCTGGCGCGGAAGTACTCGGCAGCGTCGATGCCTTGCTCGGCGAGCAAGCGCCGCCACAACAGCGCCACTGCCTGCGGCACGCTCTGATCGAAGTACACGCCGTGCTCGAGCGATGAGCGCACCAGCGCGCGCGTGAGGCGGCGGTCGCCGAGCAACAGGAGCTGCGCCACCTCGACCTCGCCGCCGTCCATGCTGGTGCGGAACTCCACGCTGCAGTCGCGGCAGACGCTGGCGATGCGCTCCACCAGCGCGTCCGCCTCGGTGGGCACACAGCGCGCGGCCCGCCACTGGCTCGGCGTGTTCGGCATCGTCAGCTGCGGCGTCAGGCTCAGGATCAGGCGCGTGTGCACGCCGCAGCGCGCCGCCTCGGCCTTGAGGCTGGTGAGCAGCGCGCGCAGCTCGTCCAGATCTTGCTGTTCCTCGAGCCCGGTGGCGATGGTGAACAGCTTGAGCTGGCGCGCGCGCGCCTTGAACAGCGAGCGCGCGGCGGTGATCAGCTCGGCCTCGGTGAGGTTCTTGTGCAGGTAGCGGCGCAGCCGCGCCGAGATCCCCTCGAGACCACAGGTGATCGACGACTTGCCGAGCTGGCGCTCGAAGTCGGCCATGTCGGCGTCGTCGGCGAGCAGATCGAAGCGCTGGCTCTTCATGCTCACGCGGAACACGAGCCTGCTCATCCCGGCCAGCACCGAGTACAGCCGCGAGTGCATGTTGAAGTTCATCGACGAGATGTTGACGGTGTCCGCGCCCTGCTCGATCTTGGCGCGCTTCACCGACTCGAGCACGAGCCGCTCCTCGCGCTCGCGCCACGGCTTGAACTCCCAGCCCTCGCGGCAGAACGAGCAGAAGCACGGACAGCCCTGGTCGAACTGCACCCAGGCGCTGCCCAGCGACTCGAGCTCGTAGTAGACGGGCGCGCTCTCGAGGGTGCGCACCTCGTTCAGGTTGCCCACCATCGCCGCGCGCACTGGCATCGCCACGCCCGCGCTCGGATGGATCGCCACCAGCTTGCCGCGCGCGTCGTGCTCGTGGCGGTAGCGATCGGGCTCGTAGTAGCCGTCCACGGCGCCGTGGCAGGCGGCGAGGATCTCGCGCTTGCTCGCGCCGCGCTCGCGGCCGGCGATGACGATGCGCAGGAACTGCTTGAGCGAGTGCTCCGCTTCGCCGGCGAGCACCGCATCGACCAGGCCCGCGCCGCCCGGGCCGACCTCGCCGTGCACGATGGCGGTCGCCATCGCGTTGGCGCCGCCCAGGATCACGAGCGGCAGCGTCGGCTGCTCGAGCCGCTGCTGCTTTCCGGGGAATGCCCGAGCGCACCAGCAGCGCCGGCAGGTTGAGCAGCTCCTGCGCGATCGAGTTGCTGATGCCGAGCACGTCGAACTCGGCGACGCCGCGCTTGCTCGTGGTCGCGGTCCAGAGCGGAATGCGCGCCGCGAGGAAGCGCTCGCGATCGCGGCTGGGCGGCAGGTATGCGTAGTCGACGTACACGCCCTCGATCTCGCGCGCGATCTGGCCGAGCAGCCCGTGCGTCATCGACGTCGCCACGTCGCGGTAGGTCGACAGCCGCGCGATCGCGAACCGCAAGCGCGCCGCCGCGAACATCGCCGGCGGCTGCGTGTTGGGCTCGCCGCCCAGGAACCACACGCCGCGCCCGGCGAGCTCATGGCGGTGGCTCGCGGCCCAGTGCGCGATGTCGTCACCGCGCCGGACGGAGCGTGGTTCTAGATCGAGATCGGCCATCGGCGGCACCTGGGTTGTTTCAAGGTTCTAGCGCGCGGCGCCTGGTTTTGCACCATCCCACCAGCGCCGCAACGCAGTGGAAATCTTCGGCGGCCGCGGTTGCGTTTGCGTCGCCCCCACCGACAATAGCGCCGCCTCCAACAAGAGCGCCGCCTCCGAGTCGCGCAGATCGTCGAGGAGCTTCGATGCCCACGCCCGGCACCCAGATCAAGGAACGATTGGATAGCCTCGAGTCGAACCTGAAGGCCGAGAATCCCGTGCTCGTGTCGGTGGTGCAGAGCTTCAAGGAGCTCGATCAGGTGGCCTACGCCATGGGCTTGCTCGCGCGCGAGGAGTCTTACGCCACGCAGATCCCGTGGTGGCCGATGATCTCGGTGATGGGCGTGTTCTCCGCGGGCAAGTCGAGCTTCGTCAACCACTTCCTCGGCCGCGCGCTGCAACGCACCGGCAACCAGGCCGTCGACGACAAGTTCACGGTGATCTGCTTCAGCCGCGAGCAGGAGGTGCGCACCCTGCCCGGCGTCGCGCTCGACGCGGATCCACGGTTCCCGTTCTACCAGATGAGCCGCGAGATCGAGAAGGTGGCAGAGGGCGAGGGCAAGCGCATCGATGCCTACCTGCAGCTCAAGACGTGTCCTAGCGAGCAGCTGCGCGGCAAGATCCTGATCGACTCGCCCGGATTCGACGCCGACGCGCAGCGCACCTCGACCTTGCGCATCACCGATCACATGATCGATCTGTCGGATCTGGTGCTGGTGTTCTTCGACGCGCGCCACCCGGAACCGGGCGCGATGCGCGATACGCTCGAGCATCTCGTGCTGCGCACCATCCGCCGTCCCGACTCCGGCAAGTTCCTGTTCATCCTGAATCAGATCGACACCACCGCGCGCGAGGACAACCCGGAGGAGGTGGTGGCCGCCTGGCAGCGCGCGCTCGCGGACCAGGGTCTCACCGCCGGGCGCTTCTACTGCGTCTACAACCCGGAGTGCGCGGTGCCGATCGAGGACGCGAGCAAGCGCGCGCGCTTCGAGACCAAGCGCGACCAGGATCTGTCCGAGATCATGGAGCGCATGAAGGAGGTGGCCTCGAGCCGCGCCTATCGCGTGGTCGGCACGCTCGAGAAGACTGCGCGCCAGATCGAGGAGCAGGCGGTGCAGATCCGCAGCGCATTGCGGCGCTGGCGCAAGCGCGTGCTGTGGACCGACGGCATCCTGCTCGTGCTGATCCTGGGCGCGCTGTTCGCGTGGTCGATCAAGCTCGAGTACTGGCAAGGACTGATCTTCTCGCCGCCGTGGCTCGACAGCCTGAAGCACCGCACCTGGCTGCAGATCGTGATCCTGGTGCTGGTGGTCGCGCTCGGCGTGAGCCTGCACTACACGGTGCGCAATCTGGCTGCGCGCCGCCTCGCAGCGTCCGCGCTCGACCGCGCGATCGCCCGCAACACGCGCTGGTGGCGCAGCCTGTTTCGCACGCAAGCGGTGGGCTGGCGGCGCTCGGCCCGCAGGCGCGTCGACAAGGTGCTGGTCGATGCCAAGCGCTACGTGCAGATCCTGAACGACCACTTCACCAACCCGTCGGGCAACTGAGGCGCCGTGGACGAGCTCGCGATCCGCGTGCGCGGACTGATCAAGACCTTTCCTGATGTGCGTGCCGTCGATGGCATCGACCTCGACGTGGGCCGCGGCGAGTGCTTTGGCCTGCTCGGCCCCAACGGCGCCGGCAAGACCACCACCATCGAGATCCTCGAAGGCTTGCAGAAGCCCACCTCGGGCGAGGTGCTGGTGCTGGCGCGCGAGTGGCGCCAGCATGCGACCGAGCTGCGGCGGCGCATCGGCATCCAGCTGCAGGAGACCGAGCTGTACGACAAGCTCTCGGTCGCCGAGACCGTGCGCATGTTCCGCTCGTTCTACGCGCGGCGGCTCGCTCTCGACGAGGTGATCGCGAGCGTCGGGCTCACCGACAAGCGCAATGCCTGGGTGGAGAAGCTGTCGGGCGGCCAGAAGCAGCGCCTGGCGATCGCCTGCGCGCTGGTCTCGGACCCCGAGCTCATCTTCCTCGACGAGCCGACCACCGGGCTCGACCCGGCAGCGCGGCGGGCGATGTGGGACATCATCCGCGGCCTGCACACGCGCGGGCGCACCGTGCTGCTCACCACGCACTACATGGAGGAAGCCGAGAAGCTGTGCGACCGCATCGCCATCGTCAACCGCGGCAAGCTGATCGCGCTCGGCACGCCGCGCGAGCTGATCGCGCGACTCGGCAGCGAGGAGATGATCGAGCTCGAGACCGAGCCCTTGCTCGACCCGCAGGCGCTGTGCGCGATCCCGGGCGTGGTCGCGTGTCATGAGGACGTCGCCGGACTGCGCCTCGCGGTGCGCGAGATCCACGTCGTGCTGCCGGCGGTGATCGATGCGGTGCGCACGCGCGGGGCAGAGCTCAGCCGCTTGACCACGCGCCACGCCACCCTGGACGACGTGTTCGTCGAGCTGACCGGACGATCGATGGGCGAGGCGGAGCCACGATGAGCTTCGCCGATCGCCCGCTGGTGCAGCTGTTCCTGGTGCGGGTGCGCGAGTTCCGCCGCGAGCCGGGCGTGCTGTTCTGGGTGTTCGGCTTCCCGCTGCTGCTCGCGATCGCACTCGGGCTCGCGTTTCGCAATCGCGGCCCCGATGTCCAGGAGATCGCCGTGGTCGAGGGCGCCGGCGCCGACCTGGCCGCGGCCGCGATCGATCACAGCGGTGCACTCAAGGCGCGCATCCTGCCCGAGGCCGACGCCATGCGGCAGCTGCAGTCGGGCAGCGTGCTGATCGTGCTCTGCACCGGCACCGAGCCGACGCTCGTGTTCGATCCGTCGCGACCTTCGACCGAGCTCGCACGCATCGCCGCGACCGACGCGCTGGAACGCGCGCAGGGACGCCCGGATCAGCTGCACGTCGCCCTGCGCCGCGTGACCGCGCCGGGCGAGCGCTACATCGACTTCCTGCTGCCCGGCCTGCTCGGCATGAACCTGATGAGCGGCGGCGTGTGGGGCGTGGGCTGGGCGCTGGTGCTGATGCGCACGCGCAAGCTGCTCAAGCGGCTCGCCGCGACGCCGATGCGGCGCGCCGATCTGCTGCTGTCGTTCATGCTGTTCCGCGTGGTGCTCGCGCTCGTCGAGGTGGTGTTCCTGATGATCTTCGGCGCGCTCGCTTTCCAGATTCGCGTGCGCGGCAGCTATCTCGATCTCGGCGTGCTGGTCGCGCTGTCGGCGCTGACGTTCGGCAGCCTCGGCTTGTTGATCGCGTCGCGCGCCCAGAACACGCAGACTGCCAACGGCTTGATGAACCTGGCGACGCTGCCGATGTTCGTCCTGTCGGGCGTGTTCTTCTCGGCATCGCATTTCCCCGGCTGGATGCAGCCGCTGGTGCGGGCGCTGCCGCTGACCGCGATCAACGACGGCCTGCGCGCGGTCGTCCTGCGCGGCACGCCGCTCGCCGCGCTGCCGATCGAGGTGGGCGTGTTGGTCGGCTGGGGTGCGCTGACGTTCGTGCTCGCCCTCAAGTGGTTCCGCTGGACCTGAGCGCGGGCGCCGCCAGGGGCGCGCGCGACAATCGCGGCTGGCATCTTCCCAGAGCCGCTCGGCTCGTCTACCGTGAGTCGCCGCGACGGGGTCGCGTGCTGGCAACCCATCCTCGAGATGAAAGGTCCGACCATGGTCACTGCGCTGTTCCTGTTCGCGACTGCATTGACGGGGCTGCCCGGCGCCCGCGGCGTCCTCGAGCAGCGGCCGCTGCTGTTGCCGCGCCCGCTGCCATCGCGCCTCGAGCCCAGGCCGACCGCTGGCGCGCCAGCGGCACAGAGCGGGCCGGCCGAGAGTGACGTGCAGGTGAGCACGCCGTCGACCGCCAACCAGAACGAGACCAGCGTCGCCGTGAACCCGCTCGACGCGAACAACCTGATCGGCGCCGCGAACGACTCGCGCCCGGGCGACTACACGTGCGCAGCGTATGCGTCGCTGGATGGCGGCCAGTCCTGGAGCGAGCTGCTCGCCCCGGTGCCGTCGGGCTATGACGCGGCCGGCGATCCGGCGGTGGCCTTCGACAACCTGCCGTCGGGACCGATGGCATTCCTGTGCGGGCTCGCATTCCGGCGCGACCTCAGCAAGTCGGCGATCTTCGTCGACCGCTCGCTCGACGGCGGACAGAGCTATCCGCCCTCGGAGCGGCGCTTCGCCTACACCGGCAGCTCGGGCGAGTTCCCGGACAAGGAGTACCTCACCGTCGACAACAGCGGCGGCCCCAGGAACGGCCTCGCCGTGATCTCGTGGACCAATTTCGAGAGCTCGTTCAGCCAGGCCGTCATCCGTGTGGTCACCTCGACCGATCGCGGCAACAGCTGGTCGCCGCGCGTACGCGTCAGCGACGGCGACGTGAACCAGGGCTCGGCACCCGCGGTCGGCCCGAACGGCGAAGTGTACGTCGCGTGGCTGAACGAGGCGACCGGCACCATCGACTTCGATCGATCCTTCGACGGCGGCCTGACCTTCGGCGCCGACATCACCGTTGCCAGCGTGCACGAGGTCTTCGACGTACCGGGGTTCTCGTTCCGGTCGAACTCGTTCCCATCGCTGGCGGTGGACACGTCGAGCGGCCCCAACCGCGGCACCCTCTACATCTGCTGGGCCGACAAGCCCGGCTCGCACATCAACGTCCTGTGCACGCGCTCGACCGATGGCGGCACCACCTGGTCGGCGCCGATCCTGGTGAACGACGACACCAACAACCGCAACCAGTTCTTCCCGTGGCTCACGGCCGACGCGCACGGCAACGTCGACGTGGTGTTCTACGACACGCGCAATGCGGCGAGCAAGATCGACCTGTACTTCGCCCGCTCCTCGGACGGCGGCCAGAGCTTTCGCGCAAACCAGCGCGTGACCAGCGTGTCGTTCGACCCCAACACCTACGGCGATGGCTTCTTCATCGGCGACTACATCGGCGTGGCGGCCTCCGATCGCGCGGTGCATCCACTGTGGACCGACGGGCGCAATGCCACCAACGACATCTTCACGTCGCGGCTGCATCCGGATTTCTTCACCGACCGCGACAGTCTCTCGGCCGCCACCGGCGGCGCGGCCCACCTCACGCTCAACATGGGGCCCAACTGGGCCGGCAAGCAGTACCTGATCTTCGGCTCGGTGACCGGCACCACACCCGGTCTCGACGTGTGGCCGGGCGTGCACCTGCCGCTCGACTTCGATGCGTACCTGATCCTGGTGTATGCGTTCCGCAACGGCCCGGTGTTCCAGAACTTCGAGGGCACCCTCGATGGCCAGGGCTCGGCGCTCGCCACGCTCGACACGCTCGGTCCGTTCGACCCGCTGTTCAGCGGCATCACGCTGTACCACGCGGCGGTGATCTACGACCCGAACCCGGTGTGGGCCACCAACTTCGACAGCATCGCCCTGGTGCCGTAGGCCCGATCGCCGGTCACCGCCGCGGCAACCAGCGAGCGCGCTCCCCACCGCGGCGGCATCCGCCGATGGGGAGCGCTCGTGGGTCGCGGACCCGCGGTCCGTGCCGCTAGCAGCCGCAGCAGATCACGGAATCCAGCCCCTCGCTGGCGGACACACCGCCCTTGGCACCCGGATCGTAGAACAGGTACTGCGAGTAGAACTCGATGTTGTCGAGCCCGATGTCGTTCGGGATCGTCGCCACCACCTCCGCCACGCCCGAGCCCGGCAGCGGCAGGCCGGTCGTGAACACCGGCACCGCCACGTAGGTCGAGTAGATGTCGACCAGGATGGTGGCGGAGTTGTACTTGATCTGCGCCTTGGCGAAGCCGATCGCGAGGAAGCCCGGGATGTTGGACTCGGTCAGCTCGCCGCGCATGGTGAAGTTGGACGTGCCGATCTGCGGGTAGTTGATCGACGTGATGTGCGGCACGATCCCGTAGCTGCCCGGACTGCCGGCATCGTAGTTGATCGGCTTGGTGCAGTCGCGCGGCAGGTCATAGCCGGGGAAGTTCTGCTCGCGGAAGCCGTTGTCGATGTCGGTGAAGTGCGGCGTGCCGTTCGAGAGGTTGCCGTCGTCGTCGTCGAGCGTGAGCCAGTGGGTCTCGATGACGTCGCAGATGTTCTTGTCGTTGTAGACCTCCATCCAGTGCACGAACAGCGCGTCGGCGATGAGGTCGCCCTGGGTGTCGCCGTAGGTGTTGTTCAGGTTGCGGCGCACCTTCCACAGCGCACCCATCAGGATCTTGCCGCACTCGTGCACCTCGCCAGAGCAACCGCCGCATGAGCCGTCGTACTTCTTCTTGTTCTCGCCGTCGCGGATGTTGGTCCCGGGGCCGCACCAGTCGGCGGCGACGTAGCGATCGTCATGGGCGTAGATCGCACCACGCGTCGGCGTTGCCCTCGCCGAATCCGTCGCTGCCGTTGCCCGAACCGTACTTGTCGTTGTACCAGTGGCCCAGCTCGTGCGAGACCACCGTCGAGTACGCCATGTTCACGCAGCCGCTACCCTTCTTGTAGAAGTTGATCGAGCTGCCGTCATAGTACGCGTTGCAGCTGCCGCCCACGCTCACGTTGGCGCGCACTCGATAATCGACGATGGTGTCGCTGGCGTTGACGTCCTTGACGAACTGGCGCGAGCGCAGCACGCTCACGTGCGCGTTCACCTGCGCCGTGTCGTTCTCCACCTGCGTGGTGTTGAAGGTGAACTGCGCCGGCACGCCTGGCGTCACCGTCTGGGTGATGGTGAGCTCGGCACCCGACGAGTTGGTCACGTACACGTACGGGCTGTCCGAGCCGAAATCGAACGTCACCGGCTGCGGTGTACCGCCGCTGTAGGCGATGGTGAAGTCGCCGTTCACGTCGGTGTCGTCGTTCCCCACCGGCGAGGTGCCGTGCGCCCACTCGAGCGGCATCAGCACGGGCAGGTTGTAGGAGACGTCCGGCAGCACGCCCGGGGTCGCATAGCCGTTCACGTTGCCGACCAGATCGGTGAACAGCACGGTGCTCTCGCGGCCGATCTGCGCGCCCGAGTGGGCATCGATGGTGAAGCGCTCCTGGACCGGCGCGTCATTCACGCGTTCGGACGAGCGCAGCTCGATCACGTAGGCGAGCACCGGCTCGTGGCGCTGGTTCGCCACCACGGCGAGCTCGCCCGCCAGGACCTCCCTCACCGGCCGGCCGAACCCGCGCTCGGCCATGGCGACCGCCTGCGCGAGCGACAGCTCAGGCGTGCGGTCCACGTCGGCAGCGCCGGGCACCGTCTGATTCTGCACCGCGAGCAGCCGCCCCTCGACGTCGAACAGGAAGCAGATCGACGCATCCCGCACGCGCAGGTTGCCAGCGACTTGCGCGAACTCGACGCCCACCTTGGCGCTGCTGCCGATGCGCTCGAGCTGCAGGCGGATGACTTGGGCGCTGCCGAGATCGCCGGGACCGATGCCGAACAGCCCGCCGTAGCCCGCCACGAACGCGCGCGCCGCGGCGCCGAAGTCATCGTCGGTGACGGCGCGCGAGCCGAGATCGAGCGCCTTGCCGAACACGTCCTCCACGTAGCCGGTCGCGGGCGCGACGCGCAGCTCCACGTCGGCGCCGAACCGCGCGCGAAATGCTGCCTCGTCTGCGGATCTCGCTGCTGCGGTGACGCTGAAGAAGGCAACCATGAGAGGAAGCAGGCGAGCGTGGGTCATCATTTCCCCTCCTAGAGAAAATGGGACTTGCTGCGGGAGCCACCGGCGGCGCCCGGAAACACTAGCCTAGCGGGATGGGCGCCGGTGGTAACCGGACCGCAACCCCACCGAGCCAGGGTCGCAGCGCGATGCCGAGACGCGGCGTGGCACAACAAAATTGTTCGCGGGACTGACGGCGCCATCGTACCTTCTGGCGGCCATGAGCGCGCTCCTGCTCTGCTTTTTTTGCTGGCCTGGCGACGGTGCTGCGAGCCCCGCCCAGCTCTACGAGCGGGCGGTGCGCAAGACCATCGAGCAGGCCGCCGAGCTCGTGCAGCGCGCCGCCACGCTGTGGGAAGACCACTCCACCTGGGATCACGCGTGGCAGGTGCGGACGGCGCACTACTCGGTGCGCACCACGCACAGCCGGTATCTCGCGAACGACCTGGCCCAGGGCCTCGAGCAGATGCTCGGCCATTTCCAGCGCCTGCTCGCGACCAGCTACGCGCCGAGCGAGCCGCTCGCCATCCTGATCTTCCCGTCGCTCACCGACTACAATCAGTTCGGCCGTCAGTTCGGCCAGCACTCGTCGATCTACGGCAGCTTCTACGCCGACGAGCAGCCCGAGCGCGCGGTGGCCACCTACTACACGAGCAACACGACGCTCTTGCGCATGTGGGTCACGCACAGCGCGGCGCATCAGTTCATCGATCACGCGCTGCGCAAGCACGCCGCCCCGACATGGATCGAGGAGGGCCTCGCCAGCTACTTCGCGCTGTACTGGGACTACCGGTTCGGCGTGCAGGAGCTGGCGCGCATGAAGCGCGCGAACCAGCTGCTGCCGCTCGAGAACCTGCTCGCCAGCCCGCTCGAGCAGTACGGCACGAACCCCGACGGCCGCTTTCTCGAGCTCGCCATGTGGTTCACCTACATGCTGCAGTTTCGCGAGGACACGAAGAGCGTCGAGCACGACGACGGCTCGGTATCGGCGCCGTTCGCCGACTACCTGCGGCTGCAGCTCGAGGGCAAGAGCACGCGCGGACACCCGGTCGAGCAGCTGCTCGAGCGCCAGCTGAACGAGCTGGACGAGGAGTTCCGCGACTTCGACTTCCCGGCGTGAGCGCGGCGCACCGCCGGCGTGCTTCAGCCGCTGCTCAGCCTGCGCAGCCAGCCGTCGACGCGCTCGTCGGCACCACCGAGGTCCCGGTAGCGCTTCAGGTGCTCGCTGGCTCGCCCGGCATCGCCCAGATGATCCATGCACAGGATGCCGAGCGCGTAGTGCGCGAACGTGTCGCCGGGATCGAGATCGATGGCGCGCTCCAGCGCGCTCGCCGCCTCCTCGAAGCGTTCGAGCGCGATCAACGCGAGGCCGAGGTTCAAGTGCGCGCGCGGCAAGCGGCGGTCTTGATTGAGCGCCGCCTGGTACTGATCGATGGCATCCGCATAGCGCGCCTTCTCGTGGTAGAGCAGGCCGAGCAGCAGCCGCGCATCGGGGTCCTGGATGCCGAGCGCCTGCGCGCGCTCCACTTCCGCCAGCGCTTCGTCCAGGCGGTTCTGCGCATGGTAGGCGCTACCGAGCAAGAGGTGCAGCTGCCCGGCGTCCTGCTGGCGCTGCAGCCCGGCCTCGGCGAGCTGCGTGGCATCGATGAGGCGGCCGCGATCGAGCAGCAGCGATACGAGGTTGACCCGCAGGTCGATCGAGTTCGCATCGAGGTTGAGCGCCTCGCGCCACTGCTTCTCGGCATCGTCCAGCCGCCCGAGCCGCAGGTAGGCTTCACCGAGCAGCGCGATCGCGTCGGCCGACCTCGAGTCGAAACGCTTTGCCTGCACCAGGGCGTCCACGGCGTCGTTCAGCCGTCCTTGTGCAAGCAGTGCGCGACCCAGATAGGCGTGCGCCACCGCGAGCGTGCGATCGCTGTCGATCGCGCGTGCGAGCAGCGGCACCGCCTCGGCGGCTTGCCCGCGCCGGCACTTGATCGCGCCCAGGCCCGCGAGCGCTTCGGCGCAGCTCGGGTCGCGCGCGAGTGCCGCCGCGAATTGCTCGGCGGCGTGGTCGGTGTCGTCGCGATCGAGCAGCACCCAGCCCATGGCCGCGCTCGCGGTCGCGTACCTGGGATCGCGCCGCAGCGCCTCGTTCAGCTCGCGCAACGCGGCATCCTGGTCGCCGCGCTGGCGATACGCGAGGCCGCGCCAGTAGCACACCTCGGCATCGGCGCACGGCATGCGCTGCGCCTCGTCCGCAGCCGCCAGCGCCGCTTCGGCATCGTTGCGGCGCAGGGCCGCGCGCATCTCGTCGAGCAACGCGACGTAGGCGGACTCGGCCTTGCTGCGCAGCTCGGCGCTCTTGAGCGACACGCGCGCGGCAGCGGGCGGCCTGGGTCCGGCGGTGAGCAGCACGATGCCGAGCCCCACCATCACCACCACGGCGAGCGACGCGCCCAGCACGAGCCAGCGCGCCGCACGCCTGGTCGCGCTCATGGCGCGGCGGTCGGCCAGGGCGGCGCGAGCGTGCGCACGGGCCGATCGGCCAGCACGTCCTCGAGCGCGTGCATCATCTCCGCCGCGCTCTGGAAGCGGTGCTCGCGGCGCTTGGCCAGCGCGCGCTCGACGATCGCCTCGAGGTCGGGCGGGATGCGCCCGCCCGGGTGCGAGGCGCTGACCGAAGGCACCGGCTCGGTCTTGTGCTTGAGCAAGATCTCCGCGAGGGAGCCGGCGCGGAACGGCGGCTCGCCGGCCAGCATCTCGTACAGGATCACCCCCACCGCGTACAGGTCGGAGCGGTGATCGACCGCTCCGCCTCGCCCTGCTCGGGCGCCATGTAGAGCGGCGTGCCGACGATGCGGCCGACCTGGGTCTGCATGCTCGCGCCGAGCGGTCGACCGAGCAGCTTGGACAGGCCGAAGTCGAGCACCTTGAGCACGCGTTCACCCGTGGCGCTCTCCATGATCATCATGTTGTCGGGCTTGAGATCGCGGTGCACGATGCCGTGGCGGTGCGCCTCGGCGAGCACGCGCAAGAGCTGCAGCGCGAAGTCGATTGCCGCGCGCACATCGAGGGCTCGGCCGTCCTGGATCACCTCGCGCAGCGTACGCCCTTCGACGTATTCCATCGCCAGGTAGCAGATGCGGCCTTCGCGGTCGAAGTCGAAGATCTGGATCGCGTTCTGGTGGTTGAACTGGCCGGCAGCGATCCCCTCGCGCTGGAACCGCTGCAGCGCCTCATCGGTCACCTGCAGCTCGGGGTGCAGGATCTTGAGCGCGACCTTCTTCTTCAGGCCGATGTGCTCGCCGAGGTACACCGTGCCCATGCTGCCGGCACCGAGCTTCTGCAGCACGCGGTACTTGCCGCCCAGGGTCTTGCCGAGCAGCGGGTCGCCGCGCTCCGCCTTGAGCCCGACCTTGGTTCCGCACACCGGCAATAATGAGCTTGCTCGTCGAGCACATGGCTGGCAGTTGGCGCAAACCGTCATCTCCATGGCCGTGTCCCGGAGCCTCGATAGGTCCATCCGTGCTACCATCCGGCATCGCGACAGGATAATCGCGACAGGATATCAGTGGTGCTGAGACCTGTCGCCGGTGATACGCGCCCGGGGCCCACTCCGAGCGAGAACTTTTTCGGCAGCGAGCAAGGTGCGCCGGAATGACGGCCGGGCACCGGCGCACAGGGCGCGCGCGGCCGCTCGATGGACGGCGAGCGCACCGCCGGTTGCAGACCGCGCAGCACGGGTCACAGCCGCCGGCTCCCAGCCTGGCCGGGATGACATTGCGGCACCGGCTTCCGCCGAGAGCCAGAGGCTGTCAGGCGAACGAGTGCCGTTGGCGTGCACCTGTGACCCGAAAAAAAGAAATCATCTTGCCGGCCCGCGCTGCGCTCAACCGCCCGAGACCGCCTGCAGGAATCGGATCACGTCGCCGTCCTGCAGCGGGACGTCGTCTTGCTCGAGCCATCGGGTGTTGGCCTCGTTCAGGAGGCACAGCACGTGCGGGCGAAACCGGCCGGACTCGTCGCACACCGCCCCGAACAGCGCCGGGTGATGCACGGCAAGCTCGCGGATCGCCTGGCGCAGCGACCGCGCCTCGAGCGCGAGCGAGCGCTGGTTCGCAGCCAGCGGTCGCAGCAAGCTCGGCAGCTCGACGGTGATTGCGGGCATCGCTACACCAGGGTGAACACGGCGACCGTGAGCACGCGCGGCAGCATGCCCGGCAACGCCGACCAGGTGTCGCCGCCATCGATGCTGCAGTGCATCGAGCCTGCGGTCGAGCCGACGTACACGCCACCCGGATCGAGCTGGTCCACGTCCATCGCCGAGCGCAGCACCCCCATGAAGGCGTGGTCCGGCAAGCCCGCGCGGCTCGCCTGCCACGAGTCGCCGCCGTCACGGCTCGCGTACACGCGGAACTTGCCGTCGACCGGAATGCGGTACTCGTCGCTCTCCAGCGGCACCGCGAACAGCGTGCGGCTGTTCGCATGCATCGCCAGCGGAAACCCGAACCCCGATGGCAGGCCGCGCTCGATGCGCTCCCAGTGATCGCCGCCGTCGCGCGTGCGGAACATGCCCTTGTGATCCTGGCGGTAGATCGTGCGCGGGTCGCCTGGATCCTGCACCAGCGCGTGCACGCAGTAGCCGATGTCCTTGTGCACCTTGTCCTCGATGATCACTGGCACGCCGACGTTCTTCGGCTGCCACGATCGCCCGCCATCGTCGGTGCGGAACACGCCGACCGCGGAGATGCCGCACCACCAGCGCTCCGGGTGCTCCTGGTCGGTGAGGATCGCGTGCGCGCACAGGCCGCCATTGCCTGGAAACCAGGAGTCGCGCGTGGGATGCTGCGCGAGCGCTTCCACCAGCTGCCAGGTGTCGCCGGCATCGTCGCTCGTGAACAGCGCCGCCTCGTCCACACCGGCGATGAGCCTCTGCCGGCTGCGCGCGAACCGCCAGATCTGGGTCAGCTTGCGCGCGCTGCCATCGGCGTAGCGCGGCGGCGCCTCGACCTGCTGCCAGGTTCGCAGGCCATCGACGCTGCGGTGCAGCGCCGGCCCATAAACGTCGCTCGCGGTGGCGAGCAGATGGTCGCCCGCCACGCCCTGGGCAACGGCGGTCACCTTCCAGCCCTTGAACAGCGGCCCCTCGATCGACCAGCGCTCGCGCCGCGCGTCCGAGCGATAGACGAACGCGCCCTTGGCGGTACCGGCAACGACGACGACGTTCATGATCTGATCCTCGCGATGGCCGGCGGGCATTCGCCGCCTTGGCCGGGGTGTCTCAAGAATAATGCTGCGCGCGCGGGCGGCGGCCGCGTCACTGCCCGTTCCCGCCGACGGCATCGGGCCGCAGGTAGGGCGCGAGGTGGCTGAGCTCGTCGGCGAGCTCGGAGGGCGACGCACAGGTGAGCGCCACCTCGTGCTTGATCAACGCGATCAGCTTGCCGCGCGCGATCCAGAGCTTGTTGCGGTCCTGCGGCTGGCCATGCAAGTGGTCGCGCAAGACCTCGTAGTAGCCGGAACCGGCCGCGCGCAATCGGCCGAGCGCGCGCTCGGTGAGCTCGAGCACCCATTCGCGGTCGAAGTCGGGATCGCTCGCGGGTGGGTCGATGACCTCGCTCGGCACGTCGCGCCGCTGTCGCCAGCGGTCCTGGATCACGTGCCACGCGACCGACCGGAGCAAGCCGCGGAAGCGGCCCCGCTCCTGGGTCGCGCGCTGCAGCACGCTGCCGCTCAGCAGGCGCACGAACACGTCCTGGCACACGTCGTCGGCGTCGGCGCCGCGGAAGCCCTTGGCGCGCACGAACCGCAGCACTGCCGCCTGGTACTGGCGGGCGAAGCGCTCGAGCGCTTGCGGGTCGTTGCGCCCCGCCTCGCGGATCGTGGTCCAGATGGTGGTGGGAAAACACCCCGGCAGTGTACCAGCGGCCGCGGTGCGCCGAGTCCACACCGGAAAAATTGCCACGCGCCGCGGCGCGCCGTGGCGTAATAGCGGCCATGTTCAAGATCGCACTCGAGCTCGCTTGCGTGGCAAGCGTCGGCGGGCACGCAGCCGGCGCCGACGTCTTTCCCGATCAGATCGATCGGCTGTTCGCCCGATTCCAGAAGCCCGACTCGCCGGGATGCGCGCTCGCCGTCGTCAGGGACGGCCAGGTCGTGTACGAGAATGGCTACGGCATGGCCAATCTGGACGACGCTGCGCCTATCACGCCGAGCACGGTGTTCCACATCGCCTCGGTGTCCAAGCAATTCACCAGCTTCGCGATCGCGCTGCTTGCTGCCGAGGGCAAGCTGTCGCTCGACGACGACGTGCGGCGCTACGTTCCCGAGGTGCCCGACTTCGGCGCCAGGATCACGCTGCGCCACCTGCTCAACCACACGAGCGGTCTGCGCGACCAGTGGTCGCTGCTGGTGCTCGCCGGCTGGCGCATGGAAGACGTGATCACCGAGGCCGACGTGCTCGACCTCGTCCATCACCAGCGCGAGCTGAACTTCCCGCCGGGCGAGCGGTTCCTCTACTCCAACACCGGCTACACGCTGCTGGCGATGGTCGTGCAACGCGTGAGCGGTCGCTCGCTGCGCACATTCGCCGAGGCGGAGATGTTCGAGCCGCTGATGATGACCAGCACGCACTTCCACGACGATCACCGCATGATCGTCAAGCAGCGGGCGCGCTCGTATGCGCCCAAGGGCGACCACGCGTTCGAGGAGGTGGTGCTGTCGTACGCGACGGTGGGCGCCACCAGCTTGTTCACCACCGTGGGCGATCTGGCGCTCTGGCAACAGAACTTCGCCGAGCACACGGTCGGCTCGGCCGCGTTGATGGCGGCGATGCTCGAGCCGGGCAAGCTGAACGACGGCACGACGCTGAGCTACGCGGCCGGGCTCGAGCTGGGATCGTATCGCGGGCTCAAGACCATCGGCCATGGCGGCGGCGATGCTGGCTTCCGCGCCTACCTGGTGCGCTTCCCGGACCAGGACTTCGCGATCGCGTTGCTCGGCAATGCTGGCCACCTCGATGCGCAGGGGCTCGCCTACCGCGTGGCCGACCTGTACCTCGCCGACGCGTTCACCGAGCCGCCCGCGGCGCCCGAGGCAGCGGCCGCGGATCCCACCGCGGGCACCGCAGCAGCGCTAGAACCCCTGGCCGGCCTGTACCTGAACCGCAAGACCGGCGAGCTGTGGCAAGCCGACGTGGTCGCCGGCGCCCTCACGCTGCGCGGCGCCGGCGCGAGCCATCGCCTCACGGCGCTCGGCCCGAACCGCTTCTCGGCCAAACGCGGCGACGGCCGGCTGGAGGTCGAGTTCCTGGCGGCCGCTGCGGGCCAGCGCCCGGATCACATCCGACTTCGCCTTCCCGGATCGCCGCAAGACCACCTGGAGCGCGTGCAACCCGCGCCGAGCGGCACCGATCACTTCTGGCAATACACCGGCGAGTACCGCAGCGACGAGCTCGACTCGAGCTATCGCGTGTCGGTGAACCAGGGCAAGCTCGTGCTCAGCCGCCGCAAGTACGGCGAGCAGCCGCTCGTGCCGATCTACCAGGATGCCTTCCAGAGCGACGGCTTCGCCTGGGAGTTCACGCGCGACGCGCAGGGTCACGTGAACGGCGGCCTCGCCAACACCGGGCGCGTG
Organism: Planctomycetota bacterium; assembly: GCA_046349655.1. Lineage (GTDB taxonomy): Bacteria > Planctomycetota > B15-G4 > B15-G4 > JAXMBY01 > JAXMBY01. Next base: position 24,919 of record JAXMBY010000014.1, read on the forward strand.
GTCAACCTGCGATTCCACCGCCTGCCGTGAGCGCACGGCGTCGTGCTGCGCGCGCGCCGCCGCAGCGTTGCCGGTGAAGCCGGCGCCGATTAGCATGGCGAGCACGCATGCCCCTGGCGACCGAGCGCGCGCTCGAGGAGACGCGGTGACCGACGACGAGCGAGAACTCGCCCACAAGCTGATTGCCGCCGATCTCCTCGGGCCGGACGCTCTGCTCGAGCCGGACCCGATCGTCGTCGCCGACAAGTACCACGTTGGTCGCTGCCTGGGGCGCGGCGGCACCGGCGTGGTGTACCTCGCGCACGACCGCTCGCTCGATCGGCCGGTGGCGCTCAAGCTCTTGAGCGATCGCCAGCCGGCGGTGCTCGAGCGATTCCGGCGCGAGGCGCGGCTCGCAGCACGGCTCGAGAATCCCGCGATCGTGCGCGTGTACGAGATGCAGGAGGCGCATGGCCAGCCGTACATCGCCATGCAGTACATCAACGGCGGCAATCTCGCCGAGGCGAAGCTCGAGCTGCCGCAGCTGGTGGCGGTGCTGCGCGAGGTCGCGAATGCGCTCGAGCACGCGCACCGCCACGGCATCGTGCACCGGGGACATCAAGCCGGCCAACATCTTGCTCGACCAGGAACGGCATGCGCACGTGACCGACTTCGGCATCGCCCGCGACCTGTTCCCGGGCGGCGGCGCGATCACGCTCAGCCAGCCGGGCCAGCTGATCGGCACGCCCGCGGCCATGTCGCCCGAACAGGCGCGCGGCGACCTGAACGCCATCGATGCGCGCAGCGACATCTACTCGCTCGGCGCCACGCTGTTCTTCATGCTCACCGGCCAGTGGCCGTTCGGCGGCGACAACGTGGTCGAGATCCTGCATGCGATCCTGCACGACGAACCGCCGTTCGGCGCCGCTGCGCGCCGCGGGAAAAAGCCGGCGATCGCCCGAAGCGATCGTGCGAAGTGCCTGCGCAAGGAGCGCAGCGAGCGCTATCAGTCGATGCGCGAGCTGAGCGAGGAGCTGACCCGGTTCGCGAACCGCGAGAGCGTGCGCTCGGAGTCGCAGGCATGGTTCCTCAAGCTGGTGCGCAAGGTCAAGGGCGCGCCGGTTGCGCTGCCGGCCCTGGCAGCCGAGCCGACCGATCCGGCGCAGCCGCTCGGCCTGGAGGCGGCGCGCGAGCTCGCGGCATGGGACACCGACCTGTACCGGGTATCGCGCGGGCTGCACCGTTCGTTTCCGCGGCTGCACGCGCTCGACGCGAAGCTGGTCGAGTTCCTGCGCGAGCGTCCCGACGCCGCCTGGGCTCGCTACTACCGGGCCGCCACGCTGAAGCGGCTTGGTCGCCTGGCGGAAGCCCTCGACGAGATGGAGCGCGCGATCGGTCGCGCGGCGCAGCTGCCGGGCGCGTACTTCGAGCTCGGCCGCCTGTATCTCGCGATCCATCTGCGCCAGCAACAGCAGGCGCGCAAGCACCTCAACGAGATGGGCGTGCACGATCACCTGCGCGAGGCGCGCGGCCCGCTCGAGCAAGCGGTGCTGGCGTTCGACGAGGCGCGGCGCCTCGATCCGCAGCTGCCGGCGTGGCAGCTGCATTACGCGGACGCGGTGCAGTCGCTCGCCGACCACGACTTCGCCGGTTGTGCGCGCACGTGCGAGCAGATCCTCGCGGAGGAACCCGACGCGGAGGAGGGGTGGAAGCTGAAGGGCGACGCCGAACGGCTGCTGGGCGACGATCCGTGCGCGAGCTACGACCGCGCGGTGCACATCAGGCGCTCGTACTACGAGGCATGCCTGGCGAAGGCCGAGGCGCTGCTCGCGCGCGAGCAGATCACCGCCGCGCGCGCGAGCATCGAGCAGGCGCTCGCCATCCACCCCGAGTGCCTGGACGCGCTGGTGCTGCTGGCGCGCACGCATCTTGCCGAGGCGGCTGCCGACCGGCCCGAGTCGACCGAGCCAGGCCTGGCCGTGATCTCGCGCGTGCTCGCCGCCGATCAGCACCACTACGAGGCGCAGGTGACGCACGCCGAGCTCGCGCTCGTGCGTGGTCGGCCCCAGGACATCGAGGATGCGCTGTGCGCGCTCGCGCGCGCCAGGCAGCTCCCCGGCTGTCAGAACCGCGTGAACCTGATGGTCGCACGTGCCCTGCTGTGTCGCGCGCGCGCCGCGGCCGCGCGCGGTCACGACCCGCGTCCGGATCTGGATCAGATCCTGGCTCACGAGCACTCGCAAGCGGTGCTGGTGCCCGGGCAGCACGAGTGGCTGGAAGTGCTGCGAGCGGCACGTGCCGAGCGCTCGCGGCATGCGCCATAGCGGCTCGCTCGCATCCGCGCGAGCGATCGCTCGCATTCTTGCAAGAGCCGATGAGCCACCGTGCCCTGGGCGGCGGTCGACGGTGGCATGCTGGTTGCGCTGGCAGTGCCTGCCGCCGCGTGAGCGAGGGATCGTTCCATGACGACCGCAACCGAGCGCCGAGCCATGACGCCTGCAGCCAAGACGACCGCCCCGATCCGCGTGTTGCTGGTCGAGGACGACGACGACATGCGGTGGTCGATTCGTGATCTGCTGGTGATGCATGGCTTCGATGTGAGCGTCGCCAAGGACGGTCAGCGCGCGCTCGCGCTGATCGACGCGTGCCAGTTCGACGTCGTGCTGAGCGACCTGCGCTTGCCAGGTGCGAGCGGGCTCAATCTGGCACGCCGGGCGCGCGCGATCGCTCGACCGCCGCAGGTGATCCTGATCACGGCGTATCCGGACTGGTACGCGGCAGCCGAGCTCGAACAGTACCGCGTGCTGCGCAAGCCGCTCGACTTCCACGCGCTGCCCGAGATCGTGGCCCGGGCCGCTCGCCCTTGAGCCCCACTCTGTAACCAGACCCACGTCACTCTTGCAGCTTGCGATACAAGGACGACACGTCGATGCCAAGCGCATGCGCCGCCGCGGTCTTGTCGCCGCCGAACTTGGCGATCACGTGACGGATGTGTGCGCGCTCGAAGTTGAGCCGCGCGCACTTGAGATCGTCATCGGTGGCTACCGGTGCGTACTGCGCGACGAGGCCTGGCAAGTCGGGCAGCGTGATGCGCGGGCCGTCGGCGAGGATCAACGCGCGCTCCAGGACGTTGGCCAGCTCGCGCACGTTGCCGGGCCAGCGGTACTGCTCGAGCGCGCAGCGCGTCAACCTCGACCGCCGGCACCGGCCGGTTCATCTTCTGGGCCAGCCGCGCGAGCAGATGCGTGACGATCTCGCGGATGTCGGACGCGCGCCCGCGCAGCGGCGGGATCACGATCTCGAACACGTTCAGCCGGTAGTAGAGATCGAGCCGGTACGAGCCTTTCTCGGTCATCTTGAGCAGGTCGCGATTGGTGGCCGCCAGGATGCGCGCAGCGATGCGGATCGGCGCGGTCGAGCCGACCCGCAAGATCTCGCGGCTCTCGACCGCGCGCAGTAGCTTCGGCTGCAGCGCGAGCGGCAGCTCGCCCACCTCGTCGAGGAAGATCGTAGCCGCCTGCGCCACCTCGAACAGCCCGCGCTTCCTCGCGATCGGCGCCGGTGAACGCGCCGCGTGCGTGTCCGAACAGCTCGCCTTCGAGCAAGGTCTCCGGGATCGAGCCGCAGTTGATGGCGACGAATGGCTGGTCGTGCCGCAGGCTCGCTTGATGGATCGCGCGCGCCACCAGCTCCTTGCCCGTGCCGGTCTCGCCGGTGATCAGCACGGTCGAGTCGGTCGGCGCCACCTTCGCGATCAGCCGGTGCACTCCGGCAATGGGCGCGCTGGTTCCGGCCAGCCCGGGTCTTGGGCAGCTCGACGCTCTGCGTACCGCGCAGGAACCGGTTCTCCGCCAGCGCCGCCTCGTGCTTCAGCAGCAGGTCGACCTTCTTGAGCAGGGCCTCGAGCCGTGCCGGCTTGAGCAGATAGTCGTGCGCGCCGAGGCGCAGCGCCTCGATGGCGGTCTCCAGCGAGCCGTAGGCGGTGAGCACGATGACGATCAGGTCCGGCATGCGCTCGCGCGCCTGGCGCACGACCTCGATGCCGCCGCATCCAGGCATGCGCAGGTCGGTGATCAGCACGTCGAACGCGGCGGTGGCGAGCTTCTCGACCGCTTCGTCGCCGCGGCTGCACTCGGTCACCTCGTGCCCGGCATCGCGCAGGGCTTCGGTCACGGACTTGACGGAAATCCAGCTCGTCGTCGGCCACCAGGATGCGGCTCATGCTTCGATCTCCCGCCATCGGTTCCATGGGCAGGTGAACGGTGAAGCTCTGCCCGAGCCGGGCGTCGACTGCACGTCGATGCGGCCACCGAGATCACGCACGATGCACTCGCTCAGGAACAGACCGAGCCCGACACCCTTGCCCTGATCCTTGGTGGTGAAGAACGGCGTGAACAACCGGCGCAGCGTCTCGTCGTTCATGCCCATGCCGTGATCGATCACCTGGATCGAGCAGCTGGCGCCGGCCGCTGCCACGTACACCTCGACCCGACCGTGGCCGCTGCTCGCGTCGGCGGCGTTGAGCAACAGGTTGAGCAGCACCTGCACCACCTGGTCCTCGACCACTTCCAGCACGACGGCCGAAGCATCGCCGGTCTGCTGCACCATCATCTCACGTCCCTTCTCGTGCAAGCGGAAGATTTGCAGCGCCTTGTCCAGCAAGGCCTGCACCCGCGTCCGCTGGCGCTTGCCGACCGAGGGCCGCGCAAAGCTGGTGATGTCGCGGACGATGCGGTGAATGCGGTCGACGTGCGAACGCAGCGCTCGCAGCCGCTCGACGATTGCCGGCGCCGCCTGCTTGATCTCGATGATGTCGATGATCGCCGACATCGACGACAGCGGGTTGCCGATCTCGTGCGCGATGCCGGCGGCGAGCAGCCCCAGGTCCACCATCTTCGAGAAGTGCATCACCTGCGCCGTCAGCCGGCGCTCGCGCGTGAGGTCCTGGATCAGCCACACGATCGGCGTGGCCGCGGTCCCGCGTGCTAGCATGTGGTGCAGGATGCGGTCGCGCGAGTTGGTCTCGAACGACTCCACCGGTTCGGCGAACCGTTGCAGCCGTGCGGCGATGTCGAGCGCTGGATCGACCGCGCGCACGTCCGCACGCTCGAGCTCGGGCACCAGCAGGCGCGCGGTCGGGTTCGCAAGCAGCACGGAACCGTTCGGTCCGAGCAGGACCACACCTTCGGGCAGGATGTTGAGCAGCAGCGCGAAGCGCTGGTTCTCGCTCTCCAGCGCCTGGTTGGTCTCGCGGATGCGATCGGCCAGCGTGCCGAACCCGTACGCGCAGCCAACCAGCACGGCGGCGAGCGAGCCGAGGTGAGCAACGATGTAGTTCCAGCCCTCCGGGTTGGTGTCGGGATCGATCAGCTCTTGCGGTCGATAGGTGTGCATCAGGTCGAGGTGATGGTGTGGCAGATGCACCGGCAGCGCGTCGACCGCGGTGAATGCCACGAGCGCCATGAACAGCAGCCACGCGCAGCCCGCGATCAGGAACGCCGCGCGCTTCGAAACCAGCAGCGCGGCGGCCACGACCGGCAGGCAGTAGGCGATCATGAGCGGGTTCTCGATGTCGCCCGAGTAGTGGAAATAGACAGTGAGCGCGACCACATCGAGCAGCAGGAACACGAGCGTCGTACGGCGCGGCTGCCGCTCGAGCCAGCGGGTCGCCATCAGCAGCAGGTTGGCGAGCGCCATCCCCGCCACCACCAGCAACAGCTCGGGAAACGTGTCGATGAACTTGCCGATGCGGGCGATGATCGCCACCGCCAGCAGGAACAGCGATGCGCCCCAGCGCGCGCGCACGTGCCAGGTCTCGTCGCGGCCGCGGCGCGATGCATTCCTGAGCGAAGCGCTCGCTCGCATCATGTCATGCCCTTCATGAGACATTGCCAATGACCCCTTCACGTTCTGCCGGTCCGATCGTTTGCAGGCAGCGGCTAAAACTCGCAGGCGTGCGACCCGGGCTTGCAAGAACGCGAACCGGGTCGCGGGTCCGGCCGCGCCGAGGTCGCTCTACGTGGCAAAGGCTTTGCTCGCGTCGACCATGATGCGACCGCTCTGCGGCGCCGCCGATCGACGCGCGCGCCCACCTTCCCGCAAACCGAGAGGCAACCATGATGACGATGCATGAACCGATGACCGACCGCGCCCGGGCCGCGGTGCCGACACGCTTTCCCAACGAGGACGAGGCCGACCAGATGCTGGCGGCCGCCAAGGCCAGGCTCGATCGCGCCGCCGAGGGTGCCCCGCGGCCGATCGTCGCGCTCGTGGTGGAGGACGATGACGACATGCGCTGGTGCCTGGCTGACCTGCTCACGATGAGCGGCATCGAGGTGGACCTGGCTGCGGACGGCAGGACCGCGATGCAGCTGATCGCGCGGCGCCGCTATGCGCTCGTGATCAGCGATCTGCGCTTGCCCGAGGCGAACGGCCTGATGGTGGCCCGCACCGCACGGGTCGCGCCGCACCCACCCGAGGTCATCCTGATCACCGCGTTTCCGGCGTGGCATGCGTCCGCCGCGCGCGAGGAGTTCCTGGTGCTGCACAAGCCGATCGACTTCCGGTTCCTCGCTCGCGTCATCGCCGAGTCGGTCGATCGCCGCAGGTCGGAGCTGAGCTGAGCTGAGCTGAGCCGAGCGCGCGGCCGAGGTCCTTGTGCGAGCGCCGGCTCACAACGCCGGAATAAACGCCTTGCTTCGTCCGTCTCGGGTGACGAGAGTGTGGCGGTACTCGTGCCCGGAGACGCGATGAACCTCGAGACCTTCGTCGATCTTGCGAAGCGCCGTGGCGCGAGCGATGTGCATCTCGAGCCTGGCCTGCCGGTGGCGCTGCGAGTGGACGGGTGGCTCACCACCGGCGGCGAGCCGATCGCGGGCGTGCTGCTCACCAGCATCGCCCGCGGCTTGCTGGGCGATGCCGGATGGCAAGCGTTCACCACGCGCGGCTCGGCCGACGTGTCGCGCACCGTTCAGGGCGCGCGCTGCCGCATCAACGTCTTCCGCACCATGCGCGGCACCGCGCTCGCCGTGCGCTTGCTCGCCACCTTCCAGCCGACGCTGGCGCGGCTCAACCTGCTGCCCGAGCTGCAGGAGCTGATGGAGACGAGCCACGGCCTGGTGATCGTCACCGGCCCCACCGGCGCCGGCAAGTCGTCCACGATCGCCGCGCTGATCCAGAAGATCAACGAGACCGACAGCCGCCACGTCGTGACGATCGAGGATCCAATCGAGTACTACTTCGCGCCGCGCAAGGCGTTCATCCGCCAGCGCGAGGTGGGCCGGGACACACCGTCGTTCGCGCAGGGTTTGCAGGACTCGCTGCGCGAGGACCCCGACGTGCTGCTGGTGGGCGAGATGCGCGACCCGGAGACCATGCGCCTCACGCTCAACGCCGCCGAGACCGGACGCCTGGTCTTGACCACGCTGCACTCGGCGTCGGTGAGCGACGCGCTGCAACGCCTGCTGAGCGCGTTTCCCGCCGAGCATCGGCCGGCGATCCAGTCGCAGCTCGCGGATTGCCTGCGTGTGATCGTCGCCCAGCGCCTGCGCCTGTTCCCGGACGTGGGTGCGCGCGCCGGAATGCGAGATCCTGCGCACCACCCATTCGGTGCGCAGCATCATCCGGCAAGGCCACCTGTTCAAACTGATCTCGGCGCTCGAGACCGGCGCCGCCGATGGCCAGTGGAGCTTCGAGCGCTATCGCAGCTGGCTCGAGAATCGCACGAGCTGGTCTCGTCCCGAGCAAGTCGCCGAGCGACGCACCGGACACTGAACCGGAGCTCAAGCCCGAGCGCGCGCCGGCGGTGCCGGTGGAGGCGAAGGCCGAGGTCGCACCCGGACCGCGCAAGCCAACCGGCACCGACGACGTGATCGTGATCCAGCCGCCGCGCGACTCGATCAAGGACATCCTGTCGGAGCTGGGCGAGAGCTGAGCCATGCAGGATCCCGCTTACCGCCTCGAGATCGCGGTGCGCTTGCGTGACCTGGACGGCGTCGGCCACGTCAACAACGCGGTCACGATCGCCTACCTCGAGGACGCACGCAACTCGTACCTGATGGCCGAGCGCGGGCTGACACGGCTCGAGGAAGTGGACTTCATCCTGGCGCGCACCGAGATCGACTACCGCTCGCCGGCGCATCTCGGCGAACGGCTCGAGGTGCTGCTTCGCCCGACCCGCATCGGCAGCAAGTCGTTCGATCTCGAGTACGAGATCCGCGAGCTGACGGGCGCCCGTGTGATCGCGCAGGCGCGCACCGTCGTGGTGAGCTACGACTTCGCCGCCCGCCGGACGATCGCGATCCCGCCCGCGCTGCGCGCGCTGCTCGAGCGCGACCTGCGGGCGAGCTAGCGCCGCGAGCATCAGTTGGTGGCGATGCGGATGCCCCAGTTGGCGTAGGACGCGACGTTGGCTGGGCTGACGTAGCCATCCAGGGACCAGCCTGAGAGGCCATTGATGGGCGACGACGTATCGGCACCCATGCCGAGGTAGCCAGGCTCGCCGGGAGTGAACTGCATCCAGCCGTGCACGTGAGGACCGAGCGCGGCACCGGGCACCGCCACCGCATGGCTCACGTATTGATTGGACGTCGTCGCGAACGTGCCCGAGGGAAACGTGAATGGCGCGACCAGTGCGAGCAAGCCTGGCCCACGCACATCCGGCGTCTGGCCGGTCGGGTCCACGGCCAGGTTGGCGTTGGACACGCCGGCCCCCACGAAGGACGGCGTCGTGGTGACGAAGTCGAGCACCGCCAGGGTCAAACCGATGACGCCGTTCTTGCCCGTGCCATCGCCGAAGTTGTTGTTCATGTAGTTGAACGCGCCCGCCGGGATCCTGACCACCCAACCACTCTCGATCGTGCCGTCGTCAACGATGCCGAACCTCGGGTCGGTTCCGGTGATGACGGTCACGCAGTTGGTGAAGCCCGCACCCGGATGATCGCACGCTGGGTTGCCCCACGCGGCACTGAAGCGGAGCGTGGAATTGCCGAAGCCAGACGGCCAGATCGCATTCAAGCGCAGGTAGCTGCCATCGCCGTCAGGATCGGGAATCGTCGGCAGCACCGGGCCCAAGGCCGACACCGGGGTGCACGGTGGGAGATCGTAGAACAGGCGCAGCTGGTCGCCGACCTTGGCGCCGTAGAACGCGAGCTGCAACGAGTCGCCACCCCGCACCTTGGTACTGAGACGATCGCCTGCGCCAACCTGCGAGTTGTTGCTGATGCGCAGCCGGCCATGCGGCTGGCGATCGATCGGCTTGCAGGACGACGTCGCGGTGTTGTCCTGGCCTGCGTTGAGGCCCCACTGCAGGGACGAGACCATGAGCGCCGGGGTGGCGTATCCATTGGACGTGAGCCCGGCACGGGGCCCAGTGCCCAGGGTGTCGGCACCGACGCCGAGGCCGCCCGAATCGCCGGGCGGGAACTGCACGACGCCGTGCGCCTTGGTCGCACCGTGGGCGATCGTGCCTTCGTCGAGGTCGAACACGACGTGGTCGAACAGCGGCGGCGGTGAAAGCGGCGGGCTCAGCCGCTGCGCGATCGGGCTGGCGAGATCGGGGGTCTGGCCCGTGCTGTCGAGTGAGAGGTTCGAAAGATGCACTCCGACCAGCGGGTAGGTGCGACCCGAGCCGAAGTCGGCCACCGACACGGCAATCGCGGTGATCGGCAGATCGGCGGCAATCGCGGGACCCTCCACGCTGCCGCCGCCCGTGGCAACTTCGAACACGGCGTTGAAGTAATCCTCTGAGCCGGTCGGGAACTGAACCACCCAGCCGCTGCTCGGCTGCCGCGTCGTGGTGGTGCTGTAGATCGCCGAGTCGACCGTGTCGTTCGCGAGCGCCGGCGCGGCCAGCGCGAGGCTCGCAAGACCAAGGAGTGTTCTCACGCGAATCTCCTGTCAGTTGGTCGCGATGCGGATGCCCCAGTTGGCGTAGGTGACGACGTTGGCCGGGCTCGTGTAGCCGTCCATCGACCAGGCCGAAAGGCCGTTCGCCGGCGACGACGTCGGCACCCATGCCGACGAGCCAGGCTCGCCCGAGTGAACTGCATCCAGCCGTGCACATGCGAACCGAGCGCCGCACCGGGCACCGCCACCGCATGGCTCACGTACTGATTGGACGTGGTCGCGAAGGTGCCCGATGGAAACGTGAACGGCGCCACGACCGCCAGCACGCCTGGCCCACGCACATCCGGTGTCTGGCCGGATGGATCCACGGCCAGGTTGGCGTTCGACACTCCGGCGGAGGCAAACGACGGCGTCGTCGTGACGAAGTCGAGCACTGCCAGGGTGAGCCCGACGACGCCGTTCACGTTGCTCGGCGGCACGCCGAAGTGGTTGTTGAAGTAATCCGACGGCCCGGCCGGGAAACTGTTCACCCAGCCGTTCTCGATCGTGCCGTCATCGAGCACGCCGAAGGTCGGTCGGGCAGTGACGACGGTCACGCAGTTGGTGAAGCCGGCGCCGGGATTGCTGCAGGCCGCATTGCCCACGCGGCGCTGAAGCGCAACGTCTGGCCACCGAAGCCCGATGGCCAGGTCGCGTTCCAGCGCAGGTAGCTGCCATCGCCATCGCGGTCCGGGATCGCCGGCAGCACCGGGCCGATCGCGACCACCGGCAGCAAGGCGCGAGATCGTAGTAAAGGCGCACGCGGTCGCCGCTGCTCGTGCCAAGAAAGGCAAGCTGCAACGCGGCGCCAGGTCGCACCTTCGTCGTGAGATGATCGCCCGAGCCGACCTGCGTGTTGCTCGCGACGCGCAAGCGACCGTGCGGTGCCCGATCACCCTGCAGGAGGCCGTCGCGGTGTTGTCCTGGCCGGGATTGATGCCGAACTCGAGGAACGAGATGACCAGCGCCGGCGTCGCGTAGCCATCGGTCGTGAATCCGGCGCGCGGACCTGTTCCCGCCGTGTCGGCGCCGATGCCGAGCAGGCCGGAGTCGCCGGGCGGGAACTGCTCGACGCCGTGCACCTTCGTCTGGCCGCCCGGGATCGCGCCCTCTGGCAGATCCCAGACCACGTGGTCGAACAGCGCTGGCGCCGTGAGCGGCGGGCTCAGCCGTTCCGAGATCGGGCTGGCGAGATCCGGCGTGAGACCGGTGCTGTCCACCGCAAGATTCGATGGGTACACGCCCATCCGGGGATACGTCCGGCCCGAGCCGAAGTCGGCCACCGCGAGCGCGATTGCCGTGACCGGCAAGCCATCGGCCAGGGTGGGCCCGTCCACATTGCCGCTGCCGGCGATGACATCGAACACGGCGTTGAAGTAATCCTCCGAGCCGGTCGGGAACTGAACCACCCAGCCGCTGTTCGGCTGCCGCGTCGTGGTGGTGCTGTAGATCGCCGAGTCGACCGTGTCGTTCGCGAGCGCCGGCGCGGCCAGCGCGAGGCTCGCAAGACCAAGGAGTGTTCTCACGCGAATCTCCTGTCAGTTGGTCGCGATGCGGATGCCCCAGTTGGCGTAGGTGACGACGTTGGCCGGGCTCGTGTAGCCGTCCATCGACCAGGCCGAAAGGCCGTTCGCCGGCGACGACGTGTCGGCACCCATGCCGACGAAGCCAGGCTCGCCCGGAGTGAACTGCATCCAGCCGTGCACATGCGAACCGAGCGCCGCACCGGGCACCGCCACCGCATGGCTCACGTACTGATTGGACGTGGTCGCGAAGGTGCCCGATGGAAACGTGAACGGCGCCACGACCGCCAGCACGCCTGGCCCACGCACATCCGGTGTCTGGCCGGATGGATCCACGGCCAGGTTGGCGTTCGACACTCCGGCGGAGGCAAACGACGGCGTCGTCGTGACGAAGTCGAGCACTGCCAGGGTGAGCCCGACGACGCCGTTCACGTTGCTCGGCGGCACGCCGAAGTGGTTGTTGAAGTAATCCGACGGCCCGGCCGGGAAACCGTTCACCCAGCCGTTCTCGATCGTGCCGTCATCGAGCACGCCGAAGGTCGGGTCGGGGTACGTGACGACGGTCACGCAGTTGGTGAAGCCGGCGCCGGGATTGCTGCAGGCCGCATTGCCCCACGCGGCGCTGAAGCGCAACGTCTGGCCACCGAAGCCCGATGGCCAGGTCGCGTTCCAGCGCAGGTAGCTGCCATCGCCATCGCGGTCCGGGATCGCCGGCAGCACCGGGCCGATCGCGACCACCGGCAAGCAAGGCGCGAGATCGTAGTAAAGGCGCACGCGGTCGCCGCTGCTCGTGCCAAGAAAGGCAAGCTGCAACGCGGCGCCAGGTCGCACCTTCGTCGTGAGATGATCGCCCGAGCCGACCTGCGTGTTGCTCGCGACGCGCAAGCGACCGTGCGGTGCCCGATCACCCTGCTTGCAGGAGGCCGTCGCGGTGTTGTCCTGGCCGGGATTGATGCCGAACTCGAGGAACGAGATCACGAGCGCCGGCGTCGCGTAGCCATCGGTGGTGAGCCCGGCGCGCAGACCCGTGCCGCGTGTGTCGGCGCCGATGCCGAGCAGGCCGGAGTCGCCGGGCGGGAACTGCTCGACGCCGTGCACCTTCGTCTGGCCGCCCGGGATCGCGCCTTCGTTCAGGTCGAACACGACGTAGTCGAACAGGACCGGCGGCGAGAGCACCGGGCTAAACGACTGGGACACTGGGCTGGCCAGGTCCGGGGTCGCGCCCGTGCTGTCGACGGCCAGATTCGGGGTGTACACGCCCACCGTGGCGTAGGTGCGGCCGGAGCCGAAGTCGGCCACCGACACGGCAATCGACGTGATCGGCAGGCCATCGGCGACCACGTTCTGACCATCGGCGTTGCCGCTGCCGGCGATGACATCGAACACGGCGTTGAAGTAATCCTCCGAGCCGGTCGGGAACTGAACCACCCAGCCGCTGTTCGGCCTCCGCGTCGTCGTGGTGGCGTAGATGGCCGAGTCGACCGTGTCGTTCGCGAGCACCGGCACGGCGAGCGCGAGGCTCGCAAGACCAACCCATGGGAATCGCATGCGCGGCCTCCCGAGCGACGGCGCCCTGAGTCGAACCCGTGAACCACCGAGGAGAGCACCGTTGCCAGCTCGTTGGGACCGAGAAAATCCGGACAGGAGCATGGTCGCGGATGAATCGTGCGCGGGCTGCAAGCACCGCGGCGGGATTCCCGGCGTTGACCGCCCCTCCGGTCACGCCGCCGGTCCGCGCGCTGCCGCCCACTTCGAGCAGATCTTGCGCGCCTTGAAGCCGCACGAGAGGCAGGCGGCGTCATTCGTGGTGACCGGATAGGCGCGGTCCACATCGGCCTCGTGGGCATGCGCGAGGAGACCGCTCAATCTCGCGCGGAATGCGCCGAGCATGAGCGGCGAGCAATCGGCCGCGGGAATCGTCCGGCCGAGATGCGTGAAGAACAGGTAGGACTCGATCGCGCTCGGCTTGAGCAGCATCTGCACGGCGAGCGCGTAGAGCAGGATCTGTTCGCGATAGCCCATGCTCGCGGTGATGCGCGCTGCTTCCGCTTCGCTGGACACGCCCTCGTCGGTCTTGTAGTCGACGATCACGAACCGGCCGCCGCGCGTGTGGATCAGGAGATCGATCTGGCCGCTCACGCGTGCCCGCCCGAGCCACAGCTCGAACGAACGCTCGCGGAACACGCCCCGTGCCTTGCCCAGCTGAATGCCGGCTTCGCTGCGCGCGAAGTCATGCGCCGCCCGGGTCGCGGTTGCCGATACCCAGTTCACCACCGCCTCGTCCTCGAGCCCCTCGTCCTGGCTGAAGCGGCGGGCGAGGCTCGTGACCGAGCGCGCGCTGGTCGTGCGGCCGACGAGATGCTGCAGCATGCGGTGCACGAGGCGGCCGCGCACGAACGGCGTCAACCCCGGCTGGTCGCCGCTGCGCGCGCGCGGGATCGAGATCACCGGACCCTCGGCAACCTGCAGCAGTGCGGCGTAATAGAACTTGCGCGGGCAGCTCAAGAGCGCGCCCACGCTGGTCGCGGTCACGTGCGGTTCCGGCAGCGGGCTGACCGTCGGCGTGATCACCAGGACGTCGCCTGGCTGCGCCGCTGCTGCGCTCGCCGCGGCAGTGCCCTCCACCGGCGGCAGGTCGCTCGCGCGCAGCACGTGCACGTCGGGCCGTGCGCTGATGCCGCAGAGCCCGCGATCCATCAGCGCTTGCAGGCTGTTGCGATTGACCTCCTCGACGCCCTGCAAGACGAGGCGCTCCTGCGCGCGCGTGAGCGCAACATAGAGAACGCGACGCTCCTCGGCGAGCTCGCGGTCCGCTTCTCCCGCTCGATCAGGTAGCGGGTGCCGAGCTTCTTGCGGTGCAGGTCGCCGTCGTCCACGAGCTTGGCGCTGACGAGCGGTGCGTCCCGCGTGCCGAGCAAGGTCAGGCCGTCGCCGCTGCCGGTGGGAGGCGTGATGCCGAGGTCGGGGACCACCACCACCGGAAACTCGAGCCCCTTGGCCGCATGCACGGTCATCACCTTGACCAGATTGGCGGTCGCCTCCTCCGGCTCGGCTTCACCTTCGAGCAAGTTCTCGTCGACGTGCTTGCCGAGCCAGGCGGCGATCTCGAACAGCGAGAGGCCTCGCATCCCCAGGGCGCGCACGAGGTCGAAGAATTTCTCGGCGTTGAGCAGGTCCGACTGGGCGCGCGCCGACGCCGCGAGCGCGACCAGGAAACCGCTGCGCTCGCAGCAGTGCCGTAGCCAGTCCGCGGGTGCCATCCACGCCGATCGTTCCATGCTCTCGCTCAGCCAGTGGAACGCGCGGCGCACCTCGGCCGAGCGCAGCGCGTCGAGCAGCGTGCCGCCGGACTCGTGCCAGCGCTGCAGGCGATGCCAAAGCGGGCCGGTGCCAGCACGCGCCACGCCGTAGACGCTCGTGTCGTCCAGCGCGAGGAACGGCGAGCGAAGCAGGCCGAGCAGCGCGACGCTGTCGTTGGGACGCGTGGCGAAGCGCAGCAGGTTCAACAGGTCGGTGACCTCGGGCCGCGAGAAGTAGCCGAGACCGCCGCTCACCAGGTACGGCACGCCTTCCCGCGCCAGGCACTTCTCGATCTCGTTGAGCGGCCGGCGGCTGCGCAGCAAGACGGCAACGTCGCCCGGGACGAGCGCGCGGTCGGTGCGCTTGGCCTTGTCGTACACCATCGGCCGCTCGGCCAGGAGCCGAGCGATGCGCCGGGCCACGAGCTCCGGGCCCTGAGCCTCGGCGGGCGCGAGCACGAGCTCGATGCGCGCCTCGCGCGGCATTGCCAGCCGTTCACCCACTGCCCGCATCGGCGCGAACCGCGCCTCGTAGTCGCGCTTCGGCTCGCTCGCGAAAAGATGCGAGAACAGGTCGTTGTGGAAGCGCGCCAGCCCGGGCAGAAAGCGGTACGTTTCACGAAGCTCGAAGAAGCCGCGGGCCTCTGCCTCGCCCAGCTCGACGTCCGGTTCGGGCAGGATCGGCTCGCGCGCGAGCAGCTCGAGCCGCTGGTTGGCCTCCAGGATCGCGTCGCGCGCACGCTTGCAAAGCGCCACCTCGGCGCTGCGAAAGGCGTAGATCGATTGCTTCTCGTCGCCCACCAGACACAGGCCGGAGCGATCGAGGCGTCGGCCGTCGCCGAACAGGTGCAGCACGATCTCCCATTGCAAGGGATCGGTGTCCTGGAACTCGTCGACCAGCAGGTGCTGCAGGCGTGCCTGCACGCTGGCGCGCGTCGCCTCGCGCTGCAGCAGCTCGAGCGTTTTCTCCTGCAAGTCCTGGAAGTCGAGCAAGCGCCCGCTGGCCTTGTGCCGTTCGAGCTGCTCGAGCGAGATCAGGAACATGTGCGCGAGGTCGCGCAAGTAGCGCGCGCGCCGCTGATCGAGCTCGTCGGCCTCGGCCACCGCTGCGCGCCAGCGCGGCAACAGCGGGCGGATCGGGCGCATCGCCGCCTGCAAGCGCTGCGCGGCATCGGCGTCCCAGGATCTGGGCGGCGGGAGCGAATCGAGGTCGCACAGGGCATCGAGCAGCTCGTCGTCGCCAGCGGCGGTGCCGCGGCGCTCGAGCGCGTGCTTGACCCGCTGCACGGCAGGCGCGAACCGGCGCGCGTTCGCGGGCAGCGGCAAGTGCGCCACGACGTCCTGCAGCGGGCCGAGCGCTGCGTGCCGCGCGAGCGGCTGCACCAGCCAGCGCTCGGTCTCGTCGGCGCGCTGGTGCAGGAGCTCCATCTGCCGCACGAGTTCAGCCGGCGACGGCGCCACGCCCGCGGTCGGGTCGGTCATGTGGCGCGCCCACGGCCGGGCGAGGTCGCGTCGCTCGTGCAGCCGCCGCAGGTGCTCGCGCAGCGACCGCGACGTCACCTCGCCGAGCGCGCGGAACAGCACCGCGCCGGCGCCGTCGACCGGCTCGCGGCCAAGTGCCTCGAGCGTGGTCGCAATCGCATCGTCCGCGAGGATCGAGAACGTCGCCGCATCGGCCTGCTCGAAGTCGGGATCGATCGGCGGCTCGAGCACGTGCTCGCCCGGGCAAGCGTGCACAGAAACCATGGATGGTGGAGATGCGCGCGCGCGGCATGCTCTCGAGCGCGTTTGCCCAGAGCTCGCCGCCGCGCTCCTCGGCCAAGCGGCGCACTTCGTGCGCACGCGCTCGAGCAGCTCCGCCGCCGCCTTCTCGGTGAAGGTGATCGCAGCGACCGCGTCGAGGTTGCCGCCCACCTGCTCGAGCGCCCACAGGAACCTCGCCACCAGGACGCGCGTCTTGCCCGACCCAGCAGCGGCGCTCAGGAACACGAGCCGCGACAGATCCATCGCCCGCAACTGCTCCAAGGAGACGCCGTACGCATGGCGCGCGCCAGGCATCGACGCCTCCCGCCTGGTCGGCGCGCAGCGCCAGGAACGCGTGGCCGGCGGCTGCCAGCGCGGCGATGCGATCCGATCCGGGTACCGCGGCACGCTGGCCGCAGATGACAGTTCCTGCAGGGTTCGCCGCCGAAGTCGAGATGCGTCGTGTGGAACCGGCCCTGCAGGACGATGGCCTTGAGCTCCTGCAAGCGCTCCAGGTACCGGTCGAGCGCCGCGGTCAGGCCGGCCATCGACGCCGCCTCGACGCCGGCAGCGGCGAGCACCGCCTGATCCCCCACCGGGCAACGACCTCTGCGGGCAGGAGGTCGATGTAGCACGCACCGATGACCGGCTGGCCGGGGACGGTGCGCATCGCGAGGTAGTAGAGCGGCAGCTGGAAGTTGATACCGTGCGCGCTCTGCTTGGGGCGGTTGCGTTCCTGGCCGGTCTTGTAGTCGAGCAGGATGCGGCGGCCATCGGCATCGCCATCGATGCGATCGATGCGGCCGCGCACCGGGATCGCGAACGCGCCGCTCGCGGCGCCGAGCTCGATGCGAACTGGTTCGCGCTGCAGGAGCGTGCCTTCGGCTTCGCGCGGTGGCAAGCGAACGAGGCCTCGAGCTGGAGCGGCCGCGTGCGTCGCAGCGCGCCGGTCTCGATGGCGAGAAAGGTCGCGAGGCTGCCGGGCCGCGCATCGCCGCCGTCGAGCCCGCGCCGCAGATCCGCCTCGGCGCGCGCGCAGAACACGCCGTGGTGCGGCAACTCGGCCACCGCCTCGCTGGTGAGCTGGCGCAGACGCTCGCGCGCCTGCGCCAGGAACGCGGGCGTGCCCTTGAGCTGCGCCATGCGCGCGCCCTCGCCGCCGGAGTAGAAGCGCTGCAGGATGCGGTGCACGAGATTGCCGCGGTCGAGCGGGGTGAGCTCCGGCTCGACGTCCTGCTCCACGTCGATGCCGAGCAGGAACGCGAACAGGAACTTCATCGGGCAGTGACCAAAGGCATCGATGCGCGCGGAGAAGACGAACGCTCGCCCGCCCAGGATCTGCTGCGCGGCGTCGGCTCGGGCCGCGTCGCGCAGCACGCCGTCGAAGTCGCCGACCTCCAGGCTGCGTGCGGCCGTGCTCGGCTTCCGCGCCTCGCGGTAGCGCCGCCGCGGGAATGGCGGCGTCAGGACAGCGCCGCCGCAGGCCGGCCGCCCTCGCGCGCACGCCGCCAGCGATCGCCGACGCGCTCGAGCGCGACCGGCACCGAGATGCGCGTTTCATCGGCGGCGCCGGGCGCAGCACCCGCCGTGATCAGCATCGACGGCAGCAGCTCGCGCAACCCCTCGCGTCGCGGGTGCGTGAGCATCACGCGCGCTCTGGTCTCGCCCACCAGCGTCGCCAGCTGATGGTGAGCCTCGCGCAGTCGCTCCCTGGTCGTCTTGAGCTCGAGCGCAGCGGCATCGGCCTCGCCCAGGAACAGGTCGCGCTCGGCGCAACCGGGAAGGCATCCTCGGTGAGACCCGGCACGAACACGTGGTCGAAGGCGGCACCGGCAATGTCGCGCGCCGCCAGCACGGTGACCGCGGCGAGCGGCCGGCGCGATCGGCAGCGGCTGCGCTCGAGCAAGGAGCAGAGCAGCGCGGCATGCTCGCGCACCGGCCGCGGCGTGGCGTGCGCCGAGGTCGAGGCGCGCTGGTAGGAACGCATGCCGTCGAGCACCGCGCTCAGTCCGACGCCCAGCCGCTCGAGGGCGGCGCGTTCGTGTTCGCCACGATCGGCGGGCAGCGCCTGCTCGGGCTCAGGATCGCGAGCAGGAGGCGAGCTGCTCCACCAGACCGGCAGCGGACAGCTCGCGGTCGGGATCCGGCAGCTGGGCGAAGGCACGCCGAGCAGCCGCTCGCCCTGCTCGTCGAGCAGCTGGCCCACGCGCTGGCGGGCGCCGCTCTCGTTCTGTGGCATGCTCGCGAGCTCGATCGCGATGTGCGCGCGCGAGCGTGCGATGCGCGCGCGCCACTCCTCGAGCGGACACGCCGCCCGGGGCGGAATGCGCGCGCCGCGCAGCAGCGCGAACAGCTCGTGCGCAAGCCGCTCGCCATCTGGTCGCCCGACCGGACCGCCACCAGCAGGTTCGTGAAAAGCGCCTCGACCCGCTCCAGCACCAGGCCGGATTGCAGGAGGTCGAGCAAAGCGGCAACCGGCGCGAACATCGGATTCTGCGCCAGCGAAAACCCGCTCGGCACGTACGCCGAGAGCCCATGGCGCGGCAGGATCTCCTCGATCAACGGCAGGTAGCGGTCCTCGTCCAGGACCACGATCGCTGCCGTTTCGGGCTCCGGCAGCGTCGCGATCGTGCAGGCGATGGCCTCGATCTCTCGCGCGCGGTTTGCCTGCCTCAGCACGCACAGCTCGGCCCCCGCCCTCGGCGTCTCCTTCGACCGTTCGAAGCATGCCCGCTGCGCGGCCGGCCCGATCACGCTCCCCATCGAGGCAACCCAGGGGAGTGTCCGGCGCCGAGCTCGGCCAGTGGTCCAGCGTGACCACGGTCTCCTGGAACAGCTCGAACAAGCGCGCCAGCACGGCGCGCTCGATCGCCGCGGTGCGCGGCAGCGGGCTCACCAAGAGCAACTCGGGCCGTGGCACCACCGCATCCAGCTGCAGCTCGGCGCGACGATGCGGATCAGCCTCGATGAAGATGCCTCGTCGTCGTACAGACCGGACCGCTCCAGCACCTGCAGGCCGATCGAGCAGGGCGAGCAGGGCGAGCAGCAACGGCGTCCGCTGGGCGAGCGCCGGAATGCTGGCGCGCGCCTGAGCCGACTGATAGATGCCGAGCCGCTTCAGGCGGGTGATGAAGCGAGCCGCGGCGCGGATCGTCCCGGGCGTGGCGAGCAGCAGCTCGCGCGCGCCGGCCGGCTGGTGCCGGGCGAGCTCGGCGAGCAGCACCTCTTTCTCTGCGGACGACAGGCGTGTCCCGGGGACCGGACGCGTGAGGTGCAGGCGCTCGACGAACGAAGCGAGCGTGAAGATCGGTGCATCGAAGAAGCCCTGCGCGCCGCTCTGGCGATGCAGGCGATCGAGCGCCCGCCGGCGGGTCACTTCGGACGCGGTGATCATCGCCACCGAGTCAGCGCGACCGGTGGCGACTCGCTCGAGCAGCAGGCGTGCGACCGCCTCGAGCCGGCCATCGCCTGGTGTGCCCTCTAGAACGCGCAGCGTCATGGAACCCTCGAGCCCTTGTAACGGCGCCCGCGCCAGGGAGCAAGGTCTGCCCGGTCAGGAATTTTTGCCGGTGGTCGGTGGGCCGACGGCGGCTCTCAACATTGCGTGCAGAGCCAGGATGAGATGGTGGGAGGCAATGCCATGATGACTCGAACGAATCGCCCGGACAACGACCTGCGTTATGAACTGACGATCCGAACCGCGGGGCTGCACGGATTCGCCGCGCTCGCCCTCCTCATTGGAGCGCTGGCGGTCGTGGCGCCGGCCCTGGTCGGTGCCACCACGCGCAGCCTCGCGGTCGGATCGTTCTGCGGACTCGCACTGATCGCCGTGGCTGGGTTGCTGTGGCGCGAGGCGCGTCGCGCGCACATCCTGCGGCCGCAGCCGATCACGCTGCACTCGCAGTTCATGGTCCTGCCCCGGGGCCGCTACCACCAAGACGCCTTCCAGGTGCAGTACGATCGGGTTCGCAATGTGCGGCTCAACGCGGCGGGGGCGCCGCGGCTCACGATCGAGCTGTGGGAGCCAGGGGCGAGCGAGCAGTTCGCATACAGCGAGAAGGACTTTGCGTCCACCGACGACCTGTTCGCGATGCTCGAGGCGCTGCGCCGGCGGCTCACCCCGCACCGGCAAGCAGCGTGAAGTCAATCCGACCGATCGCGGCGCCAGCGCTTGATGTCGCTGCGCCGCTTCTTCTCGTCCAGGCGGCGGCGCTGACTTGCAGCCGTGCGCCGCGTGGCGCGACGCGGCTTCGGGCGCTGCAAGCCCTCGCGCAACAGACGCGCCAGCCGATCGAAGCAGGCGCGCAGGTTGGCGGGCTGCGTGCGATGCTCGTCGCAGGCGATGATGATCTCGCCGGCGGCGGTCAATCGCGATGCCAGCCGGCCCTTCAGCCAGGCGCGATCGTCGGGCTCGAGCGACGGGCTCGCCAGCAACGGGAACCGAACCTCGGCCTTGGTCGCGGTCTTGTTCACGTTCTGGCCGCCGGGACCGCTGGAGCGGACGAACTTGACGATCAGCTCGGCCCGCGGGATCGCGACCCGCGCGTTGATCCAGATGACCTTGTCCTCGACGTCCATCGGCGACGATGCTCCGGCTGGCGAGACGGCCACTCATCAGAGCGCGCGGCACCGGTCATGACAAGCGCAAGGTGACGAGATTCGCTGTGCCAGCAGCGGGTCTCACTTGCCGGGCTTCGCGTCGTCGAAGGCTCCCATCAGCGTGTCGAACCTGGACTTCGGCAAGAGATTCCGCAACGCCTCGGTCTTCTTCGCGTTGGCCGTGGGCAGTGCCGCAGCTGCCTGATCCAGGATGCGCTCGGCCCTCTGCTGCGGCGTCGTCTCGACCGCGTCGCTGACCTTGGGCAGTTCGCGGCTGTAGAGCCGGTGCACGTCGACCGGGCGCATCTCCAGCAGCTCGGCGATCTTCACCACCTGCGACTTCACGTAGCCCGCCATCTCCTGGCGGTCGGTCTGGTCGCCAATCCTCGAGACCGCAGCGAGGCATACGTCCACCTGCGCATAGCTCACCTCCGCCAGCACCTGCTCCGGGGTCGCGGTGGCCGGCTCGTGCGAGAGGAACACCGGCCAGAACGCCGGCGCCGCCGCCCGCACCACGTCCTGCGTCGCCTCGCTCAGCGCGCGATGCGTGACATCGGCGAGCGCTGCACACCAGTCCTCGGCGACCCGGTCGGGAACCAGCTTGCGCAGCGCATCGAGCTGGAGCTGGCCGAGCGCGGCGGCGGCCGAAGTTCTCGAGGTCCTTGCCCTGGCTCAGCATCGCCAGCGGATCGGTGCTGGGCTCGCGCCCGGCGTCCTGGGCCGCACTGGTCGCGGGGCGGTGCGATCGCGGCCCGGCGTCACGGGTGTAGCGCACCACCGCCAGCGCACCGAGCGACAGCAGGAACGGAATCCCGAACGCGGCAACGGCTGCTCGTACCATATCGCAGTCATCCTCATCATCATGGGAACGGATCGTGTGGATCGCGAGCGACGTGGCGCAGACCCCTCGTGCTCTATCGACCGTGTGCGGCTGGATCCCCGTGTCCCAAAGACGATCAGCAAAGGGCCGCGAGCACTGCCGACAGCTCCGCGAGAATCATCGCGGTGGCGCCCCAGACCTTGTGGTCGCCGAGCGCGAAGAACGGCACCTCGGCCGTGCCCGAGGCGAGCGTCCAGGTCTCGCAGCGGACTGCTTCTGGATCGCGCAGCAGGTCGATCGGCAAGAGCAGGAGCTCCTGCACCTCGCGCGTCTGGAGGCGGAATTCCGGCGCCCGATGCGTGACGCCGATCACCGGCACCACCTGGTAGTTGCTGCGCGGAATGTGGATCGCGGTCAAGCGGCCGAGCACCTGCACCGCTCCCGGATCGATGCCGATCTCCTCGTGCGCTTCGCGCAGCGCGGTTTGCTCGGGCGACTCATCACCCTCGCGGCCGCCGCCGATGAAAGAGATCTGACCGCGGTGCGCGGCCACGGTGTCGGCGCGTTTCGTCAGCGGCACCACCCAGCGTCCGGAGTCCCGATAGAGCAAGAGCAGGACGCTCGCCTGGCGCGCGTCGCTCGGCACCGCGTCCGGATTCCAGCCAGCACGCGGCCGCGGCGCCATGCGGCGTTGCGCGGCGACGCCGGGCAGCGGTCGCGCCAGCGCTCGCTGCAGGTGGCTGATCAGGGGATCGATCATGAACGCTTGGTGGGTGATCGGCTGTGCCATCGCGATCGGCGGCGCGCACGAGCTCGGCCATCTCGACGATCCGTTGATCGTGGAGAGCTCGGGCGTGGCGGCGAGCCATCGCCGCGATGGCGTCTACTTCACGCACAACGACTCGGGTAACTTGCCCATTCTATTCGCATTCGACTCGAGCGGGCACGTGCTGGCGCGCATCCGCGTGCCGCGCGCGCGACTGCTGGACTGGGAAGACCTGGCGTCCGCGGCCGGCCCCGGCGGCGAGCCCTATCTCTACGTCGGCGACATCGGTGACAACCTGCGGTGGCGGAAGACGGTGACGATCTACCGTGTGCACGAGCCGGAGCTACCGGCAAGCGCCGACCAGGACCGAGCGTGGTGGTCGCGGAACCGGCCGACGAGCTCGTGCTCGCCTATCCGGACGGTCCGCATGACGCCGAGACCCTGCTGGTCGAGCCGCGGACGCTGGCGATCTACATCGTTGCCAGGAGCCGCGGCGCCGCGGCGCTGTTCCAGGCGATGGACGCGCGACCGGGCAAAGGGGTCGGCCGCCTCGAGCGGCTCGGCACGATCGAGGCACCGGGAAGCAGCGCCGGCGACGGCGAGTTCGCCGGTGGCGCGTTCGCTCCGGATGGGCGGCGCGTGGTCCTGCGTACCGCGCGGCACGCGGTTCTCTACCGCGTCGTCGAACCGTTCGTGGCGAGCTTCCGTTGCGCCGAGCGCATCATCGAGCTGCCCCGCGTCCAGAACGGCGAGTCGGTCACGTTCCGCAGCGATGGCAAGGCTCTGATCACGACGAGCGAGGGCGAATCCTCGCCGGTGCACGAGATCGCGCTCGAGTAGCCCTCGGCGCGCCGCGCACCGCCCACCCAGCCTGGGTCGGCAACGGCGATGAACCCGGTCCCTGGCGCGGTGGCGGAATGGGGTTTGTCACCCCGGGGCCGAGCCGCTAACTTGGCGCGAGAGGACCGAGCTGCGGCGCCAGATCATGAATCACGACCGTTACATCCTCGACGTGACCGAGGCCGACTTCCGCACCGAAGTGCTGGAGCGCTCGCGCACCGACCTCGTGCTCGTCGACTTCTGGGCTCAATGGTGCCGGCCCTGCCGCCAGCTCGGCCCACTGCTCGAGAAGCTCGCCAGCCATCCACCCGGCCGGTTCGTGCTCGCTCGCATCAACACCGACCTGCAGTCCGGTCTCGCGGCGAGCTTGCGCGTGCAGAGCATCCCCACGGTGCTGTTCTTCCGTGAGGGTCGCGTGATCGACGAGTTCGTCGGCACGCTGCCCGAGAGCGCGCTCGAGGAGCTGATCGCGCGGCACACGCCGTCGCCGGCGGCTGGCATCGCGCGCGCCGCGGAGGCGAGCGAGGCCGCCGGCGATCTCGCGCGCGCCGAGGCCGCGTGGCAGCAGATTCTCGCGCAGGAACCCGATCACGAGGGCGCCCGCTTCGGCATGGCGCGTGTTCTGCTGCGCACCGACCGAGTGCGCTTAGCAGCGGACCACCTGCGGCGCGTGACGTCGCTCGCAGCCGACGCCAGGGCCGCCGAACGGTTGACCGCGGCCCTCCCTTTCTTCGAGCTGAGCACGACAAGGAAGCAGCCGGACCAGGATCCTGGGGATTTGCCGTCGCGCTTGCGGCGCGCGGCAGGTTTCGCTACCAGCAATCAGCTGACGGCGGCCATGGACGAGCTCCTCGCGATCCTCGCCATCGACAAGACTTTCGAAGACGGGCTTGCCCGCAAGGCGATGCTTGCCCTGTTCGTGCTGTCGGGCCCGAGCTCGGATACCACGCGCCAGTACCAGGATCGACTGGCACGACTGCTGTATTGATCGCACTTGCAGGGTACGGACGCGCGACGATGAGGACGACCAAAGAGGAAATCTTCATGCTCTTTGGCAGGGCGGAGCACGAGCTCGAGGCGGGCAATGCCGATCGCGCCGTCAACGAGGCAACCAAGGCGCGGCGCCTGGTGCGCACCCTGTCGGCTGGAGAGCGCGGCGAGCTCGAGCCGGAAGTGCTCGTGCTGCTCGCTGATTGCCTGATCGAGGCAGGTCGTGCGCGCGAGGCGTTGCCGGTGTACGGCGAGATGCGGTCGCTCTACCCCGCCGATGCCGAGGTCGACTCGCTCGAGGCGGTGGCGCGCTTTCACCTCTGGCAGTTCGAGCAAGCCCTGCAGCTGCTGGATCAGTACGACCGCAACGCTGGCGCGTCGGCGCTGAGCCTCTACTACCGTTCGCTCGTGCTCGAGTTCTGCAACCAGCGCGCCGAGGCCGAGCTGTTCTTCAAGCAGGCCGCGGATCTCGATCGCGAGTCGTTCGCCGCACCGGTGCGCTTGAGCGAGGCCGAGGTCGAGCAGCTCGTGCACGAGGTCATCGAGTCGCTGCCGGACGATGTCCAGAGCGCGCTGCACAACGTCAACATCAGCGTCGTGCCGTTGCCCGATCGCAAGCTGCATGCGACCGAGATCGATCCGCTCACGCTCGGCGTCTACAGCGGCACCGATCTGCTGAGCGCGAGCTATCTCGACGGCCAGCCCAGCCTGAATCGCATCGAGATCTTCCAGCGCAACATCGAGCGCATCGCCAGCGACCGTGACGAAGTGAAGGAGGAGCTTCGCATCACGCTGCTGCACGAGATCGGCCACCATCTCGGCTGGGACGAGGACGACCTCGAGGAGCGTGGTCTCGCGTGAGCAACGCTCGCAGCTCATGGCCGAGCTGACAACTTGCAGCGTGGTGAATCGTCCGGTCTCAAAGGATGTCGAGCAGCTCCTCCAGCGCCGGCGTGCGCGCGCGGTAGTTCAAGCCGATCGAGATGCGGGCGTGCCACGGTAGCTCGGTCTTCTCGCCAAGCAAACCAAGCGCAACCGCGGCGAAGCCGCGCTGCATGCCAATGCGCTTGCCGTCCTTCAGGATCGTCTTGAGCGGCTCGATCGCGCTCTCGTCGCCGATCAAGCCGAGCGCCTGCGCGAGCGATGCGGCGTCGGCGAGTCCACGCGCTGCACCGAGCGCGCCGATCAAGGCGGGGACCGCCTGCACGTCGGCCATGAGGCCAAGACCGCGCGCGAGATTCATGCGGAACCGCCAGTCGATCCCCGGGTCCTGGATCTGCTTGCGCAACAGCGGCGCCGCGGCGGTCTGCCGCATCAAGCCGAGCGACAGCGCCACGTAGCCGCGCAGCTCGGGCGCGCCCAACTCGAGCATCTCCTTCATCAGCATCGGCGCGCACTCGGCGGCATCGAGCAAGCCCAGGCTGACGGCGAGCGCCGCCCTGGTGGAGGGGTTCTCGACCCGCGGGTAGGCGGCGCGCAGACACTGGACCGCCGCAGCGCTCGCCTCCGGATGCGCGCGCGCATAGAGTGCGAGCGCCAGGCTCGCCCACGGCTGAGCCGTCGCCACCTCGGGATGCTGCGCGCCCTCCATCAGCAGCTGCGCCAGGGTGCGGTGCAGGTCGGCGTGCCCGCCGGGCTCGTGATCGCGCGCGCCGATTTCCGCGAGCGCGATCCATGCGAAGTTGCGCGCTCCCGGATCGGGATCCTCGAGCGCGGTACGGCGCAGCGCGTCGACGACGACCGGCTGATCCATGGTCGCGAGCTTGCCGAGCGCGAGCACCACGGATCGGAGCATGTCGCGATCGGTGGAATCGCGCTCGAGCATGGCATACAGCGCCGGCACCGCTGCGGTCGCTGCCGACGCGCAGCGTGCGATCACCGTCGGCACGTGAGCGCGCACGGTGCGGTCGAGATCGCGGTCGTCGATCAAGCGCATGAGATAGCTCACCAGCGCCTCGTCCCGGTTGGCGAGCAGCCCGAGCGCGATGATCGCGCAGGTCTTGAGATCGCGCTGCGTGCCAGGTTCCTTCTCGATCGCCCACTTCAGCGTCGGCATGGCCTCGTTCGCGCCGATCAAGCCGAGCGCGATCGCGGCGAACGCGCGCACCTTGGTGGGCGTGCCATTGGCGAGGTTGAGCACGGTGCGCGCACGCGGCGTGTCGCGCACCAGGTCGCCGAGCGTGGCGGCGGCGCGGTCATCGCCGAGCAGTCCGAGCGACAGCGCCGCGGCTTCGCGCACCGACTCGTGCGCGCTGGCGAGCTGCGTCATGATGGCCCGATAGGCGAGGTCCAAGTCCGCGCCGCCGACGGCGCGGCCGATCGCGAGCGTCGCCGAGTCGACGATATCCGCATCATCCTCGCCGAGCGCCTCCACCAGCGCCGGCAAGATCACGTTGCGCACGGCCGTTCGCGAGGCACGCCCCGGCGGCGCGGTGCTGGCCGCGCTCGAGCCCGTATCCGGCGATTCGGTACGCACGGGCAGCAGGCGACGCTTGAGCGAGCAGCGGCTCCTTGTTGAACTCCCACCACTGCTGCCACTGATCCGTGTCGTCGGTCGGCTGCGCACGCGAGCTGCCGGTCATCGCGCCGCGGCCAGCTCGCTGCCCTGCGGACGGAATCGCGACTCCGGGCGTCGGCACGGCGCCGCCGGTGCGCGTCCCGCCTTGCTTGGGCGGTGAGGCGGTCCGCCCGCCCGAGCCCCAGCCGGTGCGGTTGGGCGGCACGAGCTCGCCGGTTCCGGGCGGCGGTCCGTTGCCGGTCCCGCCACCACCCGACGGCGGCGCGGTGGGCAGTGCGCCGCCCGGGGCTGCTCCTCCGAGACCTCGCAGTCCGGGCTTGAACCGACCGCCATGAGAGAGCAGCTCGGGAGCGAGCAGCGCGAACAGTCCGCCGAGAGCGAGGAGCTTGAGCCAGGGGCTCTTCACGACACCCTCCTTGCCGGAGATCTCTGGGGCCCGACCGGCGGAGTTTACCTCGGCTGCTGCCTGAACGTAACGGGCTACAATCGCGCCGCCGAACCACGAGGTCCTGATGCGACGCGCGTTCCTGCTGATCCTGGCTGCGGGTTGCCTGGGCTGCGCGATACCGCCGTCGGCCCGCTCGCCGCTCGCCGGGTTGACGCAGTGGCACGATCAGGCGACGGTGCGCTTCTCGAGCGCCGACCCGACCGGCGGCAACCGGGACTACGTCCTGGTGCCACCTGGGCAGGCGCATGTGCTCATGGACGATCCGCAGGGCGGCGTGATCGAGCACATCTGGCTCACCATCGACCCCGGTTTCGAGGTGCCGCAGGGCCTGCGCAAGTTCGTGCTGCGGATGTTCTTCGACGGTGCGAGCACTCCCTGCGTCGAGGCGCCGGTGGGCGACTTCTTCGGCCTCCCCCACGGCGTGCGGGCAAACACCACTTCGCTGCCACTCGTGGTGTCGGCGGAGGGGCGGGCGATGAACTGCTTCTGGCCGATGCCGTATCGGCATGCGGCGCGCGTGACGATCACCAACGAGTCGGCGAGCGACGTCCTGCTCTACTACAACATCACCGTGGCGCGGCCGCGCGATCTCGCCCCCGACGTGCTGGTGTTCCATGCGCGCTACCACCAGGAATGGCCACCGCGCGCGGGCCGCGACTACCAGGTGCTCGAGGCAGCCGGGCGAGGGCAGTTCGTCGGCTGCGTACTCGGCGTGCAGCAGGTCGCGCCCGGCTGGTTCGGCGAAGGCGACGAGCGGATCGTGGTCGACGACCAGCCGCCGCTCCGCGGCACCGGCACCGAGGACTACTTCCTCGACGCGTGGGACCTGCGCGAGGGTGAGTCCTTGTACTACGGCTTTCCGCTGTCGACCGGCGAGGAGGTCGGCTCGCTGCATGCCCTGCACCGGTTTCACGTCGAAGACCCGATTCCGTTCGCACGCCACTTCGTGTTCGACCTCGAGCACTGGGGTCGCGTGTTCGATGCGCACGGCAAGCTGCTCGGCAACGGCGAGCGCTTCGATCGTTTCTCGAGCGTCGCCTACTGGTATCAGGACGAACCGCATCACGATTGGGGCGGCGTTCCGAGCGTCGGCGAGCGAGTGCTCGCGAGGGTGAGCGAGGATCCGCGGTTCACGCCGAGCGGCACCATCGCCGCGTCACGCCTGGGCGCCGTCGCTCATGGCGGCGTGCTCACGCTCGATGCGGGCGAGATCGAGGAACCGCGCGTGGGCGAACGCTGGCGGTTCACTCCCGAGGGAGACGGGGCGACCGTGGAGGTGCAGTTCTCGATCGCGCAGGAGGGCAGCTACGCGATCGAGGCGGAAGTCATCACGCACGGCTCCGGCGGCCGTTACGCGCCCACGCTCGACGCGCAAGCACTGGCGAGCGAGGTGGACACGTACGCGGCCGACCGTCCGCAGCGACGCACCGTTCACCTGGGCAGCATGCGCCTGAGCCCGGGCGAACACCGCATGTCGTGGCGGCATCTGGGGCGATCGCCCTACGCGAGCGGCAGCGAGCTCTGGCTGCATGCGGTGGTGGTGCGCGCGGTGCCGACGCGATCCTGACCGCTGCTGGCGAGGCTAGTTCAAGCTCTCGAGCGCGGTCTTGATGTCGGCATCGTCGGGCAGCTGCGGCTGCGCCTTGGTCAGGTCCTGGCGTGCCTCGTCCTTCTTGCCGAGCGATAGATAGAGCAGACCGCGGCGCTTGAGAACCAGCGGGTGATTCGGCTCCACCGCGATCGCTGCGCTCAAGGTACGCAGCGCGTCGTCGTTGCGACCGATGTTCTGATAGCACTCGGCGATCAACACGTAGCCGCTGACACGCTGCGGGCTGATCTCCATGGCACTGCGCGCCATCTCGATGTCACCCTTGCGCGGCGACAGCTTCTCGAAGGTCTTCATGTACTCCTCGCCGCGCTTGCGCTCCTCGGCGTTGCTGGACGCCTGCAAGATCTGGGCGAGGACGTAGTACGACTGCACGTCCAGGCCATCGACGCGGATGGCATTCTCCAGGTTGGTCACCGCCAGGGCGGTGTTGCCCTCCTCTCTCAGGAACTTGGCGTACAGGTAATAGGGCGCCGACACCTTGGGGTCGAGGTCGACCGCCTTCTGGTACGCGAACCGCGCCTCTTCCTTGCGACCCAGCTGCTCTAGCAGCACGCCGATCTGACAGTAGGCAAAGGGTTGCGTGGGATTGATCGTCTTCGCTGCCTCGTACTGCACCAGCGCTTCCTCGTTCTTGTTCTGCGTGGTGAGGATGTAGGCGTAACGCAGGCGAGCGATGAAGTTGTTGGGTGCCAGCTCGACCACCTTGGCGAGATGCTCCTGGGCCTTGTCGTAGTGCTGCATCATGCCGTGTGCCATGCCGAGCACGAAGTTCACATCGGCCCTGCGGCTGGTGACCGGCAGCGCCTGCTCCGCCATCTGGATGCTCTTCTCGTACTCGCCCAGGTCGAGGTAGAGCTTGGCCAGGAACTCGCACGTGGGAATGCCAATGATCGGATCGAGGCCCTTCTGCACCTGGATGCCGAGGCACTTGCGGTAGTAGGCGATCGCCTCGCGGTTGCGCCGGTTCACGTGGCAGGTGCGCGCGAGCAGGTAGTACGCCATGTAGTTGGCCGGGTCGAGCTCCACGACCCTCTTCAGCAGCACCTCGCCCTCGGCCACGTTTTGCTTGAGCGTCGCCTGCGCCTTGGCCAGCAGCGCATCGACATGGTCCGGCTGCTTCGCCAGGATCGGGTCGACGATCTCGAGCGCCTTCTGCACCTGGAGGCCCTGGTTGTACACCATCGCCAACGCGCACTGCGCCGCGAGATTGCCGGGATCGTCGTTCAGGATCGACTCGTACTGCGCGATCGCCTCGGGCAGACGACCCTGGCCGGCATAGAGCTTGCCGAGCTGCATGCGCGCCGGCACGTTGGTCGGCTCGAGCGTGGCGAGGATGTGCTCGAGAACCGCGATCGCCGCGGACAGGTTGTTGTTGGCGAAGTGCTTTCGCGCCAACTCGAGCGCGCTCGGCACGTCGCTAGGGATCTTGCCTACGCTCGATTTCACGTTGACGAGGCCCGCCTCGTCGGGAGTGATGGCCGGCGATTCCCCTTGCTGGGGCTGCTGGCCTTGCTGGGGCTTGTCCTGGGCGGCAGCACGAGCCGTGGGAAAGGCGAGGAAACCGGTGAGGACCAAGGACGGAACGTGAAGCCATGGGCACACCACGAGTGACCTCCCTGTGACGAAAACCCGACCCGGCCGTACGAATGGCGTCGAAGATCGATGGCGCGGCCCCCTTACTCGGGCGGTGAAATGTTGGTTGCCAGGCTTCTCGATGCCGGGCATAAATATTTGCGCGGTCATCAGTTGGCTAGGGTCGCGGCGCGGACGCGGCTGGCGGGTATCGGCTTGAGACATCGCAACACGATCATGATCCTCGCGCCTCTGCTGGGCCTCGCATGTGGCAGCGGCCCTGGCTACGTGCTCAGCGACGTGGCGCCGCCCACGTCGCCAGCACATGCCAGCTCCAACTTCGACGCGCTGGTGGACGACTACCTCGACTTCTACTACCGCACCTACCCGGGCGAGGGCACCTGGTCCGGCTACCACCGCTATGATGGGTCGCTGTTCGACTTCCGCCAGACCTCGATCCAGAAGTCCGTGGTCGCGTTCCAGCGTTTCGCCAACCTGCTCCGCGCCATTCACGTGGCCGATCTCACGTTCGCGCAGCAGGTCGACCACGAGATCCTCACCAATCACATCCAGACGCAGATCTTCGAGCTCGAGGAGCTGCGCCGCTGGGCGACCAATCCCATGGTGTACGACGATGAGGTGATCTTCGGCCTGCACGAGCTGGTGGAGACCGACTTCGCCCCGCTCAAGGACCGATTGAAGGTCATCGTCTCACGGCTCGAAGCAGTGCCGGCCGTGCTCGCGGCGGCGCGCGCGAATCTGAAGACCGTCTCGCGCGAGATCACCGAGACCGTGCTGGCGGACTCCGAGACCAAGCTCGCGTTCCTGTCCAGCTACCTGCCGGAGGCCGTGCGCGGCGCCGAGGATGCAGGCCTGCTCGGCCGCTTCAAGAAAGTGAACGAGGTCGCGTCCGGCGAGCTGCGTGACTTCTACGGGTTCTTGAAGAACCAGCTCCTGCCCAAGGCCGATGTGCCGTTCGCACTCGGGTACGAGCGGTTCGTGACGCTGCTCAAGCTCACCGAGATGGTGGACGCGCCGGTGGAGCAGCTGCTCGAGCTGGGCGAGAGCGAGCTCCGGGCCTCGCAGGAGCGGTTCCTCGAGAGCGTCGGCGCGTTCGGCGCGAACGTTCCCACTGCCGATGCGCTGCAGAAGCTGCGCGACGACCATGGCGCTCCGGAGACTCTCCTCGACGACGTCACGGCCACGGTCGATCGACTCAGGCAGTTCATCTTCCGCAAGCGCCTGGCTGACCTCTCGGGCACCGACGACCTGCGCGTCGTCGAGATGCCGCCCTACCTGTTCGGCTTCGCCGCCTCGCACCTGCCGGGACCGTTCGAGCGCGCGGCAACCGGCGCCTCCTTCTACGTTCAACCAATCGACACAGGCACCGACGAGAAGGCGAGCGAGGAACAGCTGCAATCGTTCCCGCGCACCAAGATCATCCTTACCGCGATGCACGAGACCTTCCCGGGCCGCTTCCTGCAGAACAGCCGCCTGCGCCATTGCGCCAGCAAGGTGCGGCGCGCCTTCCAGAGCTACGCGTTCACGGCGGGCTGGGCGCACTACGGCGAGGAGCTGATGATCGAGCAGGGTTTCGACGAGAAGGAGAACCCGCCGCTGCTGAAGCTCGCGACGCGCCATGACGAGCTGCTGCGCGTGTGTCGCTTTCTGGTCGCGATCAAGATGCACACGCAGGGCATGACGGTGGAGGAAGCAACGCAGTTCTTCGTCAAGGAGGGTTATCAGGACGAAGCCGTTGCCAAGCAGGAGGCGGTGCGCGGTACCTACGACCCCATGTACCTGAGCTTCACGCTCGGCAAGCTGATGCTGCGCAAGCTGCGCGACGACATGAACCGCGCGCGCGGCGATGCCTTCAGCCTGCTCGAGTTCCACAACCAGGTTCTGGCCGAGGGCGCGCCGCCGATCCCGGCCTGCGCAAGCTGCTTGCCGGACAGTCATGACAGCGTGTTGCCGGCGCCGGCTCCAGCCCCGGCGCCCAGACCGCAGCGAGAACCGCCGCCGACTGCGACGCACGCCAGAGAAGCCCCCCCGACCAAGGCCAAGTGACGTGACGTCCGATCGTCGTTCCACGAGACCCTGGCTCGCCGCGCTGATCGTGACCGGCGGCGCCGTGGCGATCGCCTGCCTCGGCTGGAGCACGTACGCGCCGGCGCTCGCGCCGGCGGCACCGAGCGGGGCGACCGCGACCGGGGAGGTCGCGCTGCGCACGCCGCGCCGCGTGCGCGTCGACACGCGCATCGGCTTCGATGCGGTGTTTGCCGCGCAGCAGGTTTCCCTGCAGCTGCGGTTCGACCTGCCCGCCATCGTCGAGGTGGTTCTGCGGCAGACGAACTGGTGGATGGCGCGATACCAGGTGCTGGTGCTCAGCTCCGACACACGCATCCCGTGCGGGTTCTACGAGGCGAACTCGGTCGAGTTCGACGCGTCGAGCGGCAACCTCGGTTACGTCGCGCCAACCGGGGCGCCGATCTCGATCGAGATTCGCGCCGATGGACCGGAGCTCGTCGCCACTGCCGACGGACGCGAGATCGCGCGCTCCTGGGACGCCCACATGCTCTGCGGGACCACGGCCGTCCAGGGAGTGCAAGGTGAAGCCGAGCTGCTCGCATGCCAGGTGGCGCCGCGCGCATGGCCGGCAGCCTCCACCCGACGCAGCACCCTGCTCCTCCTCCTGGTCGTGGCGGTCGCGGTGTTCCTCGCGCTGGTGATGAGCGGCGCGGAGATCCTCCACCGCGCGACCCGCATCGGTCGCGGGCCAGCGCGGCGGCGCGAATCGCTGGCCTGGCTGCCGTTGATCGCGTATGCGGTGATGCTGCAGCTCGAATCGAGCCCGCACCTGTTCCACTTCCTGGCCGCGCTGTTCCTGTTCTTCCTCGGCAAGGGGCTCGCGTTGGTCGCGCGCGATGCGCGCTTCCGCTGGCCGCCGTTCCTGCTCGGAGTGATGCATGCCGGCGCCGCCGCCTACCTGACGGGGCTCTTGATCGGACCACGCCTGCTCGAGCCCGACGTGCAGCGCGCCAACGCGCTCACCCACTATCACTGGCAAGGACGCAGCCTGCAGGGCGATCTGCTGTGGTATCTCCACCCGCTGTGCCGCCGCTGGAACGACTTCCTGTGCAATCGCGAGTTTCGCTCGCGGCCAGCAACGCTCGAGAAGCCGGCTGGCGCGATTCGCATCGCCTGCCTCGGCACGTCGAGCACGTACGGCCACGGGTTCCTCGCCACCGACCGTGCGGACTACCCGGCGCAGCTCGCCGACCTGCTCGCGGAGACCATGCCCGCGCGTCACATCGAGGTGCTGAATGCGGCGGTTCCTGGTTCGACCGGCTCACGCCTGCTGCCGTTCTTCCGCGACGTGCTCACGCAGTACGCACTCGACGTCCTGGTGCTCAACCTGTCGTTCAACGATGCGGCCGCACTCGGTCAGGCCGACGAGCGCAGCTATTACCAGCGCATCGTCCGCGCCGACTTCGACAACTCGTTCTGGCAACGGCTGCGCGAACGGTTCAGCATGCGCTGGCGCCAGCAACGCTACGTCGCCAACCGCGAGCTGTTCGGCGCGGGACGTGTCGGCGACATCAGGCGCGGCCCGGGAGAGCGCAACGCGCCGCGCGTGTTCGCGCTGATGCTGGGCGATTACCTGCGCGAGTGCCGCGCGCGCAACATCCGCCTGCTGCTGGTGCAGGAGCCGACCCGCTCACCGGTCTATCTGGTGAAGGAGCTGCACGATGCGATGCGGCGCTTTGCCGAGGATCAAGGCGTGCCGCTGCTCGACCCGGCTCCCGCGCTCGAGCGCGCCGGTGGCGCGGCACGCTTCCAGGACGAGGTGCACCCCGATCGCGCGGGCCATGCGGTGATCGCCGGACAGCTGGCGCAGATGCTGCTCGAGGAGAAGCTGCTCGTGGCATGGCGGGCGTTGCCGAACCACTGACCGCCGTCGACCGCTGCGCCCGAGGCGGCGGGATCAGGACCCTAGGACCTCGAAGCGAGGCAAGGCCTCGCCACCGCTGAACAGCGAGGCATACGGTCCGGTGAGATAGAACGAATCGTAGGCGGGATCGCTGCTGTGACCCTCGTCCGGGGCAAACGACGGGAACCGTCCGAGACCCGCCATCGGCTCCTCACTCGCCGGCGCGCTGGCGATCGCTTCACACGAATCGAGCGCCACCTTCAGCTGTGCGAGCAGTGTGCGTGGCGCGGTGGTCGGGCCGGTGCGGTCGGTTCGCTCGCCGCTCGCAAGCGGCAAGCGTGGCGCCAACGGCGCGCTCGACTGTCGCAGCCCGAGCGTCAGCAGGCAGAGCACCGCTGCGGCAGACGCGAGCACTGCCAGCGGTCGTTGCATGACGAGCGCCGGCCGCGACCGGCGCGGCGCATCGGCTTGCCGCACTCTCGCCATCACGCGCCCGATGAACTCGCCGTCGAGCTGCGGCGCCAGCTCCTCGCGCATGACCCGATCCATGTCGGTGGCGAAACCCATGTCGTCGGCGCAGGCCACGCAGTCTTGCAGGTGGCGTTCGATCGCTTCGCAGCGAGCCGCGGCCAGCGACCCTCGCACGTACTGAGCGAGATCCCGGCGCACGGCATCACACGCAGTGAAGCTCATGTCATGCCTCCACGTTCTTCAGCTCGACGGAACGTCGAATCAGCGCGCGCGCCCGGAACAGATCCGACTTGACGGTCCCCTCGGGCACACCGAGCTGATCGGCAATGTCCTTCACCGACAGCTCCTCGCGGTAGAACAGATCGAACGCAACCCGGTAACGCTCCGGCAAGCGTGCCGCGGCCGACTGGATGCGCAGCGCGATCTCGCGAACCTCGCTCGCCTGACCCGGGCTCTCGTGCTTGTCGCTGCTCAGGTGTTCATCGCGCGCTGCGAGCAACGCGACCCGGCGCTTCTTGCCATGGTTGATCGCCAGGTTGCGCGCGATGGTGAGGATCCACGGCAAGAACGGCTTGCCGTCCTCGAACAACCGCAGGTGGCGGAAGGCGCGCACGAACGCTTCCTGCGCCACGTCCTCCGCCTCGTGCTGGTCGTAGATGAACTCGCGAACCAAGCGGTAAACCCGTTCCTTGTGCCGATCGACGAGAAACCGGAAACTGTCTGCATGCCCGGCCTTGACCCGAGCGATCGCCTCGCCGTCTTCCACGATTGAGCCTTACCGGTTGTTTTGGTCGCGGCTGCGTATCCAGGTTCTGCAACTTGGGTTGCAACCTTTTTCAAGTTGCCACGGAGACCGCCCCATTCTATCGCCCTGGCACCTGTTCCAAAATCGGCCGAACGACCCTCGCCAGCCAAGGGAACCCGCACCATGCTGAACCAATTGCTGCTCGCCTCGAGCCTGCTCGCGGGCACGAGCGACCCCTCGCTCCTCGCGGCCGCCCGCGCCAGCATCACCGCCAGCCGGCTGATCGAACGGGCGCAGGTGCTCGCGGCCGACACGATGGAAGGCCGCAACGCCGGCTCGCCCGGCAACGACCGCGCCGCGGCCTATCTCTCGGACTGCCTGGCGGAGCTCTGCCTCGAGCCGCGCGGCCAGGACGGCGGCTACCTCGATTGGTTCTCGTTCCCGCTGCGGGCCCGAGGCGAGACCGCCCACACCCAGAACGTCGTGGCGCTGTGGCGCGGCAGCGACCTCCACCTGCGCGATGAGGTGGTGGTGCTGGGCGCTCACTTCGATCACGTCGGCCAGCAGGGCGAGCCCGATGCGGGCCGTGCACCGGGGGGTGACGCGCAGGACACGATCTGGAACGGCGCCGACGACAACGCCTCGGGCTCGACCGTCCTGCTCGGCATCGCCGAGGCACTGGCGCGCTCGCAGCTGCACCTGGGCGCAGCATCGAGTTCGTGTGGTTCAGCGCCGAGGAGCACGGCCTCTATGGCTCCCGGCACTACGTCCAGGCGCCGACGCGACCGCTCGCCAAGACCAGCTTGATG
The DNA here is from genome assembly GCA_046349655.1 of Planctomycetota bacterium. GTDB lineage: Bacteria > Planctomycetota > B15-G4 > B15-G4 > JAXMBY01 > JAXMBY01. Next base: position 61,466 of record JAXMBY010000014.1, read on the forward strand.
ATCAACCTCGACATGGTGGGCCGCAACCCGCAGCAACCGGCGGAGGTGCTGGGCGTGTTCTCGGCGCGCGGCAGCACGTTGAAGCAGCTGGTCGAGAAGGCCGGCGCCGAGGGCGGGCTCGCCATGGACATCAAGACCGAGCCGCCCGAGGACGACAGCGACCACGCGAGCTTCCTCGAGCGAGGCGTGCCGGCGGTATTCTTCTTCACCGGCTACCACGAGGACTACCACCGCAACAGCGACCAGGTCGAGAAGCTGTCTGGCGAGCGGCTGCAGGAGGTGGCGCGCACGGCGTTCTCGCTCGCGGTGGCGGCGGCTGATCTCCCTGAGCGCCTGCGCTTCGATCCGGACATTCGCCCGAAGCGACTCGGGATCGAGGTGGGCGTGCCGATGGCGGACGAGGAGCTGAAGGCGTTCCCCGAGTACGCCTCAGCGGGTGCGATCCTGGTGCGGCTCGTCAGCCGTGAATCGGTGGCGGCGCAGGCCGGGCTGAAGCCGGGTGACCTGATCGTCGAGCTGGGCGGCGAGCGCTTGCCGCGCGAGGGAGCCCAGGAGAAGCTGCGCGCCGTGCTCAACAGCGTGAAGCGCGGCGTGCCGGTGCCGGTGCGCGTGGTGCGCGATGGTCAGCTCGTGCTGCTGAGCGCCACCTGGCCGGACGTGGACCAACCATGACTTCAATTCTCTTCCGCTCCGGCAGGACTGCGGCCCGGCTTGCCACCGGCCGGCCGGGGTGCGACCGGCACCCCGAACAGGTGGAAGAAGAACCGCGCGATGAGCGCATAGAGCAGGACGCCGACGACGATCGGAATGAACACGATCATGCCGGACGCCCACAGCATCATGAGCGCCACCGCCGATGCGGTCAGGATCAGCATGAGCGCCAGCGCGTTGTTGCGCCGCCGGCGCTCGAGGGCGATCGTTTCCAGCGCAGCTTGGTTGTCCACGAGACCCCTCCGTTCGTTGGTGGGCCGATCGATGGTCCCATCTTACTCGGTCGCTGGTGCGGTGCTAGCAGAGGAGTTGCGTGATGAACGGCAAGGTCTCAGCGGGACGAGCGGCAGCAGCGCTGGTGCACGACGGCATGCTCGTCGGGCTGGGCACGGGCTCGACCGCCGAGTGCTTCCTCGAGGCGCTGGGACAGAGGATCCGCGCGCAGCAGCTTCGCATCCGCGGCGTGCCCACCTCGGAGCGCACCGCCACACTCGCGCGCCAGCTCGGCCTCACGCTGATCGGCTTCGACCAGGCCACGGTGCTCGACCTCGCGGTGGATGGCGCCGACGAGATCGCGCCCGACCTGTCCTTGATCAAGGGCGGTGGCGGCGCGCTGCTGCGCGAGAAGGTCGTGGCCTGGTCGGCGCGCGAGATGGTGGTCATCGCCACAAGGGAGAAGCTCGTGGCCGAGCTGGGCGCAACGTTCGCCTTGCCACTCGAGGTGCTGCCGTTCGCCGCCCCGCTCCTGCTCGCGCGGCTGCGCGAGCGGCAGCTCGACGCCGCGCTGCGCACCCGGGATGGCAAGCCTTCACTCACCGACAACGGCAACCACGTCATCGACGTGCGAACCGGCCCGATCAGGGACGCCCGCTCGCTCGATGCCTCGCTGAGGGGCATGCCGGGCGTGCTCGAGACGGGGCTGTTCCTCGGGCTCGCCACCCGCGCGCTGATCGGCCACGAGGACGGCCATGTCGAGGAACGGACCCGCTAGCCTCGCGTCGCCGCTCTGCCGGCGGCGCTCGCAGCCGGCGGGCATTTTTTCCGGAGCCGGCCGGCGGCGGCATCGTTTCATGGGCTTGCCGAACCAATCCCAGTCAAGGAGGCATCATGCTAGCCCTGGAAGCTGTCTTGCTCTGTGCGGCGCTCTGCGGCGATGGCGACAAGAACGCGCCGGCCCCGATCGCTCGCGGCAGCCTCACGCTCGTACCCGCCGACGCTGGCAAGAAGTGCTCGTGCCCGTGCTGCGATCGGACCAAGGCCGCCACCGTCCGGGTTGCACGCGGCGACGGCGAGCACGAGCGCCGGATCGTGCTCTCCACCCGTGAGGGAGGCACGCAGCGCGCACGCGTGCAGGTGATGCTCGAGGGTCCGGATGGCGAGCAGCGCACGCTCACGTTGCCGGATGGCGCCGGCGCGCATGCCTTCACGCTCGAAGGCAACGAGCTCAAGCCGCTCGAGGGCACATGGCGTCTTTCCGGCGCTGGAAAGCTCGGCGCTGGCAAGGCCAAGGTGCGGCAGGATCCGAACCAGTCGCCGCGGAGCGTGATGGTCGAGGTGGAGAAGCCCAGCGTCTCGGTCAAGCTCGCCCGGCCCTTCGCCGTGCCGCTGCGGCGGGCATTCAAGCTGGAGAAGCTCGAGGACGGAGTCGACGTGCTCAAGCTCACACCTGGCGACCGCAAGGTCAAGGTGAAGCGCGTGCACAAGAGCGAGTCCGTGCTGATCTGATGGCGCGGTCATCGCCGCTGCTCGCGGGACAGCAAGCGGAGCCGATCGGGACACCGCCGGAGTGCCCGTCGGCGCCCGGGGCGGGTTCGTCGCACGCTGAGCGCGCACCGCTGCAGGTCTTGCAGGCGGCGCTGTCGCAGTACCGCGATCGGATCATCACGTTCCTCGCGCGCTTCACGCGCGACTTCCAGCTCGCGGAGGAGATCGCGCAGGACGTGTTCGTCGCGTTCTACCGCGAATCACCGCGCATCCCGCCGTCGTCGGTCGGCGCGTGGCTGTACAAGGCGGCACACCATCGCGCCATCGACGAGGCCCGTCGCCGGCGGCGCCGGCCCTCGCTGCTGTGGCTCGAGGACCTCGAGCTGGAGCCGCGTGCCGTCCCGGACCCACCCGATGGCGGCCATGTCAGCCGCATCCTGGAACGGGCCATCGGCGAGCTGCCAGCGAGATTCCGCGAGGTGTTCTTGCTGTGCGAGGTGGAGGCGCTGCCGCAAGAGCAGGTCGCGAGCATCCTGAGGTGCCCGAAGAAGACCGTGTCGACGCGACTGTTCCGCGCGCGCCAGCGCATCTTGAAGCACGTGACGCGCAAGATGGACAAGGAGGGCGTGAGCTACCCCAGTGACGAGAACTGCAGCTCGGCCGATTCGGGTCGAGCCAGAGCGAGGTAGGTGGCCGATGAACTGCAAGGATGTCGAGGAGATCGTGATCGCCGAGCAAGATGGTCAGGCCGATGCCCTTCTGCGCGCCGCGCTGGCCGAGCACCTCGCCGGTTGCGAATCGTGCCGCCGCGCGGCGCGCGCGGCGCGCGCCGTGTTCGAGCAGGTCGCGCAGCTGCCGGTCTACGCGGCCCGCACCGGATTCGATGCAGCGGTCGTCGCCGCCGCGACCGCGGTCGATCGCGAACCGCCGCGACCGCGAGCGCGGTGGCTGCGCCTGGTGTACTTCGTTGCCGGCGCGGCGGCATCGTTGCTGTTCGTCGTCGCGCTTGGCTGGTCGATCGGGCTGGCACCCGACGTGCAAGCCAGCACGGTGCTCGCCGAAGCCGTGCATCATCATCAGGAGGCCGTGGCCGACTTCACCCGCTCGGTCGCGCTGCTGCCAGGCGCCAAGCCTGACATGGAGATCGATCTCGTGCGGCGCGACCTCGAGGACTCGCGGCTGCTGCCGCGCAATCACGAGCTGCGATCGCTGGTGCTGGTGTGCAACAAGCAGGATCGCCGGCCACTGCTCGAGGTGCTCGACGACAGCGAGCAGGTGCTCGATCAAGTGAGCACGATCGTGCGCTCGCCGGCGCCGCCGACCGATGCCCTGCTGCGCGTGCGCCGGGTGGCGATGTCGTTCGATGCGAAGCCGGTCGCCATCACCTGGAACGCCCGCATCGAGGTGAAGGACCTGGCGGCTGACAGCAGCGACGGCAAGGCGTTCGTCGAGTTCCGGCGCGCGCGCAAGGCGTTCTTCCGCGGCGACCTGGTGCGCGCGCTGCCAGGCTTCCAGAACTTCCGCGTGCAGACCGAGCGCAACGCCGAGCTCAAGCCGTTCGAGGGCGTGGCGGTGTTCTCGCTCAACCGCTGCGAGGAAAAGCTCGGGCTGGACTCGGGCTCGCTGCACCTCGAGCAGGACGGGGCTGGCAATCGCATGCTGACGGTGCGGCTCACCAGCGAACCGCGCGAGGGAGTGATCGTGGCCACCCCGCAGGTCGATCGCTTCTTCGTGATCCTCGATCAGCAGGGTGTCAAGCTCGATGCCGAGAAGCGACGCATCGTCGAGGGCGCGCTGCGCACGGTGATCGCGACCAAGGACTGACGCTCATGGCTCCGGCGCCTCCACCGCGTCTGCCTCCGCACCAGCGCTCGCGAGCAAGCGCTTGACGATGAGCGTGCCATAGCTGCCGCGCGGCAGCGCGAACCGGAAGCGCAATGCCAGGCGCGCCGGATGGTGCCGATCGATCATCGGCCCGTCGATGAGCAAAGCCTCGGGTCGCAGCAGGAAGCTCCGGTCGAGCGCCTGGAACTGCGTGCGCGTCGGCTCGCGGATGTGGAAGTCCTCGAGCTGGAGATCGTGCCGTGCGAGCACTTCTTGCAGCAACGCGATCCAGCGGCCGCGCAATCCAGGCGCCGCCGGCGCGGCCAGCGATGGGTGCGGCCGCGGCGCAGCGAGCTGCTCGAGGTCGCTTCGCACGGCGGCGCCGAGCTGCCGGTAGCACCGGAGCCATCCCATGCGCGACGAGATCCGGACCTGGTCTGCCTCGCTCACCACGTCGCGCACCAGCGCCGATGCGGTCAGGTTCCAGAAGTAGCTCTGGAACGAGGCGAGGTACAGGACGCGCAGATGCTGCGGGATGCGATGGAACGCGCCCTGGAAGTCACCCGGGTTGCGGGCCAGGTGCTCGACCAGGAAGTACTCGGGGCCGCGCGGGATCTGGCGCAGCAGCCCGCGCCAGTCGCCCCAGCGCGACGCGATCGCGCGCTTGGCCTCCTTGGGACGCCGCGCTTCCTTGCGATACGGCACCGCCAGATGGCGCTTGAGGGCGCCCTCGAAATCGCCGCGCACCAGCGCCTCGGCGACGAAGCCGCGGCCGACGGTGAGCCCGCCGAACCGTTGCGAGTCGAAGTAGTTGGGCAAGCCGAAGCGATCCAGGTCGGCCTGCGCCGCCTTCGCCGCCGCAACCTGCTCCGTATCGAGGTCGCGTGCCACGATCTCGAAGTGGTTCTTCTTGATCGCCGACGCAGTCAGGTGATGGCGGCTGCGGCCGAGGAACTCGAGCTCGTAATGGTCGCTCTTCAGGCCGGCGGGGATCTCGACCGGCGCCGCGATCAGCTGGCTCGTCGTGGCGTACTTGTCCTTGAGCCCCGAGGCCGACAGGGTGTGCCGATGCACGCGCAACTTGCGCGCCAGCTGGTCGAGCACCTCGATGGTGGAGAGGCCGCGCTTGTGCAGCCGATAAACGAAGAAGCCGCCTTCAGGATCGGGCTCGAAGTCGGCCTCTTCGCGGACGATGAAATCACCTGGTTCTTGCCGGAGCTTCAACGGTTTTCCCTTTACGGAACGTGAGCAGGTCGCGCATTCGGGTAAGCTTCCGCCTTCCATGATCGAGGTTCAAGATTTCACGAAGCTCTACGGCCAGCACCTGGCGGTCGACCGGCTTTCGTTCCGCGTGCACCCGGGCGAGATCCTGGGACTGGTCGGTCCCAACGGCGCCGGCAAGACCACCACCCTGCGCGGACTGGCCGGCATTCTCGCGCCAACCTCCGGCACGATCCGGATCGGCGGCGTCGACATCGCCGAGGACCCACTCGCCGCCAAGGCGTCGCTCGCCTACGTGCCGGACAACCCGAGCCTGTTCGAGAGCTTGACGGTCGAGGAGCACCTCAAGTTCATGGCGACTCTTTATCGCGTGCCCGAGGCGGTCGCGGAGATCCCCGGTCTGCTCGCCGACTTCGACCTCGGCGACAAGCGTCACGCGCTCGCGTCCGAGCTGTCGCGGGGCATGCGCCAGAAGCTCGCCATCTGCTGCGCGCACCTGCATCGCCCGCGCGTGATCTTGCTCGACGAGCCGCTGAACGGGCTCGATCCCCGCGGCATCCGCCAGATGCGCTCGTGGATCGCGTCGCGCGCCGCGGCGCAGGTCACGCTCGTGGTCAGCTCGCATCAGCTCGACCTGGTCGAGCGCCTGTGCCATCGCGTGCTCGCCTTGCAGCACGGTCACGTGGTGTTGATGGGCAGCCTGGACGAGATCCGCGCCCGCTTTCCCGAGCTGAACGCGAGCGCCACGCTCGAGGAGATCTTCTTTCACGCCATCGAGCACAGCGGCGACGTGCCGTGGCCGAGCGAGCGCGAGCCGTGATCCCGCGCGCGCTCTGGCTGCTGATCGGCCTGCAGATCAAGGCCTGGCTGCGGCGCACGTTCCGCGGGCTGAACCGGCCCAAGAACGTCGCCATCCTGCTCGTGGGTGCCGGTGCCTGCAGCCTCTGGGTGTACCTGCTGCTGCGGCCAATCGGCGGCGGCGGCCCGCGCGACACGGTACACCTGCGGCTGTTCGCGCCGTCGAGCATGGCGCTGCTCACGCTGATGACGGCGTTCGCCTCGCTGCGCACGCGCGGCATCTACTTCAAGCCCGCCGAGATCGACTTCCTGTTCCCCGCTCCCATCTCGCGCCGCGCGCTGCTCGCGTACAAGATGGCCGCGCAAGCCGTCGGCATCGCGCTGTCCTCGTGCGTGATCGGCATCCTGTTCGGCCGGCACGTTCCGCACCGCGGGTTCGCGATGTGTGGCGTGGCGCTGTTCTTCGTGTTCCTCACGATCTTCGGCCACGCGCTCTCGCTGCTCGCATCCACCACCAGCGAACGCCTGTTCGCCCGATTCACGAGCCGCGGCAAGGCGATCTTCCTGGTGGTGATCGCGGCGCTCGTCGGTGCGCTGATCTTCGCCGTGGTCAAGCGGCCGCACCAGTTCCAGGCCAGCTACCGCTTGCTGGAGCAGCCGCCTGGCTCGTGGCTGCTCGCCCCGTTCCGGCTGTTCTCGAACACGGTGATGGCCACCGCCTTCTACCCGGACTTCCTGCAATCCGCGGTCGCGAGCGTGGCGCTGTGCAGCGCGGCATTCATGGCCGTCGCCCTGCTCGACGTCGATTACCGCGAGGCCTCGGTGCGCGCCAGCCGCCTGATCCAGGAGAAGCTGCAGCGCGGCCAGCGCGGCACGCCGGCATTCGTCGCCGCGGCGCCCTCGTCGTTGCGGTCGTTGCCCGGTCCCGTGTACCTGTTCGGGCTGGGTCCGCTCGCCTGGCGGCAAGCGGTCGCGCTGGTTCGCAACCTGAAGGCATTCGTGCTGCCGCTGTTCGCCACCTTGCTGCTGGTGCTTTCGATCCTCATGACGCTGCCGGCGAGCATGCCCATGCCGCTGTTCGAGCAGGGCCTCACGGCCCTCGTGCTGATCACCATCTTCCTGACCGCGTGGCTGCGCTTCGACTTCCGCAGCGACCTCGATCAGATGGAGGCGCTGCGCAGCCTGCCGGTGCCGGGGTGGAAGATCGCCGGCGCGCAGATGATCACGCCGGTGCTGTCGCTGTCGATCGTGCAGCTGATCGTGCTGGTGGCGGCCGCGGCGGCGGAGGCCGACACGCCCGACCTGCGCTGGGTGCTCGCCATCGCCATGGCCCTGCCGCTCGTGGACATGCTGCTGATCGCGGTCGAGAACCTGGCGTTCCTGCTGTTCCCATCGCGGCCGACGCCGGGCCAGCCGACCGACATCCAGAACCTCGGCCGCGCCGTGGTGATCTTCCTGCTCAAGACGATCGCGTTCCTCGCCACATTGCTGCTGGCCGCAGCCAGCGGCCGGATCGCGCAGCTGCTCACGGGTTCGGACCTGGCCGGCTGCGCAGCCGCGGGGATCGCGCTGCTGTTCGCGGACCTGGTTGCGATCGGACTCGTGGGCGAGGCGTTCACACGCTTCGACATCACCCGCGAGCGCTGACCCGATCGGCAGCGCGCGATCACGACGAGCGATCGATCCAGGTTTGCGCGATCCCGCGCAGATCGGGATCCTTGGCACCGCCGTCCTGAACGAAGAAGTGCTGCTCGAGCGCCGCGATCTCTTGCACCAGCTCGCGCTGGCGATCCGCGGCCAGACCGTTGTGCCGTTCGATGTCCCGGAGCAGGCCGAGCACCGTGAACGGGCTGAGCGAGTCGGGCATGCGGAAGCGCCGCTCGTGGGTCACGGCGCGACGCCGGAACAGCCGCGCCAGCAGCAGGCCGCAAGCGGCCGCCGCCACAACGCCGAGCAACCACCACGGCCAGGTGCGCCGCGGCTCGCCATAGTGATACTCGAGCGTCACCGTCGCGTCCGCCTTGGCCAGGTCGGCGTCGGCATAGCGGAACAGCTCGCTGCTCGCCACATCGACCTTGGGCTGGCCGAACGTGAACGTCTCGGGCCGATGCTCGAGGTCGTCCTTGGCCTTGAGCGTGACGCTCCAGATGCGCTCGGCCACCACGTTGGTCGCCTCGTTCTCGTCGTCGAACTTGACCACGGAGGCGCCGCTGTCGCTGACGGCGGCGATGTCGAACCCGGCTGGCTCGAGCACGAGCAAGCTCTGAAGATCCGGCGGCAGTCCAAATGCGGTCGCCTTCACCTCGACCAGCAGCTTGCCGTTCTTCGCCTGGCGCTCGTCGAGGGTCTGCGTGAGCTTGAGATTGGTGAACGGTCGTTCCGCCCCGCGGTCCGGTGCCGCGTCGATCGGCACCGGCGCCGATTCCACCGGCAGGATCACGTAACCGGTGGTGTCGAGGAAATCGAGGTCCAGGCGCAGCGGCGGCACGCGATCCACCTGCGGGCCCTTGGGCTTGAGCAAGAAGTACGCGTACGGCGTCACCCGCCACCCGTATTCGGCGAGCGCCTTCGAACGCACCTCCGGGCGATTGAAGGTGACCGACAGCACCTCGAACTGCTCGGCCAGCGCGGCACGCGCGGCTTCCTCGAACTTGTCGCGATAGTCTTCGGTCGGCCGGCCGTAGTTCCAGGAGAAGTACTGGTTGTTCTGGTTGGTCAGGTACTTCGAGAAACCCGCCGACTCGCGCTCGATCTCACGCGTGTGCCGCAGGTCGACGAACAGGCCGAAGGGCTCGCCGTGGCCCACGCGGCCGTCGCCGTCGATGCGGGCGTCGAGCTTGATCTCGGTGACCAGGTCGCTGTAGTAGTGGAACAGCTGCTGCACCTCGCGCGCGAGCTTGTGGTCGCCGACGATGTCGAGGCCGGCTCGCACGTAGCGGAACTTGACCGCTGGATTGACGCTGCTCATGCGCGTGAACAGCTGATTGGTGAACAGGTCCATGTGGCGCTTGCCGCGCTCACCCGGCAGCGATTGCAGCGCCGCGCGGATCTTCGGGATCTCATCCGGCGCCAGCTGACTCTCGTGATTCACCATCTTCAGATCGCTCGCGCCGAGCGCCGCGTAGAACCACATCTCGTACGCGCTGGTCGTCTCCTTCTCCTGCGTCAGCTCGTCGCCCTGCGCCGCATACAGCTCGGCTGCCTGGCGGAATTCGCCGAGCGCGGCCGCGCGCCGCTGCGAGAAGCCCGAGTCCTTCTTGGCCTCGCTCCGGTAGCTGTTCTCGTCGTGCGCGAGCGCCGCCTTGGCCAGGGTCAACGCCCAGCTGCCCGGGTGCTGCTCGAGCGCCCTCTCGATCGTCGTGCGCGCGACGTCGTAGCCGTGCAGCACCTCGTTCTGGATATCCTGCGGCCGGCGGTTGGTCTTCTTGTCCTTCTGCAGCGCCGGGTCGCGCCACACCGTGGCGAGGTTGGCGCGCATCTTCTGCGCCAGCTCCGCCAGCGTGTCGGGCGCGAGGTCCTTGAGCGATCCGAAGATGCGCTCGATGACGTCGATGCGATACACCTCGGCCGTGCTGTGCGCGGTCGTGAACGCATTGGCCACCAGCTTCTCGTCGATCTTGACCGGCAGCTTGCGCAGGCGCAGAACCCACTGCGACAGCTCCTCCAGGTTGCGATCCTGCTTGGAGCGCGTGAGCGGAATCGAGTCGGCGCGCTCCTCGAACCCATACATGAACATGTACGAGCTGCCACGATTGCGACTGGCGTTCGGATCGTGGTTGCGCGTCCACACCCGCAGGAACTCGTCGACCAGCTCCTGCGTCGCCCGCGGCTGAGTCGCCGCGATCTGCTCGATGTACGGGAACGCGTCCGCCTCCTCGCCGACCTTGAGCAGCAGCTGGGCGAGGATCATCCCGAACTTCGGCTTGAGCGTGTCGTCGAGCAGCTGCAGCCATGCATCGCTCGGTCGCGACTCGAGGATGGTGCCGGTCTTGATCGCCTGCGGCCGCGTGTTCATCTCGGCCTGCATGCGCGCCTCGTCTTCCCAGTAATAGAAGTTGCCGTAGGTGTCGCGCTGCAGCCGCGGACCGAGCGAGGTGGAAGAATCGTGCTGATAGGTGAACACCGCCTCCTTGAGCCAGTTGCTCGCCAAGGTGCCGAGCGGTGCGCGCCATTGCGCCGCGCGCTGGGGCGCGGCCTTGAGCAGGGCCTTGGCTGCGGTCGCCTGCAGCTCGAGCCACTTCGCCCGCAGCTCGGGCTGGCGCGCCTGCGACTGCATGCCGAGCGATGCCGATGAGCCGATCGCGGACAGGATCTCCTGACCGCGCTCAACGCGCTGGGTGAAGCTGTCGCACAGCCACGCCTCGCCCAGCTCGGCGCGCAGCTTCGGTGCCAGCTCGACCGCGCGCTTGAGCGCCTCCTCCTTGGCTGCTGGCTTCACCTCGCCCTCCGCCAGCGCGAGCTGCGTCACGTTCCACGCCTTCTCCAGCAGCTCGGTCTTCTTCTCCTTGTCGTAGACCGCGAGGTAGTGCCGCGCGAGCAGGTTCAGTCCCTCGCGGTAGTTGGCCTTGGTGAGGTCGTCGACGCCGGGCACGAACTCGCCGGCGGCGACCAGCTCGTTCGCACCCGCGAGCAGCACCGCCACGTGGTGGCGCTTCAGGCGGAATCCCTCCGCCTTGAGCTCGAGGCGCATCCGACTGAGGAACGTCTCGAGCTGATGGCCCTGGTCGAGCGCCTGGCGCAGGATCTGGCCGAGCGTCGACAGGTTCGCTTCCGCCGGCTCGTACGGCGCGGCGTTGATGAGCCCGAGCACATCATCGGTGGAGAATGCGTTCTTCTCGGCGTAGGCCTGGATCTCGGGCGGCAGCTGGCTGCGCTGCGCGGGACCGCGCTGCAGCGACTGCAGCAGCTGCTCGTACAGGGCCTTGCCCTCCTCGGCGTTCAGGCTGGCAACGTAGGTCCTCACGGCGGCCCAGTCGCCGAGCGTGACGTTGCGCTGGCAGAGCTTGAGCTCGGCCTCGAACGCCTTCTGCTTGGCCGCCTCCGCCGCCGCCTTGAGCCGCGCCTCCTCGGCCCGGGCGTGCTTGCGCTGCTCCTCGGCCGCCACCTCGGGCGGCAGCTCGGGTCCCTCGAGCACCGAATCGGCGCTGTCGTCGGGTGCCGGCACCGTCGCCTCGGCGGCGGCAGCCGGCTGCTGGTCGTCCTCGGCCGGTGTCGACCAGGTCTTCAAGATGATCGACGGACGGCGGTCGAAGGTGAGCTTCTTCAGGCGCTCGACCCGCGGGTTCTTGCTGGCCTGGGCTGCAGGAGCCGGCGCCGGCGCCGGCTCCTCGACCGGCTCGCCGTCGGCCGCCTGCGTGATGACCTCGCCGTCGCGGATCGTGGTGAATTGACCGCGCGCGTCACGACCGAGGACTGCCACGCACCACACCGCAAGCCAGCCGAGCTGCCAGCGCATCGCTCCTCCATCGTCCGTCATCAGACCGGCGTCGTCAGACCGGGCGCGCCTCGACAAGGCGCCGTCTCACGAGCCGGAATCATCCGGCGGCGGCCCGGCGCTGGCGCCGCGCGCATCCTTCTGCTGCGAGTTGCTCTTGCTCTTCGCCTTCCCGCGACCGCGGGTGCCGCAGCCCTTTCACTGGCTCGGCAGCGGCAGGCCCTGCAGGTCGGCGAGATCGAGCCGCGCCAGCCTGATCGCCGCCTCGAGGTTGTCCTCGGTCTTCTGCGCGAGCGCGCCATCACCGCCCCGTCGCGCGTGCTCGGCGAGCAGCTTGTAATTCTGCCGGGAGGCCTCGATCTCGGGCTCCCACTGCTCGCGTGGCGCACCTTCGAGCCGCATCAACCAGGTGAGGTAGTACTGCGCGCTCGCGAGCGCTCCGCGCGCATCGGCGAGCACCGCTTGATCCGCGCCCGGATCGTTCGCCATCTCGTCGACGAGCGCGGTCAGGTCCTGGTGCGCCTCCGGCAGATGGCTCACGAACATCTGTGCCTTGGCGCGCTCGAGGCGCAACGCGCGCTCGGTCCTGGCTTCGCCCGCCGGCAACAGCGCCAGCGCCTCGCCGTAGGCTTGCTCGGCCTCGGCCCAGGCGTCGCGAGCCGCGTCGTCGCCCGACTGCGCGCCGATCGCCTGCGCCTGCGCCGCCGCTTTCTCGCCGCGCGCCACCAGCGCGGCGGCGCGGTCCACCTTCATTCGTTCCTGACCAGGGCCCAGATGATAGGCCAGCGCCGCCACCGGCAGCGCGCACCAGACCAAGAGCAAGAGCTGCTTCACGGGGCCTCCTTCGCGATCATGGGGCGCGCGACATCATACCGCCGCGGCCACCCCGGGAATACCCACCGCCGCGCGCGCTCGGCACGCGGCCCCGGATCGAAACCGGAGCCGAGCCCGTGCAGCAGCACCGGCATGAGCGCCAGCAACCCTGCGCCCAGAGCACAGGCGATGAGCGCATACTCGCGCAGCGTCAGCCGTTCGAGCACGCTCTGGTCCTCGGTGCCGGTGACCTCGGCGATCAAGCTCGTGCCGAGGTGCTTCTCGTTGCCGTTGTGGTAGGAGCCGGACAGCCGCGCGGCGATCTGGCGCAGCACCGGCACGTCCTGGCGCGACTGCTTGCCATCGATGAACTTGCCCACCAGCGGGTCGCCCACGCCCACCACCAGGACCCCCGCCACCGAATCCGGCATGCGCGGCATGCCGGTGGCAGGAACCGTGTCGCCATCGCTCACCACGATCAGCGTGGTGCTCTTCGGGTTCCAGGGCCGGGCGATGCGCGCCGCCTCCTCCAGCCCATCGAACAGCTTGGTCTTGCCGGCCGCGAACGCGAAGTGCATCGGCAAGTCGCCGAGGATGTTGCGCACCACCTCGAAGTCGCGCGTGTCGACAACCACCGGCTTGGCGCCGTTGTAGACCGCGACCACGCTGACCCGGTACTCCTCGATCGGCACGCGGCTGAAGAACGACCAGAGCACATCGCGAGCGCGCTCGCTGCGGCTCTGCTTCCTGCTTGGCCCAGCGTCGACCAGCCGCATGCTCGGCGACACGTCGAGCACCAGCAGCACGTGCTTCGGGTCGCGGTTCGCCTTGAGCTGGTGGCCGCCCTCGTAGCGCTGCGGCTCGACCGCCGTGAGCGTGATCAGGCCCCACGCGAGCGCCGCCATCGCCGCGATGCGCAGCACCGGCGCCGAGCGCACCCATGGACGCGGCCCGCCGCGCGGACCGAACGCGAGGCGGGCGACGACGCGCAGGCGGCGGCTGTGCAGCAGCTCGCCGGCGGCCGCGAGCACGGCGGCAGCGAGTGCGGCGATCAGCGCTGGCTCGCTCAGCTCTACCACGGCGTGTACCTCAGACCGAAGCCGGCCAGCACCGCGGTCGCCAGCAGCAAGAGCCCGACCCGGCACCACGGCTCGAAGTTGTCGATCGCCTCGGCATGCGTCTTCTCCAGCCGGGTCTGCTGCATCGCGTCGATGCGCTTGAACACGCCCTGCAGCGTCTCCTGGTCGACGGTCGGAAAGACCTCCCCGCCGGTGAGCGCCGTGATCTTCACGATCTCGCCCGGCGCCGGCGGCTCGGCGATGTGCACCGCGAACACCGTGATGCGATCGCTCGCGAGCTTGCGCGCGATCTCCTCGTCACGGCCGCCGCCGAGATCGGCGCTGTAGCCGTCCGTGACCAGGATGATCATGCGGTCCCCCTCTTCGCGCTCGGTGAGCACCTTCTGGCACGCCAGCAGCGCCTTGCCGATCTCGGTGCCGCCGAACCAGTACGGCAGGTTCTGCGGCCGCATGAACGGCGGCGCGCACCGGAATGCCGACACATCACTGGTGAGCGGCACCCAGTGCAGCACCGAGTTGCCGAAGAACGTGAGCCCGAACGCATCGCCCTGGCGGTAGTCGAGGAACCTGTTGATCGCGTCCATCGCCGCGCCGTAGCGATCCGCATCGCCGAACTTGGAGGTCATGCTGCCGGACACGTCGACGCAGAACTCGATGTTGGTGAGCACGCGCTTGCTGTGTGGCTGATCCCATCGCTGCGGTCCCGCGAGCAGGAGGATGGCGAGCGCCAGGATCAGCGCCGGCACCGACTCGGCGAGCCTGAGCACGAACGCCAGCACCTGGCCCTGGCGCTGCGTGCCATGGTCGAACGGCAGGGTGAGCGCACGGCCGCGCCGGCGCCAGGTCCACGCGAGCAACACGATCGGCAGCGCCAGGCCGAGGAGGACCAGCGTGTGGCGAAACGCGATCAACCGTTCCATGACGCCTCCGCCGGCCGGCGTGGCTCGCCCGGTCCGAGAGGCGACCTTTCCGCCGCCTGCTCGAGCGCGTCGGCGGGCAGGAACGCATACGGCGCCAGCAGCGCGTTCAGGTCCACCTGCGCGGTCCTCTCCGGCCGATGCAGCCAGGCCTCCAGGCTGCAGAGCAGAGGTCCGGCTTCCGGGTGACCGCGCAGCAGGCCGATCACGTCGGCAGGACGGCGGTCGTCGAGGGCGAGCTTGCGGCGCCAGTACGCCACCAGCGCGAGCTCGAGCTGCGCCTGTGCGGCGCGCGACAGCGTTCCCTGCAGCGCGCCCTCGACCAGCGGCTTCAACCGATCGGCGAGCGTCAGCGGCCGCGCGCGGATCCGTTCGACGAGCGCCCGCTTGCGGCGCAGGAACCAGTAGAGCGCGAGCCCTGCCACCCAGACCACGCCGCCCAGCCAGAGCAGCAAGCGGTAGCCACCGAACCAGGGCAGGCGCGCGATCGCGAGCGGATGCGGCCGCACCTGTCCGGGCGGCAGCAAGGTCCGGATCTTGACCGGCAGCCGCGGCAAGTCGTCGGCTGCCGAGCCGTCCTTGCGCTTCAGGTAGTCGCGCAGGTCGAACTCGCCCGGGTCGAGTCCCGAGTACTCGAGGTCGTAGCGAAACGCGGAGCCATGGGGATACGTGGCGGTGATGCGCAGCACGATCGGACGCCTGGCATCGACCGGTGCGGCGATCAGCTCCGATCCCGGCAGCACCAGCGCGTCGATGCGCGCCGCGATCCCCACGCGCGACTCGCGCTGGTCGGCGAGCACGGCAAGCGGCAGCACCAGCGAAGCGATCCGGATCGTCATCGCGCACCTCGCATGAGGAACCCGCGCGAGCGGAACAGGTCGCGCACCGCATGCACGTACGGCCGATCGGTGCGGATCACCACGTGATCGATCCCGCTCTGGCGCAGCTCGCGCGCCGCCCGATCCATGTCGCCCCAGCGCTGGCGGCCGAACGCGACGAACTCGCGTCCGGTCTCGGCTTCGCGCGCGCGCAGGAAGCCGCTGCCCTTGAGCGTGACCTCGGCGGGATCGAGCAGCTGCAGCACGACGCAATCGTGCAGCTGCGCGACGTGCTTGAGCGAGGCGATCGCGCCAGGATCGTGCAGGTCGCTCAGCACCACCATCAGCACGCGGTGCGTCAAGCTCGGCGTGATCTCGCGCAGCCGCGCGGTGAGCGAGGTGCCCTCGTCGAAACGATAGCGGCGCAGGGTGAGCAGCCACTGCAGGATGCGGTGCTTCGCCATGCTGGGTGCGACCCGCAGCGAGCGCTCGCCCACGCCGATCACCCCCACCGGGCTCACGCGATCGAGACAGGCGAGCGCGATGCCGCCGGCGAGGTACAGCGCCGTGTGATACTTGCTCTGCGCCGTCGAGCTCACGGTCATCGACGCCGACGTGTCGACGAACAGGTAGCACGGCATGCTCTTCGGCGACTCGTAGTCCTTGACCCAGTAGCGCGCCGTGCGCGCGGTCACGCGCCAGTCGATGATGCGTACCGGATCGCCGGGCTGGTAAGGGCGCGACTGCGCGTACTCGATGCCCGAGCCGAGGAACGGCGAGCGGTCGGTGCCATAGGTGAGGCAGTCAGCGAGCTTGCGAATGGCGATCGCGAGCTGACGCGCATCGAGAGTCTCGAGATCCTCGATGAAGCCATCCATCTCGCGACCCTCTCCCGTGCGTCAGCGTCCGTTCGACGGTACCGCGCTGGCTGGCGCTCCGGTCGGGTGCGCGGCCGGGGCGACGACCGCCGGCGTCGCGCCCATCGCGCGCAGCAGCTCGTGCAGCACCTCGCGGCCCGACGCGCCGCTCGCGATCGCCTCGTACTTGAGACGCATGCGGTGCAGCATGACGTCCTCGGCGAGCGCGAACAGATCTTCGGGGACCACGTAGTGGCGGCCGTGAATCAGGGCGCGCGCGCGCGACCCCTTGATCAGCGAGATGCCGGCGCGCGGGCTGCAGCCGAGCTCCACCGCCGGATGCCGGCGGGTGCGGTTCACCACCTCGACCACGTGCTCGACGAACGTGTCGCTCACGTGCACGCGATGCACCGCCTCCATGGCTGCCACCAGGTCCTCGCTCGACCCGACCGGCTGCTTCTCGAGCACGTCGAACTCGGTCTGCACGACCGCGCCGCGGTCAGCGCGGCGAATGCCGAGCGCAGCGTTGCGCCGCAGGATCTCGCGCTCCTCGCCGGGATCGGGGTAGTCGAGGCGATGCACGAGCATGAACCGATCGAGCTGCGCCTCCGGCAGCTCGAACGTGCCCGCCTGCTCGACCGGGTTCTGCGTGGCGATCACCAGGAACGGCGCCGGCAGCGAGAACGTCTCGTTGCCGATCGTGACCTTGCGCTCCTGCATCGCCTCGAGCAGCGCGCCTTGCACCTTCGGTGCTGCGCGGTTGATCTCGTCGGCGAGCAGCAGGTTGGTGAACACTGGCCCCTTCTTCACCCGGAACTCGTTCAGCTTCTGGTCCAGCACCTCGCAGCCGAGGATGTCGGATGGCAGCAGGTCGATCGTGAACTGGATGCGCGCGAACTCGAGGTCGAGCGACTTCGACGCCACCGAGACGAGCAGCGTCTTGCCAGCCCCGGCACACCCTGCAGCAGGATGTGCCCGCCGGTGAGCAGCGCGATCAAGAGCCGCTCCACCACCACGTCCTGCCCCACCACCACCGTGGCCACGCGGGAACGCACGGCCTGCAGGAACTGCCGCGAGCGCTCGAATTCCTCGACACTCACCCGGGTCGCGACTTGCACCATGGCGAAACTGCTGACCTCGATGGATTCTCGGGGGATGCGGACCGCCCCCCTTGCCCGCTTCGACGACGACCGAAGCCACATCTTCCCTCGCCCGCATCAGCCGGGCAAGACTCAGACGCTCTGCCCCCTTCTACCTCCGGAACGATATCCGGCAACGGCGCGGCTACTGCCGCGGCGCGGGGGTGGGCTTGGCGTCCTTCTTGTCCTTCTTCGAGGCGCCGATGTAGCCGAGGGCCTTCAGCTTGTCGCGTGCGGCGCCGCTCAAGGTGTCGTCGTTCGACATGTCCTGCAGGATGGCATCGAACGTGGCGGATTGATCGGGGAAGCGCTGCTTGGCGCGCTCGGCCGCCGTGACCGCGAACCCCTGGCCTTCCCTGGTGCGGCGCAGCGAGCGCACCACGCTCTCGGTGACGGCGGCATCGGCTGCCTTTGGGTTGTCGTTCACGAGGCCCTGCCACTCCTCGAACGCCTTCTCGGCATTGCTCTCGGCCAGCGCGCGGCAGCGGAGCACGTGCGCGCGGAACAGGGCGTCCGGATCGTTGCTCGCCTTGGCGAGTGCCTCGATCGCACCGTCGGCGAGCGCAAGCGCCGCTGCCGAGTCGCCGCCCTCGACGAGCTGCTCGGCACGCGCGACGTTCTGGGATGGGGTGCTCGCATCGCAGCCGATCAGCAGCACGATGCAGGCGGCGAGGAAAAATACCAGCGGAGCGAGTTTCAAGTAACGCGCCATGGGTAAGGTGTTCTGGTTGTCCGGGAAGGGGATCCGAAGGTCGACGAGTCGAGCATACCACAAGATCGTGAACCGGGACGGTGCGCATCCGCATCGCCGCCGGTTTTTTCCGGCAGCTGGCGGCTGGAATCGTGCCAGGCGCCCCTTGACAGATGCGCCGCTCAAGGTAGCCTACCGACACTCCGATAAGAGTGCTATTGGAGCCTCACCAGAGCCGATCGCCTTCGCGCAGCCTTTCGCGCCGAATGGATCAAGTGCTTCACTAATAAGCACTTATGGATTGACTTTGGACTCCAAGGGCGAGTCTTTGTTTTTCTTGACGCTTCCGAGAAGCGCCATCCGGATGAGCGTGACGCGCCATGGATCGCAAGGTGACGGTCAAGATTCCGAGGCCGCTCTACCTGCGCATCCAGCAGGTCATCGAGAACTCCGGCTTCAACTCCCCCACCGACTTCATCGTGTTCGTGCTGCGCGACCTGGTGGGAGAGAAGGGCGCCGATGACCACGGCGAGAGATTCTCGCCGGACGAGCTGATCGCGATCAAGCGCAAGCTGAGGAACCTCGGATACCTGTAGACATCTTCGCGTGAAGGGGTGTTTTTCGATGATCGCACCGCATGGTGGCCGCCTCGTCAACCGCCTGGTCGCGGGGGACGAGCGCGCCGAGCTGCTGAATCGGGCCAAGGGACTGAAGAAGCTCGTGCTCAACAACCGCGAGCTCGCCGACGTCGAGATGATCGCGAGCGGCGCCATGAGCCCGCTCGAGGGCTTCATGACGCGCGCGGATTACCTGAGCGTGCTCGACCACATGCGGCTCGCGAAAGGCCTGGTGTGGAGCTTGCCCGTGGTGCTCGCGGTGAAGCAGGGCGATGGCTCCGAGTACCAGCTGGGCGCGGAGATCGCGCTGGCGAGCGAGCAAGGCAGCGTGCTCGCGGTGATGACCATCGAGGACAAGTACCAGGTCGACAAGGAGCGCGAAGCCAAGCAGGCGCTCGGCACCACCGACGCGAGCCACCCGGGCGTGCAGTACCTGAAGGCCGTCGGCGACGTGTACCTCGGCGGTCCGCCTGCTGCTGAACCGCATCCAGCACACCACCTTCACGCAGAACCGGCTCGATCCGAAGGAGACGCGCGTGCTGTTCAAGGCGCGCAAGTGGAAGACCATTGCCGCCTTCCAGACGCGCAACCCGATCCACCGCGCGCACGAGTACATCACCAAGTGCGCGCTCGAGATCACCGACGGCCTGATGCTGCACCCGCTGGTGGGCGAGACCAAGGGCGACGACATCCCGGCCGATGTGCGCATGAAGTGCTACGAGGTGTTGATGCGGAGCTACTACCCGAAGGATCGCGTGGTGCTCGCGGTGTATCCGCAGGCGATGCGCTACGGCGGTCCGCGCGAGGCGATCTTCCACGCCTGCATCCGCAAGAACTACGGCTGCACGCACCTCATCGTCGGTCGCGACCACGCCGGCGTCGGCAGCTTCTACGGCACCTACGACGCCCAGCACCTGTTCGACCAGTTCGCGCCGCACGAGCTCGGCATCGTGCCGCTCAAGTTCGAGAACTCGTTCTGGTGCACGCGCACCAACTCGATGGCCACCGCCAAGACCAGCCCGAGCACGCCGGAGGAGCGCATCTCGCTGTCCGGCACGAAGGTGCGCGAGATGCTGCGCAACGGCGAGCTGCCGCCGCCCGAGTTCTCGCGGCCCGAGGTGGCGCGCATCCTGATCGATTCGATGCGGGCGCAGCCAGTCAAGTGATCCGAAGCACGCACCCTTGAGGAGTCGACCAGCGATGGGTTTCTTCAGCAAACTGTTCGGCGGCGAGCAGAAGCCGGCGGCGAAGCCCGCCGCGGCACCGGCCGGCGCGGCCTTCGAGCGCCCCGCCCCGCGCGCCAAGAACAACTACATCATCGTCATCTTCGACAGCTGTCGGTACGACGCGTTCATGGCGGCCAATCCCAGGATCATCTCCAAGCTCGGCACGATCGAGAAGCGCTACAGCTACGCCTCGTGGACCGCGCCATCGCACTACAACCTGCTGATGGGGCTCCTGCCGCACCACAGTCCCACCCACGTGTTCGCCTCCGACTACTACAAGAAGGACTTCCTGAACTACAACACGCGCCTGGGATCGGACGGGATCGACTTCGAGAACCTGATCCCGTCGCTCTACCTGCCCACGTTCATGCGCCATCGCCTGGGCTACTTCACCAATGCGCTGGTGTCGCTGCCGGTGCTGAACCCGAAGACGATCATCAACAAGGACTTCGACAGCTTCAAGCTGATGCCGAAGCACAACGACATGGCGGCGATGCTGCCGGAGATGAAGTTCTCGGAGGAACGCCCGTCGTTCTATCTGCTCAATGTCGGCGAGACACACTATCCGTACGCGCTGCCGACCGAGAAGGAGAACGACTGGCCGCGCATCCACGGTGTGCATGGCGTGTTCAAGAACCTGAACAAGAGCCTGGTGGACGGCAAGCTGGTCGAGGACGACGGCGAGCCCAAGTTCTTCGACCAGGACAAGCTCGATCAGCTGCGCGAGCGGCAGGTGGCAACCGTGCGCTACCTCGACACCGTGGTCGAGAAGCTGTTCGACCTGGCACCCAGGAACACCTACATCACCATCACCGCGGATCACGGCGAGCTGTTCGGCGAAGACGGCTACTTCGGCCACGGGCCGATCAACCACGAGAAGTGTTACGAGGTGCCGTTCGTCGAGGGCAAGATCCGCTAGGAACCGCTCGCGCATCACCAACAGCTGCACAGAATGGAAGGGCTTCATCGCCATGCATCACAAGGGTTTCACTCTCTGGTTCACCGGGCTCTCGGGCGCGGGCAAGTCGACGCTCGCGAACCACGTCGATAAGGTGCTGAAGAAACGCGGCATGCGCACCGAGATCCTGGACGGCGACGTGATCCGTGAGAACCTGAGCAAAGGGCTCGGCTTCTCGAAGGAGGACCGCGACACCAACATCCGCCGCATCGGCTGGGTGTGCGAGGTGCTCACCCGCCACGATGCGGTGGCGATCACCGCCGCGATCTCGCCCTACCGCGCGATCCGCGACGAGCTGCGCGGCAAGATCGGCCGGTTCGTCGAGGTGTTCGTGAAGTGCCCGATCAGCGTGCTGGCCGAGCGCGACGTGAAGGGCCTGTACAAGAAGGCGCTCGCCGGCGAGATCAAGAACTTCACCGGCGTCTCCGACCCCTACGAGGAACCGCTCAAGCCGGAGATCGTGGTCGAGTCCGACAAGGAGACCATCGAGCAGAGCGCGGACAAGATCCTGCGCACGCTCGAGCTGATGAACTACATCCCCGCCGGCGACGACGGCCATCCATCGCCCGAGGAGGAGCGCGAGATCCTCGGCCGCCTGAAGAGCCTGGGTTACCTGTGATCGCGGTCGCGCGCCTGCGTCCGCACGCGAGCGCGCCCTGACGCGGAGGTGGTGCATGGGGTGGGGCCGCTACTTGCTGCTCGGCGACCTGGGCCAGCAGCTCGAGGTGGCGAACCAGGGTCTGCACCTCGAGCGGCTCAAGCACGAGATGCAGTCACGACGCGATCAGTCGCGCACGCAGGAGCGGCGCATCGACGACCTCGAGCGCGAGAACGACGAGCTCAAGCTGTACGTGGCGGCGCTGATCCGTCTGCTGTTCGTGAAGCGGCTCGCGACCGCCGACGAGGTGCGCGCGCTGGTGCGCACGATTGACAGCGAGGACGGCGAGCACGACCATCGCCTGTCGGGACCGGTGCTGCCGAGCGCGTAGGCCGCGCGCGGGCGCCACGATCGTCGAGGGGTCGATCCAGAGCGCACTGCGCGCGCTCGCCGAGATCGCGGCGCTCGCCCGCGGTCGCATGGCGCTGGTCGCGATCCCCGACGAGTTCCAGGTCGATGGCAAGCGGCTCGAACAGCTGCGCGAGGATGTCGGCTCCGATGCCGCGAGCCTCGATCTCGATCGGCCGCAGCGTCGCCTCACCGAGTTTGCCGCTGCGCGGCATTCCCCTGATCGATGTCCGT
The DNA here is from genome assembly GCA_046349655.1 of Planctomycetota bacterium. Taxonomy (GTDB): domain Bacteria; phylum Planctomycetota; class B15-G4; order B15-G4; family JAXMBY01; genus JAXMBY01. Next base: position 83,513 of record JAXMBY010000014.1, read on the forward strand.
CCGGTCCTGCAGCAAGCCAGCGGCGACGGCGTGCGCGTGTACCGGCCGCCGCCGCCAAGATCGCCGCAGCGCTCGCGCCGCTGATCGAGCGGGCGCTGCCGGTGCGCTAGATCAGAAGGCCGGCCCGAGTTCTTGACGCCGGCCGCGCCCTGGACTCTCCTGGCGCGCCGAAAGCCGAGGCAACGAATTGGATTCCGGACCACTGGCAACACGAGCTCGCTGGCCGCGCTGCTATGCATCGCTCGGCGCATGTGCGCTCATCGTTGCCGTCTACCTCCACAGCGCCAGGTCGGGGGTGCTGGAGCTGTGGGTGTCGCAAGCACGCGATACCTACTACAACCTGCTGGTGCAGGGCCTTCGCGCGGGCCAGCTCAGCGTGAATGCCACCGTGCCGCCGGGTCTGGCGCAGCTGCGCGATCCCTACGATGTCGATGCCAATGCGGCCTATCGCTGGATCGCTTGCCACCCGCTGCACGACCTGAGCCTCTACCGGGGCAAGCTCTTCCTCTACTTCGGGGTCACTCCTGCGCTCGTGCTGTTCTGGCCATTCGTGGCACTGACGGGTCATTACCTCCTGCACAAGCACGCCGTCGTGATCTTCTTCGCCGTGGGGTTCCTGGCCAGCGCCGGCGTGCTGCGCGCCGTCTGGCGCCGCTACTTCGCCGACGTCGGGTGGGGGGTGGTGCTGGCCGGTGCGCTCGCCCTCGGACTGGCCGGTGGTGCGCCGCTGATCATGGCGCGCTCGGATGTCTACGAGGTGGCGATCAGCTGCGGCCATGCGTTCACGATGCTGTCGCTCGCGGCACTCTTCGCGGCGCTGCATGCGCCGCGGCGTCGGGGCGCGTGGCTCGCGACGGCGAGCTTGCTCTATGGCCTGGCGGTCGGGGCGCGTCCGAACCTGCTCCCCGGTGCCGTCATCTTCCTGGTGCCTGTTTTCCGGGCCGTGCGCGAGCAACGGCGGCCGCTGGCAACGTGTGCGGCGGCCGCCGTGCCGCTGCTCATCGTGTCGCTCTTGCTCGCGCTGTACAACACGGGCAGGTTCGACGCGCCGCTGGAATTCGGGCAGCGCTACCAGCTGGGTGGACCGCGCCAGGATACGACGCGCCACTTCGGCCTGGACTGCCTCTGGTTCAACTGCCGCGTCTACTTCCTCCAGCCGGCGCGCTGGATCGGCCGCCTGCCGTTCGTGCGCGACATCGCCGTGCCGCCGAGACCGGCGGCGCTCTACTGGATCGAGCATCCGTTCGGCGTGCTGACGAACGTGCCGTTCGTCTGCCTGGCGATGGCCGCCCCGGCAGCGTTGCGCGGTCGTCCGGCCGGGGCTCGCGTCGGGCTGCGCGAATTCCTGATCGCGGTGGTCCTGCTGTTCGCGACCGCCACGCTGACCCTGCTCCTGTACGACGCAGCCTGCTGCCGCTATCAGGCGGAGTTCCTGCCGCATCTCGTGCTGCTCGCGGCCGTCGGCACGCTCGCCGCGGAGCGGGCGCTCCTCGGGCTGCCGGCCTGGCGTCGTGTCGTGCGCTCGCTCTGGATCGCGATGCTCGCTCTGTCCATCGCCTTCAACGTGGGCGCCGTCCTCGAGCGTCACGCAGAAGCTCACAACAATGCGGGGCTGGCGATGGCTGCCAGAAATCAGGCCGGCGACGCAATCGCATGCTTCAACCAGGCGCTGCAGATCGATCCGGAGCTGGCGGGTGGCCACTACAATCTCGGTGTCTCGCTGGCGAGCGTCGGCCGCGACCGCGAGGCCATCGACCAGTTTCGCGAGGCCCTGCGAATCGATCCGGAGCTCCGCGTCGCCGCTCGAGATCTCGGCGACACGCTGTTCCATGCCGGCAGGGTGGACGATGCCATCAGGCAGTTCCGTCAGCTCGTGCACCGCTGGCCGGACGACTCTGCGGCCTGGGTCAGCCTGGGCGACGCGCTCGCTGCGCGGGGATTTCCCCAGGAGGCAGAGCGCTGCTACCGCCAGGCGATCCGCATCCAGCCAACGTGCGCAGCAGGCATGTACCACCTCGGCAACGTGCTGGCCGACACGCGGCGATTCGCCGAGGCGATCATTGCCTACGAGGATGCCCTGCTGGTGCAGCCTGCCTATCAGGAAGTGCACATCAACCTGGCGGTCACCCTGGTGGAGCTCGGCAGGGTCGAGGCGGCCACACCCCACATCGACGCGGCGATGCGGCTTGCGTCGGCGCGGCCAGAGGCTCATTTCAGCCTGGGCCGCTTGCTCGCCCGGGTGGGGCGGCGTGACGAGGCGGTCGACGAGCTGCGGATCGCCCTGCGCCTCAGGCCCGGCTACGCCGAGGCAAACCAGATGTTGAACACCCTCAGCACCCGCGAGCGACGTTGACGGGCGAGCGAAGCAGAGACATGAAGATGCCGGAGGCGGAGCCGCGTGCGAACGAAGCGCGTGCGCACGCCACGTGCGGCCGTGGCATCGAGCATTCATCGGGCCCGCGCCAGCGGCGCCGCTGGCTCATCGCTGCAGGCTGCGGGCGAGCTGCGCGCGGTGCCGATGCAATCACCCACCGACACGCCGTGCAGGTGGTTGCCGCCGATGCGCAGATCCAGGTGATCGCGCTCCAGCTGCTGCGCGAAGATCGACAGAGCGGCCGTGGCCCACCTCGTACTGAGGGATGGCGCGCGCGGCCAGCGCTGAGCCGATGCACGAGCGGTTCGCCGCGCAGGCCGAGCGCCCGGTCGATGTCGCCGAGCGCGAGCCGCCGCAGCGCGGCATCATCCAGCGCCATCGCCTCCGGATCGGTGGCGCCGCCGAGGAAGCAGGTGAGCGTCACGCAGCCCGCGGGCGCGCGGCCGTCGAACAGGCTGGATGGGAACAGGCAGCCGAGGATGCGCAGGCCTTCGCCGCGCGGCACGAGGAAGCCGAAGCCATCGAGCGGGTGGCGCACCTGCTCGCGGCGCAAGCCGAAGCTGATCACCACCACGGCAGCGTACGGCACCTGCGCGAGCTCTGCCGCGCGCGGGTCGCGAGCCATGAGCAAGCGCGGCGGTTGCGGCATCCACGGCGAGCACGATGCGGTCGCTCGCGAGCGCTTGCAAGCGGTCGATCGGCTGGCTGATCTCGACCCGTCCACCGAGCTCCTCGATGCGCTGCGCGAGGGCGCGCGGCAGCTCGTCGAGCCCCGACGGGAACGAGAACATGGCAGCGCGCGGCGCCGGACCGGAGCGTTTCCTGAGCGGCCGCGAATCAGCTGCCGTGCTCGCGCTCGAGCGCATGGATCTTGCGCGTCGCGTGCTGCACCGACAGGCGCTCCGGATCGCCAGCGTACACGCCCGCCACGAACAGCGCCACCGCGCAGCGCAGCAGCTCCCACCGAGCCGGCGCCGCACGAACTGGGCGATGCTCTCCTCGCGGTCCGCAGGCGCGCGGGCGATGAACGGCTCCTTCAGCAAGCGCAGCTTGGCGCGCGCCGAGAACAGCGGCGTGCGCAGGAACGAGAGCGGGCCGGATGGCAGGGCGTGGAGCTGCCCGGCCTTCCACAGGAACCGCTTGTGCGCGGCGGCGCGAGCAGTGATGCGCCGCGGCAGCAGACCGGCTGCCTGGAGCAGCTCGGCGATCTCCGGCCGGTTGTCGAGCACGGTGTTGGGCCCGGCCTCGAAGCGGAAGCCGTCCTGCTCGATCGACCGGATCGAGCCGCCGACGCGCGCGCTCGCCTCGTGCACGGTCACGCGCCCGCCCTGCCGCGCCAGCCAGAACGCGGTGCTGAGGCCGCTGATGCCGGCGCCGATCACGGCGTATTCGATTCGCTCGGTCATGCGCGCCATTTACGAGCCCGGCAGCGGCCGTTCAAGAGCGCGCCCCCGCGCCACACGAGATTTTCTCGTTGCCCTGTAAAACAAATGTTTTAAATGTCTGCTTCAGACAACCGTTCGAGGAGCCATGCACACCGAACCCACCAGCGCCGAGACCAAGCAGCGCCTGCTCGAGGCGGCTGGCGAGGTGTTCGCCGAGGTCGGCTACCAGGCTGCCACGGTGCGCACGATCTGCGATCGCGCCCGGGCCAACGTCGCCGCGGTCAATTACCACTTCGGCGACAAGGACCGTCTGTACGAGGCGGTGGTGCGGTTCGCTCACGACTGCGCGCTCGAGCGCTACCCGGCGGCGCAGCCGCACGCGCGCGCGACGCCCGAGCAGCGCCTGGCGGCGTTCGTGCGCGCGCTGCTGGCGCGCGTGCTGGACGAGGGCCGGCCGGCCTGGCACGGCCGCCTGATGGCACGCGAGATGGTGGCGCCGACGCGCGTGCTCGACCTGATCGTGCGCGAGACCATCCGCGGCCAGTTCGAGCTCCTGTCCGGAATCGTGGGCGAGCTGCTCGGCAAGCACGCGACGCCGGAGCAAGTGCGCCTCGGGGCGATGAGCGTGGTCGGTCAGTGCCTGTTCTACCGGCACGCACAGCCCGTGATCCAGCGGCTGTTCCCGAGGCAGCGCTTCGGCGCGCGCGACATCGACCGGCTCGCGGCGCACATCACCCGCTTCTCGCTCGCTGGGCTGCATGACGGCGCCCGACGGAAGAAGTGAGCCGCCATGAACCTCGTCGCGCTCAAGATGCTGATGGGCGACCGCGCCAAGTACGTGGGCATCGTCATGGGGCTCACCTTCGCGTCGCTCTTGATCACGCAGCAGTCGGCGATCTTCATCGGCTTGATGACGCGCACCTACGGCGGCATCACCGACTGCGGCCTGCCCGACATCTGGGTGATGGACCAGAAGGTGCAGTTCATCGACGACGTGAAGCCGCTGCAGGACACCGAGCTGTTCCGGGTGCGCGGCGTGCCGGGCGTCGAGTGGGCGGTGCCGATGTACCGCGGCCTGCTGAAGGCGCGCCTCGCCAATGGCAACTACCAGACCTGCATCGTGCTCGGCCTCGACGACACGAGCTTGATCGGCGGCCCGCCGGTGATGGTGCACGGCCAGCTCGAGGACCTGCGCCAGAGCGACGGCGTGATCGTCGACGAGGTGGCTGCCGCGGGCAAGCTGGCGCGACCGCCGGTCGAGCCTGGCCGCCCACCGGTGCCGCTCAAGATCGGCGACACCCTCGAGCTGAACGACCACCGCGCCGTGGTGGTCGGCATCTGCCGGATCTCGCGCACCTTCCAGGCGCAGCCGGTGGTCTACACCACCTACTCGCGCGCCACGGCGTTCGCGCCGCGCGAGCGCAAGCTGCTGTCGTTCGTGCTGGTCAAGGTGCGGCCGGACGTGCCGCCCGCCGCGGTCGCGCGCGGCATCAAGAGCAGCACCGGGCTCGCGGCCTACACCGGCGACGAGTTCAAGCAGGTGACGATGAACTACTACCTCAAGTACACCGGCATCCCGATCAACTTCGGCATGGCAGTTCTGCTCGGGTTCCTGGTCGGCACCGCGATCGCGGGCCAGACCTTCTACAACTTCACGCTCGACAACCTGCGGCACTTCGGCGCGCTCAAGGCGATGGGCGCCGCCAATGGTCGGTTGCTGCGCATGATCTTGCTGCAAGCGCTGATCGTCGGCGCCATCGGCTACGGGCTCGGCGTCGGCGCCGCCGCCTTGTTCGGCACCGCCGCCGGCGGCACCGAGCTGTCGTTCCGACTGCCATGGCAGCTGCTCGCGATCACCGCGACGGCGATCGCCTTGATCTGCAGCATCGCCGCGCTGGTCTCGATCCGCAAGGTGATGAAGCTCGAGCCGGCGATCGTGTTCAAGAGCTGAGGGATGTCATGTCCAGTGTTGCCGTGCGCATGAGCGGGGTCACCAAGAGCTACGGCCACGACGAGGCGCGCGTCACCGCGTTGCGCGGCATCGACCTCGAGGTGATGACCGGCGAGCTGATGATGCTCGTCGGCCCGACCGGATGCGGCAAGACGACGCTGATCTCGGTGATCGCCGGCATCCTCGATCGCGATGGCGGCGACTGCCAGGTGTTCGAGCAGGACCTGCAAGCACTGCCGCCGCGCGACCGCACGCGCATCCGCGGCGCGCAGGTCGGATTCGTGTTCCAGGCATTCAACCTGCTGCCGGCGCTGAACGCCGAGGAAAACACCGCGGTGCCGCTGATGCTGAACGGCGTCAAGCGTCGCACCGCGCTCGCGCGCGCCAGAGAGCTGCTGGCGCGGGTGGGCCTCGGTGCGCGCACGCGCTCGCTGCCGGCGCAGCTCTCCGGCGGCCAGCAGCAGCGTGTCGCGATCGCGCGCGCGCTGGTGCACGAGCCGCGGCTGATCGTGTGCGACGAGCCCACCAGCTCGCTCGACCACGAGACCGGCGCGCAAGTGATGAAGCTGCTGCGCGAGATGGCGGTCGGCGCCGGCGCGCGCTGGTGATCGTCACGCACGATTCGCGCATCTTCGAGTTCGCCGATCGGGTCGCCCACAGGACGACGGTCGCATCGACCGGATCACGAGCGCCGAGCAAGCGTTGCGCGATCGAGGAGGCTCGCCATGATTCGCAAGGCTTTGCTGCCGCTGCTCGCGCTGCTCGGGTTCGGGTTCGCGCTGTACCGGTGGCGCGCGGCAACAAGCCGGTGCCGGTGGCAGCAGGCCGCGGCGCCGTCGAGCCGCCGTTCCAGAGCTACGTCGCCGGCGCCGGCCTGGTCGAGGGCAAGCACCGAGAACATCGCCATCGGCACGCACGTGGCGGGCATCGTCACGCGCGTGTTCGTGGTTCCCGGAGCCCGCGTACGGCAAGGCGATCCGCTGTTCGCGATCGATGATCGGCAGGCGAGCGCGCTGGTGCTGGTGCGCAGCGCCGCGGTCGCGGCAGCCAGGGCCCGGCTGGCGAGGCTCGCGAGCCTGCCGCGCGCGGAGGACTTGCCGCCGGCCGAGGCGCGCGTGCACGAGGCACAGGCCGCGCTCGATGACCTGCAGAACCAGGTGAAGATGTGGAGTCGGTGCCCGACCGGCGCGCGGTCAACGAGGACGACCTGTCGCGGGCGGCGCTTCGCCGCCCAGGTCGCCGCGGCCAAGCTCGCCGGCGAGCGCGCCCAGCTCGCCTTGCTCGGAGGCTGGCGCCTGGCAACCGGACAAGGACGTCGCCGCGAGCGAGCTCGACGCCGCCGAGGCAGAGCTGCAAGCGGCCAAGGTCGATCTCGAGCGGCTCACGGTGTGCGCCCCCACCGATGCGGACGTGCTGCAGGTCAAGGTGCGCGCCGGCGAGTTCGCGCCAACCGGCGTGCTGCACGCCGCTCGTGCTGCTCGGCAGCCTCGAGCGCATGCACGTGCGCATCGACGTCGACGAGAACGATGCCTGGCGCGTCCAGCCCGGCGCCGCCGCGGTCGCGTGCGTGCGTGGCAATCGCCAGCTCAAGGCGGAGCTCGAGTTCGTGCGCATCGAGCCCTACGTCATCCCCAAGCGCTCGCTCACCGGCGACTCGACCGAGCGCGTCGACACGCGGGTGCTGCAGGTGCTGTACTGGTTCGCCCGCGACCAGCTGCCGGTGTACGTCGGCCAGCAGATGGATGTCTTCATCGACGCCAAGCCGGCGGCGAGCTCACCATGAATGCCGTGGCAAACGACGCGCTCGCCGGTCTCGCCGCAGCGCTGCTGTTGGCGTGCGCCGCCGTCGGGCCGGATTACGAGCGACCGACACCGACCACGCCGGCGACGTTCGCTGCGGCGAACGGCACTCTCGATCGCGGCACGCCGATCACGCGCTGGTGGAGCACGTTCGGCGATGCCGAGCTCGATCGGCTCGTCGATCGGGCGGTGCGCGAACCGCGATCTCGGTCTCGGCCGCCGCGCGCGTGCGGGAAGCGCGCGCGGTCTCGGGCTGACCGATGCCGAGCAGTGGCCCTCGCTCACGGCCGCTGGCAGCTACGACCGCAGCCGCGCGCGCGAGCGCGCGAAAGCGCTGATCGGCGGCGGCAGCTTCTCCCCGGCGGCGGCCGTGAGTACTTTCAAGCCGGCTTCGACGCGAGCTGGGAGATCGACGTGTTCGGCGGCGTGCGGCGCGAGATCGAGGCCGCGGTCGCGGACGTCGAGGCGGCCGAGGAAGCGCGGCGCGACGTGCTCGTCACGGTGCTCGCGGAGGTGGCGCGCAGCTACCTCGAGCTGCGCGGCTACGGGCACGAGATCGAGATCACGCGCGCGCACGTGGTCGCCGAGCAAGCGACCGTCGACCTCACCCGCGCACGCTTTGCCGCACGGGTCGCGAGCGAGCTCGACGTCTTGCAAGCCGCGGCCGAGCTCGAGCACGCAGGCGCGCATCCCGACGCTCGAGAATGCCGCCAGGCAGGCACGGCACCGGCTGGCGGTGCTGCTCGGCGAGCCGCCCGGCAGCGAGGTGGTGAGGCTCGCCGCGAGCGAGCCATCGGCTCGACCACCCATGGTGCCGGTGGGCGTTCCGGCCGAGCTGTTGCGGCGCCGCTCCGACTTGCGCCGCGCGGAGCGCGAGCTCGCCGCCGCCACCGCGCGCCTGGGCGTTGCCACCGCCGACCTGTACCCGCGCTTCTCGCTCACCGGCTCGTTCGGCTTGCGCAGCGCCGCGAGCGGCGATCTGGCGAACGCGAACAGCCAGTTCTGGGACCTGCATCCGAGCGTGAGCTGGCCATGGTTCGATGCGGGCCGCGTCCGCCGCCAGCATCGCCGCGCAGGATGCGCGGGTCGAGCAGGCGATCGTGCGCTACGAGCAGGCGATGCTGCTCGCGTTCGAGGACGTGGAGAACGCGCTGGTCGCCTACCAGGAAGCAAGCGGTGCGCCACGCGGCGCTCGAGCGCAGCGCCGATGCGAGCCGTCGCGCCGTCGAGCTCGCCGACCAGCTCTATCGCAGCGGCGTCTCGGACTTCCTGCGCGTGCTGGATGCAGAGCGGGCGCTCTACACGGCGGAGGATCAACTGGCCGAGAGCGAGCGCCTTCTCTGCACCGACCTGATCGCCGTGTACAAGGCGCTCGGCGGCGGCTGGGAACCATTCGCGCCGGAGCGCGCGTGACGGAGCTCGGCGCACCGCCGCACCGGATCGAAGGCTGACAGGCAAAGCCGCTGCTTCCCTATCATCGCCGCGTTCCGCATGGTTGAATGCCGCGCATGAAGGGTCCAGGCCAGCTCACGCTGCTCGACGCGATCTGCATCGGCATCAACCTGATCATCGGCTCGGGCATCTTCCTGCGTCCGGGCGCGATCGCGGCGGTGATGGGAGACAGCGGCTTCCTGGCGTTCGCTGCCGTGGGCGTGGCGCTGATCTCGGTGGCGCTCTGCTACGCCGAGGTCGCGAGCATGTACGCGCAGAACGGCGGCTCGTACGTGTACGCGCGCGAGGCGTTCGGACCGTGGACTGGCTTCGTCGTCGGCTGGTCCGCATACGTGTCGAGCCTGCTGTCGTGGGCGGCCGTCGCGGGTGGTGCGACCGAATACCTGGCGGAGCTGTCGCCGTTCCTCGCGCAACCCATGGTCAAGCGCGCGATCGCGTCCCTGATCATCCTCGCGTTCGGCTTCATCAACTACGTCGGCATCAAGCCGGCGGCGTGGACGACGAATGGGTTCACCATCGCCAAGCTGTTGCCGCTGCTCGTGTTCGCGATCGTCGGCCTGTCGATCATCCGGCTCGATCGGCTGTCGTTCGCCACGTCCGCGAGCGCGCTCGGCGCCGGCGCGTTCAAGGCCTTGTTCGCTTGCCAGGGGTTCGAGAACGTGCCGGTGCCGGCGGGCGAGACCAAGAACCCGCGCCGCTCGATCCCGCTCGCCACGGTGAGCTCGCTCCTGTTCTCGGTCTCGCTCTACGTGCTGATCATGATCGTGGCCACGTGCAGCGTCGGCAGCGAGGCGCTCGCCCGGTCCGATCGGCCGCTCGCGCTCGCGGCCGAGAACTTCCTCGGCAGCACCGGCGCCAAGCTGATCGCGATCTGCGCGGCGATCTCGATGACCGGCTACAACTCCGGCGTCGCGCTGATCACGCCGCGCTACCTCTCGGCGATGGCAGCGGACGGATTCCTGCCGCGGCCGGTGAGCGTCAATCACCCGCGGTTCGCGACGCCGCATCTGGCGATCGTGTTCACCACGCTCGCGGCGATGCTGTGCTCGCTCGCGTTCGACTACAACAGCCTGGTCGACTGGTCGATCGTCACCTCGGGGCTCATGTACCTCGCGACCTGCCTCGCGGTGCCGATCCTGCGGCGCACGCGCCCCGACCTGCCGCGCGCCTTCCGCCTGCCCGGCGGCTGGCTGGTGCCGGCGATTGGCACCGCCGTGGTGGTGACGGTGATCTCGCAGGCCGGCCGGACCGAGTTCATCTACAGCCTGTGGACGGTCCTGGCGGGGCTCGTGGTTGCGGCCGCCTGTCGTTCCTTTGCGCGCGGCGGGACCGCGGGTCGAATCCCATGACGCATCCTGGGCCTAGGCAAACGGCACGCCGTGGTTATGCTGGGCGGCGGTCGCACGAGGTCCGTGCGACATGGCAGCGTCTTTCACGGAGGCTCGAAAGAATGAGATCCCTCACGCGAGTGCTGATCGCTGGGCTCACCACCAGCGCGATCGTGCTAGCTTCGGCGGCGCCGCTCAAGGCGGGTTGATGCGGGCGGTCCGCAGCCAGTCTGGCGCGGCTCGAGATCAACTGGAACGGCAACGGCAGCAACGCCACCCCCACCGAGCCCAAGCTCGGCGACACCCTCCCAGGTACACTCCTGCCAACGGCGTACTACCTCACCTCGACGGACCCCAAGGACTCGACCGACGTCAACAACGTCGAGACCACCGTGCTCAAGGACGAGGCAGTCCTGCTCGGCATGAAGATGTTCCGCACCATCAAGCTGAACGGCGAGCAGATCACCAAGGACCATCCGCTCGCGGATGCGCTCGGCGGCGCGAAGCTACCGCGGTTCGTGTTCGTGTCGCGCGAGGGCAAGGTGGTTGGCAAGATGGAAGGCCGCATGGCGGCGAACAATCTGTTCACCGTCATGAAGCGAGCGGCCGCCGCCGACTACCGCACCGACATGGACCGGATGGTGAAGGAGGCGCGCAGCTTCTTGACGGCGCTCGACAAGGTCGAGAACGGCAAGAAGAACCTGCAGACCAAGCGTGACAGCGAGATGCGCAAGGCGGGCAGCAAGCTGAACCCGTTCCAGGACGCGCAGTTCAAGAAGGAAGCCGCGGCGCTGGCGGCCGACGAGAAGAAGCTCCTCGACCAGGAGAAGACGCTGTTCCAGTTCGAGCTGAAGGACAGCAAGCCGGTGGCGGAGGCGACCGCCGTGAAGTGACACACGGGTCAAAGCGGGGCGACGTCGCTTCGCGCAGCACAGCTCGCCAGCGCCGGATCGCGAGGTCCGGCGCTGCTGCTTCGTGAGCCCGGCGGCCAAGCTCAGCTCACGCGAGCACGCTCCTGCGCGGCCGCTTGCCGGCGCGCCGCCCACCGGCGGGCGCCACCTCGCGATACAGCTCGGTCACCAGGCCACGCACGCGATCGAGCGCGCGGCGACCCTTGGCCGTGATCTCGAAGTTGCAGCGGCCCTTCGAGCTGCCGTTGCGATGCGCGCGCAGCCAGCCGGTCATCTCCATGCGCTTGAGGATGGGATAGAGCGTGCCGGGGCTGACCCGGTAGCCGTGCTCGGCGAGCTCGGCGAGCAGCCACAGTCCGTAGACCGGTCGCATCGAGGCGTGATGGAGGATGTGCACCTTCCAGAAGCCCCGCAGCACTTCGCGCTCGAGATGTTGAGCCATGGTCCGCTGGTCCGCGGCGCTGCCGACGCGAGCACGACCCGGGCCGTGCCGCTCGCCCATGGGTCGCTCTCAATTGAAGACCGGCATCAGCCAGCGTGCAACCGATTATTTACGGTGACCGTAATCGCAGCCGGCTCGTGGCCGACCGATCTCGCGGCGAGATTCACGTCCCGATCGTCTTGCAGCTCCTGCGCGGGGTGATTATTGTCTTGGGTTCTCGGCACCAACTCCTGGACGGTAGCTCCATGAAAGACGCCCCCCATCGCTCGCGCGCGGTCCTGCTCGGCACCGTGCTGTTGCTGCTCGCCACCGCGCCGAGCGCGCACGCGCAGCTCTGCTACATCGGCCCGGGGGCAGGCTTCGCCTTCCTGAGCTCGTTCCTGGTGCTGATCGGCACCTTCTTCCTCGCCATCGGCACGATCCTGATGTGGCCGATCCGCGTGCTGTGGCGGCTCGTGTTCCACAGCAAGGCGTTGAAGAACGCAGAGGTCGACCGCGTCGTGATCATCGGCCTCGACGGCATGGATCCGAAGCTGGCGCAGCGGTTCATGGCCGCGGGCAAGATGCCGAACTTCTCGCAGCTCGCCAGCCAGGGATCGTTCCAGCCGCTCGAGACCAGCTTCCCGTCGATCTCGCCGGTGGCGTGGTCGTCGTTCATGACCGGGGTCGACGCGTCGCGCCACAACATCTTCGACTTCCTCACGCGCGATCCGTGCACTTACATGCCGATGCTGTCGTCCACCGACATCGGCCAGGCGAAGAAAGTGCTGCCGCTCGGCAAGTACCTGATCCCGCTCGGCAAGCCGACCATGCGGCTGCTGCGCAAGAGCCAGCCGTTCTGGAAGATCCTGGGCGAGCATCACATCTTCAGCTCGATCCTGCGCGTGCCGATCACTTTCCCGCCGGAGAAGTTCAACGGCGTGCTGCTGTCGGGCATGTGCGTGCCGGATCTGAAGGGCACGCAAGGCACGTTCTCGTTCTACTCGACCCGCAAGGACAAGAGCGCACACACCGGCGGCGTGCAGGTCGCGGTCGAGCGCAAGGGCAACGTGGTGGAGAGCTACCTCGAGGGACCGGAGAACAGCCTGCGCGTCGATCACCCGGTGCTGAAGCTGCCGTTCAAGGTGATCATCGACGAGGCCAGGCAGCAGGCGACCTTGTGCGTGGGCGACGACCGGATCACGCCGCGCCGCGCACTACTCGCCGCAGGGTACAGCTCAAGTTCAAGGCCGGCCCGGCATCACGGTGCGCGGCATCGCCCGGTTCTACGTCATGTCGCTCGCCCCCGAGTTCGAGCTGTACGTGACGCCGCTGCAGATCGATCCCGAGAACCCGGCGATGCCGATCTCGCACCCGTTCATCTACTCGATCTACCTGGCGAAGATGCAGGGGCCGTTCGCGACGCTCGGGCTGGCGGAGGACACCTGGGCGCTCAACGAGCGCGTGATCGACGAGGATGCGTTCCTGAAGCAGACCTACCTGATCCACGAGGAACGCGAGAAGATGCTGATGAACGCGATCGCGCACACCAAGAAGGGCCTGGTGACGTGCGTCTTCGACACCACCGATCGCATCCAGCACATGTTCTACCGTTACCTCGATCCGTCACATCCGGCGAACGCCGGCAAGGACACGGAGCAGTACCGGAACACGCTCGAGGATCTCTACCAGCGCATGGACCAGATGCTGGGCCGCATCCGCGCGCAGCTGGGCAATGACACGCGGACGTTGTTGTGCGTGATCTCCGATCACGGCTTCACGCAGTTCAAGCGCGGGGTCAACCTGAACGCCTGGCTGCGCGACCAGGGACTGCTCGCGCTGAAGGATGGCAAGCAGACGGGCGGCGACTGGTTCGAGTCGGTGGACTGGGCGAGGACCAAGGCGTTCTCGCTCGGCTTGACGGGGCTGTTCATCAACCGCAAGGGTCGCGAGCGGAACGGCATCGTCGGCGAGGGCGCCGAGCTGGCGCAGGTGCGCAAGCAAATCAAGGAGGGGTTGCTCAGGCTGCGCGATCCCAAGGACGACAGCTTGGTCGTGCTGAACGTGTTCGAGACCGACGAGGTGTTCGACGGGCCGTACAAGCTCGAGGCGCCCGATCTCCTGATCGGTTACAACCACGGCTTCCGCAACTCGTGGGACTGCGCCACCGGCGCGGTGTCGAAGGACGTGTTCTCGGACAACACCAAGAGCTGGTCGGGCGACCACTGCGTCGATCCGCGCATCGTGCCGGGCGTGCTGTTCTCGAGCCGCAGGGTGGAGCTCGAGCGCCCGCACCTGATGGACCTGGCACCCACGGTGCTCAAGCTGTTCGGCGTGCCGGTGCCCGGCTACATGAAGGGCCGCTCGATCTTCGAGCCAGCAACCAGGCCGTCGCTCGAGTTGCAGCTGACGGAGGCGGGGGCATGATGCGCGCCCACCCGATCCTCGTCGCCGCACTGCTCGGTGCGCTGCTCGCCTGCGATCCCGACGTGAAGCAGAAGGTGGTCGTGATCGGCATCGACGGCATGGACCCGGAGATCCTCGCGAGCCTGATCGCCGCGGGCAGGATGCCGAACTTCAAGCAGCTCGCACAGGACGGCGGGTTCGTGAAGCTCGGCACGAGCAACCCGCCGCAGAGCCCGGTCGCGTGGGCCAACATGATCACGGGCATGGACTCGGGCGGCCACGGCATCTTCGACTTCGTGCACCGCGACGCCAGCACCTACACGCCGAAGAGCTCGGCCGCCGACACCGAGCCCCCGGGCCACTCGATGGGGCTCGGCAGGTACGTGATCCCGCTGTCCGGCGGCGCCGCGCACAACACGCGCAAGGGACGGACGTTCTGGGAGATCCTCGCCGATCGCAAGATCCCGACCTGGGTCTACCGCATGCCGGCCAACTTCCCGCCCACCGCGACCAGCGCGGTCACGTTCTCGGGCATGGGCACGCCCGATCTGTTCTTCGGCTACGGCACGTACCAGCTGTTCACCGACAAGCCGCCGGTGGAGAAGCCCGAGAGCGGCCTGGTGAAGCGCGTGACGATCACCAACGGCATTGCCCACACGGTGCTCACCGGGCCCACCAACACGTATCTCAAGTTCGTGGTGGAGGTGAAGAACCAGACGTCGGGCAGCTTCGAGGAGCACGACCGGTTCAAGACCGACGTGGAGGCGCGTGCGGCCGTTGCCGAGCTGAAGCAGAACGGCCGCGAGGCGCGCACCCGCGGACAGCCGAGCACGTTCGTGCCGATGAGCATCGCGATCGATGCCGAGAACCGTTCGGTCAAGATCGAGCTCGATGCCGAGGAGGTGCTGCTCAAGGAAGGCGAGTGGAGCGACTGGGTGCCGGTGAGCTTCGAGATGATCCCGCACCTGGGCTCCGCCAACGGCGTGCTGCGGTTCTACCTGAAGAGCTGCGCGCCGGACCTCGTCCTGTACGCGTCGCCGATCAACATCGATCCGCTCGCTCCGGTCACGCCGATCTCCACGCCCGATGACGCGTGCGAGAAGCTGGCGGCGGCGATCGGCCGCTACTACACCAAGGGCATGCCCGAGGAGACCAAGGCGCTGCAGGAGGGGGTGTTCGACGACGGCGACTTCCTGAAGCAGGGGCGCCTGGTGATGGACGAGAGCCGGCGCATGCTCGATCACGCGCTCGATCACTTCACCTCCGGCATGCTGTTCTTCTACTTCTCGAGCGTCGACCTGAACTGCCACATGCTGTGGCGGCATCGCGATCCGGAGCATCCGATGCACGACGCCAAGCTCGCCCAGCAGTACGGCACGCACATCGACGATCTGTACGTCGAGATGGATGGCATCATCGGCCGCGTGCGCAGCCGCTTGCCGAGCGATGCGACGCTGATCGTGATGTCAGACCACGGCTTCGCGTCGTTCCGGCGCGAGATGAACCTGAACACGTGGCTCGAGCAGCAGGGCTACCTGGTGTTGCGGGCGGACGCGTCCAGGGAAGGCGCGATCGCGGACATCGTCGACTGGTCGAAGACGCGCGCCTACAGCATCGGCTTCAACGCCATCTACCTGAACGTGAAGGGGCGCGAGGGCCAGGGCATCGTCGCCGACGATCCCGCCGCGCGCCGCGAGCTCGCGGACGAGATGCGCACGAGGCTCTTGAAGGAGGTCGATCCCAAGACCAGCGAGCGCTACATCCCGCGCGTGTATCTCGCGAGCGAGATCTACCACGGCCCGCAGGTGACGGACGGCCCCGACCTGATCGTCGGCTTCGGCCGCGGCTACGGCGCATCGGACGCATCCTGCCTCGGCCAGATCACGGCCGGCATGCTCGAGGACCACAGCAACCTGTGGAGCGGCAATCACCTGATGGCCGCCGAGGTCGTGCCGGGCATCCTGCTCAGCAACAAGAAGCTCGGCAAGGAGGACCCGGTGCTGCAAGATATCACCGTGACGATCCTGAACCTGTTCGGCATCGACAAGCTGCCCGAGATGACGGGCGCGAGCGTGCTCGCCAGCAGCAAGACCTGATGCGGGACCATCACGCCGCCGCGCACGGCGGCAGCACAGAGAGGAGTCGACATGTTCGGCAGTGGCACCAAGGTGAAGCTCGAGAAGGACCTGTACGACCGGATCAAGAAAGTGGTCGACGCGGTCGGCTATTCGTCGGTCGACGAGTTCGTGCAGCGTGCGCTCGAGAAGGAGCTGGCGAAGGTCGAGAAGGAGCTGGCGAAGGTCGAGGAGGGCGGCAACAGCGACGAGGACATCAAGAAGAAGCTGCAAGGGCTCGGCTACATCTCCTGACCTGTGGCCCTGGCCGCGAGCGCCAGGTGCGGTGAACAGCATGTCCGTCTTGAACCGCGTTCTGAACGTCTTGTTCGACGCCCTCACGTGGCCGTTCCGCTGGATGCACCCGCTGCTCGGGCTCGCCATCCTGTCGGTGCTGACCGGCATCGGCTTCCTGCTGGTGTTCCCGCACGTCTCGAACCAGAAGGCGATCAAGCGCGTGAAGGACCTGATCAAGGCGCACCTGCTCGAGATCCGGCTGTTCAAGGACGACCTGATGCTGATCTTCAAGTCGACCGGCCAGATCCTGGCGATGAACGGCCTGTATCTCCTGCACAACATGCGCGCGATGGTGGTGCTGCTGGTGCCGTTCTGCTTGATCTGGTTCCAGCTCAACGCGCGCTACGCGTTCGCGCCGCTCAAGGTCGGCGACGTCACCAACTTCACGGTGAAGCTCAAGCCCGGCACGCCGGTGGGCGACGTGCAGCTCGCCTTGCCCGCCGGGGTGGTGGCCGAGGCCACGGTGCGCATTCCCGCCAGCAGCGAGGTCGACTGGCGCCTGCGGGTGACCGAGCCGGGCGATCACCTGGTGAGCGTGCGGCTCGGCAGCACGACGATCGACAAGCACCTGGTGGTGGACGGCAAGCCCAGGTCGCTCGCGCCGCTGCGGTCGCAGAGCATCCTCGACTCCCTCCTCTACACCTCCGAGCCGCCGATTGCATCGAGCGCGGCGGTCGCGGAGATCAAGATGCGCTACCCGAGCCAGAGCCTCGGCCCGTTTTCGGGTGGCGAGGTCACGGTGGCGGTGGTGTTCCTGCTGGTGTCGCTGGTGGCCGGCTTCGCGCTCAAGGGACTGTTCGGGGTCCAGCTCTGAGTCCTACCCAGTCGCTTCAGCTCGGTTTACAATCAGCGCTCCGCACCAGACCCGCCTTCTCCCATTGAAGGAGTGGAGCATGCTCCGTCCATCGTTGCTGATTCTCGCCGCGGTCGCCCTCGGCACGCCGCCGTCGTACGCGCTCGAGCTCAAGTTGAAGGGCGGCGGCGTCGGCCAGACGCTCACCTTCGACCTGACCGGTCCGGCCAATGAACAGTACCTGAACATCCTCTCGCTCACCACCGGACCGACATGCTTCGGTCCGCCGCACAACATCTGCCTCGATGTCGGCATCGAGTTCCTGACGCTGTCGATCTCGATCCCGGGCTTCCTCGGAACGTTCCCGGGCAGCGGCCACGTGACGCTCACCTATCCGATTCCGCCGGATCCGATCTTCGCGTCGCTGCCGCCGGTGAACTTCCAGTTCATCCAGTTCAACGCCAACGACACGATCGTGGCGAAGTCGAACCTGTGCCGGCTCACGCTCGCCGATCCGGGCACGTTCGAGGCGACGCTCGGCGTGATGGCGGCCAACCGCGCGCTGGTCGCCTGCCGCGAGCTCGACAGCGGCAAGATCCTGGTGAGCGGCGGCGGCGACGGCAGCGTGTTCGGCGGTACCGGCCTGAACAGCTGCGAGATCTACGATCCCTGCGTGGAAGCGTTCTCGCCCACCGGCGCGATGGGCGCGGCGCGCGCGCAGCACACGATCACCCGCTTGAACGACGGCCGCATCCTGGTGACCGGCGGCGTGGATGCGACCGGCATCGTGCTCGCCTCCGCGGAAGTTTACAACCAGGCTTCGGGCACCTGGTCAGGGGTCGGCGCGATGGCGCGCGCACGCGTCGGCCACACCGCATCGCTGCTGCCCGATGGCCGCGTGCTGGTCGCGGGCGGCAGCTCGGATGCCACCGACGCGCTCACGCTCATCACCAGCGCGACCAAGACCACCGAGATCTTCAATCCGGCCACCAACACGTTCGCGGCCGGCCCGGACATGACCGAGCCCAAGCTCGCGCACAGCGCGACCACGCTCGCCGATGGCAAGGTGCTGGTGGCCGGCGGCATGAGCTTCACGCTGGTGTTCGGCATCCCGGTGCCGAACATCTCCGCGGTGGCCCAGGTCTACGATCCCGCCAGCGGCAGCTTCGGCAGCAAGATCACGATGAAGGCGGGGCGGGTCGCGCACTCGGGGACGTTGCTCGCCGACGGCCGCGTGCTGCTCGCGGGCGGCGCCGGCGGCGGCAATCCGCTCGACCCGATGGCGCTCAACTCGGCCGAGCTGTTCAACGGTGCGAGCTTCGCGAGCACCGGCTCGCTCGCCGCTGCGCGCGCCGGCCATACCGCGACGCTGCTGCCGGACGGCCGCGTGCTGGCAGCGGGCGGCGCGAGCGGCTCGATCACCGCGCCGGTCTCGCTGTCGAGCGCCGAGGTGTTCAACCTGGCATCGGGAACCTGGAGCACGACCGGGGCGATGACCACCACGCGCTCGGCGCAAGCCGCCCTGCTGCTCGCTGACCTCACCGTGCTGATCGTGGGCGGCGCGGGCGGGGCGAGCGAGTCGTCGCTCAACACCGCCGAGGTGTACCAGCCCTGAGCACGCGCGCCCTGCTCGCCGTGCCGCTCGCCGAGCTCAAGGCGACGCTCGCCGAGCTCGGCGCCGGAACCGGCCTCGCCCTGCCGTTGTGGCGAGGCCTGTTCCGATTTGGCGCCGACCAGTTCTGCACCGCGGGCGAACGTGGCCTGTCGCTCGGCGCATCGACGCCGCGCGCGCTCGCGGCGCGCGGCATCGTTCCGCTCAAGTCGCAGGTGCGCGCGGCCGAGCCCTCGGCCGACGGCACGATCAAGCTCCTGGTCGAGCTCGAGGACGGCCTCGCGATCGAGACCGTGGTGTTGCGCGCCAAGCACGGTCATGGCGTGTGCCTGTCGACGCAGGTCGGTTGCGCGGTGGGTTGCGTGTTCTGCGCCAGCGGCTTGCGCGGCGTGGTGCGCAACCTCACCGCGTGCGAGATCGCCGAGCAGGTGGCGCTGGCGCGTCGCTATGCGCCGGTCGATCGGCTGGTGATCATGGGCATGGGCGAGCCGCTGCTCAACCTCGATCAGGTGCTCGGCGCGCTCGCGATCGTGAAGACCGCGGCCGGCATCGGCGACCGCCGCGTGATCCTGTCCACGATCGGCGTGCCAGCGCGCATCGACGCGCTCGCGGCCATGCAGCGGCGGTGGACGCTCGCGCTGTCGCTGCACTCGGCGCGTGATCAGGTGCGCCGGCGCCTGATCCCGGCCAGCGCGCATCGCGCCGCCGACGTGGTGGCCGCCGCACGCCGCTACGTCGAACGCACCGGCCGCGCGTGCCTGATCGAGATTGCCGTGCTGCGCGACATCAACGATTCCCAGGACGAGGCGCACGCGCTCGCCGAGCTGCTCGCCGAGCTCAAGGCGTGCGTCAACCTGATCCCGTGGAACCCGGTCGCGGATCTACCGTTCGCCGCACCCGAGCCGATCGCGCTCGAGCGCATGCGCGCGATCCTCACCGAGCATGGCTTGCACACCACGATCCGGCGCTCGCTCGGTCCGGACGTCGCCGCCGCGTGCGGGCAGCTCGTTCATCGCCGCGGGTGAGGCCGGTCGTCACATGGCCGATGGCCGGCGGCGGCAGCAGCGTCCGGCTCGGCGCGATCGAGGTCGCGCTCTGGATCGTAGATCTCGTGGACCTCGAGCTCGCCGGCGCGGATGATCACCGACACGCACTCGTGCTGGCGCGCGGTCGCTGGACGGTAGGTGAACGAGGTGCTGCCGTCCGTCTCGGTGGCGCGCACCGATCCGGGCAGCCGGGCCGCGTAGAATGCGGCCACCTGCTCGGGCGCATCGCTGGTGACGAATGACCACGAGTGCGTGCGCGTGCTCGCGCACGAGGGCAGCGCGTGGCTCGTGGTGAGGGCGTCGCTCGCCCGATCATGGATGGGACAATCGCCCGCGAGCACGGCGCCGGCCAGGCGTTCGGTGGCGGACCGCTGCGGCGCGCCGCGGAACCCGAGCGCGATCAGCGCCGCGCACAGCGCCATGTAGAAGGCCATCGACAGTTGCCGTTGCATGCAGGAGATCCTCGTCGGCACCAGCAGCCTTGAACTTATCGGTCGCCGGCTCGATCCGCCGATGACGAATGCCCGGACAGGCGAGCGGCATGGCCATGCGGTGCCGCCGCCGCCAAGTTCCGCCACCATCGCTGCCGTGTTTCGCGACGCGCGGGCCGCGGCGCACATTCTGCTGGAAGCTGCACGCTCGTTGTTCTAGGACGAGCGCCATGACGACCAGTCCGCTGAGCGCGCTGCGCGAGCGCAACTTCGCCACGTTCCTCGCATCGCGATTCCTCGCCACGGTGGCGGTGCAGATGCAGACCGTGGCGGTCGGCTGGCAGGTGTATGCGATCAGCAACGACCCGCTCGACCTTGGCTTGATCGGCCTGTCGCAGTTCGTCCCGTTCCTGTTGCTGGTGCTGGTCGCCGGCCAGGCCGCGGATTCGTACCAGCGGCGCCGCATCCTCGCGCTGTGCTACGGTGTGCAGGCGCTGTGCGCCGTGCTGCTGCTCGCGTTCACCTTGGCCAGGCTCGACGTGGTCTGGCCGGTGTTCACGATCATGGTCCTGTTCGGCGCCAGCCGCGCATTCACCATGACTGCCGGCCAGGCGATGCTGCCGAACCTGGTCCCGGCTGCGAGCTTCCGGCACGCGGTGGCAATCAACTCGTCCTCGTTCCAGATCGCCACCGTGGCCGGACCGACGCTCGGCGGGCTGGTTTACCTGGCCGGCGCGAACACCGTGTACGCGACCGTGACCGTGCTCTTGATCACGTCGGTCGCACTGATGCGCACGGTTCGCTCGCGCCCGTCGGCCGCGGCGCGCGAACCGTTCACGTGGTCGACGCTGCTGTCGGGCTTGCGCTACGTGCGCGCGAAGCCGATCGTGCTCGGTGCCATCTCGCTCGATCTGTTCGCAGTCTTGTTCGGCGGCGCGACCGCACTGCTGCCGGCGTATGCGCGCGACATCCTGCACACCGGGCCCGAGTGCCTCGGCCTGCTGCGCAGCGCGCCCGGCGTGGGCGCGGCTCTGACCGGCATGTACCTGACGTTCCAGCCGGTGCAGCGGCGGGTCGGCCTGATCCTGTTCGGCGGCGTCGCGCTGTTCGGCGCGTGCACGATCGTGTTCGGGCTGTCGACCTGGTTCTGGCTGTCGCTTGCCGCGCTCACGCTGCTCGGCGCAGCCGACATGCTGAGCGTGTACGTGCGTCACGTGCTGGTGCAGCTCGCCACTCCGGATGCGATCCGCGGCCGGGTGAGCGCCGTGAACGCGGTGTTCATCGGCACCTCGAACGAGCTGGGCGAGTTCGAGTCGGGCGTGACCGCCGCCTGGTTCGGCCTGGTGCCGGCGGTGGTGATCGGCGGCGCGGCCACGATCGTGGTCGCGGCGCTGTGGGCGTATCTGTTCCCGGCGCTGCGTCTGGTCGATCGCTTGCCGGCAGCTGCCGACGAGTCAGGCGCGTGAGAATCTCGCATGCGGCGCCGGTGCCGCGGCGTTATCCTGCCGGTCGCATGGAGCTGCCGTGAAGCCGATCGTCTTCTTCCTTTGCGCGTGCGGTGTGAGCTTGGCGCAGCAGAGTCAAGGGCCGGGCGAGAAGCCAGGCGTCACGACGCCCGGGGTACGCATCTCGATGGCGCGCCTGCAACCGGACGCGGTGCTGCCGATCGCCGGCATGCCGGACTGGATCGCCATCGACGCGGACGTGTGGGTGGCGAACGAGCCGCGGGACAGCGTCGTGCGCATCGACCCGAACCGCAATGTCGTGGTGGCGACGATCGCCGTCGGCAAGCGACCGGGTGCCGGCCTCGCCGCCGGCTTCGGCAGCCTGTGGGTGCCCTGCTGCGGCGAGTCGCAGCTGGTGCGTCTGGACCTCGCGACCGGTGCGGTCACCGCGCGCATCCCGACCACGATCGCCGATCCGGAGGGCTCGATTGCCGTCGGTGCTGGCAGCGTGTGGCTGCTCACGGACGCGCGCGGCACGCTCGCACGATTCGATCCCGCCACCGGCACCAAGATCGCCGAGATCGCGGTGGCGAACGGCTCGTACGCGGCGGCGTTCGGCGAAGGCGCGGTGTGGGTGACGAGCACCAGGGACAGCGTGCTGAGCAAGGTCGACGTGACGACCAATCGGGTGGCCGCCACGATCGCGGTGGGCAAGGCGCCGCGCTTCCTCGCCGTCGGCGAGGGCTCCGTGTGGACGCTGAATCAGGGAGACGGCAGCATCACCCGCGTCGATCCGGCGCGCGGCGCGGTGCTGGCGAGCATCGCCCCGGGAATCCCTGGACCGGGCGGCGAGATCGCGGTGGGCGAAGGCTCGGTGTGGGTCACCGCGTTCGAGTACCCGATCACGCGCATCGACCCGCGCACCAACACCGTCGTGCAGCGGTTCCATGGCGCCGGCGGCGACGCGATCCGCGTCGGTCACGGCTCTCTGTGGCTATCGAACCTGCGCGCGCAGAATGTCTGGCGTCTCGATCCGCGCAAGATCGCCGCGCTGTCCCTGGGTGACACCGCGGCCTCCAGGGCTCGCGCTTGCACGTCACGGAGATCCAGCTATTCTCGTGACCCACGACCCTGGCCAGGCACCAGACTCCCATGCTGAACGGTACAGGCACGCCGAGGGACACCTCCGGATCGGTGCTGAGCTACGGCATCGCCGTCCTCGCCATCGTGCTGGCCACCCTGCTCAGACTGTGGTTCGCCGCGGCGCTCGGGGCGGGCGTTCCGTTCCTGTTCTACTTCCCGGCCGTGGCACTGAGCGCCTGGCATGGAGGCCTGGGGCCGGGCCTTGTGCCGCGGGTACGGGCACGCTCGCAGCCTGGTACCTGCTCGTTCCGCCCTACAACTCCTTTCGCGTCGAAAGTGTGCAGCACTGGTTGCAGCTCGCCGCGTTCTTGCTCGCCGCGAGCTTCATCAGCCTGCTGATCGAGAAGCTGCAGCGCTCGCAGCGGCGCTTCCGGGTGACGCTCTCGAGCATTGGCGACGGGGTGATCGTGACCGATGCTGCGGGACGCGTGACCCTGATCAACACCGCCGCCCAGGCGCTCACCGGCTGGACCGAGGAGGCAATCGGCAGACCGCTGGCGGACGTCTTCCACATCGTCAACGAGCACACGCGCGCACCCGTCGTGAGCCCGGTCAAGGTCGTGCTCGAGCGCGGCACCGTGGTCGGCCTCGCCAATCACACGCTGCTGGTTCATAGGGATGGCTCCGAGCGGCCGATCGACGATAGTGGCGCACCGGTCAGGGACCGGACCGGGAACATCGTCGGCGTGGTGATGGTGTTTCGCGACGTGAGCGAGCGCCGGCGCAGCGAAGGCGCGCTGGCGCGCACCGCCGCCATCGTCGAGTCCTCCGACGATGCCATCATCGGCAAGAGCCTCGAGGGCGTGATCACGCACTGGAACGCCGCCGCCGAGCGGCTGTTCGGCTACTCGGCAGAGGCGGCCAAGGGTCGCAACGTCACGATGCTCATCCCTGCGGAGCAGCTTGCCGAGGAAGCCACCATCCTCGCCACCATCAGGCAGGGCGAGCGCGTGCACCACTACGAGACCGTCAGGCTGGCACGGGATGGCCGGCGGGTGCCGGTCTCGCTCTCCGTCTCGCCGATCAAGAATGCCCGCGGCGAGGTGACCGGCTGCGCCACGATCCTGCGCGACATGACCGAGCGCGACCATGCCAGCGAGCGGTTCCGGCTCGCGGTCGAGGCGGCCCCCAACGGCATGGTGATGGTCGATGATGCGGGCCGCATCCTGGTTGCCAATGCCCACGCCGAGAAGCTGTTTGGTCATGGCCGCGGCGAGCTCGTGGGCAGGTCGATCGAGAGCCTCGTGCCGGAGCGCTTTCGCGGCGCCCATGCCGACTACCGGCGACAGTTCGCCGCCGCGCCCGGGGCACGGCCCATGGGCGCGGGTCGAGATCTGTACGGACTGCGCCAGGACGGCACCGAGGTGCCGGTCGAGATCGGTCTCAACCCGATCGAGCTGGACGGGCGGATGATGGTGCTGAGCTCGATCGTCGACATCAGCGAGCGCCGGCAGCGAGAGCAGGAGCGCGCACAGCTCCTGGAGCGCGAGCAGCGCGCGCGCGCGCGGGCGGAAGAGGCCAGCCGCTTGAAGGACGAGTTCCTGGCCACGGTCTCGCACGAGCTGCGGGCGCCGCTCAATGCCATGCTCGGCTGGGCCACGCTGCTGCGCGCCGGCAAGCTGGATGCGGAGCGGACGCACGCCGCGATCGAGACCATCGAGCGCAATGCCAAGGCGCAGGCGCGCATCATCGACGACCTGCTCGACGTCTCGCGCATCATCACCGGCAAGCTGCGCCTCGATGTGCACCCGCTGATGGTGGCGAGCGTGGTCGAGTCGGCGTTGACGTCGGTGCGGCCCATGGCGGAGGCCAAGGACATCCGGCTGCAGGCATCGCTCGACCCGAACGCCGGCCCGGTGTCGGGCGATGCCAATCGGCTGCAGCAGGTGGTGTGGAACCTGCTCACCAATGCCATCAAGTTCACGCCCCGCGGCGGGCGGGTGCAGGTGCGCGTGGAGCGCATCAACTCCCACGTCGAGATCATCGTCAGCGACACGGGCCAGGGCATCGGTTCGCGGTTCCTCGCCCATGTCTTCGACCGCTTCCGGCAAGAGGACGGTGAGACCACGCGGCACCATGGCGGGCTGGGGCTGGGACTGGCGATCGTGCGCCATCTGGTCGAGCTGCATGGCGGCACGGTGCGGGTCGACAGCCCGGGCGAGGGCAAGGGCGCCACGTTCACGGTGCGCCTGCCGCTGATGATCTGGCACGCTCGCGCCGACGACGAGGAACGCGTTCATCCACGGGTCGACCGGCACGAGCCGCTGCCGCTGGCGGCGTTGCCCAACCTCGGGGGAATCCGCGTGCTCGTGGTCGACGACGAGATCGAGAGCAGCAGCGTGCTCAGGTCCTTGCTCGAGCAGTGCGGCGCCGAGGTGCGCGACGCGCAGTCGGCGGCCCAAGCGCTGCACGCAGCGCAAGAGTGGCGGCCGGCGCTGATCGTCTCCGACATCGGCATGCCGGGCGAGGACGGCTACACGTTCATGGAGCGCTACCGGGCGTGGGAGCAGACGATCGGCGGCTGGACGCCGGCAGTGGCACTGACCGCGTACGCCCGCGGCGAGGACCGGGTGCGGGCGCTGTCGGCCGGGTACCAGACGCATGTGGCCAAGCCGGTCGATCTCGTCGAGTTCGCCCTGATCGTCGCCGGCCTGCTGCAACGCGGTCGCCACGACGGCTGAGCGCCCTCACCGTGTGGTCGCTGCGAGCGCGTTCGATGCGGCATGGCCCTGGCTCGCGCCGGGGTCGAGGATCCAGGCCTGGAAGTAGACCTGGGCCACGCCGCCTGGCCATGGCCCGTGCAGGAACAGCCTGCCGAGCGGATCGGTCAGGAGCCCGCCGATCGACAGGTCGAGCGCCGGCACCAGCACGCCGCCGTAGAGCGGCGTGCAGCTCAGGTCGCGACCCACCACGATCATCACCGGGCTGCCGGGCCGCGCGTGGTCGAGCGTGAGGCCGACGGGGCTGCCCGCGCGCGGCACGCCATGTCCCTCGAGCAGCGGCACGCCGCTGGTGCCCGCATGCCCGTTCCCGAGATCGAGCCAGGCGCTGCCGAGCTCCGGGCTGAAGCGGATCGCCAGGTAGACCTGCGTCGGATCCGCCACGGCCTGCACCACGGCCAGGCCCGAGCACGGGTCGGTGTCCGGGTAGCTCAGGCCGCCGAGCACGTTGAGGTCGTCGTGGTCGAAGCGCTCGCTCGCCGGCGATCCGCGCAGCTGCGTGACGCGCGCCACCAGCCGATAGTGACGCCGCGGCTCGAGCACCACGTCGGCGCGGAAGAAGCTGCGGCGGTTGCGGGTCGACGTGGCGCGTGCGCTGGCGTCGATCCGCACGGGCGCGGCCGCGTTGGTGACGTCCCACAGCGCCACGTTGAAGCCCGCGCCGCCGGTGCAGGCGACCGCCGCATCGAGCTGGCCGTCGAGCAGGATCTCGCAGAGCCGCATCGGCTCGGTCGCCGGCAAGGTGTCGAAGTCGAGCCCGACGAAGTGATCCGGACCAGGCGCAGGCACGGGCGCAGGCAGCGCCACGGTCGGCGTCGGCAGCGCGAGCCCGCCGGTGGTGGTGGCGCGCAGGATGGGCCGCGCTGGATCCGGGACCAGCTCGCAGCCGTTCAGCGTCACCCGGCCGCTGCGGAACACGCGGATCTCTCGATCGCGCAGCGTCGCCAGGTTGATGTTGCCGAGCGCCGGATTCACGTGCTTGTCGACGCGCCAGATCGCGCCGGAGGGAAAGCGCGGGAAGTCCACCGCCACGTCGAAGCGCACATCCTCGCTCGCATCCGCCGGCGCCGGGTCTGCCGGCAGCGCGAAGTGCAGCGTGTACTCGTTCTGGTTCAGATAGCCGTGCGAGCTGGCGGTGAACTTCCGGCGCCGCAGATTGTCGCTCACGTTGAGCAAGGTGAGCTCCACCGAGGCGCCGTAGTCGGTCTCGAGCCCGTCCTCGAGCGTGGCAGAGTCGCGCTGTGCGCGCACCCGCACGTAGCGGCGGTCGGCCGCCGGCGTCGCCGGTCCGTACAGGATGTTCTCGTAGAAATGCCCGGTGGACAGCCAGTTGCCGAGCGCGCAGTCGAGGTCGCCGTCCTTGTCCCAGTCACCCCACGCGGGCGTCGCCGAGGTGAGGTGGCTGGCGGGGATGTCGTGCGTGGCCACCTTGAAGTGCCGCTTGCCTTCCTCGATCAGCATGTTGCGCCGGAACACCTGGCGCGTGGTGAAATCGATGTCGCCGTCGTTGTCCCAGTCCTCGGCCGACTCGCCGAGGTCGAGGCCGATGTACGGACTGTCGACGATGTCCTTCTCGGCCTGGAAGAACGTGCCATCGCCGTAGCTCTCCCAGATCTGCACGCCGATGTTGCTCGCGCTGTAGACGGTGAACAGGTCATAATCGCCGTCCAGATCGTAATCGAAGAACAGCGCGCCCTCCTCGAGCCT
>JAXMBY010000015.1:0-109490 GCA_046349655.1 Planctomycetota bacterium
GAGGAACGTGAGGTTCTCGGTGCGCGCCACGTCGTTCTGGGAGCTGCGGTGCAGATAGCAGCCGGGCAACACCTTCTGGTTCAGCTCGATCAAGTCGCCGACCGCGAGCGCTTCGCGTGTGAGCCGCTGCCGCTCTGCCTCCGACCCATCGCACCAGACGATCCTCGCCGGCCTGGTCAGCTGCGCGCACTCTTCCACCCAGGCTGCCACGAAACGATTCTCGGCCATCGCTTGAAGGTCTCCGTGCGCTGTGCGCCGTTCCGAGCGCAGCCGGGTCATGGCACTCTCGGGTGCGGGCGAAAAGCCTATCTTTTGCCTCGAAACCGGCGGCGAGAGAAGAGCGAAAAACCGTTCGCCTCGGGCACCCGGAGCAAACCGGTGAGAAAGCTGGGCGCGAGCAGCGTCCACGGCGAACACACGTTGCCGATCACGCGCACCAGCGCATCCGCCGCCGAGCGCGATCGCTCCAGGCGCGCGCCCAGGATGCTCTGCAGCGCGGGTCTTGCGAGCAGCCACTGGAAGGCACAGTTGAGTGCGTCCTTGGCGGCGAACGCTCGGCGCCGCTCGCGGCCGTAGCCCGCGAGCAGGCGCGCATCGAATCGCTGCCGTGCGAGCGCCGTGCTGCACCAGCGCGCCGCCAGCTCGGCGCCGCGCAGCGCCTGATCGATGCCCTCGCCCGTGAGCGGATCGCGGAACCCGGCGGCGTCGCCCACGAGCAGCACGCGCTCGGCGAACGTGGCGGCGGGCTGGACGAGCAGCGGCGCGAGCACCGCGACCGCGTCGCTCAGCGTCGCATCGCCCAGCACGTGCGCGAGCGCTGGCGAGCGCGCGATCGCTTCACGCAGGAGCTGCGCGCAGCCCACGCGCTGCCGTTGCTTCAGGTCGGCAAGGTCGACCACGAGCGATGCGTTGAGAGCGCCATCGGGCAGCTGGTTCAGACCGAGGTAGCGGCGCCCCGGCAACAGGTACATCTCGACGCGATCGTGCCGCCCGCCGCACGAGCCGAACCGACCATGGATCACGGCGCGGCCGCCGGCGCGCGGCCGCCGCTGCAGGCCGAGGCGCCGCGCCACGATCGAGAACCGTCCGTCGGCCCCCACCACGAGGGGCGCGCGCGCCTCGCCCAGGACCGTGTCCTCCGCCCACGTCACGCTCACGCCACTCGCGTCCCGCGCGATGCCGCTCACGCTCGCGCCCTCGAGCACGTGCGCCCCAAGCGCGCGTGCGCCACGCACCAGCGCGTGATCGAGATCGGCGCGGGCGATCGACAGCCCGCGTGCGGACCCGAACGAGCCGACGACGCGGTGGCCGCCGGGTGAGACGATGGCGATCGCGCGCACGTCGCGCTGCGGCACGTCGGCAAGCAGCGATCGAAGGGCCAGCCGCTCCTGAGCGTGGCGATCGCACCCGGGCTCAGGTACGCGCCGCACACCTTGTCCCGCGGCAGCCGGCTCCGCTCGAGCACCAGCACCGACCGGCCGCCGCGCGCCAGGCTGGATGGCGGTCGCGCTCCCGGCCGGGCCGCCGCCGACGATGATCACGTCGAATGTGGCGCGCGCGGCGACCATGCGCTTCACACCTCCACCGGCATCGGTCCGGCAGCCCACGTCGCCGCGAGCTCGATGGCGCGCGACAGGCGTTGCTGGTACGACTGGCGCGGGATCAGCACCGCGCCGAAGCGCATGAGGTGCGCCGTCATCGCCTGCACGTCGAGCAGCACGAATCCGCGCCGGCGCAGCGCCATCACCAGCGCCACCAGACACACCTTGCTCGCGTCGGTGGCGCGGTGGAACATCGACTCACCCATGAATGCGCCGCCGACGTGCACGCCGTACAGCCCGCCCACCAGCCGTCCATCACGCCAGGCCTCCACGCTGTGCGCATGCCCGGCGCGATGCAAGCGCAGGTAGCCGGAACGCATCGGCGGCGTGATCCAGGTCGGCGCGCGCGCCGCGCAGCCATCGATCACTGCCTCGAAGTCGCGGTCCGACACCACCTCGAACCGCTGCGACCGGCACACGCGCACCAGGCTGCGCGGCGTGTGAAAGGATTCGAGCGGCAAGATCGCGCGCGGGTCGGGCGCGTGCCAGTCGATGCGGTGTGACCCCGGGTCCCCCATCGGGTAGATGCCGCGGCGATACGCTTCCAGCAGGATCGTGGGTGTGAGCAGCATCGCTGGCCACGGTCAGTCCGGCCACCGCAGCAGCAAGAGCTCGGCACCGAAGCCGGGCCCGAACGCCACCATCAGGCCGCGGTCGCCCCCCCGCGCCAGCCCGCGCACCAGGTACTCGTGCAGGATCACGAGCACCGTGGCCGACGAGAGGTTGCCGCGCTCGCGCAGCACATCGCGGCTCACCGCCAGCGCGCCCTCGGGCAAGGCGAGCGTCTCCTCGAGCGCTTCCAGGATCTTGCGGCCGCCAGGATGCAGCAAGAAGTGATCGATCTCGCCGAGCGAGGTGCGCTCGCTGCGCAGGAACTCCGCGATCACCGCCGGCACCTCGCGCCGCACCACCGCCGGGATGTCGCGCGACAGGACGATGTGCAGGCCGCTGTCGCGCAGCTCGAAGCCCATCATGTCGAGGGCATTCTCGAAGCGCACGCTCTGCGACGCCAGCAGCCGCACCGCGCCGCCGCCGGGCTGGCGGCGCCGATCCACGCCTTCGATCAGGGCGGCCGCGGCGCCGTCGCCGAAGATCGCCGCCGAGATGATGTTCTCTGGCCGCCGGTCCGCCGGCTGGAAGGTGACCGATGGCAGCTCGACCGCCACCACCAGCACGGTGTGCTCCGGATGCGCGCGCAGGTAGTCGGTTGCGAACGCCAGCGCCACGACACCAGCAGCACAGCCGTGCTCGGTGATCGGCAGGCGCCTGAGCAGGCGCCGCATGCCGAGCCGCTCGGCGATCACCGCGTCGACGCTCGGGATCATGAAGCCGGTGCACGACGTCGACACGATCAGGTCCACGTCGTGCGCGCTCTTGCCGGCCGCGGCAAGGCACTGCTGCACGGCGCGAGTGGCGAGTTCGACCGCCTTCGCCCTGTACACGTCGTTGGACTCTTGCAGCCGCCGCGCGCTGAACACCCAATCGATGGGGGCCACCGACGAGCGCCGCTCGACCAGCGCGTGGTCGAGCGAGTCCGCCACGCGCAGCAGGGCCTTGCTCGAACCGTTGAGCCAGCGGGTGATCTCGCGCTTCACCGTCCCCTGGTCGTAAGTGAACTCGCCTTGCACTGCCGAAGTCGCGACGATCGCGGCCATGCCTCACCCCGCTCGCTTGCCCGGAACCAGGCGTCGTTGCGCCGTACTCGCACACGTCGATTGTAGCCACCACCGCACGGCTTCGTGCGCACGGTTCCGCAGTCCCCGGCGGCTGGCGCGGCGATGTGCGTGGGCGCGTGCGCCCTCGCGCGCGCCCACGGCCAGCCGCTGGCATCGCCAACCTGAGGGCTTCCGCTGCCCCGGGAGTTGCATTAGACTCGTGCGCTTTTCCTGCAGACCCGCACGGAGAACCACGGCGATGAGCGTCATCATCTCGGAAGCGGCACGTCACTGGCAGTCGGTCGCGCGGCAGATCGCGAACGATGTGGTTCGACCGCTGGCGAAGAAGTACGACGAGAAGCAGGAGTATCCCTGGGAGGTGAAGGACGCCATCGCCAAGGCCGGCCTGTTCGGCGTGTGGATCCCGAAGGAGTACGGCGGTCATGGCGCCGGCATCGTCGCGCTGTGCATGGTGGTCGAGGAGCTGTCGCGCGCCTGCGGCGGCGTCGGCGTCCTGTTCGCCGTGAACGCGCTCGGCTCGTTCCCGATCATCATCGGCGGCACCGAGGAACAGAAGCAGCGCTACCTGCCGCAGATCGCACGCGGCGACAAGCTGATCGCGTTCTGCCTGTCGGAGAAGTTCGCCGGCAGCGATGCGGGCGGCATGAGCTGCCGCGGCGAGCGGGACGGCAGCTCCTGGGTCATCAACGGCGAGAAGAAGTGGACCACCAACGGCGGCGCGGCCAACCTCTACACCGTCTTCGCCGTGACCGATCCCGGCTCTCGCTCACGCCGCATCTCCGCATTCCTGGTGGAGAAGGGCACGCCCGGATTCTCGATCGGCAAGATCGAGGACAAGATGGGCATCCGCTGCGTGCCGGTGGTGGAGACGCACTTCGACAACGTCCGGGTAGGCGAGGACCAGCTGCTCGGCGGCCGGCCCGGCTACGGCTTCAAGCACGCCATGGAGACGCTCGACTGGGCGCGGCCCGGGGTTGCCGCGCAGGCGTGCGGGCTCGCGCAGGGCGCGCTCGAGCTGGCAATGGTGTATGCCAATCGCCGCGTGCAGTTCGGCCAGCCGATCTCGTCCTTCCAGATGATCCAGGACATGCTCGCGCTGATGGCCACCAAGGTCGAGGCCTCGCGCTGGTTGATCTACGCTGCGGGCAGCCGTGTCGATCAAGGGCTGGGCGACGTGACCAAGCTCGCGGCGATGTGCAAGTCGTTCGCCACCGACGTGGCGATGGAGGTCACCACCAACGCGGTGCAGATCTTCGGCGGCTATGGCTACATGAAAGACTATCCGATCGAGAAGTACATGCGCGACGCCAAGATCACGCAGATCTACGAGGGGTCGAACCAGATCCAGCGCATGGTGATCGCGCGCAAGCTGATCCAGGAGGCGAACCACCTCACGCACCTCGAGCAGTTCATTCCGCGCGAGGTGCAGAAGGGCGTGGCGGCGGAGCCCAGGGCGGCATCGTCGCAGGCCTCGGCGTGATCGCTCGGGATCATTAAGAAACCGTGAAGATCGTGTTGCGGCAGGTTGATGGGCTTGCTGCGTGCCAGCGGCCTGACTATGCTCGCGCCCTTTCGTGTGTCTTGCCCGTCGTTCCGGGGGGGAATTCTCGATGCCGTCCCGCGAATCCGCTGGGGAGTCTGCCACGTATTCCGAGCTGATCACCAGCGTGATGGCTCGCCTGTGCGATGATCTTGCCAGCCAGGAGCTGGAGCTGCGGACCGACAAGAGCCCTGAGGTCATCTGTCAGATGAAGCTCGGCTGCCGGCGGCTCAGCGTGGCGCTGAGCGTGTTCGAGCCCCAGCTTTCGCAGCGTCACGCGGACGATGCGCGCAGCGCGCTCAAGAACCTGAGTCGAGCGCTCGGCAAGACCTACGAGTGGGATGCGCCGCTGCAGCTGCTGCGCCAGGCGCATCAGAACACCGCGTCGGACAGCACGCGCGCGACCGTCGAGCATCTGCTGCGCAGCCTCGAGAAGCGGCGCGAGCGAGCGCGTCGCAAGATGACCAAGGCGGTGCAGCGCATCGACTTCTCCAGACTGCTCAAGGTCACCGCTCGCAGCATGCGCCACCTGTCAGCCGGCGAATCGGACGTAACCATGCAGGATCTCGCATGGCAAGCGCTCGAGCCGCGCATCGCGCGCGTGGTTGCATCCCTGCCGGGCGACCCGACCGATGTCGAGCTGCTGTGGCAGGCACGGGCGATCGCGCAGAAGCTGCGCTTCACGCTCGAGCTGCTGCAGCCCGCGTTCCTGTCGGCCAACCCGCAGCTGATGAAGCGGGCCACGGATCTCGAGCAAGGCCTGACCCGCTGCGCGAAGCAGAGCGCGCTCGAGAATCACCTGGTGCGCGCGCAGACCGACCTCGCCGATCACGGCTACACGACGCTCGCGACCGGGGTGACCCAGCTGCTCGGCGTCCTGCGCGGTGAGCGATCGGCACTGTTCACCACGATCCGCACGCTCCACGCGGGCATCGAGGCCGGCGATTTCCATCGCCTGTTCATGCCTGGCGGCGCGGCGCGGCCGCTGCCCGCCGTCCGCCCGCGCAAGCGGCACTCCGGGACCAACACCGAGGCGTCACCGGGAACGGCGCCGCCGTGAGTGCGACGTGGGCGGAGGTGACGGCAGATCC
Organism: Planctomycetota bacterium; assembly: GCA_046349655.1. Taxonomy (GTDB): domain Bacteria; phylum Planctomycetota; class B15-G4; order B15-G4; family JAXMBY01; genus JAXMBY01. Next base: position 5,909 of record JAXMBY010000015.1, read on the forward strand.
TAGCTCGGCAGCGAGCCGGCGAGGATCGTGCGCACGGGCTCGTGCAGCAGGCCGTTGGTGGCCACGATCTCGTGCCGCGCGAGGAACTCCCCACCGCCGGTGAAGTCCGTCACGCGGCCGCCCGCTTCGGCCACGAGCAGCGCGCCGGCAGCCATGTCCCACGGGCTCAGGTGCAGCTCCCAGTAGCCGTCCATGCGACCGCAGGCCACGCACGCCAGGTCGTAGGCCGCCGAGCCGATGCGGCGCAGATCGCGGACCCGCAGGATGAAGTCGTTGAAGTGCTGCACGTTGTTGTCGCGCACCTCGTTGCGCGCATAGGCGAAGCCGGTGGCGAGCAGGCCCTCGGACAGATCGTGCTGCGCCGAGACCGCGATGGGCTTGTCGTTCAAGGTCGCGCCGGCACCGCGCGCCGCCGCGAACATCTCGCCCAGCGCGGGCGCGTAGATGATGCCGAGTTCGAGCACGCCACGTGCCTCGAGCGCGATCGCGATCGCGAACATGCCGAGGCCGTGCGCGAAGTTGACCGTGCCATCGAGCGGGTCCACGATCCAGCGCATCGGCGAGTCGTGCGCGCCGCGCACCTCGCCCTGCTCCTCGGTCAAGATGTGCTCGCCGGCGAACTGGCGCTGCAGCTCGCGCTTGATGAAATCCTCCGCGGCGAGATCGGCCTCGGTCACGGGGTTGCGGCGCGCCTTGAGATGCACGGCGAGGTCCGCGAGGTGCGCGCGGTGATCGAGCAGGATCGCACCCGCGCCGAGCGCGATCTGGCGCGCCATCGCCAGCCGTTCCCGGGTCTCGTCCATGCCTTCACCTCGACGCCGTCGCCGAGCCAGGTCCCGCGGCGGTTGCTTGCCGCGCGCTCAGGCCTCGCGCTTGACCGGTTCGCCGATCACGCGCTCCACGGCGAGGATGTCGACCCGGGTCTCACCCGAGGGCAAGCTCACCGAGACGCTGTCGCCGGCCGAGCGGGCGAGCAGCGCCTTCGCGAGCGGCGCCTGGTAGGAGATCACGCCCTCGGCCGGCACGTCCCATGGGCCGAGGATGTTGGTGGGTAGGTCTCGCGACCCTCGATCCGGTACGTGATCCTGGTTCCAGGCGCGACGATCCCGTCGGGGATGTCCTGCTCCTCGAGCAGCTTGGCGCGATCGAGATCCGCCTTCATCTGCGTTGCCTGCTCGGTCAACAGGCGCTGCTCCTCCATCGCCGCGCTCCACTCCGCGTTCTCGGACAGGTCGCCGTAGCCGAGCGCGCGCGCGATGTTGGCGCTGTTCTGCGGGATCTTCTCGTGCGTCAGCACGCGGAACTCGTCGTGCTTTCGCTGCAGGCCGTTGCGCGTGACGTAGATGTTCTCGGTGATCTCCCAGAACGGCACCGCCTTCGCCTTGGTGTCCGGCAGGCGCTTCTCCGCCGTGTCGCGCAGCTTGAGCAACAGGCTCTCGGGAAAGTGCGTGAGCTTGAGAGCCAGTCGATAGAACGAGCGCAGGTCGTCGTCCTCGATGGCCACGAGGAACTTCTCGAACAGCTTGTTCCGCTTCTCGAGCAGCATCTCCTCGGTGCGGCGCAACAGCTCCTTGCTCTCGCGCGAGAGCTTGCCGGGCGTGCTCGCCACCGACTCGGCCAGGCGCACCAGCGGGGTCGCGAGCTTTTCCGGCTTGAGCCCCGGATCGAATGTCCCCTGCAGCGCGCGCCGCACCAGCTTGAGCACCAGACCGGGCGTGCGGCTCGGGTAGGGCATGATCGTCGTGAGCAGCTTCGCAAGCCGTTCCGGTGCACTGCTCTGCAGCAGATCGATTGCCTGATCGTGCAGGTCATCGGGCAGCTGCGGCAGCGCCGCCGCCAGCCGCTCCGCCCACTGCCCCTCGCTCAGGTCCACGAACGCCTTCAACGCCACCTCCCGGCTCTCGGGAATGCTCAGGCTCTGCAGCGTCTGGTGCAGCGGGTTGTCGAGCAGCGAGCGGCGCAAGCGGTCGGTGGCCGAGGTGTCGCCGTGCCGGTGCAGGATGAGGTCGAGCTCGGGATGGTGGCCGGTGCGTTCCTGGTGAGCTCGCAGGTACTCGAGCACCCCGGCCACGGCCTCCTCCTGGCCACTCGCCAGGTAGCGATGCGCCCGCATCGCCAGCATCGGCTCGTCCTCCGCCTTCTCGAGCGCGAGCAGCGCCTCCTCCTTCAGCGACACCGGCCGGGCCCGCAGCGTGAACACCGGTCGCGCCGAGCTGCCCTCCACGGCCACGTACGGATGGTGTTCGGCGGCCGCCTTGGCTTCCTTCCAGAACCGGTTCCAGAGCTGATCGGGCACCACCGACCCGATCAGCTGCTCCTTGATCTGCGTGGCGTTCGCCTTGCCGCGCCAGCGCACCAGAACCGAGATCAGCACGTCGATCGGACTCTCCTGCACGTCGCGCGCGAGCTGCTCGCGATCCGCGAGCTTGCGGCTGCGGATGTCGCGCGGATCGAGCGCGCGCAAGATGTCGCGCGCCGCCTTGAGCGGGATCTCGCGCACCTTGCCATCCTCGAATTGCACGATCAGCTCGCCGTCCTTGAAATCCATGATCAGGCCAGCACCCCAGCCGGACGGATGGTCGACGGTTCGACCGGGCGAGAGGAACAGGAGCTTGTCGAGCTGCTCCAGGCTGGCGGTGAGGTTGCGGGACTCGTTGATCTGGGTGAGGCCGAGCACCGCCTCGAGCCATGCCTCGTTGCTGCCCATCGCCTTGATCCAGCGCACCAGCCGCGGTCGCACGTCCGGCACCTGGATGCCGAGCGGCAGGAGCTGCCGCACGAGCGACACGCACTGATCGAAGCGGCCCTTGCGCTCGAGGCTCTCGCACAGCAGGTTGAGCAGGCTGGGCAGCAGGCGATCGCGCCAGTCCGCCGGCATCTGTGGCACGACCTCCACGAACTGCGCGAGCGCCATCTCCTTCTCGAGCGCCTGCATCCAGGCCGTCTCGAACTCTTCCTTGTTGCTGTGATCGAGTGCGATCTTGAACGACGTCTCAGCCATGGTGAGCTGCCGGGCTTCTGGGGGAGAGCTCGATCTCGCGAAGCCCTGCGCGAAGGAGCCATGGTCCGTTTTCATGGGAACGCCGCGGGCTCCCCAAGATGAGGAGCCCTCGGCGTCCAGCCCGATGCTGCAAGCATAAGCTCATTGCGACCCCGGGTCCACAGTCTCCGCGGCACCGCGTGGCTCGCGCGGGATCTCGCGTGGCAACGCCGGAAAGGAATCGGACACGATCATGTTGCGCCGCAGCACGCCCTTGAGGGCCTTGCGCATGTCGTCCTTGAGATCCGGATGCGCATCGTCGCCGCCGTAGAACTCGGCGACCTTCAGGCCGGCAGCGTCGGTGAGCTGATCGAGGACGCGCTCGAGATCCACATCCTCCCTTAACATGAACCGTGCCATCGTTCTCCTCTCGACCGGGCCGATCGCGGATCCATCGCGACGATGCGCCGGGGGGCTTCGGGACATCTCACACACTTCTTCGAGATTCCCCGCTCCTATATAGCAGGCCGCTTTGCACTTCTTTCACTCCTGCTTCGGCAAAATCTTGTCGCGGAGGAAGAGGTCTTTCGGAAACCGACCCATGGGAAAACGCAACGGGCAAACGTGCGCGGTCAGCCGCCCGGGTTGCCGGCCTCGTTGGTGGAGTGGCGTACCAGGACGCGGCAAATATTGTCTTGAATTTCCTTCATGGTCGCATTCGATGCGGCGAAGTCGTTCATCATCAGCGCGAACACCAGGCTGCCGCCGCCGAGCGTGCGCACATAACCGCACAGCGCCGAGACCCGGTTGATGAATCCGGTCTTGGCGCGCACGTGTCCGCGGAACGGCTCCTCCGTGAGCCGGTTCCTGAGGCTGCCATCGATGCCGGCAATCGGCAGCGAGCTCACGAACAGGTCGCGCGCCCGGCCCTGGTAGTTGCGCATCAGCAGCGTGGTGAGCGCCGCCGGCGAGATGCGATTCTCGCGGCTCATGCCGGAGCCGTCCACGAACCGTTGCTCGGCTTCGCCGATTCCCAGCGACGCCAGCACCGCGCGGGTCACGTCGGCGCCGTTCGCGAAGCTGCCCTGCCCGAGCCGCCGCGCCGCGCTCAGCTTGAACAGATGCTCGGCGATGTTGTTGTCCGATTCCTTGTTCATCTGCACCAGCACGCGCGAGCGGCGTGCTCAAGCGCGCCAGCGCTCGGCGCGCTGGCGGGACGCGTCGTCCGCCTGCACGCATCGCACCTTGCCACGCACGCGTACGCCGCCCTCGTCCAGGCAGCGCTGCAACGCCGCGCCGAAGTAGCCGACCGGATCGGTGACGGGCACGGCGTAGGACTCGGTCGGATTCCCGACCCAGGTGCGACCCTTCGCCACCAGCCTGCCCGACGCGTCGGGCTGCAGCAGCACGACCTCGTTCTGCCCCTTGACCGCCGTGCCCACGATCTCCGCCTGCAGCCGGAACGGCGCCAGGTCGGGTTCGAGGCGCACCGCCGCCAGCGCACCCGCGGTGCGCGGCGGATCGACTGCCACGCGCAGGCAGTTGCCACGCAAGGACAGCGCAGCCACCGGCGCGCAGTAGTCGCGGTTGAGCTGGTCGACGGGCCAGGTCGGCGCGGTGAACTCGCGATCGAACAGCCGGTCATCGAGCACCAGGTCGCCCGTGACCTCGCCCACGCCGGACGCCGCCACCTGGGCCGCGAGATCGCGCAGCGGTCGCCAACCATCGCCCTCGCACAGATCGTCGCGGAACGATGGGTCGCCGCCTCCAGTGACGATCAGGTCGCCGGCGAGCCGGCCGGCCACGAGCTCGCCGCATCCGGCGACCTCGGTGTGGAACTGGTAGTCCGCGCCGAGCACCTCGAGCGCCACGGTCGCGGTCACGATCTTGGTGTTCGACGCCGGGATCAACGGCACGTGCGGGTCCTGCGCGAACAGGATCTCACCGGTATCGAGCGAGGCGACCTGGATGCCGAGCTTCGCGCCGTTCAGCGCCTTGTGCTGGAGCGCGGCGCGCAGCTGTGATTCGAGGCTCGGACCCGCGGTCGCGAGCGGCACGAACAACGACGCGACCAACAGCGCGATGCCGACCGGCGCCCTGAGGACGACCCGGCTAAGGCTGGATGCGGGCCGGTTTCCTGGGGGCATCGGCCGCCAGCACCGACAGCCCGAACACCACCTTGGCCACCTCGGCCACCTTGCTGGTGAGCACCTTGTCCTGCGTGTCGGTGATCTGGTGATAGTCCTCGTGCTCCTTTGGCTCCAGGAAGAACAGCGCCGGCACACCCTTGCGGTAGAAGTTCCACTGGTCGGACCGCTCGAAGTACTGCAAGCCTTGCTCGCCGAGCTTGATGCGCGCACCCGCGAGCCGGCGCGCCTCGTACAGGAGCGGCTTGACGTCGGGAGACTTGGTGATGCCCGGTACGTCGATCTCGAGCGGACGGCCACGGCCGATCATGTCGATGTTGATCATCAGGATCGTGTCGTCCAGCGGAAAAAACGGATGCTCGCAATAGGCCGCGGAACCCTTGAGCCCCTTCTCCTCTCCGGCAAAGGCGATGAACACCACGGTTCGCGCGAGCTTCGGCCTGGTGGTTCCGAACGCATCGACCACCTCGAGGATGCAGGACGTTCCGCTGCCGTTGTCATCGGCGCCATGGAACACCTGCCCGGCGCCGTCCACGCCGACATGGTCGTAGTGCCCACCCACCACCACCACCTCCTTGGCCCGCGATTCGTCCGCGCCCCGGTACACGCCCACCACGTTCGCGGCACGCACCTGGGTCTTCTCCACGCCGGTCTCGAGCGTGACGTCCACACCCGGGATCTCCACTGAGGCGGTGCGCCCCTTGGCATCGATCCGCTTCTGCAGCTCGAGCAGCCGACCCTCGCCGAGGATCAGATCGGCCACCCGCGCGCTCGCGTGCGCGACCGGGATCTTGAGCTCCTCGGGATAGCGCATCTGCTTGAACTGACCGCCAGGCACGTACGGAAACAGCGTGCGCAGCGCATCGAGGTCCTTGTGGTTGAGCGGATCGGTGAACACGAGCAGCCCGGCCGCGCCATGCTGTTCCGCGTTCTTGCCCTTCGCGTACAGGAAGCTGCCGGCGGTGGGCGCCGCACCGTCGAAGCGCTTGAAGTGCTTCTCCTTCTCGAACGGCTCGTGCCACAGGCAGACGACGATCTTGCCGCGCACGTTGACCTGCGCGTAGTCGTCGTACTGGTACTTGTCGTCGCTGATGCCGTAGCCGACGAACACCACCCCGCCGCTGGCGCGGCTGCTGGCCGAGCCCTGGATCGGGACGAAGTCCTTCGCCACCGCGAACGTGGTGGTGGCGCCGGCGCGCGCGACCGAGAGCGCGCACCGAGGCGTGACGTCGTAGCCCGACATGGCGAACGCCTGCAGGTAGGTGCCCTCGTCGCCGCCCGGCGCGAGACCGGCCTTCTTGAACCGCCCGCGAGGTACTGCGCCACCTCGAACATCGCCGGCTGCGCCGAATCATGGCCCTGCCGCGCATCATCGGCGAGATAGCGGTGCCTCGATCTCGGCCGGCGAGATGGTCGCGGCGCCCGCTTGAGCACCGCTGCGGCGGCGGGCTCACCGGCCCTGGTGAGAGCGAGGAAGATTGCGAGAGAGGCGACACTCATGGAGGCTCGTGCTGCTGGCGCCATTTCACCCCGAAGGCGCCGCAGCGCAAACGGCTCGCCTCAAAACTCGAGCACCAGGCCATCGTGGGCGATGGTGAGCGGCCACCGTATTCGCGGCGTGACCTGCGCCGCGACGTCGAGCTGCTCGGTCGCGGATGAGGGGGTGACGACAGGTGGCGGGGCACCGCACCGCCGCGCCACGCGGCCGGCGAGCGGCGGGTGAGGTGGGCCATCGCCATCTATCCGGGAGCGCGGCCTCGAGCAGATAGTGATCGCCGCCCGCCCGAGCGCGATCGGGCCCTCGCCCATGCCGGTATCGCCGGAGAAGGCAGGGTGCCGCCGCCCGCGCCGGAGAAGCCGGTAGCCCAGGCTGTGCGCGAGATGCGGCATGGCCACGGCGCAGCCCGCGAGCCGCAGTCCGAGCAACTCGACGGCGAGCTCACCCGCACCGATCTCGCACACTCGCAGCCGGTCCGCCCCGAGCTCCACCCATGCGCCGTAGACAGCCTTCATGCGCTCCACCAGATCGGCGAGCCCGCGCGGCCCGACCAGCACGAGCCTGCTGCCCGCGAGGAACGGGCTCTTGTGGCCGAAGATCAGCGCGAACAGGTCGAGGGTGTGGTCCGGGTGGAAGTGCGTGATCAGCGCGCCGGCCAGGCGATCCACACCGACGCCGTGGCGCGCGGCGGCGCGCACCGAACCGGGTCCGGCGTCGAGCAGCACACCGCGTCCGTCGCCGAAGCGCAGCAGATAACCGGGGCTGCCGCGCCCGGCGGTGGGCAGCGCCGTGCCGGAGCCGAGCACCACGAGATCGCGCGGCAGCAGCGCATCACGAGCCGTAGCCATGGGGATGCTTGCTCAGCCAGTTCCAGGCGTGCTGGACGATGGTCTCGAGATCGGGATAGCGCGGCTGCCAGCCCAGCACGTCGCGCGCGCGTGAGCCGCCCGCCACGAGCTCCGGCGGATCGCCTGCGCGCGGCGGCGCGATCTCGGTCTTGATCTGCCGGCCGCTGACCCTGCTCGCCGCCGCGATCACCTGCTTCACCGAGTATCCCTGGCCGGTGCCGAGATTGAGCACCAGGCGGCCCGTGCCGGAGGCGATCCGCGCCAGCGCCGCGAGATGCGCCTCGGCCAGATCGGTGACGTGGATGTAGTCGCGGACGCAGGTTCCGTCGGCGGTCGGATAGCGGTCGCCGAAGATCTTGAGCGTGCCCTGGTTCATCGCCGCGCGCAGCGCGAGCGGGATCAGGTGCGTCTCCGGATCGTGCCACTCCCCGAGCTGTCCGTCGGGATCGGCGCCGGCGGCATTGAAGTACCGGAGCGACGCGCTGGCGAGGCCGTGCGCTGACTCGCAGTCCGCGAGCACGTCCTCGATGATCCGCTTCGATCGCCCGTACGGATTCACCGGCCGCCGCGGCGTGTCCTCGAGGATCGGAATCCGGTCGGGGGCGCCATACACCGCGCAGCTCGACGAAAACACGACGCGTCGCACCCCGGCAGCGACCAGCTGGTTGATCAGAGCGATGCTGCCGGCGACGTTGTCGCGGTAGTACTTGAGCGGATTCTCGACCGATTCACCGACGTAGCAGCGCGCAGCGAAGTGCACGCAGGCGCCGATCGCGTACCGGCGCAGCAGGTCCTTCAACCGCGACTCGTCGAGCAGGTCGCCCACCACGAGCGGCACGTCCGCGACCGCGGCGCGATGGCCATACCGCAGATCGTCGTAGATCACGACATCGTGGCCACGTTCGCGCAAGAGCTTGACGGTATGTGAGCCGATGTAACCAGCGCCACCGGTCACCAGGACAGTGTTGCCAGGCACGCCACCTCCGGTTGATCCATCTCGTTGCACGACCGCGACGGGCCGCCGCCCTTGAGCTGGACAATCCTCCGCAGCGCCGGCGTGGGAGACATTTTTCTGCGCCGGCAAGGGCAGCGCACATCCGAAAAGGGGAATAAATCGCTTGCGGCAGCCCGATGCCAGAGTTTTCATAGGCTGCGGCACTGATTCAGGAGTGGGTTATGATCCTCAGCTTGGTGCTCGTCATCGCGTTCCTGGCGCTGGCCATGGGTTTGCAAGTCACCGTGGACATGGTCGAAACCCGCTAGCAAGCCGATCGAGCCCCTCGCGAGAAGACCACCGCGCGACCCCTGGCAGCCCCGACGGAGACGCGCACCACGCCCCGGATCCCCTCTTCCACCCGCCCACCAGTCAGCCCTGACGATTCGCATTCTAAGCCGGCCTCGACCGCCCGCTCGAAGTCGGACGCGGCCGTTGCTCCCTCGCACCCCAGCGGCTAATCTTCGGGTTTCGCGCTCGCGCGCGAAGTCGTCCTCGGTCCGAGATGTCCAGGCAGGCAGAGCGAGGGTTGCGCCATGACCGCCATCGGTTCGCCCGTGAGTCAGGTCGACGTTCCCGGCCTCACCAAGGTGAGGAGCGGCAAGGTGCGCGAGGTCTTCGCGCTCGATGGCCACCTGCTGCTGGTCGCCACCGACCGCATCAGCGCGTTCGACTGCGTGCTGGCCGAGCCCATTCCGCTGAAGGGCGCCGTGCTCACCCAGATCTCGCGCTTCTGGTTCGAGCGCCTGCGCGGCATCACCCGCGACCATCTGGTGACGGCCGACTTCGCCAGGATGCCGCCGGTGCTCCAGCCGTACGCTGCGGCGCTGGCGGGGCGCTCGGCCCTGGTCGAGCGCACCGAGCCGTTGCTCGCGGAATTCGTGGTGCGCGGCTACCTCGCCGGATCGGGGTGGAAGGAGTACCAGAACCACCGCTCGATCTGCGGCGTGCGCCTGCCTGCAGGTTTGCAGGAAGGCGAGCGCCTGCCGCAGCCCATCCTCACGCCCACCACCAAGGCCCACACCGGGCACGACCAGAACCTGACGCGTCTCGAGCTCGGCGCGCTGGTGGGCGAGCAGCTCGCACAGAAGTGCGAGTCGGTCGCGCTCGGCCTGTATCGGCGGGCCCACGAGCTGGCGCTCGAGCGGGGCATCATCCTCGCCGACACCAAGCTCGAGTTCGGGTTGAAGGACGGCGAGCTGATCTGGATCGACGAGGCGTTCACCCCCGATTCGTCGCGCTTCTGGCCGGTCGCCTCGTACCGGCCAGGCAGATCGCAGCCATCGCTCGACAAGCAGATCGTGCGCGACTACCTGGTGTCGACGGGCTGGAACCAGATGCCGCCGGCACCGCCGCTGCCAGCCGCGATCATCGAGCGCACGACGCAGTGCTACCTCGACGTCTACCAGAGGCTGACCGGCTCGCCGCTCGATTTCTGAGGAGATCAAACCAGATGCCGCTCGTCGCCATCGTGCTCGGTTCCGACTCCGACCTGCCGCACTTCGACGATGCGTTCGCCATGCTCGGCCGCTTCCGCGTCGCGTACCAGACCCGCATCCTGTCCGCGCACCGGTGTCCGGACGAGGCGGGCGACTTCGCGCGCAGCGCGGCCCAGGCGGGCATCAAGGTGATCATCGCCGCAGCCGGCGGCGCGGCGCACCTGGCGGGCTCGATCGCCGCTCGTACCACGCTGCCGGTGATCGGCGTGCCGGTGCCGGCGCCGCCATTGCAAGGGATCGATTCGCTGCTCGCCACGGTGCAGATGCCCGCTGGCATCCCGGTCGCCACCGTGGCGATCGGCAAGGCTGGCGCGACCAACGCCGCGTTGCTGGCGATCGAGATCCTGGCGCTCGCGGACGCGCAGCTCGCCGACGCGCTGCAGGCGTACCGCGAAGAGCTGCGCACCAGGACGCTCGGCAAGGACCAGCTGGTGCAGAACCAGCACTGAGGCCGCATGCCGATCCGCACCATCGAATGGCGGGGCGAGCTCCCTGGCGTCGCCGTGATCGTCGAGCAGACGCGCCTGCCGCGCGCCTGAGTCTGTCGAGCCCAGGACCGCCAGGACATGTGGAGCGCGCGATCATGCTCGCGGTGCGGCGCGCCGGCGATCGGCATCGCCGTGGCCTACGGCCCGTGCTCGGCATCCAGGGCCTGACTGCCGCGACCCGCAGCAGCGCGCCCTGGGCGAGGTGGAGCACGTGGCGGCGTACTGTTCGTCGCGGCCCACCGCCGTGAACCTGTTCTGGGCGCTGGAAACGGATGAAGGTAAGGCAGCCGAGCCGCGCCGAGCCTCGGTGGCTGATCGCGCGCGCCCTGCTCGCCGAGGCCAATGCCATCTGCGAGGAGGACCGCGCCATCTGCCGGCGCATGGGCGAGCACGGCGCGCGCCTGCCTGCGAGAGCGGCCAGACCGCGCTCACCCATTGCAACGCGGGCGGGCTGGCCACGTCCGAGTTCGGCACCGCGCTCGCCGTGTTCCGCGCCGGCGCAGGGCAAGGTGGTGCACGTTCGCCGACGAGACGCGCCTGTTGCTGGTGGGATCGCGCCGACCGCGTGGGAGCTCAAGCACGCCGGCATCGACGTCACGCTGACCTGCGACAGCATGGCCGGCCAGGTGATGCGAGGCAAGATCGACATCGTGTTCGTCGGCGCCGATCGCATCGTCATGAACGGCGACACCGCCAACAAGATCGGCACGTACTCGGTGTCGGTGCTGGCCCGGGCGCACGGCATCCCGTTCTACGTGGTGGCGCCCACCTCGACCTTCGACCTGAGCATCGCCGATGGCAGCCAGATCCCGATCGAGGAGCGTGCGCCCGAGGAAGTCACGCATGAACGAACGCGCCAGCCGGCATCTCGGTGTACAACCCGGCGTTCGACGTGACCCCGGCCGAGAACATCGCCGGCATCGTCACCGAGCATGGCATCATCGAGCACCCGAACCGCGAACGCATCGCCGAGCACTTTGCACGGTTCGTGCAGCACGAAAAAAAACCGGATCTTCCGTAACCACCGCCGCGCAAGCGACTGCGCATCCATGCCCCATCTCCAAGGGAGGCTCTGATGCTGTCGCTGTTGCTCGGGCTCGCTGATGGGCGGTTCGCCGAGCGCCGTCTCCTACGTTCGGGTGCTGACCCCCGAGGCGCGCCGACTTCTATCGCACCGGCGGTGAGCTGTCGCGGCGCCTGGCGTGCACCTCCACGTCGAGTAAGCTGCTCCACAAGAAGCGCGGCGAGTACCGCACGCGGGACGGCGCGGTCTACCCATCGTTACGAGAATCGCACCGTGCCGCTGGATCGTCGCGCCCAGGAATCGACTTACCTGGAGATCCTGCGCGTCGCCCTCGACGAGGCCAAGGTCGTGCGGTCAAGGGCCGCGTGGTCGAGCTCGACGATCATCCCGGCCGCTACGCGCTGCGGGTGGATCAGATGCACCGCCACCCGCGTTCGAGCGAACGCGATCGACATCCCAAGACGAGGACCAGATCGAAGAACCGGGACAAGCGCCGCAGGCATGAGCGCTTCTACTTCGTGCGCATGCGCGCGTCGCTACGATGCGCGCATGCGACGCTGGATGATACGCGGCACGCTGGTGCTGTTCTCGTTCGCGGTGAGCATCGCCATCGCCGAGCTTCTGGTGCGCAAGCTCGCGCCGCAAGACGCGTTCATCTTCGGCATGAGCATCTACGAGCCCGACGACGCTGCGGACTACCGGCTCGCCGCCCACCTGCGCATGAAGCAAGGCGCCACGCAAGGAGGCACGACCTTCACCACCAACGCGCTCGGGTTTCGCAATCGCGAGATCGCCATCGCCAAGCCAGCCGGCCTGACCCGCATCTTGTGTCTCGGCGACTCGATGACGTTCGGCCTGCAGATCCTGCGCGAGGACGGTCCCTATCCGCAGCAGCTCGAGAAGCTCTTGAACCAGGGCGAGCCGACGCCGCGCTACGAGGTGCTGAACGCCGGCGTCTCCGGCTATGGCACCGATCAGGAAGTCGCGACGCTGCGCACGCGCTTGCTCGGCCTCGCACCGGACATCGTCACGATCGGGTTCTTTCCATCCAACGACGTCACCGACAACCTCTACCAGGGCGAGAAGGAAGTCTATCAGGGACTGGTGATCACGGCGCGCGCCGATCGCACGCACTCGTTCGAGACGCGGGTGCGTGCGACGCTGCATCGCTGGCTGATGCCGCTGCATCTCTACCGCTACCTGCTGCTGCGCTGGAAGTCGGCCAGCGAGCAGCACACCAAAGGAGCCGCTCCCGCCCCGGCTGCGCCGCCGGCGCCCGCCGAGGACCGCGGCGGCCTGTCGGCGAGCCGGCGCGACGAGCTGTCGTTGCCGGCGCCGGGCAGCTCCGGGTGGAAGCTCGGCACCGAGGACGTGCTGAGCCGAACGCTCGCAGTCTTCCACAAGACGCCGACGCCGCTGCTCGAGGAGCTGGGCTGGCCGAACACGCTGCGCTACTTCCGCGAAGCTCGCGATCTCGCGCGCGAGCACGGCTTCCGGCTGTATGTGGTGTTGCTGCCGGATCGTCTGGCGGTGGACGACGCCAATCGCGAGAAGCTCCTGGCGCAGCTCGGCGAGGACGGCGCCGACCTCGACTTCGAGCTGCCGCTGCGGCGCGCGAAGGCGTTTCTCGATCAGGAGCGCATCGGCACGATCGAGGTGCTCGCCGCGCTGCGCGCGACCGGGCTCGGCGCGCAGCTGTTCATCTTCGACGATCGCCATCTGAACGCACGCGGCTGCCAGATCGTGGCGAGCGAGATGGCGCGCGTGCTGCGCGCTCATTGATCAGGTGGCGTACGGCAGCGGATGCGCCTCGCAGACCTCGCGCACCTCGGCGCGCACCAGATCGAGTTCCTTGTCGGTGGCATCGCTCCTGAGCGCGCGCGCGATCAGGTTGCCGATGCGCCGGAACGTGTTCGATCCCATGCCGCGCGTGGTGAGCGCTGCCGAGCCGAGCCGGATGCCCGACGTCTCCTTCGGCGAGCGCGAGTCGTAGGGGATCAGGTTCTTGTTGACGGTGATGTGCACGCGGTTGAGCCGGTCCTCGGCCTGCTTGCCCGAGGGGCCGCCGCTGCGCGCCTCGCCGCGCAGGTCGACGAGCAGCAGATGGTTGTCGGTGCCGCCCGATACCACGCGGAAGCCGGCGCGGGCCATCTCGTCGGCGAGCATGCGCGCGTTCTCGATCACGCGTTCCTGGTAGGTGCGAAACGCTGGTGTCGCCGCCTCCTTCAACGCCACCGCCTTCGCCGCGATCACGTGCATCAGCGGACCGCCTTGGGTGCCCGGGAACACCGCCGCGTCCACCGCCTTCGCGTAGGCCTCGCGGCACAGGATCATGCCAGCGCGCGGTCCGCGCAGCGTCTTGTGCGTGGTGAACGTCACCACGTCGGCGTGCGGCACCGGGCTCGGGTGCAGGCCGACCGCCACCAGACCGGCAATGTGCGCCATGTCGACCAGCAAGCGAGCGTCGTTGTGCCGCGCGATCTCGGCCAGCCGCGCGAAGTCGATCAGGCGCGGATACGCGGTCGCGCCAGCGACGACGAGCTTGGGCTTGTGCTCCGCGGCGAGCTTGGCGATCACGTCGTAATCGAGGCGCTCGCTGCGCTCGTCGACACCGTAACCCACCGGCTTGAAGAACTTGCCCGAGACGTTCTTCGCCAGGCCGTGGGTGATGTGCCCCCCCATCGCCAGGCTCATGGCCAGGAACGTGTCGCCGGGCTCCATCATCGCCAGGAACGCGGCCATGTTGGCCTGGCTGCCGGCGTGCGGCTGCGCGTTCGCATGCTCGGCTCCGAACAGCGCCTTGGCGCGCGACTGCGCGAGGCGCTCCACCTCGTCGACGTGCTCGCAGCCGCCGTAGTAGCGTGCACCCGGATAGCCCTCGGCATACTTGTTGGTCAAGATCGATGCTTGCGCCTCGAGCACCGCCGGACTGGTGAAGTTCTCGGATGCAATCAGCTCCAGATGGTCATGCTGGCGCTTCAGCTCCTTGCGGATCAGCTGGAAGATCTCCGGATCGCCGCGCTCGAGAGGGGTCACGGGGCACTCCATGGGGCCTGGGGATCGAGGTACCGGTGTGCGGCGAGCGACGATACGCCGCGCGTCCGCGCTGATCAAGCCGGCGCCATTGACAGTTGGCGCGGCTCGCCTAGGATGCGGGGGCCGGCCCGCTTCAAGAAAGACCCCTGGTTCGCCATGCTGCTCCGGACCTTCTCGGAAGTGGCCGCCTCGATCGTGCATCGAGGCATCGCCAAGTACTATCTGCGCAAGCCGGAGCTGAAGGAACTCCTGCGCATCAAGTTCCCGACTCTCGGTGCGCTGCCGGCGGCGCTGCGCAACGAGCTCGCGTTCCTGCGGCGCGCACCGGCGAGCTACCGGCTCACCAGCCTCAACATCGAGGTCACCAATTTCTGCAACCTCGCTTGCTCGTTCTGTCCGGTCAACCGCGGCATGCAACGCAGCAAGCGTTTCCTCGATCCGGCGCTGTTCCGCAAGGTGATCGACGCCACACCCACGCTGCAGTTCGTGCTGCCGTTCCAGTGGGGCGAGCCGCTGCTGCACCCCGAGATCGGCGGCATGGTGCGCTATGCGAGCGAGCGCGGCATCCGCACCATGCTCACCACCAACGGCACGCTGCTCGATGCGGCGCGCTGCCACGAGCTGTGCACCAGCGGGTTGACACGGCTCACGATCTCGATCGACGGCGATGCGCTCACGCACGAGCGGGTGCGCGGTGTGGCGCTCGCACCGCTGCGCGATCAGGTGCTCGAGCTGCGCCGCATCCGCGACGCGCTCCGCTCACCCCTCAAGATCGACGTGTCGATGGTGATCGACGCCGCCACGCGCGACGCATACGCGGCGTTCGTCGCACAATGGCGGCCGCTGGTGGATCGGGTCCAGGCGATTCCCCGCATGGAGCAGGCGCGCAGCACGCCGTGCCGCGAGCTGTGGCGCGGCTCGCTCGTGGTGCTGGCCGACGGCCGCGTCACGGTGTGCTGCGTCGACGTCGAGGCAGAGCTCGCGCTCGGCGACGTGCACACCCAGACGCCGGCGGCGATCTTCGACGGCGCTGCCATCCGCCAGCTGCGCGCGGCACACGCCGCACACGCGTTTCCGAGCGTGTGCGCGCTGTGCGCCGAGCACGACGCGGCCGATCTCGGCATCCACGCGAGGTTCAGCTGATGGATGCGTTCGCGCGCCTCGAGCTGAAGAAGCTGCTGGATCGGTTGATCGGCGTACCGCTGGTGCATGGCTGCGCGCACTCGACGCCGTGATGTGGCTGTTCCAGAGCCACACGCCGGTGGAGCCGCGACGCATCGTGCTCGCCAAGCTGTGGGGCATCGGCAACCTGGTGATGATCTTGCCGTTCGAGCGCCGTGCGCGCGCGCTATCCGCGCGCGCACATCACGTTCGTGACGCTCGAGGAGAATCGCGAGCTGGTGCAGGCGCATCCAGGCCTCGACGCGGTCGCCACGGTTCGCTCGCGCGGTGTCACGCCGCCGCTCGACCTGATCCGCCTCATGCTGCGGCTGCGCCGCGAGCGGGCCGACCTGTTCCTCGACTTCGAGCAGTTCCTGCGCACCACCGCGCTGCTCGGCTACCTTGCGGGCTGCAAGCAGCGCATCGGCTTCCGCACGCCCGGTCAGTCGCGGCACGGACTGTTCAACGCGCGCGTTCCCTACCTGAGCGACCGCCACATGATCGCCGTGTTCGGCGCCATCGTGCGGGCGGCGGGCGTGCCGGTCGATGACGCGCCGTTGCTGTGGGTGCCGCGCGACGCCGCGAGCGCGCGGCGCGTGGCCGCGGCGGTCGCGCCGCTCCGGCGCGACGCACCGCTGGTGGTGCTGCACCCGGGCTCGGGCGACATCTCCTGGCCGGCGCTGGCCGGTGGATCGTTTCGCGGCGCTCGGCAAGGCCTTGATCGAGGAGCTCGAGGCCACCATCGTCGTGACCGGCGGCGAGCGCGAGCGGGATCTGGCGCTGGCAGCGGCGCAGGCGATCGGCGGACGCGCCTTGAGCCTGGCCGGCAAGCTCACGCTGCAGGAGCTGATCGAGCTGGTCGCCCAGTGCGACCTGCTGGTGAGCAACGACACCGCGCCGGTGCATCTCGCCGGGGCGGTGCTGGCCAACGTCATCGCGCTCTACGGTCCCAACACGCCGCTGCTCTACGGCCCGGTGCACGCGCGCGGGCGCGCCATCCATCATGCCTTGCCGTGCAGCCCGTGCCTCACCAACATGAACATGAAGAGCTCGTCGTGCCGGATGCCCGCGTGCGTGCTGGGCATCGAGGTGGAGGAAGTCATGCGCGAGGCGCGCCGCCTGCTCTCGAGCAGCCGCGCGCGACCGCCGGTGCAAGAGGAGCCGTGAGGTGGACCGATCGACACCTCGCCGCCGATCTCGGCCGCGCACACCTCGGCCTCACGCGCCGGCCCTACAAGCTCACGCTGATCGTGACCGAGAAGTGTCATCTGCGCTGTGCCATGTGCCGGCTCTGGAGAACGCACCGAGTGCCGGGCCGACGCTCGCCGAGCTGGAGCAGCTGTTCGCGCGCAACGATTGGTTCTCGTGGATCAACCTGAGTGGCGGCGAGCTGCTCGCGCGGTCCGACATCGAGGCCGTGGTCGCGAGCCTGGTACGGCATCAGCGTCGCTTGAGCGTGCTCGACTTCCCCACCGCCGGTCAGGATCCGAGCGCACCGAGCGACTGGTGCGAGCGCTGCTCGCGCTCGGCGTGCCGCGCTTGTTCGTCACGGTCAGCATCGACGGTCCACCTGCCGTGCACGACCAGGTGCAGGCGTGCCCGGGTCGTGCGACCGCGCGCTCGAGACGCTGCGCCGCTTGCGTGCGATCCGCGCGCGCGGGCTGCGCGTGTGCGTCGGCTTCACGCTGTCGTCCGCGAACGCGGACGCGCTGCCGGCAACGCTCGCCTTCCTGCGCGCGGAGCTGCCAGCCTTGGCCCGCGGCGACCTGCATCTCAACGTCGCCCACCACTCCGTGCACTACTACCGCAACACCCCGCCGCGCGACCTGCCGCTCGCGGCGCGCGCCGCGCTCGACGCCGTGGCGGTCGCGCGCGACGCATTCGGGCTGGTCGAGTGGTTGTTCCGCCGGCAGTTGCGGCACTACCTCGCCGCCGGCCGCACCACGATCGCGTGCCGCGCGATCGCCGCCTCGATCTTCGTCGGCGCCGACCTCACCGTCCACCCGTGCAGCACCTGGGACCATCCGCTCGGGAACCTGCGCACCACGGACCTGGCTCTCTCACCGCTGCTCGCGAGCGCACGCGCGAGCAGGGCGCTTGCGACCATCGCCAGCCGCGCGTGCCCCGGCTGCTGCACCGCCTGCGACACGCTGCCTTCCGTGCTGGCGCAGCTGCCGCGCGCGCTCATCGCCGCCGGCGGCCGAGCGCATCACCGCCGGCTGTGGGAGCCAGCATCGTGAGGCGATCGTACCTGCCGCTCCTGCTCGAGATCTTGCGGCGTGGTGGGCTCGCGCGCGGCGCGCTGCTCGTGCGTCATCTCGCTCGCCTCGCCACTGGCGGCAGCGCGCCGCTGTTCGCCACGATCGCGGTCACGTACCGCTGCAACTACGCGTGCGGCATGTGCGACCTGCCACAGCGCGCCGAGGCCGAGCTACCGAGGAAGGATCGCCTGCTCGCGGCGATCCGCGACCTGAGCCGCCGCGGCACGCTGGCGATCGGCCTGACCGGCGGCGAGCCGATGCTGCGCAACGATCTCGCCGAGATCGTTGCCGCCGCCACCGGCCTCGGGCTCCTGTGCCACGTGAACACCAACGGCTCGCGCCTGACGCGCGCGCGCTGCGACGAGCTGCTGCGCGCGCGGCCCTGCTCGATCAACGTCTCGCTCGACGGCGCCATCGCCGCCACGCATGACCGCCTGCGCGGCGTCCCGGGCTCGTTCGTCCTTGTGCTGGCCGGCGTCGAGCAGCTGCTCGCGGCACGCGCGGCGCAGCGGGCCCGCACCCGCGTGCGTCTGGTCATGGCGCTCGCGCGCGCCAACGCGGGCGAGGTCGAGGGATTCGCCGAGGTGGCGAGCACGCTCGGCGTCGACGGCTTCGGCTTCCTGCCGGTGCACGACTTCACCGGCCGCACCGGCCAGCCGCTGCAACCGCAGGAGGTGGCGATGGTCGCGGCCGCAGTCGCGCGGGTACGCGCCGGACCCCATGCGCATCGGCTCGACAACTCGCGGCGCTACCTGAGCGGCATGCTGCGCTTCCTCGGCGGCGCAGCGATGCCCAGCCGATGCAGCGCGCCACGCGCGCACGTGGCGATCGATCCCTGGTTCCGCGCCCACCCGTGCGTGCCGATGATGAGCTCGGGCATGCCAGGCAAGGAGCCGGGCGCGAGCATCGAGCAGCCGCCGGCCGAGGTGTGCCAGCGCTGCTGGTGGAACTGTCACCGCGAGCTCGATCTCGCGCTGCATAACCTGTGAATCGCTGCCGCGATCGCTCGCTGCCATGGCTGCTCGTGATCCTCGCCGTCACGGCTGGCGCGTATCTGCCGGCGGTGCGCGGCGAGCTCGTGTACGATGACTATCGATTCGTGCGCGACAACCCGGCGATCCGCGAGCTCGGCAATCCGCTGCGTTTCTTCACCGACCCGGGGACGCTCTGCGCCAGCGAGGACCGCGACATCTACCGGCCGCTGCGCACGCTCAGCTTCGCGATCGATCACGCGCTGGCGGGCGAGGCCACGACCTTCGCGCACGTGGAGAACCTGCTGTGGCACCTCGCCACGGTGGCTGCGCTCTACCTGCTGCTTGGCGCCGGCCGGTGGTTCGACGAGGGCTCGCGCCTGCTGGTCACCGCACTCTACGCCGTGCATCCGGCGTTGACCGAGGCGGTGGCGTGGATCTCGAGCCGGGGCGACGTCATGGCGGGCTGCTTCAGCCTGCTCGCCTGCCTGGTCTACGTGCGCCGCGCGCGAGCGATCGCCCCGGCCCGGGCTCGCGCCTCGCGCTCGTGCTGCTCGCGGCGCTCGCCATGCTCGCCAAGGAGTTCGCGGTGATGCTGCCGGCGCTGCTCCTGATCCTGCAGCTCGCGCTGCGCGAGCGGTTCTCCCGCGCCCGCGTGCTCGACGTCGCGCTGGTTGCCATGGCAGGGGGTGCGTACGTGGTGCTGCGGCAAGCGACGCTCGCCACGCCGGCCGTCTCGCAGATCGCGCGCCAGGGTCCGGACGAGGTGCACCACTATCTCTTCGTCCTGCGCGCGCTGGTCGAGTACCTGCGCATCGGTGCGTTCCCCCACCCGCTCACCGTCGACTACGGCGATCGCTACTTCGCCCTGCCCGCTCGTGGGTTCCTCGTCACCGCCGCGGCTGCCACGGTGCTGATCGTGCTCCTCTGCCTCGCCCTGCGTGAGCGGGCACCCTGGCTGCCGCTCGGGCTGGCGTGGTTCCTGGTGGCGCTGTTCCCCACGTCGAACCTGCTGGTGCGCGTGAAGGCGCTGGTGGCGGGCGGTTTCTGTACCTGCCGTTGATCGGCCTCGTGCTGGCCCTGGTGAGCTTGATCCCGCGGCGCTGGCGGCGGCTCGGGTTCCTGCTGGTCGTCCCGCTCGCGGGCCCGACGTTCGCGCGCAGCCACGACTGGCGCTCCCAGGAGAGTCTGTTCGAGAGCGCGCTGGCGGTGTGGCCAGGCTCGATCCAGGCGCGCCTGGCGCTCGCCGGGGTCCGGCTCGCGCGCGGCGAGGTCGAGGCGGCGAACCAGCTGTACCAGGAGGTGCTGCAAGCGACGCCGCGCACCGACCCGCGCCACCTCGAGGTGCGGTTCGAGCTCGGCCGCCAGGCATTCGACCGAGGCGACTTGAGCACCGCGATCACGCAGCTGCGCGCGGTGCGCTCGGTCGCCGGTCGCCAGGGCTCGAGCGGCGCTTGCCGTGCTATCGCGATGTCCTGTTCGTGCTGGGCGAGGCGCTGCGCAAGCAACAGGACCTGGCGGCGGCCGGCGAGGTGCTGAGCGAGCTCGTGCAGCAGGACGGCCGCGAGCCGCGCTCGTTGCTCGCGCTGGGCCGGGTCATGGATCTCGAGGGCGACACCGGCCACGCCGCTGCACTGCTCGAGGAGGCCGCCCGCAAGGCACCGCGCGATGCGACCGCATGGCTCGTGCTCGGCCTGTTCCATGACCGCCACGGTGCGCCCGAGCTCGCCCGCCAGGCGCTGGCAAAGGCACTCGCTCTCGAGCCCGACAACGAGACCGCGAGGGCGGCCCTGCGGCGGCTCGGCCGGTGAAGAAAGAGCTGACGCCCGCTCGCCAAAACCGTATGCTCTTGGGATCGTTCCCCGGCGAAGGAGTGCTGTCCTGGTTTCGGCCGCCACTCCGGGCGCGCCAGTGCCGCGAACCGAAAACGAGCTGCACCTCCCTTGGACGACGGCCGAAGGCAGAGGGAACGCTAGGTTGCTGGACTTGAGTAGAGGAAAGCCATGTTCGCAATGAAGTGCGTGTTGGGGTTGGCGCTGGCTTCGGTGCCTTGGTTGGTGGCTCCGCGCCCAGCAACCCGGGCCAATGACGAGGGACCGCGACTGCAGGCCGACCAGTACGAGTACGATTTTGGCGAGAGCGATCCTGGGCCCACGCTGCAGCGCGAGTTCGTGCTGGAGAACAAGAGCACGAAGGACGTGCAGATCAAGCGCCTGGCCACGACCGTGGAGCAGCTCAAGGCCGAGCTGCGCGATGCCGCCGGCAAGAGCGTGATGACGCTCGATGCGCCCAAGGCACCCTATGTGCTCAAGCCCGGCGACAAGGCGACGCTCGGGTTGACCCTCGACACCAAGAGCCTGAACGGCAACGTGCGCCGCAAGGCGATGGTGTTCAGCGATGACCCGGCGCGCGAGGTGCTGACCCTGTCCCTGTCGGTCAAGATCCGCGGTGCCGCACCGGCGGCCGCGCCGCAGGTCGAGGGGGCACCGCCGCAGGCCAACAAGGACCCCGCGCTCGAAGGCTTGAGCGAGGAGGATCTCAAGGGTCCGCCGCCGAAGCTCGAGATGAACGAGTACGAGGTCGATTTTGGCGACTCGCTGCAGGGCGAGCTGCTCAAGCGCACGCTCAAGATCAAGAACACCGGCGAGGGTCCGCTCAAGATCGTCAAGTTCCAGAGCACCTGCGGGTGCACGGTGCCGCGGATCACGACCAAGAGCGGCGAGGTGAACCAGGTCGAGATCAACTCCGGCCGCTCCAAGGCGGTGGTCGAGCCAGGCGACGAGGCGTCGCTCGACATCGAGTTCAACTCGAAGGGCATGGTCGGCGAGGTGCGCCGCGAGGTGCGCATCTACTCGAATGACCGCACCAAGAATCCGCTCGTGATCCCGGTGAAGGCGCGCCCGCAGAAGCCCTACGAGCTGAACCCCGAGCAGCTGCGATTCGGCCTGGTGATGCGCCGCCACAAGGCGACGCTCGGCACCAGGCTGGTCGCGAGCAAGCTGCCGAACTTCGACATCACCGGCATCGATACGCCGGCGCCGTTCATCGTCGCGACCTGGAAGCGCGAGGTGCCCGCGGCGGCGGGCGCCTCGCCGCCAGCCGGTGGAACCGGCGGCGGCGGTCAGGGCGGAGCTCCGGCTCCCGGCGCGGGCAATGGCACCCCGCCGGCCGGCGCCACCCCTGCCACCGCCTTCGACATCGAGGTGACCATCACCGAGGAAGCGCCGCTCGGCACGCTGATGAAGCCGATCGTGATCAAGACCAACCACGACAAGCTGAAGGAGATCTCGGTGCCGATCTTCGTCAGCGTGACGTCCGAGGTGACGTTCGACACCGGCGATCCCAATTCGCCGGACAAGCTCGACTTCGGCTTGATCGACGGCAACAAGGAGACCACGCGCGAGATCGAGATCAAGAACGACAACCGCGCTGTGCCTTACCGGATCAGCAAGATCGAGCTGCTCGGCAAGTACAGCGATCACGTGAAGCAAGAGCTCGTGACGCTGGATGACGGCCTCAAGTACCGCCTCAAGATCACCATGCTGCCGGGGCTCGATGCGCGCTATTTCCGCGGCATCGTCCGGCTGACCAGTGATCATCCGGATCTGCCCACCAAGGACGTCACCTTCCAGGGCTGGATGAAGAAGTGATCCCGAGACTGCTGGTCGTGGGTTGCAGCGGCCTGATCCTCGTGCTGTCGTGCAAGCTGTGGGGCGATCAACACGACCGCGCGAGCGGCGAGGCATTGCCGTCGGTGGCGGTGATCATCACCGGCGACGATGACGGCTACCTGAAGCCGTGCGAGTGCACCAACGGCATGCTGGGCGGAATGCCGCGGCGCCACTCGCTGGTGAAGGCGCTGGAGCGCAAGGCCACGAGCCAGCTCCTGCTGTCCAACGGCCGCGTGACCAGCCCGCATACCGAGTTTCCCGTCGACAAGGAGCACGCGGCGGGCACGCTCGTCCAGGATCAGATGAAGTTCGCCACCATGCTGGTGGCGATGGAGGAGATCGGCTATCGCGCGATCAACGTGTCGCCGTGGGAGCTCAAGCTCGGCCGCGAGGAGCTCGCCAACGCCGCGAAGGACGTGAGCTTCCCGCTGCTCGCCACCAACCTGCGACTCGAACCGGAGCCAAAGCTCGCCCTGGCCAAGGGGGTGAAGGTGCCCTGGCCCGGCGGCGAGGCGCTGGTCGTCGGCGTGATCGGCTTCAGCCAGCAACGGCTGCTCGGCGACGCCGACCCGGGCGCGACCCTGGCGGAGCCGCTCGCGTCGATCCGCAAGGCGCAGGCGGAGCTGGGCAAGGGACTGCCGCTCATCGTGCTCGCGCAGATGGACGCCAAGGAGGGCCTCGAGCTCGCGAAGCAGCTGCCTGAGCTGGTGGTGATGGCCTTGCCCGGCGCGGCTGCCAGCTCCGAGGAGACGCCGAGCGCGCTCACCACCGAGCGGCCGTTCCTGGTCACCACCGGCTCGCACGGCAAGTACCTCGGCGTCGCTTACCTGAGCCCGGGCGAGACCACCGCCTTCAAGTTCGAATGGCCCGCGGTCGAATCGACCTTGTTCGACTCGGGCGACATCGTGAGCCTGCTGAATCTCCTGCAGCAGCGGCTCAAGGCAGAGAACCTGCTCGGCCGCTTCTACGAGAAGAAGCCCACGGTGCAGGGCCGCACGTACGTCGGCTCGGCCGAGTGCGGCAACTGCCACCCCAAGGCAGTCGAGGCGCTCGCCGATTCCAAGCACATGCACGCGTGGCAGACGCTGGTCGACAAGGGCTACACGGCCGACCCCGATTGCGTGGGCTGCCACGTGACCGGCTACGGCTACCAGACCGGGTTCGCTGGCGAGGAGAAGACGCCGTCCTTGATCAACGTCACGTGCGAGGAGTGCCACGGACCAGGCTCGCTGCACATGGTCTCGCCGGAGCAGCCCTACGACATCCAGAAGCGCGCGTGCGACGGCTGCCACAACAACCTGCACTCTCCGAGCTTCCGCAAGGGCGTGTACTGGCCCAAGATCAAGCACGGCCGGGACTGAGGCCGGCAACGAGCGATGCGTAGATCGTCCACGGCGCCCGCCTGTTCGCTGTTCGTGCTGTGGGCTTGCCTCGCGAGCTGCTCGAAGCCGGCGCGGCCGGCCGTCGGTGATCCTGATCTCGATCGACAGCTTGCGCCGCGACGGGCTGTCGAGCTTCGGCAACCCGCACCCGACCAGCCCCAACATCGATCACCTCGCGCACCAAGGCGTCGCGTTCGAGGACGCGGTGAGCACCACCACCTGGACCATGCCCGCGCACCACGCGCTGCTGCGCGGCCTGTACGACGACGTGCATGGCGCGGCGCGCGACCAGTTCCCGCCGAGCGCGCTGCAGGGCACGCCGCTGCCGGAGCTGTTGCGGCGCGCGGGCTACGCGACGCAGGGCTGCTACTCGGCGCCGTATCTCGACCCGATCTTCGGCTTCGCGCTGGGCTTCGACAGCTACCAGCCGTGCTTCCACTACCAGACCGCCTACGAGCATGCGGCGGACTCGCTCAGCGAGGAAGCGTACCGCGAGCTCATCGGCAAGATGGAGGACCAGTCGCACGGCGACAGCACGTCGGCGAGCGTGGTGCAGCAGGCGAAGCAGTTCTTGCAGCAGTGGCGTGCGCGGCCGGCGCGGCCGTTCTTCCTGTTCCTGCACTTCTTCGACGTGCACTACGACTACCTGCCGCCGCCGCCGTTCGACGCGAAGTTCACCCAGGGACGTCGCGATCTGCCACGTCGCGGCTACATGGACAACCCGGCGATCAAGCCCGACATGCCGCCCGGCGACCTCGCGTACTACCGCGGGCTCTACGAGGGCGAGATCGGCTGGGTGGACGACCAGATCGGTGCCTTGCTCAAGCTGCTCCTGCCCGACGATGACGTGATCGTCGCGCTCGTGTCCGATCACGGCGACGAGTTCTTCGAGCATGGCCAGAAGGGGCATCGTGCCAACCTGTACCACGAGACACTCGACGTACCGATCCTGTTCTGGAGCACGCGCGACCGCATTCCACGCCGCGTCAGCGTCAAGAGCCGCGTGCGGTTGATCGACGTCGCGCCAACGCTGCTCGAGCTGTGCGGCGTGGGCGTTCCCGACCAGATGATGGGCAGGAGCCTGACCACGCTGATGCACGCACCCGATAGCGAGCCCCACGGTCGCAGCGCGTGGGCCGAGCTCGACTGCAGGGGCCGCATGCGCGCGCTGCTCGACGGCAGCCTCAAGCTCATCGGCAGCATCACCGCCCATGGCGAGCAGCCGCGGTTCGAGCTGTACGACCTCGCCGCCGACCCGGGCGAACGCACCAACCTGATCGCCGCCGGCGACGCACGCGCGCAGGCGATGGGCAATCTCTACAACGCCATGCTCGCACAGGTCGCCGAGCGCGCGCCATCGGCGCAAGGCAGCACCCAGCTGCCGAGCGCCGTGCGTCAGGCGCTCGACGGCCTGGCCTACCTGGCGGATGGCTCGAAGCTGCCCGCGCTCGCGGAGCTGCGCTACCGATGAAGCTCTTGCTGAAGCGGCTCGGGCTCGCGCTCGGCGGCGTGGTGCTGCTGCTCCTGGCGCTCGAGGGCGCGCTCCGCGTCGGCGCCATGTTCACGCGCGTGCGGTTCGATCCGGCAGAGCCGCGCGCCGGCGCGCTTCGCATCCTGTGCGTCGGCGATTCCAACACCTACGGCCTGCATCAGAATCCGAGCTGCGCAGCTATCCCGCGATCCTGCGGCAACGGCTGCGCAAGCTCTCGCCCGCCGGTTTCCAGGTGGCGAACCGCGGTGTCCCTGGCTGGGCGACCGGGCAGATGCGCGCCGCGCTGCCGGCCTTCCTCGAGGAGCTGCGACCGCAGGTGGTGCTGCTGCTCGGCGGCATCAACAACACCTGGAACGTCGGCGATGGTGCCGGGTTCGACCGCTGGCTGCTGCAGCACAGCGCGCTCGCGCATTTCCTGCGCATCGTCGCCGCGCGCTGGCGCGGCACCCAGCGCTTCCGGCTCGAGCAGAAGGATGCGAGCTCGCTCGAGGTCGAGACCGCAGACGGCAGCTCGACGGTGCACGGCAGCCCGCTCGCCGCAGCGGACGACGCAGCCCTGCTCGCGCAGAGCACACGTGCTGACCTGCGTGGCGATGATCGCGCTCGTGCGCGCGAGCGGTGCGTGGCCGATCCTCGCGACGTACGCGTCCGAGGCCGAGCCGCCATCTCGTCACGGTGAACGAGGTCGCACGCGATCTCAGCCGCGAGCTCGAGGTACCGCTGGTCGATCATGGTGCGGACTTCCGTGCGCGCTTTCGTGAGCAGGGTGGCTACGCGGCGCTGATGTACGCGAGCGACCACCACCCCAACGCCCGCGGCTATGCGCTGATGGTGGACGCGATCCTGGCGCGGTTCCGCGCGCTCAACCTGATCGATTGGCTGCCGCCGCCGCTCGAGGCACCGGCACCCAAGCTCGATCAGCGGGTGGCGCTGTCCTGCGACGCCGCGGGCGAGCTCAAGCTCGCGGCGCCGGTGGGCTTCATCTTCGATGTGCTGCTCTCCACCAGGCGCGATCCGCCGATCGCGTTCGGGGGGATCACGCTGCCGATCGGCATCGACGAGAAGATCTCGCTCAAGGCCAACGACGTTCCACAGCTGCGCGGGCGCGTCGAGCGCGAGTGGACGTCGATCACGATCCCGCGCGAGCTGCTCGACGTACCGGAGCTGTATGCGGCCGCGGTGCTCTTCGATGACGACGCCGTGGTGCGCGCGGTCTCGGCGTGCATCGCGGTCGAGCGCTGAGCGAGCAGCA
Source organism: Planctomycetota bacterium (assembly GCA_046349655.1). Lineage (GTDB taxonomy): Bacteria > Planctomycetota > B15-G4 > B15-G4 > JAXMBY01 > JAXMBY01. Next base: position 32,613 of record JAXMBY010000015.1, read on the forward strand.
GCCGCACGGGCTCGAGGCGACAACCCATGCGGCTGCTTGCCGAAGGATGGCGTGATGCCGGAGAGCGAAGTCTAAAGGCTAGCCACCATCCTTGCCGGACGGCTTGTCGGCGGGCTTCACGGACGACGATGGCGCACCACCGCCATCGGCTGGAGCGTCGGGCTTCTTCTCGCCCTCCGGTGCCGCCGGCGGCGGGTTGGTGGCGGCCTTGTCCTTGTCCGCCTTCTCCTTCTCCGCCTTCTCCTTGTCCTCGAGCTCCTTCTTGGCAGCCGCGGTCAGGAAGTCCTTCGGTTCCTTGATGAACTCGCGCACTCGCCACGAGTTCGACTGGAAGATCGTGGCCTGGCCAGGAACCTGCACGTAGCGCTTGCTGTCCTCTTCCTTGCCGACGTGCACCACCACCGGATCCTTGCCTTCGATCTGGATCGTGATCTTGTACTCGGGCGGATCGAGGCCGAGATCGGCGGCCTTCTTGTCGCCCTCGTAGAAGCTGTCGGCCTGCATCGGCGCCACGTTGCGCTTCAGGCTGTCCGCCATCCACGACTCGATCGGCCCCTTGATCGGCTCGAGGATCTCCCAGGCGTCCTTCTCGGGCGGCTTCGGCTCCTCGGCCTTGGCCTCGCCTTCCTTCTTCTCTTTGTCCTTGTCCTCGGTCTTCGACGGCTCGGCAGGCTTGGCCGCGCGCGCCAGCCTCACGGTCCGGCCGCCGCCCTCGACCACGAAGCCCGTGATCTTGGTCTGGTCGTCGATGCTCAGCACGGTGCGGTCGCGCCACGACTCGGTGCCCGATGCGCCCTTGTCGAACGTGAGGCGGATGTTGCGATCGATCTTGCGCACGCCGGTGTCGTCCGACTTGCGGATGAAGCAGCCGGTGATGTCGTCTGCGCTCTTGCCGACGAAGAAGTCGGCGAGCACGACCTCGCCGGCACCGTTCGCGACCACGTGCACTCGCTTCGCGTCGTCGAGCTCGTACTTGTCCAGGCCGTCGGCCTTGCGCGAGATGATGCGCCCCGAGCCGAGCTCGGTGAGCTCGCGCAGCACGCTGTCGACGGAGTTCTGGTCGGCCTTGTAGTCACCACTCGAGGCCTTCCACTCGTCCTTGCCCTCGACCTTCTTGCGCTGCGTGGCCACCACCCAGTCCTTCTCGGACTTGCGCTTCAGCTCGACCTCTTCCTTGGGACCCTTGATCGACACGCTCTGGATCTGATTCTTGTCGATCTTGCCGAACAAGGGCTCGCTCGATCCGGCCTCGACCTTGTCGTAGATCTGACCCAGACCGAAGCCGAAATACGCGATGCCAAAGCCGACCGCGAGCACGACCAATGCAGCGGCCAGCATGAGATTCAGCTTCTTGGCTTTCTCTTTCGCTGTACCACTCATAGCGAGACTCCCTTGCGACGCACATTGCGGCGGTAGAGATAGGACAGGAAACCAAACAGGACCGTGAGCACCGGCACGACACCGGTGCCGGCGAACTGCAGCAAGCGCCGGGTACCTTGCTCGGGCGCCTCGAACTTGCGCGACGGAGCTTGCCGCGCCCGCACGCCGAGCAGCTCGTCGCCGACGGTCAGGTACTCGACCGCATTCGCGAAGAACGTCTGGTTGGGCCCGGCGTAGTTGCCGGCCATCATGCTCGAGGTGCCGATCACCACGATCGTCGTGGGCTTCTGTGACTCCTTGACCACCTCCGGCGGCTTCTTCGCCTCGGTCGAGCCCGCGCCAGGCACGGGTGGTGACTGCGGCGCCCGGCCGGGGACGTTCTTCTTCTGGTCGTCCGGCGCCGGCTCGGTCTTCTGCGAGCCGTCGGCCTTCGGTTCTGCCGGTTGCGGCTCCGCCTTCGGCTTGTCATCTGCCTTGGGCGGCTCGGCCGGAGGTTGTTCCGGCGGCTTCGGCTCCTGCCGAACGATGCCGCCACCCGGCACATCGGTCTCCTGCGCGATGCCGCTGCCGCCATCGTGCTTGGCCTGACCATCGGCGGGCTTCGCCGCGGAGGAATCGCCGTCCGGCTTCGGGCCATCCGCCTTGCCGGCTTCCTTCTCCTTCGCATGCGCCTCGGGCTCGGGGGCCGCGGGCGCCGCGCCGGTCTCCTTCTTGTCGCCGGCCTTGTCGTCGGACCCTTCGGTCTTGGGCGCCTCCGCCTTCGGCTGCAGCGCTTCCGGCAGCGGACGCTCGGCGTAGAAGGACTTCCACTTGCCGGTGAGCACGCCCACGAGATTGAACTTCTGCAGGCCCTTCTGCGGCGGCTCGATCGGCGGCGACGGATTGAGCATGAAGACGTTCTCCATCTTCCAGGCCTGCTCGCTCGATCGCGCCAGCACGCTACCCTCGACGCCGGGCGGCGGCGAGAGCTCGATCGATGCCGGCCAGGTCATCAGCATGGTCTTCAAGCCGCGCGTGATCGGGTGCGCTTGATCGATGTCGGTGACGATCACGAACGGCGGATAGCGCACCGGCAGCTGCACCATGAACGGGCCCCGCCGCTCCGGGATCGTGACGATCTCGCATTGCTTGTCGAGCACCACGTCCTTGTTGACCTTGAAGCCGTAATGGGTGAAGAAGTCGTCCCACTTCGGGTCGCGCGGCATGCCGCGGCCGCCCTCCATGTTCGCGCCGTCGACCAGGAACATCGCCTTGCCGCCGCGCATGATGAACTGGTCGAGGTAGAACTGGCCAACATCGTTCACGCCGTCGGCGTTGCAGATCACCAGGGTCTCCACCTCCGGCGGCACCGGCGCATCGAGCTTGACCGTGGTGGCGCCCTTGTTGCCGAACTGCAGTTCGACCAGCTTGCGCGGCACCTCGTAGTCGCCGTAGACGTCGTGCTTGTCCTCGTTCTGCTGCTGGAACTGCTGGCGGAACTGCGGCGGCAGACCGGGCGGGATCGAGTTGGTGACGTTGAACGCGATCTGCGGGCTGGTCGCGCGGGTGACCTTGCTGATCGCCACCGCGAGGTCGTACTCGAGCGATTGCGGATTGGTGATCGCCGCGAGCTTCTCGGTCTTGTCGCCGTACTCGACCACCAGACCGAGATAGACCTTCTTGTAGGTGAGCGACTCGCTGCCCACGACGCTCGCGTCGATCGGGAAGATGCCCATCTTCTCCGCCTCTTCGCGGTGCTTGTCGCTCGCGGATGGGTTGATGATCTTGACGTTCAGCCGGCCCTTGGCGTAAGCGCGGAACTCGTCGAGCGAGTCGCGGATGTCGCGCGGCAGGCTCGCGAACTCGGGCGGCATCTCCTCCGCCGGCGTCAGGTAGACGTTCACGTTCAGATCGTCGTCGACGCGCTGCAAGAGCTTCTTGGTGTCTGCGTGCAAGGTGTAGAGCCCGCCCTCGGTGAGGTCGAGGCGCACGCGCACCGGCGTCAGCACGACGTTGGCGATGACCAGCACCGCGGTGATCAGCCCCACGGTCATTGCCGCCTGCTTGCGCAGGCCGCGCAGGATGCCAGCGTTGAGCACCAGGAAGAAGCCGCAGAACGACGCGTAGTAGGCGAGATCGCGCAGATCGATCACGCCGCGGCCGACGCTGTCGAAGTGGTAGTTGAGCGAGAACTGCTTCGCGAACGAGGGCACGAATCCTTCGAGACCGCTGCTGTCCAGGATGAAGAAGAAGAAGCCGATCACCACCGCGGTCAAGAAGGCGATGATCTGGTTCTCGGTCAGGCTCGAGGCGAACAGACCGATGCCGACATACGCGGACGCGAGCAGCAGGGCGCCGACGTAGCCGCCCCAGATCGGCCCCGGATCGGGGTCGCCCACGTACGCCACCACGGCGGGGATGGAGAACGACAGGGCGAGCATCACGGCGACCAGGAGGACGGCGCCGAAGAACTTGCCGAGCACCGCCTCGAAGCTGCGCACCGGCATGGTGAACAGCACCTCGATCGTGCCGACCTTCTTCTCCTCCGACCACAGGCGCATCGTGATCGCCGGGATGAAGATCAGGAAGATCCACGGCAGCGGCTCGAAGAAGGCGCGCATGGTCGCCTCGCTGCCGAGGAAGAACTTGCTGCCGAAGAAGAACAACCAGCCGGTCAACCCGAGAAACAGCGCAATGATCACGTAGGCGATCGGAGTGCGGAAGTACATCCGCAGCTCCTTCATCGTGATGGCGACGATATTCCTCATGATGCATTGCCTCCCACCGTCAACTTCGTGAACACTTCCTCGAGCGACATCGACTCCTTGCTGAGCTCGGTCATCACCAGGCCCGACTGCACCACGGCCTGGAAGATCTGCTCACCGAGCTCGCCGTCGGTCTTGCTCGCGCCCACCACCTTCAGGTGGCTGTAGCCCTGCGCGCCGCCGGTGTTCTCGATCCGGGTGATCTCCTTCACCTTCTCGATCGCGGCGCGTGCCTTGTCGGTGCTCGCCTTGATGCTCACGCGATAGATCGCCTGGCCGCGCGCCGCGGACACCAGGTCATCGGGAGTGCCGTCCGCCACGAGCTTGCCGCCGCTGATGATGATCACGCGGCTGCAAGTCGCTTGCACCTCGGGCAGGATGTGCGTCGAGAAGATGATCGTCTTCTGCTTGCCGATCTCGCGGATCAGCTCGCGGATCTCGACGATCTGGTTGGGATCGAGGCCGGTCGTGGGCTCATCGAGCACCAGGATGTCCGGGTCATGCATCAGCGTCGAGGCGAGACCGACGCGCTGGCGAAACCCCTTCGACAGCTGGCCGATGTCGCGGTCGAGCACCTTCTCGAGGCCGCACACGTCGACCATGTGCTTGATGCGGTTCATGCGCTGATCGCTGGCGATGCCGCGGATCGTGGCCACCCACTTCAGGTAATCCACCACGCCCATGTCGAGGTAGAGCGGTGCCGACTCCGGCAGGTAGCCGATGCGGCGGCGGATCTCGACCGGATCGTCGTCGAGGTCCGACCCGGCCACCTCCACCTGGCCGGTGTCCTTGGGAATGTAGGTGGTGATCACGCGCATCGTCGTCGTCTTGCCGGCCCCGTTGGGACCGAGGAAGCCGACGATCTCCCCGCGTGTGACCTCGAACGAAATGTTGTCGACGGCCTTGTTCGGGCCGTAGCTCTTCGTGAGCCCGTTCACCTTGATCATGACGTCTTTACTCTCCTCGTGCGACCGAGCGGGGTTGCCCGCGGCTGCCGACGGCAGGTGCGGAGCCAGGAGCTGCCTGTCACCTGGCAGCCCTACCGCGGACGGCCGAAGCGGAAACGGCGGAAGCGGAACAGCAGAGCACGACCCCCCTTTGCCGGTGGGCCGGAGCGAACCAATCCAATCCCTCGGTGGCTGGGATCTTCCCGGTGGAACCGGGGCACGGGCCAGTGAAGACCCATGGGTCGCTGGAACCTGGCAGTATAGAAGGGCCGCGAACCGTGTCAACGAAGCGAAACGCCCCAGCGCGGCGCGCCGGGGAGCCGTTCCGGACGGGTTCGATTACGCGCCTGGCTGAGCGGTGATAGGTCGAAATCGACGGGAGTGACCGGGGCTGAGATGATCCTGGCTTTTTCCCATACAGCCGCGCGGGCGGCCGGCCGATAGAAGGAGCATCATGCTTCCTCCTAATCTGTCGGGCCTTCCGCCCCGGTCAATCTGGCGGAGGGCCCGGCAGTCTTTCCAGGCGGGAGGTTCACGGCGTCGGCGGGACGGCGGACGGCATGAACAGCCGAAACCCGTTGCCGCCGCTCTGGATCACCTGGTTCAGCACCGTCTCCGCGTTCTTGATCACGGTGTCGAAGAAGATCGAGGCATGATCCTCGTAGGTCGCACCACCCATGCTCGCGGTCACGGTGATGCCGCGGCCATCCACCTCGAACCGTAGCTGGCCGAGCTTCTCCTGGATGCGCCGGGCGATCGCGCGCACTCCCTCGCCGTCGGTGTGCGGCAGGACCATCATCAGACGCTCGCCCGTCTTGCCGAGGAAATCGCACGAACGGCTGTTCACGCGGATCACGCTCACCACCTGATCGAGCACCATCTCCTTCATGTGAATGCCGTACAGGTCGCGCAGGTTCTCCAGGCGATCGATCTGCACCAGCAGGCACGAGAGCGGGTAGCGATAGCGGCGCGCGCGGGAGAACTCGACCTTGAGCAGATGCAGGATCTGAGGGTAATTGAACAGCCCGGGGTCCTGGCTCTGGAAGTCGATCCCCTGCATTTCACGTGGCATCGACGAACTACCCCCCGAGTCGCCGCTGCGGCGATTGCCGACGGTTGCCATGGCTGTCGAGTCTCCGCCCAGTATTCCACCGACCGGCCCCACATCCGAGCGACGAAACTCGTGCGAGCGCTCGTTCGAACCCTCTGCACTTGTTCGGAAGTCGGGTGCGGCGGACTGATCGCCAAACCGAGCCGCGCGTCCGCCAGGTGTGCTGTGCATGCTTCGGGCATGCAGAAAGAAAAAGAGGTTCCCCCGAGCACAGAGGGAACCTCTTCTTCCACAGGCCACCAAATGATGCCGGAGATGGCGGTTGGGGAGGGGAATGACTCCGACACCGCTCGATGACGCTGTGGAAGTGTGGATCGCTTAACAAGTGATGGACCACTGCCGAGCCGGCCCGAGGCCGGGAGTCGATCGACATAAGAACATTAAGTGACGTAATTTACGTCATCGCATCAGAGTCGGACAGGCGATACGATGCTGCGCCAGCACAACCTGGGCGAAGGCGCCGGTCGCGCACCATGCTGTATCCTGCTATCTTGATTGCACTTATGACATGAACCCCGCACTGGAACCCGATGTTGCGACGATTCAACACGCTCCGTGACCGCAGCTTCGCCCTGCGTTCGCTCGCCACCGCGCTCCGGTCGGGGATCACTCCCGTCGAGGCGCTCTCGCTGCTGCATCGCGGACGCGGACCGCCGCGCCTGGCGCGCGCCTGCCATGAGGCGGCAGCGCTCCTGCAGCAGGGAGCTCCGGTGCACCAGGCCCTGACCCGGGGCGAGCCGCCCTTGGTCGACCCACGCGAGGTGCCGCTCCTGATCGCAGCCGAGCAGTCGGGCGCGCTCGCCGAGGTGCTTGGCACGCTCGCCGATGGCGCCGAGCAGGCCTCGCGCGATCTCACCGCCGTGATCGCCCGCCTGGCTTACCCGGTGCTCGTCTTTCACCTGCTCGCGTTCGTGAACGGGCTGGTCGCATTCGCGGGCGGCTCGAGCGCACTGCTCGCGATCCTCGGCGTGCTCGTGCCAGGTTATGCCCTGATCGCCCTGCTCGCATGGCTCTGTGCGTCCGCGCCCGGACAGGCGCTGGTGGATCGCTCCTGCTCTCGTGGCCGCTGGTGGGCAGCCTGCGGCAGACCGCGCTGCTGCGCTACGTGCGCGCCCTGCATGGCCTGCGACGCAGGCGTCGGCTTGCCGCGGGCCGCCGAGCTTGCGGCCCGATCGGTGCCGCAATCGCGAGCTCGAGGAAGCTGCTCCTCGCGGCGGCAGGCGCCGCGGCAACCCGGTCGCGCCGGCGCTCCGGGCATCTCGCTGCTGCAAGACGGCGAGCTCCAGGCGTAGTCGGGTGGGCGAGCAGACCGGCGCACTCCAGCGAGGCGCTGCGCAAGGTGGAGGCCTTCTACGCCGACGACGTGGCGCGCGGACGAACGCGCCTCGTGAGCCTGGTCACCGGCGGGCTCTACGCCGTGGTGTTGATCCTGGTCGCATCGAGCGTGATCAGGTTCTACAGCCGCTACCTCGCGCAGCTACTGCGCTGGAGCCAGGTAAGCATCGGCCACCCGCCGATGCCGACCAGCTTCTTGAAGCGGGGCTCATCGGATCGACGCCAGGTCGCGATCTTCCATGGCCCACTCGAAGTCGTAGTAGCCGATCGCCACCGCCGCCTCGAGCTCGTCGAGCGCCCGCTCCTTGTCGCCGCGCAGGGCGAAGATGCAGGCGAGGTTGTAGCGCGCCGATTGCGGCATGTTGCCGGACTGCGACTGCTCGAACAGGAAACGCAGGAAATGATACTGGCGGATGCGATCGTCGTAGCGCTTGAGCTGCTGGTAGTGGTAGGCGATCTCGAACATCATGTCGGCAATGTGCAGCTGCACGCCGAGCGTCATCGGCGCGAGCGCTGCGTCGCGCAGCGCATCGATCCTGGCGCGCTGGCTCGGGTCCTTTGGTCTCTCCATCAGTTTCACGAGCTGGTCGTTCGGCAGGTCGATCAGCTCGGCACCAGCCTTCTCGGCGCCAGGCGCTCGAGCGCATCCGCAACCGGCTCTGGTACTCCTTGATCTTCTCCCCTGCCTTTACCGCGTCCAAGGTAGCCTGCCTTGGCAAGCGCATAGCGTGCATAGCGGCTGAGCAGCACCCTCTGGTAGTCGACTTGCTCGGCGTCGCTCGCTGGCGGCGCAGCGAGCTGGGAGCGCCGCAGCTCCTTCGCCACTTCCTCCGCGACATCGATGATGAGCGGCTTGAGCTTGTTCTGGAGCTGAGGGTCGCCCGACTCGTTCAGGGCCATGATCGCAAGCTGCCGCACGGTGTGGTTCAGCCGATCGTCGTTCGCCATCGCCGCGAGTCGCTCGGCCATGTCGTCGGCGAGCTGGTGGCGGCCGGAACTGTCCTGATAGAAACCGGTCAGCACGCCGCCATGCGATCCCGTCATGGCGAGGAGCTGGATCTTCGCGCATGTATTGCTCGGCGTAGGCCGCCCCGAGCGCTGCCGGCGCGCTCTGGGACAGCAGCGCGCCGCGGGTTCTTGGGCGCCACCTCGGGATGATCCGCGAGCGCCACCGCGAGGCCGGAGCTGCGGTCGGGTCGGGCTCGACCTGGCTGCTCCACGATCACTCGGCACCGGTCGGCACTCGTGTCGAACCTTGGCAGCCTCGGCTGCCAGCCATACCAGCTCTCCACGCGCGGTGAGCGCAACGCCGCGCCAGCACCGTCGCGATTGGCGTCCTCGGGTCGCGGGCCGGTCACGCGCGCCGTCGCGCTCCTCACGGTACCGGGAGCGATTGGCCGCTCCAGGTTCTCGACGCTGAACGACCCGGTCTCGCTGCCAGCGCCGAGGGCGAGAACCAGGATGGCTGGGGCGGCACCTACGAGCATCATCGCGTTTCCATGCGGTGGACCCGTTCAGTGCTGGCGGCCTCATGACGAGGGCAGCGACGGCAACGAGCAAACCGACGCTTGCCAGCCTGCACCAGAACCGGCTCATCCAGCGGCACGCGCAGCTCGGCGTCGGTGACCTTCTCCTGGCCCACGCTTGCGCCACCGCCCTCGATCAGACGCCCGCGCCTCCCATTGCTCTTGGCGAACTGAGCTGCAGGCCGCACCGCGCAGATGTTTCCGTCGTCGAGCTGATCGGCGCGATCACGACGCTCGATCGATTCGGGCAGCTCGCGGTCGCGGAACGCACCCGCTCGAAGGCTTCTTCGGCCGCCGCGCCGGCTGGCTCGCCGTGAAAACTCGCCGTCACCGCACGCGCCGATCGCCTTCGCCTCCTTGGGATGGGTCTGGTGCACCAGCATCGTCTCGATCTCGCTCACGCTCTTGTCGAGCAAGAGCAGGTAGCTTCATCCATCAGCGCGTCCGGAATCGACATGATCTTGCCAGAACATGTCGCCCGGTTCGAAGTCCACGCCCGTAGTTGCCGAGGCTCTTCGACATCTTGGCGATGCCATCGGCCCTCGGAGAGCAGCGGCGTGGTGAGGCACACCTGCGGCTCCATCCCCTCCTCGCGCATCAGGTCGCGGCCACCAGCAGGTTGAACAGCTGATCAGTTCCGCCCAGCTCATCGGCGCGCCTTGACCGAGTCCGCCCTGGGCATCAGCGGATAGATGAACTCGTGGATGCTGATCAGACACCCTCGCGCAGCCGTGTCTGGAACAAATCCGCGCTCGAGCATGCGCGCCACGGTCATGCAACGCGCGGCCAGCTTGACCGTCGAAGAGCATAGCGCGGAACCAGTCGCCGTTCTTCTGGATCTCGGTGCGCTGCGAGTCGATGATCTTGCCGGCCTGCTCGAGGTAGACGGCGTTGCGGTCGACCTCGTCGGCGGTCAGCGTCGGTCGTGGCAGTCCTTGCCGGTGGGGTCGCCCACCATCGCCGTGCCGAGCCGATGATCAGCACGGCGCAGTGACCGAGGTCCTGGAACTGGCGCAGCTTGCGCAGCACGGTGTGGCCGAGGTGGATGTCGGGTGCCGTCGGATCGACGCCGAGCTTGATGCGCAGCGGCCTCTTGCTCGCGAGCGAGCGCGCGAGCTTGCCCTTGAGCTCGTGTTCATCGACGCACTTGACCACGCCGCGCATCACGACCTGAAGCTGCCGCTCGACCACGTCCGCGATCCCGGTGTCCATGTCGCCCACGCGCTAGCCCTCTTGATTGCGTTCCCACCAGAACGTAGTCCGCCCGCCCTCGGATTCCCACCAGCTCTGCCATCGCTCGATGCTGGGCCGAGCTCGCGCGATCCAGGCGATGCAGCGCCGCCAGGACCGCGCGGCGAGTCGGTCAGAGGCGTGCGGGGCCAGCGCGAGCGCGCTCGTCATCGCCGCGCGACGCTCGCCGGCCGCGCAGCTCAACAGCGCCAGGAACACCTCGCGCGCCTGGTCCGCTTGCAGCGCCGCCTCGACGTCGGCACGCCGCAGCCCAGTGGCAAAGCGCGCCTCCGGCCACAGGAACAACCGCGTCTTCGCCGAGTGCACCGGATAGTAGTGCGCCGAACCGCCCTCCGCCTCCACCACCGGCGGCCGCAGCGGCCTCGGCTCGACCACGCGGAACGGCGCCTTGCGCACACCGCGCGCCGAGGGCTCCGCCGTGCGCTGCCAGGCGAACCGATCGCCGGGGCGCAGCGCGAGGTCCGCGGGCAGCTCGTGGTCGGTGCTGGTCGCCTCGCTCCACTCGATACCGAGCCCGTCGTAGCTGATCTCCTGCCGCTGCAGCCGTACCAGGCTGCGCTCGGCCGTCCGCAGTCCGAGTGCGCTCAGCAGGTCGCCGCCGCTTGCGGGAATCCTGAGCTCGACGCCGCCGGCGTTCTCGACCGTGAACACCAGCGCGAGCGGATCGCCGAAGCACGCATTCTGCTGCGCGGGCGCGACGCTGAGCGACAGCCGGCGCACCGAGTGGCTCTGCGCCTGGAGCGTCTCGCGCTGCAGCTGCTCGAGGCACGCCCGGAACCGCTCCGGCGGCCGCTGCTGCATCAGGTCGTTCGCGAGCTCGCGCGCCTCGACGAACCGGCCGGCCGCAAGCGCTCGCTCCACCGTGGCGACCCCCTCGGCGAACATGGCGTCTGATAGCTGCGGGGACCGCTGCGCCGCCTGGGCAGTGGTTGCGTCCGGCGCGACGTCGCCGCTGCGGCAAGCCGCGGCGAGCCACAGCAGCAGGACCGACGACGCGGCGCGCGGAGGAGCGGCCGCGCGCTCAGCCCACCGACTCCTCATCCGGATTCCCTCCCTCGCCCGGGACCTCACCGGTCTCCGGCGTGGTGACCGCGGACGGCGGCGGCGTCGGGGCGGACTTCTCGATCTCGATCAATGACAGGCCAATCTTGCGCTCATCGGGATCGACCTTGAGGATGCGCACCTTGATCTGATCGCCGACCTTGACCACCTCCTCGGGGTTGTGCACCTTGCGGCCCACGCCCAGCTCCGAGATGTGCAGCAGCCCTTCGAGGTTGTCCTCGATCTCGACGAACACGCCGAAGTTGGTGATCTTGGTCACCACGCCGGAGATCAGGTCGCCGACGCTGAACTTGCGCGGGATCTCGGTTTGCCATGGATCCTGGCTCAGCTGCTTCAGGCCGAGCGCGACGCGCTTCTTCTCCGGGTCGACCGAGAGCACCACGGCGCGCACGAGGTCGCCCTTCTTCATCATCTCGTTGGGGTGGTTGATCTTCTTCGTCCACGACATGTCGGAGACGTGCAGCAACCCATCGATGCCCTCCTCGATCTCGATGAAGGCGCCGTAGTTGGTGATGTTGCGCACGCGCCCCTCGATGACGGTGCCGACCGGATAGCGCTCCTCCACCAGGGTCCAGGGATTCTGCTCGGTCTGCTTCATGCCGAGCGAGATCTCCTGCTTGTCCTTGTTGACCTCGAGCACGATCACCTCGACATCGTCCTGGATGTTGACGATCTCGGAAGGATGGTTGACGCGCCTCGTCCACGACATCTCGGAGATGTGCACCAGACCCTCGACGCCCTCCTCGAGCTTGACGAATGCGCCGTAGGGCATGATGTTCACCACCTGGCCGCGATGGCGGCTGCCCACCGGGTACTTCTGATCGATGCCTTCCCACGGCGACGGCTGCAGCTGCTTCAGGCCGAGCGCGATGCGGCCGCGCTCCTTGTCGAACTTGAGGACCTTGACCTCGATCTCCTCGTCGATCTTCAGCATCTCCGACGGGTGGCCGATGCGGCCCCACGACATGTCGGTGATGTGCAAGAGGCCGTCGATGCCTCCCAGGTCGACGAACGCGCCGAAGTCCGCAATGTTCTTCACCACGCCCTTGCGCACCTGCCCGGGCTCGAGCGTCGCGAGCAGCTCCTGCTTCATCTTCTCGCGCTGCTCCTCGAGCAGCCGGCGCCGCGAGACGACGATGTTCATGCGCGATTCATCGATCTTGATGATCTTGCACTCGATCTCCTTGCCGACGAACTCGCCGATGTCGCCGGTGCGGCGGATCGAGACCTGCGAGGCGGGCAGGAACACCGGCACACCGATGTCGACCAAGAGCCCGCCCTTGATCTTGCGCATCACCTTGCCCTTGACGATGTCCTCTTCCTTGTTGTGGCGGATGACGCGTTCCCAGCCGCGCTGGCGATCCGCCTTGCGCTTGCTCAGGATGAGCATGCCCGACTCGTCCTCGATCGCCTCCAGCAGCACCTCGACCTCGTGGCCTGGCTTCAGCTCCTCGGCGTTCTCGAACTCCGACAGCGAGATGGTGCCCTCGGACTTGTAACCGATGTCGACGATCACCTCGTTGTTGGTGATCTTGAGCACCTTGCCCTTGATGATCTGGTCGACCTCGAAGTTGCGAATCGACTCCTCGTAGAACTTCGCAACGTCGTCCACCGTCCGTGTGCCGAGGGCTTCCTGAACCGCTCGCTCGATCTCCTCGCCATCCGCCTGAAAGCGCTTCACCAGTTCCTTGACCATATGGATGCTGTTCCGCCATGCGCGGCGCTACCGCGCGGTGATCTCTGCGCCGGCAAGCTCGCGCTTGCGGACTCGGACTGCCCGGCAAGACAGTCCTTGGATTCGATCCGGGCGCGGCCAAGACCGATCCTGGCCGACTGAATCGCCCTGGAAGACGAACCGCGCATGATACCAGCGCCGGCCTGCGTGAATAGGGCGAAATCTCGCCGCCCGCGGGCCACCGTCGCCGCGCTGAAACAGCCCAGCCACGCGCGGCTCTGCATCGAAAGACCTTGCCCTCAGCGCACCGCACCCAGCGCATCTGCCGACCGGGCTGCATCACGCAGCGCACGCAACCTGGCTGCGAGCGTAGCGATCGCTTCGGCGCGTTCCATGGCGGCGGCCTCGAACGGCGCGCCGTACCGCACCTCGATCGCGCCGCTCAGGCGCGGCAGCCGGCGATGCCGGGACCAGATCGCGAACGTGCCGGCGATGTGTGCCGGGATGATCGGCACCGCAGCGAGCTTGGCGATCAGGAAGAAGCCGCCCTTCAAGACACCGAGGTCGCCATCTTGCGAGCGGGTCTCCTCCGGGAACAGCGCCACGAGCGCACCGCGTCGCGCACGTTCCACGACCACATCGAGCGCGCCCTTGTCGGCATGACCTCGTTGAATGCTCACCACCGGCGCCGGGCGCGTGAGGAAGCGGTAGAGCCAGCTCTGGTTCAGTGTCGTGCGGGCAATCCAGGTGAGCTCGCGCGGCGTCGAGATCGCCGCAATGATCGGGTCGAGGAACGACTGGTGATCATAGGCGATCACTGCCCCGCCGCTCCTGGGTACGTGCTCGCCGCCCACGACCGCAAAGCGATACAGCGTGCTCACGAGGCAGCGCGCCAGGCCGCGCGTGGCGCGATAGCTCAGGCTTGGCCTGGTCCTGACCGCTCGCCCTGGATCCAATCGATTAGCGTCCGTACGACTTCCTCCTCGCTCAGCCGGGTGGTGTCGATCAGACGGGCGCCATCGCCCTGGCGGAGCGGTGCGATCGCGCGCGTTCGGTCGAGCTGGTCGCGCCGCCGCAGCTGCTCGGTGAGCTGCGCGAGCGTGGGCAGGTCGTGCTCGCCGCGGCGCGCAAGCTGTTCGAGCCGCCGCCGCGCGCGCTCTTCCGGCGTCGCATCGAGGAAGAACCGATGCCGCGCCCGCGGGAACACCACGGTTGCCATGTCTCGGCCTTCGGCCACGAGCCCGCCCGGCTGACCCGCGAACTCCCGCTGGCGCGCCACCAGCTCGGCGCGGATCTCGGGGATCGCCGAGTAGTCCGACACCGCCTGACTCACCTGCGAGTTTCGGATCTGCTCGCGCACGTCGACGCCGAACAGGCTCACGCCGCCGCGGCCATCGAGGCGCAGGTCGAGCGCTCGCAGCAGCTCTGCCATGGCGGCGCGATCTTGCGGCCCGCAGCCGATGCGGCGCTCGAGGCACGCGAGCGTGACGGCCCGGTACATGGCGCCGGTATCCAGATGGCGGAAGCCGAGCGCGCGCGCCACGGCGCGCGAGACCGAGCTCTTGCCGGAGCTCGCCGGACCGTCGATCGTCACGATCTCTGCATCGGTGGCCATGAGCCTCGCGCGCCCGCTGCAACGCGGCGTCAAGGAAGCACTGCGAATTGCCGGTGGCAGAACCCGTCGCGGGTCGCCTCCAGGTACCACCCATCCTCGAATGCACCCAGCGTCCACAGCTCGACCCCGAGCATCACCTGCCGCTGTGGGCGATGCACGTGACCGCAGATCGCAACCCGCGCGTCGGCCGGCGTCAGGGCGCGCACCGCCTCGGGCACCAGGCGCATGGTGCGCGGGTGCTTCGCTGTCACGGCCCGCCGTGAGCGTGCGCGCAACCGCGCTGCCAGCCGCTCGGAAACGCTGAGCGGCAGATGCCTCGCCAGGAACCGCAGCGGCCGCGAGCGCAGCACGCGCTTCATGCGCTGATAGGCGATGTCGTCGGTCAGGAACGCGTCGCCGTGGGTGAGCAACGTGCGCCGCGCGAACAGGTCGATCGTCCACGTCTCGCCCCGCACCTGCAAACCGAGCCGTTCGCCGGTGCCGGCATCCAGATTGAAGTCCCGGTTCCCGGGAATCAACGTCATTTTGAGGCCGCGCGTTGCGGCGCGCTCCAGCGCCCGAAAGGCGGTTGCGTAGCCCTTCAGCGCGAGCGCCCTCGGCCCAACCCAGACGTCGAACACATCGCCGAGCAGGTAGAGATCGCGCGTCGCGCCGGCCGCATGGTCGAGGAACGCCGCGAACCGAGCGAGCTCTGGCACATCGTCGGGAAGCAGGTGGAAATCGGCCGCGAACAGCACGCGCTCGGTATCCGCCTCGCTCACATCTCGATCCCGTAATCGCGCAGCTTCTCCCAGAGGTTCTTGCGCGAGATGCCGAGGATCGAGGCGGCCTGCGCGCGATGCCCGCGGGTCACGCGCAGCACGCGGCGGATGTGGTCCTTCTCGCAGTCCTCGATCACCTCCTTCAACGTCTTCAATCGCCCCGAGAGCTGGGTCGCGGTCTTGAACTCGCGCGACGGCCGCAGCAGGTGCTCCTTCTTCAAGAAGTGCGCTTCGCCCGCCAGGGCGATCGCCCGCTCGACCGAGTTCTCGAGCTCGCGCACGTTGCCCGGCCACGGGTGCTCGACCAGCGCTTCCATCACGTCGGACTTCACCTCGAACGGCCGGCCATGGGCATGCATGGCGATGAAGTGCTTGACCAGGAGAGCGATGTCGTCGGCGCGCTCCCGCAGCGGCGGCAACCGGATGTTGACGACGTTCAAGCGATAGAACAGGTCCTCGCGGAACTTGCCCTCGCCGACCAGCTCCTCCAGGCTGCGCTTGGTGGCGACGACGAGACGGATGTCGACGGCCACCGGGCTCTCGCCGCCGACGCGCTCGATCTCGCGCTGCTGCACGGCGCGCAGCAGCTTCACCTGCACCGACAAGGCCAGATCGTCGATGTCGTCGAGGAACAGCGAGCCGCCCTCGGCCAGCTCGAAGCGGCCCTTGCGCTCCTTCTTCGCGTCGGTGAACGCGCCGCGCTCGTGGCCGAACAGCTCGGCCTCGATCAGGGATTCCGGCAGAGCCGCGCACGAGAGCGCGACGAATGGCTTCGCCTTGCGCGGACTGTTCAGGTGGATCGCGCGCGCGATCACCTCCTTGCCGGTGCCGCTCTCGCCCTCGATCAGCACGGTGACGTCGCTGCGCGCCACCGTGCGCACCGTCTTCAAGACCTCCACCATGGCGCGCGAGCGGCCGACGATGTTGTCGAAACCCTGGAAGCGACCGAGCTCCTCCTGCAGGCGCACGTTGTCGGCTTCCAGCCGTCGCAGCCGCGCAATGCGGTCGACGTGGCGCAGGATCTCGTCGTTCAGGAACGGCTTGAGGATGAAGTGGTAAGCGCCCAGGCGCATCGCCTCGACTGCGGACTCGACGGTACCGTAGCCGGTGATCATGATCACCTCGGTGCCGGGCCGCAGCTCCTTCGCGCGCTTGAGCAGCGTCACGCCATCCACTTCCGGCAGCCGCACGTCGGTGATGATCAGGTCGAACGGCCGCTCCTCGATCAGGCGGAGGGCTTCCGAGCCCACGGCGACGGCCAGCGCCTGGTGCCCGGCCGCAGTCAGGTCGTCGCTCAGCGTCAGGCGGATGCTCGCCTCGTCCTCCACCAGCAGGACGTCGAGCGATCGATCGGCCACGCTTGGCGCATTCTCTTGGTCGGTGGAAGTCATTGCCGCAAGCTCCCCCATTCTCCGGGTTCCTCTCGCACGGGCCCTGATGCTGTGCCAGAGCCTCGGACCCATGTTATAGTTGGCTGCGGAGGCAGGTGACCATGGCGAAGCTGAACGAGGCCGCAGTCGACCGCGCGCTGGACGAGCATCTCAATCTGCTCCAATGGGTCAAGCGCGAGTGTCGCGGCGCCGTCGTCGAGGCCGCGGAGCGCATCGTGCAGAGCTACCGGACGCACGGCAAGGTGCTCTTGTTCGGCAACGGCGGCAGCGCGTCCGACGCGCTGCACATCGAGGGCGAGCTGGTGAACCGATTCTACAAGGACCGGCCCGGGTTGCCGGCGATCGCGCTCGGCGCCTCGGTTCCCAGCCTCACCGCCATCGCCAACGACTACAGCTACCAGGACCTGTTCGCGCGGCTGGTGGAGGCGCATGGCCGGCGCGGCGACGTCGCGCTGGGCCTGTCCACGAGCGGCAACTCCGAGAACGTGGTGCGCGGCCTGAAGCGAGCGCGCGAGCTGGGGCTGGCCACGATCGCCTTCACCGGTGAGGCCGGCGGCCGCTGCCGCGACCACGCCGACCACCTGTTTGCGCTGCCATCGCGGTGCACGCCTCGGATCCAGGAAGCTCATATCACTCTGGGCCACGTGCTGTGCGAGCTGGTCGAAGCCGCGCTCTTCGCCTGACGGTGTCGATCTCCGGCCCAAGGACAAATGATCGATTCCCGGCGCCGCCATTGGGGCATAATGTCTCCCGAGCACGGCCCACGGGGTGCCCGACCCAGGCCGTTAGTCAAGAAGCAGAAGTATCTTATCAAGTCCACCGCACCTTTGGATCGAGTCGTGCTTGAACCCAGCCGTCGATTTCCGCGCGCTGTCTCCGCGGCGGCAGAAACCCCCTCGATCCCATAACCTAGCAACTCCCCATGAGCAGTCCCACCATTCTCACCAGAGGTCAGCAGCGGCTCCTGCGGGTGGTCCTCGTGGGCACCGCCTTCATGCTGGCGAACGCCCTCTTCCTGCTCGCGTTTCGCGGTCTCGAGGAGACCTCGCAGTTCCGCTTGCCACCGGGAACGCTGCCAACCTTCTACCAGCTCATGATCCTGTCCCACACGTGGATCGGCATCATCCTCGTCGTGCCGCTCGTGGGGTTCGCGATCTGGCATCTCAGGAATGCGCTCAGGTGCCGCACGCCGGCCACGCTGTATTCCGGGATCGCCCTGATCGCGATGAGCCTGGCGCTCGCGATCACCGGTCTGTTCATCCTCACCGAGGCCAACAGCAAGCAGAACCAGCTGATCTACTGGGCGCACATGGCGCTCGGCGGTGTGGCGCCGGCACTGTACGCAGCGCATCGCTTGGTCTCCTACAACCGCCCGCGGTTGGCGGCGCTGCGCAAGGGTCTGGCTGGCATGGCGATCGCCACGCTCGGGTTCATCCTGGTGCACGTGATGACGCTGCCCAAGCCGCTCGAGACCAAGCGTGAAGCGGCGGTGGTGGCGGCGCAGCTCGACAACCGAACGATCACGGTCGCGCTCGATCGTGATCCGTTCATACCGTTCGTCGCCCCGGGGTTCGTGCCGGCCGAGCGCCCGTTCTTCCCGGCCGCATCGACCACGACGACCGGGCGTTACATGCCGTCCCGCATTCTCACGCTGGATGACAACTCGGAGCCACAGAAGATCGCCGTCGAGTACGCGCGTCGTGGGTTCGTCGCGGACGAGCAGATCGGCGCGGCCACATGCGTGCGGTGCCATCCCGATGCCGTGGCCCAGTGGGCCGCCTCGGCGCATCGCTTCTCGTCGTTCAACAACCCGTTCTATGCGACGCCGTTCGAGGAGATGCGCAAGCGCGCCGACGTGGGCAAGCGGCCTTCGCAGTGGTGTTCGGGATGCCACGACCCGGCGTTGATGCTCGCCGGCCGCATCATGCAGGATGTGGATCCCAGGACGCCCGAGGCGCAAGCCGGCCTCACCTGCCTCGCCTGCCACGCGATCGACCGCATCGCGAACCACACCGGCAACGGCAACTACAACATCCCCGACGACCAGCCCGAGCCGTACATCTTCGGCGAGCAGAAGAACGGCCCCGGCCTGGTGCTGCACGACATGATCACCAAGGCGAAGCCAACGGTGCACAAGGCGCGCATGCTGAAACCGTTCTTCCGCAGCGCCGAGTTCTGCTCCACCTGCCACAAGGTCAGCCTGGACGTGCCGGTCAACAGCTACCGCTGGGTGCGCGGCCAGGACGAGTACGATGCCTGGCACGACTCGGGAGTCGCGCAGAACGCCGCACGCACGTTCTATCTGCCGCCGGTCAAGAAGGTGTGCCAGGACTGCCACATGCCGCCCGAGGACGCGCCGCTCGGCGACGTGTCGGCGAAGAACGGCAAGATCCGCTCGCACCGATTCCTTGCGGTCAACACGGCGCTGCCCTACATCCGCGGCGATCAGGACCAGTTGCGGCGCGCCGAGGAGTTCATGCGCGACGAGAAGCTGCGCCTCGACATCTCGCGCTGCGGCCGGCGCCGGCCCAGCCGCCACCAGCGCGCAGGATGCCGAAGGCAGCGAGGATCCCAGGGACGCCGACCAGCGGCCGGCGGCAGCCGCTGGCACCGCGACGCCCGCCGTCGATGGCGAGGACTCGATCGTGTTCCGCGCGCTCGACCGGACCAGGCCGCCGCTGATCGCCGGCGAGACGATCGAGGTGCAGGTCGTGGTGCGCAACAAGGGCGTCGGCCACACGTTCCCGGGCGGCACCAACGATTCGAACGAGGGCTGGCTCGAGTTCTCGGCGGCGACCGCCGATGGCAAGCCGATCATGCACTCGGGCTTCCTGCAGGGCGACCAGCGCGTGGATCCGCGGGCGCACTTCTATCACTCGAAGATCGTCGATCGCCATTCGAACCTGGTGGCGCGGCGCAACGCGCAGGACATCTACGCGCCGGTGTACGTGAACGTGATCGGTCCGGGCACCGCCGACGTGGTGCGCTACAAGGTCGAGGTGCCGGCCGATGCCGCGGGCAAGTCGATCAAGCTCAAGGCCAAGCTCAACTGGCGCAAGTTCAACCGCGCCTACGTGGAGTACGTCTACGCCGACAAGGGCACGGTGCCGGACATCCCGATCACCACGATCGAGTCGGACGAGGTCGAGCTCTACGTGGTTGCGAGCGGCACGCACCGCGAGCCGCCACGCGACCCGCTGCCCGATTCCGAGTGGGTGCGCTTCAACGATCACGGCATCGGCCTGCTGCTGAAGAATGACACGCGTGGCGCCGCGCAGACGTTCGAGGAACTCATCCGCATGTCGCCCGCGCGCATCGATGGTTATCGCAATCTCGCGCGCACGTACTTCACCGACCGCAAGCTCGACCAGGCGTTCGAGCTGCTGAAGAAGTGCGAGACGATCAAGCCCGGCGATCCGCAGACCGCATGGCTGTGGGGCCAGGTGCTGCAGCGTCAGGGCCGCTACGACAAGGCGGCCGAAGCACTGCAGCGCGTGCTCGAGTACTTCCCCAACGACCGCGACACCTGGGGCATGCTGGGCGGCACGCTGTTTCTCGATCAGCAGTTCGAGCGCGCGCTGGCTGCCTATGGCAACGTGCTGCGCATCGACCCCGAGGACCGCAACGCTCACTATCATCGCATGCTGTGCTACCGGGCACTCGGCATGGAGGGCCAGGCCAAGGAAGCGGAGATCGCGTACCTCAAGTACCAGATCGACGAGTCGGCGCAGGAAGTGACCAAGGAGTATCGGCTGCGTGACGGCCAGGCCCAGTTCGAGAGCCAGAGGATCCACGTTCATGAGTAACCTGCATCGCGCCCGGCTGCGGCCTGGCCTGGTCCATGCCGCGCTGTGCGTCGCGTGTGCGTGTCTGGCGCCGGCTTGCGAGAAGGCAGCCGAGCAGCCGAAGGATCCTGGTCCCGCCCAGTACGCGCCGCCGAGGTTCGAGGTCGAGAATGCGCCGCAGGCTCCGGACCTGGTGTTCACCGACGTCGCCAAGGAGAGCGGCGTCACGTTCCGCCATGAGAACGGCTCGTTCGGCCAGAAGTACCTGCCGGAAACGATGGGTGCCGGCGTGTGCGTGTTCGATGCGGACGGCGATCAATGGCTCGACGTGCTGTTCGTGCAGGGCTCGTACTGGCCCGGCAAGGGCACCAACCCGCCGGCGATGAAGCTGTATCGCAATCGGCATCACGCCGATGGCGGAGCGCTCCAGTTCGAGGACATCACGACGGCCGCGGGGCTCGAGCTGCCGATGTACGGCATGGGCGCCACGGCAGCGGACTACGACGGCGACGGCGACGCCGACCTTTACGTGACCACGATCGAGGGCAACCGGTTGTTCGAGAACGATGGCCACGGCATGTTCACCGATGTCACGGCGCGCGCCTGTGTCGGCGGCGAGACCTGGCGGGACAAGGACGGCCGTGAGAACCACACCTGGTCCACGAGCGCCGCGTGGCTCGACTACGACAATGACGGCTGGCTCGACCTGTTCGTGTGCAACTACGTGCGCTGGTCGATCGCCGAGGACATCAAGACCTCGCTGACCGGCCTCGACAAGGCCTTCACCAAGCCCGATCCGTACCAGGGTCAATCGTGCGTGCTGTACCGCAACAAGGGCGACGGGTCGTTCGAGGACGTGAGCAAGAAGGCGGGCGTCTACAACCCGGCTGGCAAGTCGCTCGGCGTGGCCGTGGGCGACGTGAACCAAGACGGGTGGGTGGACATCGTGGTCGCGAACGACACGCAGCCCAACTACCTCTACGTGAACTCGGGTGATGGGCACTTCACCGACATGGGCATGGCGCTCGGCATCGCCTACGACGACTCCGGCCGGGCGCGGGCGGGCATGGGCATCGACATCGCGGATTACAACAACGACGGCAAGTGCGTGATCGCCATCGGCAACTTCTCGGGCGAGCCGGTGTCGTTCTTCCGGCAGACCAAGGGCACGTTCTTCATCGACGGCTCGGCGCCGGTGCGGATCAGCACGCCGACCTTGCAGATGCTGAAGTTCGGCCTGGCGTTCTTCGACTGCGACCGGGACGGCCGGCTCGATCTGATGATCGCCAACGGCCACATCGAGCCCGACATCAACCGCGTGCAGCGCGAGATCACGCACGCGCAGCCGCTGCAGCTGTTCTGGAATGCTGGCAACGCCGGGTTCGCGCTCGTCAACCACGTGCCGGCGCTCGAGCAGCCGATCGTCGGTCGCGGCCTCGCCTACGGCGATCTCGACCAGGACGGCGACATCGACGTCGTGGTGAGCACCAACGGCGGCCCAGGCAAGATCCTGCGCAACGATCAGCACGCCGGCGCGCACTGGCTGCGGATCGACCTCGCCATGACGAGCGGCAAGAACCGGCGTGGCCTCGGTGCGGTGGTCACGCTGAAGACCGGCGAAGCGACGCAGCAGCGCATGGTGCACACCGGCTCGTCCTACCTGAGCCAGAGCGAGCTCACGCTCACGTTCGGGCTCGGCAAGAGCACCCGGGTCGACGAGCTCGCCGTGCGCTGGCCGGGCGGCAAGACCGAATCGTTCGATGTCCCTGGCGTCGATCGCAGCTACGTCCTCGAGCAGGGCAAGGGCAAGTGAGCGCGCCGCTCTTGGCGGCTGGAGATCAAGGCAGGTGCCGCATCAGCTTCGGCCCCACCCACTTGACGATCGGCACCGGCAGCCGGCTGAAGAGCTGCTCGGCCTTCTGGAACTTCGGGTTGCCGGGATTCAAGCTCGGCAGCTCGGTGCGCAGGCCGAGCGCGTAGGCGTACGGCAACGGCGTCGCCGCGAAACCCATGTTGATCTTGAACCGGTACGCGCCGGTGTCGACGCGGCTGCGGCCGAAGTCGAACTTCTTCAGGCCGCGCTGCACGCTGTACTCCATCAGCTTCCAGTACAGGAAGTTCATCGCTCCCACCGCCTCGGCCTCTGGCCGCGAGCCCGAGTAGTAGGCACACAGCGTGTCGCCCCAGATGAACGACATCACGGTGGCGATGACCTCGCCGCGCTGCTTGACCCCGTGCACCACGACCTCGTCCGGAAACAGATCGAAGAAGTTCACGAAGTACGAGCGCGCGAAACAGGGCGAGCCGAGGCTGCGCTTGTTCGCCACGAACAGCTCGTAGAACGCGTCGAACAGGTGCCAGCCCTCGACGATCGTGAGCTGGTGGCGGTCGCGTGCCTGGCGAGCGGTGGCGCGCGATTTCCGCGGGATCATCTCGAGGCAGGCCTCCGGATCCTCGGGTAGATCGCGCACGAACGTCACGTACAGGGACGAGCGGGGAAGCTCAGGCACCTCGATGCCGTACTGGCGCAGCTCGGCATACTGGTAGCGACCTTGCGCGACCAGCTGTCGCAGGTGGAGCACGATCGCTTCGCGCGCCGCCGCATCGCGCGCCAGGATGCCGCCGTACACCGCATAGGGCGATGAGATCAACGCCTTGCCGATCAGGCGCGAGCGCACCTCGAACAGCGGCAACACCGCGCGGATGCCGCTCGCATCCTCGGCCACCAGGTGCGCGGGCTGGTGCGCAGCCGCGCCAGCCACGATGCGCGCCCAGCGCGAATCGTGAAACAGCGTTCCGTGTTCATGACCGCTGACGAAGTCGTCCCATGGCTCGGACGGCTCCGCCACAGCGCGCACCCTCAAGGCTGCTCCCGTTTGTACACCCGGAGGATGTTCTGATGGTAGTCGTACCGTGGCACGTGGAACTCGGCTACCAGGCGACAGTGTTGCTCCGTCCAACGTGCGAACTCCCCTTTGTCACCGGCAGACTTCTCGAACGCCTCCGGGATCACGACCCAGAGCGCACCCTCCGACCAGTTCTCGATCTTCCTCACCAGCCGTGGCCGCGAGGAGGGCGGCGGCGCCTCCTCGATGCGCTCGGGCACCGCAAAGCCAGCGTACCACGCCAGCAGGCGGTGTTGATCAGCCACGATCAGATCTGGCGGCGCCTTGGCCCGCGCGCGCACGAACTCCGCCGCGGCTCGCATGTCGGGGCGGTCGCCATCGAGGTAGTGCGACACCACCCCGGGTGCAAACGGCAGGATGGCCGCCAGCGTGGCAAGCCAAGGCAGCCTCGGCCGGGTGCATGCCAGCGCGCGATCCAGCCCGGCCAGCGGCCGCGCGGCCAGCGCGAAGTAGGCCGCGAGCGAGGGGATCACATACCGCTCGCCGACCGAGCGACCCGCTGCCGCCAGCGCCACCACCAGCACGAACGGCACCGCCGTCAGGCACAACAGGAAGACCGCCTTGCTCCGGTCCTCGCTCCAGACGAGCGGCAGCCCGATCGCGCTGAGCAGCACCACCTGGATCCCCAGGTTGTAGGCCAACCCCTGCACGACATCGACAGGTGTATCGGCACCCTCGGCTTTGAGCTCAAGCGAGCAGCGATGGTCTGCTTGAGCGCGGTCCGGGTTGAGCATCAACGCGGCAACCGCCGCCAGCACGAGGAGGACGCCGAACGGGAGCAGGAGGCGCCAGCGGCGCCGCTGGCCGCCGAGACGTTGCGCGATGGCAAAGTGCAGGACGAACACCGGCAACAGGCTGCATGCCGTCGGGTGCGTGAGCGCGGCCATCGCGAAGCACGCCGCCGAGGCGATCATCGTGCGCAAGCGGCCCCGCTCCACCGCGACGAAGTACAGGCCCGCGCTCGCGGTCGACAGCACGAGCAGCTGCAGGTAGTACCGCGCGAACTGCGACTGGAACAGGCCACGGGCAGAGCAGCGCCAGCACCGCGGCAATCACCGCTGCGCGGGCGCCGACGAGGCGATCGACGAACAGAACAGCGCGCCGACGAACGAGCCGAGCAAGGCCGGGAAGAAGCGGATCTCGAACTCGGTCACCGGCTTGCCGAAGATCACCATCGATACCGGCGTGAGCAGGTAGGCGAGCGGCATGGTGATGAACGACGAGGACAGCTTGCCGTCGAGCCACTCCTGCGCGGCATCGAACGTGTAGATCTCGTCGCCCCACACGCTCCACTGGCCGAGCTTGTGAAAGCGCAGCAAGCCCGCCAGCGCCACGAAGGCGCGACCAGCAGCCCCCAGGAGGTTCGCCGCGCAAGGCTCGACTGCGTCGATCGCGTCGCCTCCGCCCCACCCGCCGCGAGCTGCACACTAGACCCCTTTGCCACCTGCCCGGGTCTGCGATTCGACCTCGATGCGAGCCTTGTCGATCTTGGCGACCTTGGTGCGGGCCTTGTCGCGCTTCGCCTTGTCCTCGTCCTTGTCCTTGTCCTTGTCGCGGCCCACCTTGCCGTCCTCGTCGCGGGCGACATCGCGGCCATCGCCCGCCGGCAACGCCGCCGGATGCGCCAGCACGTGCCCGCGTCCGCCGTGCGGATCGCCGCCCTCGTAGCGGTCGACCTTGTAGTCCTTGAGGTTGCGAGCCTGCGTGAAGATGATGATCTCGGCAACGAAGCCGATGAAGAACGTCTGCACGCCGAGCACGATCAGCAGCACGCCGAGGATCAAGGCGGCACGGTTGCGCAGCTCGGTCTGGTCGCCGCCCTGCGCAAACTGGATCACCAGCCAGGAGCAGATCGCCATGCCGAGCAAGGTCTCGATGCCCCCGAGCAGGCCGAAGAAGCGCAGCGGCTTGCGCGTGAACTTGGTGAGGAACAGGAGCGCGGCGACGTCGAGCACGCGCCGGATGTACACGCCGATGCCGAAGAATCCCCAGCGGCCGGGCTCCTTCACGTGGCGAACCTTCACCTCGGCGACGGCATAGCCGGCGCGGTGTGCGAGCACCGGCAGGAAGCGGTACATGTCGCCTTGCACGGTGACGTCCTCGAACACGCGCCGGCGCATGGCCCGCACCAGGCAGTTCAAGTCGTGCACCGGCACGCCGGTGAGCGCCTGCATCAGCAGATTGAACACCCACGACTGGAAGCAGTTGATGATCGGATCGACGCGCGGGTAGCGCCAGCAAATCACCACGTCCGCCCCCGCTGCCACGGCATCCAGGACATGGTGGATGTCGCGCGGCTCGATCTGGATGAACGGCGGCAGCGAGATCACCACCGCGCCGTCCGCAACCTTGAAACCTGCCGACAGCGCGATCGATTCGCCGAACGACTGGTTGAACTTGACGATCTTGACGATTGGATCGGCCGGCTGGCGCCGCTTCGCGAACCGGGCGATCTCGTCGAACAGCCGCTCGAGCGGGCCATCGAGGACGAAGATGAACTCGCACGCGACACCGCGGCGGCGGAACTCCCGCCCGTACTCGCGGACGATCTCCTGGAAGTCGATGCGCTCGTCCGAAACCGGGATGACCGCCGAGACGTCGATGGCCTTCGGTTCGGCGCGCTCGGCGGACTTGCTGTCGTTGGTCTCGCTCATTCAGGGTGATCGCCCGCGGGGCGCTCCTCGGTGTAAAGGGTGGAGAAGGAACCCTCCCCCACGCGGTTGACCAGCTCGCACAGCAAACCGAACGTGAGCAGCGATCCGACCAGGAAGAAGCCCAGGATGCCGATGGCCGGAAACACCACGGTCGAGTGCTCGATCCAGCGCAGCTCGCCGTGGCGCAGCAGGCTCTCGTGATCGATGAAACCAACCAGCAGCGAGAACGCGGTGATCAGGAACACCGGGATCGCGAGCCAGCCGAACCAGTGCAGCGGCCGCGCCGAGAACTTGAGCAGGAGCTGCAGCGCGGTCATGTCGAGCAGCACCTTGATGGTTCGCGACATGCCGTACTTGGAGCGGCCGAACCGGCGCGGATGGTGCATCACCTCGATCTCGGTGATCTTGGCACCCACTGCCGCAGCCAGCGCCGGGATGTAGCGGTGCATGTCGGCGTAGATCGGGATCGACTTGATGAACGTGGCGCGGTAGCCCTTCAGCGTGCAGCCGAAGTCGTGCACCGGCGCACCCATGAGGCGCGACAGCACGTAGTTCGCCATCAGCGACGGCAGCCTCCGGGTCAGGAAGCGGTCCTTCCGGTTGCGCCGCCAGCCGTTCACCATGTCGTAGCCCTCTTCGAGTCGGGCGACGATCTTGGGGATATCCCGTGGATCGTTCTGCAGATCGGCATCGAGCGTCACGACGTGCTTGCCGCGCGCGTAATCGAAGCCGGCCGCCATGGCGGCGGTCTGCCCGAAGTTGCGCTTGAGCCGGATCAGCTGGACGCTGGGATCGAGCGCGCACGCCTCCAGGATGCGCTCGCACGTGGCATCGGTGGAGCCGTCGTCGATGAACAGGAGCTCGTAGGGTCGGCGCATCTCCGCCATCACGGCCGCCACCGACCGCGCGAGCGCAAGGACCGTATCTTGCTCGTTGTAGGCGGGCACGATGATCGAGAGCAGATCATCGGGCCGCGTGCTCCGTCCCGCGGTATCCATCCAAGGTGTCGTCATCGCCGTGCCGGGACTAGAGAGGATCGCCGGGTTGTCCCCGCTTGCGGGGCCCGCATTATATGCCCCTTGCGACCCGGTCGAAAGCGTCAGCTTTTCGTGCTTGGAAGACATTCGCAGTCCTACCGAACGGGGCGTCAGGTGCGAACCGCTCATCCTGCCGCGATGCGGGTAGTCCCGGAAGGAGGCATCGTCTTTGAGATGGACGGAACTTGAACGCGCATCGCGCGCTGATCTCGCGCCGGCTGCCACTGTTCCGATCTTGCTGCTCTTGCTCTGCCCGCGCGAACCACCGCGGCGGCGAAACGGCCGGCGACGGGTCGGCCTCGGGCGCGCTTTTGGCCCCGCTCACGCCGTCCATGGCTCGCCTCCACAACACCGGGGCGCGCGGCGGCCGCGCTTGCTCGCCGGCAGGTCCTGGCACTCACGCCACCGCCGCGCGAGCCGCCATGATGACCATCCCGGTTACATCTCGGAATGAGCCACGTCACAGCGCGCCGTGCCGCGATTTCGTCCGGGAGGCGATCACGCCCGCGCGGATATGATGCACCGGTCCGATCGCGAAGCTCCCAACCAATGGCCAAAGTCATCCTTGTTTCTCACCGACCGGCGTTGCTGCGCGGTCTGGTCCTGGGCGTTTTCGGGGACGTGGTGGAAATCGACACTGCCCCGGATCTCACGTCCCTGCTGCGCGCCAGTGCGGTGGAAGCCGCTCAGCTGCTCGTGGTCGACGCGCCCGCCCTGCGCGAGAGCGACCTCGCGGCGGTGGAGATGTACCGCTCCACTCATCCCGACAGCCGGCTGCTCCTGATCTTCGCGATCGAGGCACGCCAGCTCGCAGCGCGTGCGCTCACCCAGGGGTTCGATGCGTACCTGCTCGAGCCGTTCACGCTCGAGGAGTTCGCCTCGGTGAGCAAGCGCCTCCTGGGTCGCGTCCTGCAGTCATCCGAGCAGACGGTCTCGGAGCGCATGGACGTGCTCAGCGTGTTCTTGCGCGGCCTCGCGCACGAGATCTTGAACCCGCTCACGACGGTATCCGGGATCCTGCAGCTGCTGAGCACGCCGGGCCCGGTCGAGGAGAGCCCGGCCGAGGTGCACAAGCGCTACGCGATCATGCTCGAGGCCGTGCACCGCATCGGCACGATCCTGAAGGAGCTCGAGTTCTTCGTGCGCGTGCGCCGCCCAGAGCGTGGCCTGCTCACGGTGAACGAGCTGATCACCGAGCTCGCGACGCGCATCAAGCAGATCAACCCGCCGATCCTGCTCGCCATCGATGAATCGCTGCCGCAGCAGCCGCGGCTGCTCGTGGATCGCGAGCAGATGATCTTCGCGCTCACCAACCTCTGCAAGTACGCCGGCCGGCTGACGAGCGGCGAGCAGGTACGGGTGACGGTGCGGCGCTTTGATCGCGGGCGCATCGAGATCGAGGTTGCCGGCAAGGGCACCCCGGCATTCCCGCAGGATCTCGATCGCATCTTCGTGCCGTTCTACTCGCGCACCGGACGCGACTTCGCCCAGGGCCTGAGCCTGTCGGCGGCGTACGGCATCGTCCGCAGCCACAACGGCATCGTGCGAGTGGAGAAGCAGGGCGACGAGGGCTTCCGTTTCTCGGTGCTGCTGCCGACCGGCGAGAACGAGCTGCGCCGCGAAACCTGAACGCGACCGCCGCAACCGCCGCCAGCGCTGCCCGATTCGCGCTCATGCGCGGCCCCGTGCAGATCCTTTGCCCGGCTGCTTCACCGCTTGCCGATAAGCAGAGGGGGCCGCTCTTGCCGAACCGAGCCTCGTGCTCGCTGCGCTGGCCGATGGGTTGCGGACACATGAAGCTGCCGCTCAAGAAGATCCTGCTCGCGGGCTTGCTGGGCTATGCCGTGGTGCTCGGCATCAGCTACTTCTACCTGCCCGCACTCCTGCTCAACCCGGCGCGGGAACCGTTCGACGCGGCCCGCGTCCCGGTCGAGATCGCCGGTCGCGCCCAGGACGTCGAGATTCCCGACGGCAAGGACTTCATGCTGCGCGGCACGCTCGTGACCGGCAAGGCCGGCCTGCCGCTCGTGGTCCTGATCCCGGACAGCAACCACTCGCGGCTCAGCGTGATGGATCGCGCAGTCGCCCTGATGCAGGCGGACCATCCGCTGCTCGCGCTCGATCCGCGCGGCCAGGGCCGCAGCGACGGGAACTACGGCACGTTCGGGTTCCGGGAGGCCGACGACGTCCGCGCCGCCATCGACCACCTCGCCAAGCTCGGCATCGTCGGCGGCGAGGGCGTGATCCTCTACGGCGTTGGCGCTGGCGCGAGCGTCGCTACCATCGAGGCCTCGGGCGATGCACGGGTCGCCGCGCTGGTGCTCGAGTCGCCGTTTGCCAACCTGCGGGAGGCGCTGATCCACCGGATCTGCCTGGCCGGCGTGCTGCCGTCCTTCCTGGCTGCGCTCCCGGTCGACCTGCTGCTCGCGTCGACCGCGGATCTCGTGCCCGGCTTCGATGCGTCGCTGATCGACGTGGAGGCGCATGCCGCATCGTTGCAGATCCCGGTGCTGCTGATCCACGGCAACCTGCACGAGACCGTGCCGGCCAGCCATTTCGACCGCGTGTATCGGGTCCTGCAACATCCTGCCTCGCAGCGTCTCGTGATCCCGGGTGAGAGCGGGGTGATGGAACAGCGGGCCGCGACCGACCTGTTCCGTTCCGGGCTCGCAGCGTTCCTGGAGCGCGTCTCCGGCAATCCCTGAGCGCGAACTGGACACCGGCCGCGGTGGAGAATGATGCGGCGCCGCCACGCGGCTCTCACGCCGCGCTCCCGGTTCTCCGAAAAGGGATGCTGGGGAACGCAAACGATGCCGAGCAACCCTGAACCGGCGCGGGTCCGGCTGGCAGTGCTGGACGAGGATCAGACCGTGCGCGCAGCGCTCGCCGCGCTGTCGCACACGCTGCCGCTGGCCATTGCCTACGCGCGCCCGGATGGCGCCGGCCTCGATTCGCTCAAGCTCACCCAGCCCAACGTGGTGCTGCTCGATGGCGGGCGCGTGAAGGAACACCTGGTGAACCTGGTCGATGCGCTCGGCCACCTCACCGAGCTCTCCGAGCTCGTGCTGTTCAGCGAAGGCGTCGAGCTCACGTCGACGGTGCCTGGCATCCGCGTGGTGCCGCGCCGCACCAGCGTGCCAGAGCTCGCGGACGAGCTGCGCTCCGTCCTGCAGCCGGCCGTGACGCGCACGCCGGGTGCGCTGCGCTTCCTCGAGAGCCTGAACGTGATGCGCGCCGACCATCTGCAGTGGCTGGGCAGCCTGTCGGCGATGCTGGCGCACGAGCTCAACGGACCGGTCGACGCGGCCCAGCGTTTCCTGCGGCTTGCACGCGCCGCGGTCGCACAGGCAGGCGATGCCGCCGGCTTGATCGACCAGGCCACGCAGGCGATCGACCACGTGGCACGCATCGGTCGTTCCCTGCTCGCCTTCGAGCGCAGCCTGAGCAGTCCGCAGCCACCGCGCCCGCTCGGCGAGCTGATCGGCGAGGTGATCCCGTACGCGCGCAGCTATGCGCAGTTTCCGGCGGCGATCGACGTCGATCTCGCCGACCCGGCGATGCTGGTCGCTCCCGCCATCTTCCAGGTGCTCGCCAACCTGCTCAGCAACAGCATCGCTGCGGTCGAGGGGCACGGGCGGATCCGGATCACCGCGCGCAGCGCCCACGCCACGCTCTCGATCACGGTGAGCGACAACGGTCCCGGCATCCCACCCGAGATGCAAGCCCGGCTGTTCAGCCCGTTCCTGTCCACCAAGCCGTACGGACGCGGCACCGGCCTCGGCCTGCCGATCAGCCGCCAGATCGTGCAATCGCTCGGCGGCTCGCTCACCATCAACAGCTCGACCAGCACCGGCACCACCGCCGCGGTCGCGCTGCCCATCTCTCCTCGCGATCGTGGCGATCATGCGGCCGAAGATCCTCGTCTGTGACGACGATGCGCTGCTCGGCCGTTCGCTGCGCGAGCTGTTCGCCGCTCACGAGCTCGATTGCGAGAGCGTGAAGACGGCGGCGGAGGCGTTGCTCGCGCTGCGCCAGCAGCTGCGCGCGACATCCTGATCACCGACGTCAATCTCGGCGCCGCCGCCGACGGCTTCCGGCTGCTGCAGGAAGCGCACGCGATCGACCCGGGCCTGGCGGTGCTCATGATCACCGGCTATGGCTCGATCCCGAAGGCCGTGAGCGCCATCAAGGCCGGCGCCGAGGATTACATCGCCAAGCCGATCGACGATCAGGCGCTCCTGGTCGTCGTGCGGCGCTGCCTCGAGCGCCGTCAGCTAAGGCAGGAGAATCGGGATCTCAAGCAAGCCCTCACCGAGCGCTGGCGCCACGCGTTGATCGCGACCGACCCGCGCATGATGCAGGTGATGCGCATGGTCGACGCCGCCGCCGACACCCGCGCCACTGTTCGATCACCGGCGAGAGCGGCACCGGCAAGACCATGCTCGCGCGCGAGATCCACCAGCGCTTCGTCGCGCCGCGCCATGGCGTTCGTCGAGGTGAACTGCGGCGCCCTGCCCGAGAACCTGCTCGAGTCGGAGCTGTTCGGCCACGTCCGGGGAGCGTTCACCGGCGCGCTGCGGGACAAGGTCGGCAAGTTCGAGCACGCGGGCGGCGGTACGATCTTCCTGGACGAGATCTCCACTGCTTCGCCGGCCCTGCAGGTGAAGCTGCTGCGCGTCTTGCAGGACCGCGTGATCGAGCGGGTCGGCGGCCTCACGGCAATCGAGGTGGACGTGCGCGTCATCCTCGCCACCAACACCGATCTCGAGTCTGCCGTCAAGCAGGGGCTTTCCGAGGACCTCTACTACCGCATCAATGTCGTCAGCCTGCGGCTGCCGTGCTGCGCGAGCGCCCCGAGGACGTGCTGGCCGCTGGCGCACCACTTCCTCAAGAAATACGCGCTCGAGAATGCCCGGCCGGTGCCGGTGCTGACCGCCGCCGCGCTCGCTCGATTGCAGAGCCACGCGTGGCCAGGCAACGTGCGCGAGCTCGACAATGCCATGCAACGCGCGGTCATCATGGGCACCGGACCGACCGTGGACGAGGGCGATCTGCCGGCGGCCGCGAGCCAGCGGCGCGACCTGCTGTCCCTGGCGCAGCGAGTACGTCGCTGCGCCAGGCGATGGAGGAGCCCGAGCGGCGCATCATCGAGGAGATGCTCCGGGCGCATGGCTGGAGCCGCCAGA
The DNA here is from genome assembly GCA_046349655.1 of Planctomycetota bacterium. GTDB lineage: Bacteria > Planctomycetota > B15-G4 > B15-G4 > JAXMBY01 > JAXMBY01. Next base: position 64,979 of record JAXMBY010000015.1, read on the forward strand.
AGACCGCGAAGGCGCTGGGGGTGAACCGCACCACCCTGTTCCACAAGATGAAGAAGTACGGGCTGCTGGCGCCGCGCTCGCCGATCGACCGCTGACCCTGGCCGCGGTGACCGCGCGGGCGTTGCCGCGCTGCGCCATTTTTTCTCGCGGAGCCCCACCAGAGGGAATCGTCCTCGAACTCGCAAGAACGCTGCGCCCCCGAGCCGAAGAAAGAGTGCCGGTAGCTTCGCCGGAACGCGTCGCTAAGATGCAACCGTTTGCTGGCCACGCTGGCTCCGTCAGTCCGCCCCATGAGGACCCCATTGCTCATCACCCGCCGGCGCCACCGCCCGCCTCGCCGCCTCGGCCTGCGCTACCTGGCGGTCGCAATGCCGATCTGCGCCGTGCTGCTGGTTGCCAGCGTGCTGCTGCTGCGAACGCAAACTGCCGACGACCTGCTGGACGAAGCGCGCGAAGCGCAGGCCAAGGGGCTGCATGCGCGCGCCGTGCAGTTGCTCGATCGCGCCGTGAAGCTCGCTCCTGACGATGCCGAGCTGTACTTCGAGCGCGGCCGTTCGAACCAGGAGCTGCGGCGCTTCGAGCCGGCGCTGCTCGATTTCGAGGAGTACCGGCGACTCAAGCCCGACTCCGAGGTGGCGGTGCAGCAGATGGGCTGGATCCACCTCGCGCTCGGCCAGTACGAGTTCGCGCTGGCGCGCTTCCTCGAAGCCGAGCGACGCTTCCCCGAGCATGCCGAGCGCCATCAATTCTCGCAGGGCCACGTGCTGTACGCGTGGTCGAACGAGCTCAAGCGCGAGCTCGAGATCGACATCAAACGCTATCACGACAACACCAAGACCAACGCCGATGCGGCCCTCGCCGCGCTCGAGAAGTACCTGGTCGATCTCGATGGCATGCAAACGTCGGCGCCGCTGCTCGCCCAGCTGCCGCCCGGCCTCGATCAGAAGATCATCGGCGCCCTCGAGCAGAGGGCAATGCTCGCGAAGACTCGCTTCGGCGAGGCGCATCGCGCGATGGAGGGCTTCTACCTGAGCGCCAGCCTGCCACCCGAGACCGGCGCCCTGCTCGCCGAGATGGACTACCGCGCCGGCCGCTTCTACCGCGCCAAGCTCACCTGCGACATGATGATCCGCAAAGGCGTCGAGGACAAGGATCGCATCACCTACCTCGAGATCAGCGCGAACGTGAACTCGGAGCTCGAGCGCTTCGACCTCTCGGCGCGCGACTTCCAGAAGGTCAACGAGCTGCACACCAAGAGCGGCAGCAGCACGCTCGCATTCGAGGCGAAGCGCCTCGAGCTGCAAGACCGCTTGCGCGCCAGAGAGACCGACTACGTGATCAAGTCGCTCGAGGTGCACGTCAACAACGTGCCCCAGGACATCGACTCGGCCTACCTGTATGCGCGCGCGCGCCAGCTCGCGGGCGATCTGAAGGGCGCGGTGGAGAGCGCGCTCAAGGCCTATCGGTTCGTCCAGCGCGGCTCGCTCGCGGTGTACGTGAAGAGCCGCGATCGCCAGGTCGAGGTGCTGGACGGGCTGTACGACATCCTCGAGGTCGGCTCGCAGTGGCAGCCCGCGTACGACCTGTTGAACATGATCATCACGCTCAGCCCCGACAACCAGGCCGTGCTGCGCAAGCGCGCCCGGTTCGCGGTGACGCGCTTTCAGAACGACTATGGCGCTGCGCTCGACCTGTTCCGGCTGCTGCAGCTGTCGGCGCGCGACCAGCAACTGTTCGACGACTGGCTGCATGCGCGTGAGCGCCTGATCCTGAAGAGCGGTCGCACGCTCGAGTCGTACGTCGCCGAGAATCTCGATCGATGGGTGCGGATGAAGAACCTGCCGTCGCCCGACTCGCTGCCGGTCGGCGACACGCGCTCGAACAAGCTGCGCCAGGAGCATGCGGAGCGCTGGCAGCTCGTCTACGAGCTCGAGAACGACGTGTTCCTGCTGTACGAGCTCGCCCAGCACTATCTGCGCCAGGGCAACGTCGACGAGGCCGGGCTGCTGTTGAAGAAGATCATCAACCGCTACCCGGAGATCGCACAGTTTCGCTACGAGCTGGCCCAGGTCGCCTACGCACAGCACGACTACCTGCTCGCCCTTTCGGGCTTTCGCGCGATCCTCGCGGACAACCCGACCGACTTCCCGGTGGTGCGTTACGCCGCGCGCTGTCACCGGCACCTCGGCGACGAGGCTGCGGCCACCAGCCTCGAGAACGACCTGATCGAGAGCGATCCGGGCGTTGCCGGACGCGAGATCGTGGCGCTGCGAGCGCTGGAGAAGGGCGACTTCGAGCGCGTGGACCAGATCCTGCAGATCGCCGAGAAGGACAAGCGCAAGGACGCTGACATCGCTGCGATCCGCGCGCGCCTGCTGATCGACACGGCGGCGCGCTCACCGAGCAAGGCGATCTTCATCCAGCAGGCCCAGCGCCTGCTCAAGCTGGTCCTCGATCGCGAGCCGGCCAATGCCATCGCGCTGCCCGGCGCGGTCAAGCTGTACGCGGGGCTGAAGGACCGTGAGGCGCTGCGCGCCAGCCTGGCTTTCATCAAGGACGCAGGCCCGGGCGTGATCGAGGACGACCTGATCGCGCTCGCGGAGCTGCTCGATGCGACCGGCTACACCGACATCGCCCAGCAGTTCCTGTTCGAGGCGCGCAAGCGCCTGCCCTACCACCTCGGGCTGGCGCTGCCGCTGGCGCGCATGCAGGTGCGATTGCACCACATCAAGGAAGCCGCGGTGCTGTTCGCCGAGGCCGATGCCAGGGGAATCGCCGATACCAGCCTGGAGCGCGCCCTGATCCTGGTGGCCAGCCAGGAGCACGAGAAGGCCGTGCAGCTCCTGGTGGACGCGAAGGCGCACCGCGAGGGCGAGGCCGCGTGCCCGAGCATGCTCGCGGCAGCCAATGCCATGATCGGCTCGAGCCACGAGGCGCAGCGGTTCCTCGAGCGCGCCGAGCAGCTCGCGATCCGCGGCGAGCCGCACGACTCGCTGCTGATGCTCGCGCGCGCGTGCATCGCCATCTCGCCGCCGTCGGCCATCGACGAGAAGGAGGCGCGGGCCGCATCGCGGTCGCGACCACGACGCCGCGACCGCGATCTCGACGAGCTCGTCGACGTCGGCTTGCGCGACAAGACGCGTGCCGCCGATCTGATCAAGTACCTGGCGATGAGCCGCCTGTTCGCGCTCGCTCCGGGCTTCGCCGACCTCGCGCTTGGCGCCGCGCAGAAGGCGGTGCAGGTCTATCCCGCGAGCGGCCTCGCTGCCCGCCGGCTGGCGAGCCTGCTCGAGCAACGTGATCAGAAGATCGCGGCAGTGGTGGCCCTCTACGATCAGCTGCAGCAGAACCCGCTCGACAACGGCAGCGTGGCCGAGCTGGTGAGGATCGCGCTCGAGCTCAAGCCCGGCGCGCCCGAGCTGGTGAAGATCGCGAGCCAGCTGAGCGCGAAGCGCAGCGACCATGTCGATGTCGTCCTGCTGACCGGGGTCGTGCAGGAATCGCTCGGCCGCACCGCCGATGCCCGCAAGGCCTACCAGGACCTCCTGATCAAGGACAAGGGTAACCTGCGGGCGGGACTCAGGCTCGCGGCGCTGGAAGAACGGGACGGGCAGATCGCCACCGCCGAGTCGGTGCTGTACACGTTGCTGCTGAAGCGCCCGCTCGATGCCGATGTGCGCGCGGCATTTGCCGACTTCCGCACGCGGCGCGCCGGGCAGACCCGGATCGGGTCCGAGGTGGTGCTGATGCATCTCGCCAAGTTCCCGCAGGACTTTGCCCTGTACCCGGTGCTGCTGAACGAGATGCCGGCCGGACAGCGCGGACCACAGCTCGACAAGTTCGTTCCGTGGCTCACCGCCGCAACCAAGCAGACCAGCGATCCGCTCGCGGTGCGCGCCCTGGCGGCCGTCGCCGGCAACCTGATGCAGCTCGGCAAGCTGGTGCCGGCGAGCAAGCTGCTCGCCCGGGCACGTGCGATCGACCTCGCCGACAAGACCACGCTGATCTTGCTCGGCACCACCAGCGATCGGCTCGACGACGTGCGCACGGCAGTCCACAACTACGACCTCGCCGAGTCGCTCTACGGAACGCCACCGCTGGCACGTGCGCGTCTCGCCCGGCTGCTGCTCGACAAGACTCATGACCGCGCCCGCGCGCGCGAGCTGGCGGAGAAGGCGCAGCACGCTGCGAATGCACCGCTCGCCGACGCGACCGAGGTGCTCGCCGAGACCGCCTATCTGCATGGCCACCTCGACGAGGCGACCACACAGCTCACCAGGCTCGCGGCGAACCAGTCGCTGGACAAGAGCGAGCGCCTGATGCTCATGTACCGCACCGGTCTCACGGCCATGCTGGCGGAACAACCCATGCACGCCGCGCAGTACTTCGGCGCCGTGATCGATGCGAAGGAGGAGCACCCGGCCAAGGCGCAGGCGAGCGTGTGGCGCCTGTTGATCGGCGACGAGCAGAAGAAGGGCAGGAAGGCGAGCGCCAAGGCCGCGAGCAAGTCGCCGGGCGCGGCCGTGCCGGGTGGGCAATCACCGCGGCGCGACGCCATCCCGGCGGCGCCGATCGACGTCGAGATCGGGCCGCCCGCGCCCGACGAATACGAAGACGAGATCGGTCCGCCGATCGATCCGAGCGATGCGATCTCGCCGACCGGCCCGCCCGACCAGGAGACCGACGAGGGCCCGCCCGTGGAGCGCGACGATGCACACCAGCACGGTCGCGACATCGAGCAGGTGCGCGATCGCGGCGCGCGGCGCGGGTCGGCCACCCACCGCGCCCGCCGGCGCTCGCTCGCTGCTGGCGGCGCGGCGATCACAGCACGAACGCCGGCACCGTCGTGATCGCCGGGGCGGCGTCCGCGAGCGTGCCGAAGGCGAACTGGTCGAGCAGCTGGGCCAGGCGCGCGCCGGTGCGCGTCAGCCGGCTGTAGTGACGCAGGCGCGCCACCGCACCGATGCGGCCGCGCGGCTGATCCGGATCGAGCTCCCACGGGTGCAGGTAGATCACTGCCGGGTGCCCCGCTGCGTTCATGCGGCGGGATTGCCTCGGTGAAACCGCATCGGCAGCAGGCGCAGGTATCCACCGCCCGCGGCGACCCGCGTGCCGAGGAACGATCGGGTGAGCGGCGGCAGCTCGAGCAGCATGCCCCCCGGGCGCTCGAGACGGGTCGGGTGCGGCGGGAAGCCGGCGAATCCGTAGCGGTCGTGACGCACCGATGATGCTCGTCGATGCGCACACCCGCCTCGATCAGGATATCGATCGCCCACCGCGTGCGCGGCGTGATCGAGAAGTTGGACGCGCGATAGCTCGTGATCTTGCGTCCGACGCAGTCCTCGAGCACGCTCAGGCTGCGGTGCAGGTCGTCGCGGAACTGGTCGCGGTCGAGCTCCCAGACCGGCTGGTGGCCGTAGCCATGTGACGCGATCTCGTGGCCGAGGCCGGCGATGCGCCGCACCAGCGCGCGCTGGCGCTCGGCAACCCAGCCAAGGATGAAGAACGTGGCGCGCAGCGCGCGCTGGTCGAGCAGTTCGAGGAACCGCTCGATGCCGAGCTCGACCCGCGATGAGCGATCCCAGCACGCCACCGAACGCCGGGCGCAGGTTGAGCGCATGGAAGTACTCCTCCACGTCGATGGTGACGGCGTTCCGCACGCGGTCATCGCAGCGTCTCCTCGAGCGCCGGCGAGATGGCGTCCAGGAATCGCTCGAGCCGCCGGTCGGCGGCGCTGGTCGCCGTCGACGGGCGGTCGACGCGCGGATGAACGCGGCGGCGAGCGGCCGGCCGACGAGCGCATCCGCCATCAAAGCGCAGCTGCTGGGCGACGAACGAGCAGGTCTCGACCTGGTTCGAGCGGTAGAACGGCGAACACCGCCCGGTGGGCCGTCGCGCCGCACCGTGAGCGCCACCACCTCGCGCGCCTTGGCCGAAGCGTGCAGTGTGTACACGCCCCGCTGCTCGATCGCGAAACCCTGGCCGGCATAGCAGACCTCGGGTGGGTGTGCCACCTTGCGGCTGCGTGACGAGCAGACGATGCACAGCGTGACTGGTGGCTCGCCCTCGCGGGCGTAGCGACGCAGCAGCAGGTCGTTGGTCTCGAGCAGCGCCTGCCAGTGCGCCGGGATCGAAAGGTCGGCGCCATGGTAGTCGCCGACGTCGTGCGGCACTCGCGGGCAGCGCGGCAACCAATCGTGTTCGGCCGGGCTCGGCGCAACCAGCGCCAGCACCGCCGCGAACAGGCTCAGCACCAGCGCGAATCGCAGCTGCGGGCTCACGCGTGCGCCTCCGCCCACGGCCGCACCGCGGCTTTCTCCACCAGCAGGAACAGCGCGAACGCCACCGCGAACACGAGCAGGCCGGAACCATCGTGCACCAGCGCCGGAACCGGCTGGCCAGAACCGAACGCGATCGCCGTGAGCAGCATGATGCGCACGATGTTGCTGACCAGCGCGACCGGGATCGACGCCAGCACCAGCGCACCCCGGCCGGCGCCGGACAGGCTGGTCTTGAGCGACGCGTACAGGCATCCGAGCGCAAGCATCGCGATCAACGACCGCAGGCCGCTGCACTCGTCGCCGACCAGAAGCGATGGGCCGCCCTGCAGCACGATCTCCACGCCGCTGCGCGCCACCGGCATGCCGAGCCCGCCCAGACAGGCGAGCGCCGCATCCACGACCCAGAGCTTCATCGCCTGCGCAGCGCGCGCCAGCAGAAACACCGGCAGCGGGATCATGAAGCCGAGGTACAGGGCCGGCCACCACAGCGGGCGCGCGTTGCTGCCGATGCGCACCACCAGCGTGCCGATCACCACGATCGGCAAGCTCGCCGCCGCCGCCTCCGGGAACATCACGCGCTTGCCGAGCGCGAGCAGCGCGAGCCCGGGTACGAGCAGCAGCAACCCGAGCAAGCTGCCGGCAGCCGGATCCCAGTGGATGCGGTCGCGAACGCGATACACGAGGTAGAAGACGATGAACGGCACCAGGTAGCCATGCGAGTAGAACGAGTCGGGGCGCGAGAAGCGCTCGTGAAGCCACGGCACCAGCGGTGCGTACAGCACCACCAACGTCAGGCCGAGCACCAGGTCCGGCCAGTGGCGCCATGGCCCTGGCAGGGGTCGCTCGGCAACTCCTTCGCGCGCGCGTGTACCGCTCACGGGCTCGTTCATCGGTCGCTCATGCCTTTCCTGCTGAACCTGCCGCGCTCGCCGCGCGCGTGCCCGCCGGCACGCTCAGGCTACACCTGCTCGAGCAGCTCGAGCACGCGCCGCGCATTGTGCTGCAGGTGAAGCCACGCTCGTCGATCATTCGGCGCGCGGCCTCGCCGAGCCGGCGCCGCGGCTCCGCGCTCTCGGCCAGCGCGCGCAGACCCTGGACCAGCGAATCCTCGCTGCCGGGATCGAACAGGAGCGCGTCGTGACCGTGCGTCAACACCTCGCGGATGTTCTCTCGATCGGGCGCGATGATGGCGCGCTTGAGCGCCATGTACTCGAACAGCTTGAGCGGTGATGCGTATTCGGTCACATCGGGCTGCAGCGCGATGTCGAACGCCGCCACGTGCTTCGCGATGCGATCGCGCTCCACGGTGCCCACAGATATCACGCGATCGGCAGTTGCCCAGCGCGCGCGCCTGCGCCTCGAGCGCGCCGCGCACCGGGCCATCGCCCACCAGCCGAAGTGCAGGGCGGGAAGACGCGTGCGCTCGCGGTGCAGAAAGCTCCAGCACGCGGTCGACGCGGTGCCAGTCGCGATAGAAGCCGCTGAAGCCGAGCACGAGCTTGCCGCTCAGGCCGAGCTCGGCCTTGCAGCGCTCGCTCGCCAGGTGCGCGTCGAACCGGGACGGATCGATGCCGTTCGGGATCACCACGACGTCCGCCTCGGCCGCGCCTTCCGCAACCAGCATGCGCTTCAGCACGCCGGTGACGGCGAGCACCCGGGTCGCACGCGTGAGGGCGAAGCGCTCCACGCGCCGCAGCGCGCGAGCGCAGGGCCGCAGCAGCGCGCTCGCTCCAGCGCCAGGCGCGTTCACCTCGAGGAACAGCGGCAGGCGCCGCCCGGCATGCCAGGCGTGCCACCGAACGTGTTGAGCGCATAGCGCTCGTACAACAGGTCGGGACGGAACTCGCGCATGGCCCGGCGCAGCCGCAGCCCACACCACGGCATTGTAGGCGTACTCGATCGGCTCGAAGCCGAGGCTTCGACCACCACGGCCTTGACCGCAGCGGCGACACGATCCTCGGCGCCGAAGCGCACCGCGCGCGCGGTGCTCGGGCCGACCTCGCACAGCTCGCGGCCTGCGCAGCGCGCGCCTGCAGCTCGCTGATGTGCACGTACTGGCCGTCGCGGGATCCGGTGCGATGGTGATAGAGGATGCGAGTCATCGCCGCTCCGCCCCGGCTCCGTGCCGCACCTCCTTAGAACAGGTCATAGACCGCGCGCGCGCGGTGGCCGCCCACGGAATGCGCCTCGGCGTGCGCGCAACGCTGCAGTCGAAGCCGACGTCAACGCGCGACCAATCGATGCCGCGAGCGACGCTGCGCTGCGCACCGGTGCGAGCACCCCGACCTCGAACGCGCTGATCACCTCGGGTGAACCGAACACAGCGGTGGCAACGACCGGTGTGCCGCATGACGCCTCGAGCAGGACGTTCGGCCAGCCTTCGCGGCTGGATGCGAGCACCAGGCAATCCGCGGCCGAATAGTGGCCCTTCAGCTCCGCGTGCCCGGGACGTTGCCACGGCGAACGGCACGCCGCCGCCGAGCTGCAGGTCCTGCACCATCGCCCGCAGCTCGCGCTCCATCGGTCCGGAACCGACGATCACGAGCCGCATCGCTCGCCCAGGAGGCGTGCAGCGCCGCGAGCGCCTGGATCACCAGGTGATGGCCCTTGCGCTCGATCGGGTGCCCGGCCGACAGCGGCACCGTGCCTGCCTCCGGCCAGGCGAGGTCACACCGCGCAGCGGCGCGCTCAACGGCAGGTCGCTCCAGGTCGACGCCGTTGCGCAGCATGGCGCACGTCTTGCTCGGCGGCGCCGAGCTGCAGCAGCGCCGGCCGCAGCGCCGCGCCACCACCGCCAGTCCTTGCGCGCCGTGCACCGCCCGCTCGAGCCAGCAGCGCGGGATCGCGTGGCCCGGGATCAGGTTCACGTCCGTGCCGCGCGCGGGTCATCACCACCGGCAGGCGCAAGATCTGCCCGAGCATCACCGCCGCGACGCCGTCAGGATAGAGGTAGTGCGCATCGATCAGCTCCAGCCGTTGCTCGGTGACTAGCCGCTGCACCAGCGCGGCGCACGCCATCACCGCCAGGGTCAGGGTAGCACAGCTCATGCCGACGCGCGGCGTCACCAGATAGCGCGGGTGGTGCACCTCCAGGGCCAGCGATCGTCTCGCGCCGCGGGATCGTTGCCAGCCGCGACCGGCCGAGCCCGGCACCCTGGGAAAGTACGGCACCGGCGCGACCCACGCAGGCGTGCACCGGATGGGCGCGCATCACGTGACGCAGGCGCTCGAGCACAGAAGTGCCATGATGCGGCTCGCTGGCGTTGGGGAACAGCGTCGTGAACACCAGCGCGCGCACGGCCGGCGGCAGCACCTGGGTGAGCGTCATAGGACCTGCGCCTCGAAGGCGGCCGCGGCGGCGCCTGCTTCAGCTGCTGCACGAACTGCCCGAGCAGCGTCGCCATCCACAGCAGATCGGAGCGATCGTGCAGACCCGATGCGTGCTCGCTCTGCGGCGTTCTGCACGCGCGCCGTCGAGGGAGCTCGGCGCACTCGCCGGCAACCCTGCAGGAGCGGCTGCAGGCCGCCGCGGAACCAGCGGGCCAGCGGCAGATGGAAGCACTTGCTTGCGCCGGTACACGACGGCATGCGGCGGCCAGCACCGCCGCCGCCGCCTTCAGCACGATCTTGGTCTGCCGGCCGTGCAGCTTGTGCCGCGAAGGAATGCGGGCTGCGAACTCGCACAGCTCGTGATCGAGCAACGGATCGCGTGCTTCCAGGCTGTGAGCCATGCTGGCACGATCGAGCTTGACCAGGATGTCGTCGGGCAGCCAGGTCATGCAGTCGAGGTACTGCGCGCGCGACAGCGCATCGTAGGCCGGTGCGTTCGCGTAGATCTCGCGGTAGCGGTCGCGAGGGTCGTACTGCGCGGTCTCGGCGCGCAGGTCGGGATGCAGCAGCGCCCGAGCCGCCGTCACGGTCATGCGCGACACCGAGTGGAAGTACGCCTCGAACGGATCGCGCGCGAGGTTGCCGAGCAAGGTCTTGAACCTGAGCGGCCGCGGCAGGAAATCGCCTTTCGGCCACGCCCGCGCCAGCGGCGCGAGCATGCCGCGGCGCAGCGGTGCCGGCAGCCACGCGCGCACGCGGTTCTCGAGCACGTCGAACACGTAGCGGCGATAGCCGCCGAACAGCTCGTCGCCGCCATCTCCGGACAGCGCCACGGTCACGTGCTCGCGCGTCGCCCTGGCGAGCAGATAGGTCGGCAGCGCCGAGCTGTCGAAGAACGGCTCGTCGAAGGTGCGCGCGATCGCACCGAGCAGCGCGGCGTCGTCGGGCGTGACCTGCTGCTTCTCGTGCTGCACGCGCAGCACGCGCGCAACCTGCTCGGCATAGGGCGTCTCGTCCAGATCGCGATCGGCGAAGCCGATGGTGACCGCGAGCACCGGGTCGTCGCGCAGCGACGCCATCGCCGCGACCACGCACGCCGAGTCGACGCCACCCGAGAGGAACGCACCGAGCGGCACCTCGGCGACCAGGCGCAGGCTCACGCTCTCGCGCAGGCGCTCCCACAGCTCCTCGGCAATCACGGCCAGCGGGCGCTGGTCGTCCGGCGTGAACGCGAGCTGCCAGTATCGCTTGACCTGCCGGCGCCCGGCGCGCGTCACCTCGAGATAGCTCCCGGGCGGCAACTTGGTGGCGGCGCGGTAGATGCTCTTGTCGCCCGGCACGTACTGCAACACCAGCGCATCGAGCAGCGCGCGGGCATCGAGGCGCGTCGGCAGGTCGCCGGTGGCGAGCAGCGCCTTCAGCTCGGAGCCGAACAGGATGCGGTCGCCGAGATCGGCCACGTACAGCGGCTTGATGCCGAGCCGATCGCGCGCGAGCCACAGCGTACCCCTGGTGCGATCCCAGATGGCGAACGCGAACATGCCGCGCAGGCGCTGCAGGCATCCTTCGATGCCGAACTCCTCGTACAGGTGGACGATGACCTCGGTATCGCCGTCGGTGCCGAGGCGATGGCCGCGCTCGAGCACGAGGCGGCGCAGCTCGCGGTAGTTGTACACCTCGCCGTTGTAGACGATGGCGATCGAGCGGTCCTCGTTGTAGAGCGGCTGGTCCACGCCGGCCACGTCGATGATGCGCAGGCGCCGGTTGCAGAGCCCCACCGTTGGCTCGAGATGGAAGCCCTCGGCATCGGGACCGCGATGGTGCAACGCCCGGCCCATCGCTGCCAGCGTCGCGCGCTGGATCGGCGGCAGGTCGCCCAGATGAAAGATGCCCGCGATTCCGCACATGCGCAATTCCCGCCGTCAACCGACGCTGGTCCGGTTGCCTCCCACGCCGCTCGTCGTCTGGCCGCCACCCGCCATGGGACCGCGGCCGCAAGCGGCCACGGTCTCCACGATCAGCTGCTCGAGGCGCTCGAGCCCCGCCTCCCACCGATAGCGCCGCTCGACCAGCGCGCGCGCGGCGGTCGCGAGCGCCCGCGCCCGCACGCGATCACGCACCAGCATGACGACCGCGCGCGCGAACTCGGCCGGTTGATCGGCCACGAGCAGATGCTCACCGCTGGTGGCCTCGATCCCTTCCGCCGCTGCGCTGCTCGCCACCACCGGCGTGCCGGCGGCAAACGCCTCGAGCACCTTGTTCTGGATGCCGCGCGCCACGCGCAGCGGCGCCACCGACACCGATGCGCCGTTCAGCTCGGCGTTGACGTCCGCCACCGCGCCGGTCACGACCACGCTCGCGCCATCGTGCAGCGCCTGCACCCGCCTGGTCGGGTGGCGGCCCACGATCCGGAACTGGAACTCGGGCAGCTCGCGTCGAACCAGCGGCAGGATCGCGCGGGCGAAGTGCTCGCATGCATCGACGTTGGCGAGGTAGTCCATGGCTCCCACGAACACCGCCGAGGCGCGTCTCGCCTCGGGAAACACGAACGCGTAGCGACTCAGGTCGATGCCGTTCTCCAGCACCTCGAGGCGGCACGGTCGGGCGAAGCTTTGCAGCACGCGCGCCTCGTCCGCGGTGCACACGAGCGTGAGCGGCACGCTCTCGGCGACACGGCGCTCGAACGCGCGCAAGCGGCGGGCCTCGCGGCGATGCACCCATGCCATCGGCGGCGTCTCGGTGCGGCCGTAGTGCTCGAACTTCGCCGAGTCGACGTCGACGAAGTCGACCACCACCGGCAGCGTCAGCGAGGTCACGGGCGCGGCCATCGCCGAGGAGTACGCGAACACCGCATCGAATCCGGGCGCGCCGCGCACGGCGCGCGCCACTGCCGCGCGCAGCGACGGCGGCATGAAGTACCGCACCGACAGCGAGCCGCCGGTGAACAGCGCGGCGAGCGCCCGCAGCTTGCCCCAGACCGGAGCGAGCGGCAGGATCGTCACCGACGCCAGGAACTCGCGCAGGCGCGGCGCATGCAAGAGATCCTCCGCGCGATCCGCGCAGGCGATCAAGTGCACGTCGTGGCGCTGGGCCAGGTGGCGGATCTCGTGATAGGAGCGGATCTTGTCCCCCTTGTCGGGTGGGTAGGGCACCCGGTGGGCGAGAAAGAGGATCCGCAAGTGGTCTACCCCAGACTCTTCTTGAGATCGTTGACCCAGGCCACCAGGTTCTGCGGCAGCACCTCGGCGTGATAGGTGCACACGTAGATCGCTGCCGCGAACGTGAACAGCACGAGCAGCGACATCGCCATCGAGAACAGGCGCTGGATGCGCGCGCGCCGCCTCCGAGATCGGTCGAGATCGGACCGATGGCCGCGAGCACTGGCAGCGCGATCAGGCGGCGCACGTCCTCGGCGGTCGACAGCGACTGCTTGAGCGTGTCCTGCGCGAGCACCAGCACCACGCCCAGGGCAAGGCCGAACACCAGGGCCGCGGCGATGAAGATCAACGCCATCGGCTTGCTCGGGTCGGTGGCCGGGACCGGCTCCTCGACGATCTGGAACACGCCGTCGGCGAGCGGGTCGCTGGCGCCGACCACCGGCTGCTGGAACGAGCTCACGCGATTGCGCATCGGCGTGATCTGCAGGTCGGTTGCGTTGACCTTCTGCTGCGCAACGTCGACCGCGTTCTTGAGCCGGTTCAGCTCGTTCTGCAGGAACGGGTAGCTCTCGATCTCCTTCTGCAGCTGGGCCAGCGCTTCCTCCTGCTGCGCGAGCGATTTCAGGTTACCCTCGTACGATGCGTTCTCCTGGATGTACTGGAGGTGCAGGTCGTTGTACTCCTTGTTGGGCTCCTTGGTGAACTCGCTGTCGAGGAACTTGTCGAGTCCACCCAGATCCGCCATCGCCTGCTGCAGCTCGAGGTTCACGCGCTGCATCAGCGGGTGCTTGTCGGTGTAGCCCTTGGTCTGGTAGAGCTGGATCTGCTTCTGCGCCTGCAGCACCTTGCCCTGCGCGACCACGTAGTCCGGGTTGGGCGTCTTGGTGGTGGTCTCGACCTCCTTCGGCATCTTGTCCAGCACCTCGCGGATCTGCTTCAGCTTCTGATCCTGACCGCTGATGGTTGCCTTCAGGTCGGCGATCTTGGTGGTGAGCTGATTGAGGAGCGCGGTCTTCGAGTTCTGCGACAGATCGAGCGGCAGGTTGTTGGTGGACTGGAAGTCGTCGAGCTGCTTCTGCGCGTTCTTCGACTCGAGCTGCTGCTGCGCCATGATGCTCTCCATCCGCACCAGCTGCTCCTTGTGCGTGCGCTTGTAGCTCTCGATGATCGAGTCGATCCAGTAGTCGCGCAGCTTCTCGGTGAAGTCGCGCGCCTTGACCGGGTCGGTCCAGGTGAACGCGATCTGCACCAGCTCGCTGCCGGTGATGTCGGGCTTGATCGTCGGCTGGACGTTGGCCGACACCCGGTTGAGGAACTTGGTGCGCGCCGCGGGCGACGTTCCCGACTCGTAGAATTCGACCCAGTTGAGCTGCTCCATCACCGCCTGGACGTAGACCTTCGAGGTGATGAGGCTCTTCAGCACCTCGGTCTTCTGCGGGATCGGCAGCTGCGCGGTGCTCTTGAACAGGTCCGAGTCGTCGATGATCTTGAGCTCTTTCAGCAACACCTTGGTGGTCGACTCGTAGCTGTCCGGCCAGAACGACGCGAGCGCCACGCCGATCAGGGCGAAGAATGCGGTGATGAAGAAGATGCGTGCCGCGCGCCGCTTGAGCACGTCCACGTAGCGGCGCAGGTCGAGCTTGACGGCGCCGAGGTTCTCGTCTTGCGTGGCCATCGATCTCTCCGCCCGGGACGCGGCGCTCAGAACGCGCCGAAGCGATTGCCGGTACCGAACCCAATCCCCTGGCGATTGTACCCGCCAATGCCATAGATGAAGCGCTGGTTGTCCAGGAACGACTGGGATACGGCGTACAGATTGTTGAGCTGGATCAAGTCGGCCACCAGGCGCGTGACGGGCGACAGCAAGGTCTCGAGGAAGATCGCAATCTTGCCCATGAAGTGCGGCGGCACGTAGATGATGTCGTTCTCGCGCACCAGCACGTTGCCCGTGGAGTCGCCTTCCTGCGCCATCGCCTTGTAGTTGAACTCGAACGACAGCGGGTGCACCGGGTCGGCGCGGATCAGGCGGACGGCCCGCTCGTTGGCGAAGATCGTCGGCGCGGTCAGCAGCACGACATCGAACAGCGTCTCGTCGCCCTTGAACGGGTGGATCCCGGGCCGCGCCACCTCACCTACCACGTAGTAGCGCTTGCTCTGCGAACGGGTGATGTCGACGAACACATCGGCGGTGGTGATGATGTCGCGGTAGCGCGTGTTCAGCACTTCCTTGATGTCGTCGATCGTCATGCCGGCGATGAACACCTGGCCGAGCAGCGGCACGTTGATCACACCATCGGGCTGGATCGTGTAGGCGCCCTGGATCTCGGGATTGAGCAGGTCGCGCACCACGATCGTGTCACCGATGCCGGCGTAGTACAGCTCGTTCGAGTCGCCCACGTACTTGCGGCCGAAGCCGCGCTGGTTCAGGATCTGGCTGAGCCGGGTGTCGTCGGCGACCGAGCAGCCGAGCGCCGCGACCACGACCCAGAGGCTGAACAGCGCGTAGGCTCTACTCTTCACGTGACACCCTCCGTGGCTCGAGCCAGTCTCGAGGCTTGCGCCGTGCGCACGCTTGCATGCGTCTCGAAACATCGCACCGGCCGCATTCCGGACATCGGCAGTTTCCGCCCAAAAATTAACCACGCGGCGGCGCCGGCGCGCCAGCCAGCCGGGCGCCGTACTGGCGGTCGTAGTAGTCACGATACGCGCCGCTGCGCACGCGGCTCGCCCACTCGCGGTGTTCCAGGTACCAGCGCACGGTCCGCTCGAGCGCCTGGTCGAACTTGAAACGCGGCAGCCAGTGCAGCTCGCGCTCGATCTTGCTCGGGTCGATCGCGTAGCGGCGGTCGTGGCCCGGCCGGTCGGCGACGAACTTGATCAGGCTCTCGTCCTTGCCCAGGATGCCGAGCAAGGTCTTCACCACCTCCAGGTTGGGCTTCTCGCTCTTGCCGCCGACGTTGTACACCTCGCCTGCGCGACCTCGCTCGAGCACGGCGATGATGGCGTGGCAGTGGTCTTCGACGAACAGCCAGTCGCGCACGTGCATGCCATCGCCGTACACCGGCAGGCTCTTGCCCTCGAGCGCGTTGGTGATCATGAGCGGGATCAGCTTCTCCGGGAACTGGTACGGGCCGTAGTTGTTGGAGCAGCGCGTGGTCACCACATCGAGGCCGAAGGTCGCGTGCGCGGCGCGCACCAGGAGATCCGCAGCTGCCTTGGAGGCCGAGTACGGCGAGTTCGGCCGCAGCGGCGTCTCCTCGGTGAACGCCCCCGAGCTGCCGAGCGTGCCGTACACCTCGTCGGTCGAGACCTGCAGGAAGCGCCCGACCTTGTGCACCCGGCTGCAGTCGAGCAGCACCTGCGTGCCCAGCACGTTGGTGCGGACGAACACGTCGGGCTGCAGGATCGAGCGATCCACGTGCGACTCGGCCGCCATGTTGATCACGGCATCGACCGGGCCACGCCCGAGCGCCTGGTTCACGTCCGCAACCGAGCCGATGTCGCCGCGCACGAATGCGTAGCGCGGGTGGCCTTCGAACTCCTTCAGGTTCTCCAGGTTGCCGGCGTAGGTGAGCGCGTCGAAATTGATCACGCGCACGTCGGGTCGCTCGCTCAGCAGCACCCGCACGAAGTTGCTGCCGATGAAGCCGGCACCGCCGGTGACCAGGATGGTTCGCATGAGAGAGGCTCTTCGTGTTCTTGGTCAGTCGCTATCCGGCCACCGCCGGGAAGCAGAGGCGCCCGGCCGCAAGGTGAGCGGCCGCATCGCTGCGGCGCACGCTCACCGCGACTCGCCGAGATACTCCTTGACGGCGTCCTGCCAGTTCCTCATCGGGTCGCCAATGGTCATCTCGAGACAAAAGTTTCGCAACACCGAGTAGGTCGGTCGCTTGGCAGGACGGTTGAGCTCTTGCGAAGTCCACGGATTAACCGGGGTCTTCGAGCCGACCAGCTCGAGGATCGTACGGGCGAAGTGAAACCAGGTACAGCTGCCGGCGCTGGAGCAGTGGTAGATCCCGTACGGCGGCTGCTGCGCCAGGATCAGGTAGAGCGCGCGCGCCAGGTCGAGCGCCCAGGTCGGGCAGCCGGTCTGGTCGTCCACCACCTTGAGCTCCGGCCGCTCGCGGGCGGCGCGGCGGATCGTGTCCACGAAGTTGCGCCCGTGCCGACCGTACACCCACTGCGTGCGCACGATCCAGAAGCGCGCGTGCAGGTCGCGCACCGTGGCCTCGCCCCACAGCTTGGAATGGCCGTAAACGCTCTGCGGATGCACCAGGTCGTGCTCGAGGTAGGGCTCGCGCTTCGAGCCGTCGAACACGTAGTCGGTGCTCACGTAGATGAGCTCGGCCTGGACGTCGGCCGCCGCCGCCGCGACGTTCTGCGTGCCAATGCCATTCACGCGGAATGCGCGGTCGCGATCGTGCTCGCAGGCATCGACGTCGGTCATCGCCGCAGCGTGAATCACCTGGTCCGGCCGCAGCCTGCGCAGCACCGTCTTGACCGCGAGATGGTCGGTCACGTCGAGCTGCGAGCGGTCGAGAGCATGAATCTCGGCGTCCGCGGGCGCCGCCCGCTTGAGCTCGTGGCCGAGCATGCCCGCGCCACCGGTGATGAGGATCTTGCGCATGGCGGAGGTCACACCTTGTTGGCGCCGCCTTCCTCGACCAGGCGCGAGGCGCGATACAAGGACTCGAACGTGCCGGCGTCGGTCCACCAGCCGTGCAAGACCTCGCTGGTCATCTGGCCTTGCCGGATGTAGGCGTTGTTCACGTCCGTGATCTCGAGCTCGCCGCGACCCGATGGCTTCAGCGTGTGGATGATGTCGAACACCTGCTGGTCGTACATGTAGATGCCGATCACCGCGAGGTTGGTCTTCGGCTTCTTCGGCTTCTCCTCGATGCCGATCACGCGGTTGCCAGCGAGCTCGGCGACGCCGAAGCGCTCCGGATCGGGCACTTCCTTGAGCAGGATCTTGGCGCCCTGGTCCTGCTTGCGGTAGGCATCCATCGCCACGCGGATGTTGCTCTCGATGATGTTGTCGCCCAGCACCACGCAAACGCGGTCGTCGCGCACGAACCGCTCGGCGAGGCCGAGCGCTTGCGCGATGCCCCCCTCGCCCTTCTGATACGCGTAGTAGAGGTTGACGCCGAACTCGCCGCCATCCTCGAGCAGCCGCAGGAAATCACCCGAGCTGTTGCCGCCCGTCACGATCAGGATGTCCTCCACGCCGGCGTTCTTGAGACACATGATCGGGTAGTAGATCATGGGCTTGTCGTAGACCGGCAGCAGGTGCTTGTTGGTCACCTTGGTGAGCGGGCGCAGCCGAGAGCCCAGGCCGCCCGCCAAGATCACGCCTCTGATGTTGTCCATGGTCCTCGTCTTCTACGGTTTGCTGGATGGCGCGCGTGTCGTGGCTCGCCCGCGGTACCAGTCGAGCGTTCGCTCGAGGCCAACCTCGACCGAGGTCGTGGGCTCGAAGCGCAGCAAGTCTCGCGCTTGCCTGATATCGGCTTGCGAGAGCCTCACATCGCCAGGTCTTGCGGGCGCATGCTGCGCCGGTCGCGTCGCACCGCACAAGCGGCTCACGCGGTGGTAGAGCTCGTTGATGCTGATGCTGCGGCCGGTGGCCACGTTCAGCACGCAGCCGGGTTTCAGCTTTGCAGCGATTGCGAGCATGTTGGCGTGGACCACGTTGTCCACGTAGGTGAAGTCTCGCGTCTGTTCCCCATCGCCATGGATCGTGACCGGCTCGTCGCGCAGCAGGCGCTCGCAGAAGATCGAGATCACGCCCGAATAGGGCGAGCTCGGATCCTGGCGCGGGCCGAACACATTGAAGTAGCGCAAGCTCACGGTCTCGAGCTGATGGAGCTCGCCGTAGATGCGCGCATAGTGCTCGCCGAGCAGCTTCTGCGCCGCGTACGGCGACAACGGGTTGAGCGATGCCGTCTCGGCTGCCGGCCGCCCGTCGCCGTGTCCGTACACGGCCGAGGAGCTGGCGAACACGAACCGGCGCGCCCTCGCCTTGACCGCGCCGTGCAAGGCCGTCAAGGTCGCGGTCGCGTTCGTGGCGTGCGCGCGCAGGGGATCGTTGATCGAGAGCGGCACCGACGGCAGCGCCGCGAGATGGAAGACCACCTCGGCGCGCGTGCAGGCGCGCGTTGCGAGCGCCTCGTCCTGGACGTCGCCCTCCAGGAACTCGATCGAGCGCCACACCGAGGCGAGGTTCGCGCGCGAGCCGGTGGCCAGGTTGTCGACCACGCGGACGCGATGCCCGTTCGCCACCAGGGCCTCGGTGATGTGCGAGCCGATGAAGCCGGCCCCGCCGGTGACCAGACAATCCACGTGCGCGCGATCCTCTCAGCAGGGGAAGAGCGGAAAGCCCGGGATTATAGGAAGTTAGGTGTGGCCGCGCCAGGGTGGCGAGCGGGTTTCCTCTGTCCTCCGGGCTCACCCTGCCTGCGCGCGGAACCAGGCGACGAACCGCTTCAGGCCCTCTTCGAAACCCACTTTCGGGCAGTAGCCGAGGTCGCGCTTGGCGCGCTCGATGCTGGCAAGGTCACCGGCACGTCGCGGGCCGGTCAGGCTGCCAGTCGATCGTCGGCCGCTTGCCGAGCGCAGCCCCGAGCAGCTCGATCAGCTCGAGCAAGGTGACCGGCCGCGACTCGCCCAGGTTGTACACCGCGAACGCTGACGGCGGCGCGGCCACGCGGTCGAGCGCCTTCAGCACCCCGTCCAGGATGTCGTCGACGTAGGTGTAGTCGCGGCTCGAACGACCGTCGCCGAACACGGTGATCGGCCGGCCGGCCTCGATCAGCCGCGTGAACTTGTGCACCGCGAGGTCCGGGCGCTGGCGCGGGCCATAGACGGTGAAGAACCGCAGGCAGGTGACCTGCATCGCGTAGAGATCGTGATACACGTGCGCGAGCAGCTCGCCGGCGCGCTTGGTGGCAGCGTACGGCGAGACCGGTCGGTCCGCCGGGTCGTCCTCCGCAAACGGCAGGCGGCTGGTGCGGCCGTACACCGACGAGCTCGATGCGAACACGAACCTCGGCACGCGCCGCGCGCGCGCCGCCTCGAGCACGGCGAGCGTGCCGCGCACGTTGACGTCCTGGTAGAGGGCGGGCTGCTCGAGCGACGGCGCCACCCCGGCCATGGCGGCGAGATGCATCACGCAATCGATCGGCGCGACTGCAAACGCGCGCTGCATCGCCGCCGGGTCGCGGATGTCGCCCTCGCACAAGGTGAAGCGCTCGTGCCGGGCGAGCGCCGCGAGGTTCGCCCGCTTCACCGCCGGATCGTAGAAGTCGCAGAAGTTGTCGACGCCGACGACGCGGTCGCCGCGCCCCACCAGCGCCTCACCCACGTGCGACCCGATGAAGCCCGCGACTCCCGTGACCAGGAACGTGCGTGACAAGTGCAGGTCCTTTCTGCGGCGCCGCCTACTCGACCGTCACGCTCTTGGCGAGATTCCTCGGTTGGTCCACGTCACATCCGCGCCACGACGCCACATGATACGCGAGCAGCTGCAGCGGCAGGATGCTGACGATCGGCGACATCTCCTCGGGCACCGGCGGCAGCTCGAACCAGTAGTTCGCCTTGCGCTTCAGCTCCTCGTCGCCGCGCGTGCCAACGGCGAGCACCAGGCCCTCGCGCGCACGCACCTCCTCGACGTTGGAGACGATCTTCTCGTAGGACGAGACCTTGGGCGCAATCACCACAACCGGCAGGTTCTTGTCGATCAGCGCGATCGGCCCGTGCTTCATCTCGCCGGCCGGGTATCCCTCCGCGTGGATGTAGGAGATCTCCTTCAGCTTGAGCGCGCCCTCGAGCGCAATCGGGTAATTGATGCCGCGCCCGAGGTAGAGGAAGTCGCGGCGCTCGGCGAGCTCGCGCGCCACCCTCTCGATCACGTCGCGCTGGCCGAGCGTGATCTCGCACTGGTGGCGCAGGCGGCGCAGGGAGCCGAGCCGTTCCTTGATCTGATCGCTGCCGAGCGTGCCGCGCAGCCGACCGAGGTGAACCGCCGCGAGGTACAGCACCGCGAGCTGCGTGGTGAACGCCTTGGTCGACGCGACCCCGATCTCGGGCCCGGCCGCGGTCAGCATCACATGGCTGCTCTCGCGGCACAGGGACGAGCCCTGCACGTTGCAGATCGCGGCCAGCCTCGCGCCCCTGGTCTTCGCCAGCCGGGCGGCGCCGAGCGTGTCGGCCGTCTCGCCTGACTGCGAGATCGCAATCACCAGATCGTTCGGCTTCAGGATCGGATCGCGATAGCGGAACTCGGAGGCGAAGTCCACCTCGGTGGACAGGCCCGCCATGCGTTCCAGGTAGAACTTGCCGACCAGCCCGGCATGCAGCGACGTGCCGCAGGCAATGATCACCACGCGGTTCAAGGCCTTCGCATCGGCCACGGACAGATCCAGCTCGGGCAGGATCGCATGCGAGTCGTCGCCGGCAATGCGATCGCCGATGGTGGCTGCCAGCACCGAGGGTTGGTCCTCGATCTCCTTCAGCATGAAGTGCTTGTAGCCACCCTTCTGCACGGCCACCGGATCCCAGTTGATGTCGCGCGGTGCGCGCTCCACCGGCGCGCCGTCGAGGTCGGTGATGACGACGCGCCGCGGTCCGATCTCGGCCACGTCGCCGTCCTGCAGGTCCACCACGCGGCGCGTGTGCGACAGGATCGCGGGCACGTCGGACGCGAGGTAGTTCGCATCCTGGCCGATGCCGACCAGGAGCGGCGACTCGCGGCGCGCACCGACCAGGATGTCAGGGTGATCCGCCGACAGCACCACCACCGCATACGAGCCCTCGACCCGCTTGAGCGCCCGCCGCACCGACTCGAGCAGGGACGGGCCCTGCTGCTCCTCGATCAGGTGCGCGAGCACCTCGGAATCGGTCTCGGAGCGGAACTGGTGGCCGCGCTGCTGCAGCTCGGCGCGCAGGTGTGCGTGGTTCTCGATGATGCCGTTGTGCGCGACCATCACGCGCCCGCGACAGTCGGCGTGCGGGTGCGCGTTCTCCTCGGATGGCTTGCCGTGCGTGGCCCAGCGCGTGTGGCCGATGCCGCGCGTCCCGGTCGGCGGCGAATCGCGCAGAGCATCCTCGAGGTGGCGCAGCTTGCCGACCCGCCGCACCGTGTGCAGCCCGTGGCCGTTCGCGATCGAAACTCCCGCGGAATCATAGCCGCGGTACTCGAGCCGCTTCAGACCCTCCATCAGCGTGGCCGCCACGTTGACGCTGGCCGTGCAACCGACGATGCCGCACATGGTTCACCTCATCATCCTGCCCGACCGGCGCGCCGATGCGCCCGGACGTGCGGCCCGGGCTACTTGCCCTTCTCGCGATGCACCTTTGCCTGGAAGTAGGCGAGGGTCGGCTTCAGCCCCTCGTCGAGCGACACCTTGGGCTCCCAGCCGAGGATCTGCCGCGCACGCGTGATGTCCGGCTGGCGGATCTTGGGATCGTCCACCGGCAGTGGCTTCTCGATGATCGGCATCTTCGAGCTGGCCAGCGCGCGGATGCGCTCGGCGAACTGCCGGATCGTGATCTCCTGCGGATTGCCGAGGTTGACCGGGTTCACCTCGGACGAGCGTGACAGGCGGTAGATGCCCTCGATCAGATCCGCCACGTAGCAGAACGAGCGCGTCTGCGAGCCGTCGCCGAACACGGTGATCGGCTCACCCTTCAGCGCCTGCGTCAGGAACGTCGGCAGCGCGCGCCCATCGTTCAGTCGCATGCGCGGCCCGTAGGTGTTGAAGATGCGCGCGATGCGGGTCTGCACGCCGTGGTAACGGTGGTAGGCCATGGTCATGGCCTCGGCGAAGCGCTTCGCCTCGTCGTACACACCCCGCGGCCCGACCGGGTTCACGTTGCCCCAGTAGTCCTCGCGCTGCGGGTGCACCTTCGGATCGCCGTAGGTCTCCGACGTGGAGGCCAGCACGAACACCGAGCCCTTCGCCTTCGCCAGGCCGAGCGCCTTGTGCGTGCCGAGCGAGCCCACCTTGAGCGTCTGGATCGGATACTCGAGGTAGTCGATCGGGCTGGCAGGCGAGGCGAAGTGGAAGATGACGTCCACCGGTCCATCCACGTGGATGTAGTTGGTGACGTCGTACTTGATGAAGGTGAACCGCTCGTTGCGGAAGCAGTGCTCGACGTTCGAGGTGTCTCCGGTGAGCAGGTTGTCCATCACCATGACCGCGTATCCGCGCTCGAGCAGATAGTCGGTCAAGTGGGAGCCCAGGAAACCCGCTCCCCCGGTAATGAGCGCTCTCGGCATTCTCAACTCCGCGTGCAGGGCGCAGCGCGGAGCGCGGCGCCGATCGTGTGGTCCCTCATCGCGACATCAGCCGTGGCCACGGCCTTCGGGCGCCGGCGGTCCGCTGGGCTGCGTGTCGTTGTCCTCGATCGGCGGCCCCTCATCAAGCGGGGACTGCCGCTCGGGCGAGGATTCCAACCCGGGCAAGGGCGGGCCCTCGGGGGCGCTCGTCTCGCGCGCCGGCGGCGCACCGCCGGGTGGCGCGTCGCCCTCGCCCGGGGTGGGCGGCCCTTCCGGCTCGGGCGGCGCGAGCGGCTTCACCTCGGCGGGCGGCGGCTGCGTCACGGGTGGCTCGCCCTCGGGCGGCGACGCCGCCGTGGGCAGCGGCCGCGCGACGCGCGCGAGGTGCAGCTGGAATCCCTCCACCACGAGCACGCGGGCGCCGCCGATGTCCGCGAGGCCGTCGCCGGGACCCGTGCCGCTCAGCATGATGCCGACCGGCGAATGCTCGAGCCGCACGCCGTCGCCGGTCTGCACGCGCAAGCCCGAGAGCACGTCCTCGTGGATGGTCCCGGTCGGACCGCGGTCGAGTGGCGGCAGGTTCGGGATCACGATCTGGTAGCCGGGCTGCAGCTCGGTGACGCCGGCGGTGCGCGGCAACCCTCGAGCTTCACCGCGTCGGGCCCCGAGTTCTTGAGCACCCAGGCTGCCTCGTCGCGCTGATCGATGGTGAGGTGGCTCTTCGATCCCTCGAACAGGGCACCGCCCGGCAGGCGCAGCCGGCTGCGATCGCTGCCCAGCTCGACCAGCGCCGAGTACACCGCGCGGAACACGATCGTGCGCACGCCACCCTCGAATCCTGCCGGCCGGATGGTGGCGCCGTGGAAGCTGCGGATCAGCGTACCGTCGGTGAAGCGGATCTCGGAGATCGCGCTCGACCCCTGCCGCAGCTCGTCGCCCTTGGCGATCGTGCAGCGCTTGTCCCAGTAGTACATGCGCTTCTCCATTCCGAGCTGCGCACTGTACACGACCACCTCGTCCGCGAGCCGCGTGACGGTGATGGTCTCGGTCTGCTCTTGCGGCGGCGCAAGCAGCAGCGAGCGAAGACCCAGGGTGACCAGGAACAACATCCGGCGATCTCGCTTGCAAGAGCCGTGGGACGATCTCGAGACGAGCGGAGCACCAGGCGCTCCGGTCCTTTCTCTTTTCGGACGGATCGTGCCTCAGATAAAAAACTCCTCGGCCACGGCGAAGAAGTCCATCGGCACTTTCTTGGTCTCGCCGGTGGCTTCCTTGAGATCGACGTCGACGATGTCGAAGCCGCGCAGCGCCACCATGCGCCCGAACTTGCCGCAAAGCACCAGCTCCGCGGCCCGATGGCCATAGCGCGTGCCCAGCACGCGGTCGAAGGCCGATGGGCTGCCGCCGCGCTGGATGTGGCCCAGCACGACGTGGCGCGTTTCAACTCCGGTGCCCTTCTCGATGATGCCGGCGAGCTGCTCGGCGACGCCGCCCAGACGTTCGTGGCCGAACGCATCCACGCCGGTGGCCTTCGCCACCAGCGCACCTGCATCGAGCTTCGCTCCCTCGGCCACGGCGATGATGAAGTACTTCTGCCCGCGCTGCTTCGCCTGCTTGATGCGCGCGCACAGCTGGTCGGTGTTGGTGACCCTCTCCGGGATCAAGATGTAGTCCGCGTAGCCGGCCAGCCCGGCGAACGTCGTGATCCAGCCAGCGTGGCGGCCCATGCACTCGACGACGATGCAGCGATGGTGCGCGTCGGCGGTGGTGTGCAAGCGGTCGATCGCCTCCATCGCCACGTTCACCGAGCTGTCGAACCCGAACGTGAAGTCGGTGCTCGAGAGGTCGTTGTCGATGGTCTTGGGCACCCCCACCACATTGACGTGGTGCTCGTGGAACAGGCGGGTCGCAACGCCGAGCGTGTCGTCGCCGCCCACGGCGATGAGCGCGTCGAGCTTCTGCTCGCGCAGCGTCGCGAGCAGGCGCGGCACGTCCTGGTCGGGCTTCTTGAACGGATTGGTGCGCGAGGTGCCGATCACGGTCCCGCCGAGGTGCAGGATGCGCGCGGTGTTGCTCCTGGTGAGCGGCATGGCGCGATTCTCGAGCACGCCAGCCCAGCCGTCGAGGAAGCCGACCACGCTCGCGCCCTGGTTCTCGAGCTTGAACGTCACCGCGCGGATCACGGCGTTCAGCGCCGGACAATCGCCGCCGCCGGTCAACATGCCTGCCTTCATTCGTCCTCCTTGAGATTCACCAGCGCGGCGCTCGAGCACGGCGCTGCCACCAAGGGCCAGGCCGGCCGATCACGCACCCTCGATCCCGTCCACGGGATACACCGGCCCATGGAACGCGCTCTCGGCCCGCCGGCTGGCTTCCGCCCGGCCGACGCTCGGGGCGCCCCGCTTCATGACGCCGGCGAGATCGACCTGGATGTCGACGCGGTCCTTGGGACCGAGCGCGACGAGCTCGGCGAGCCGGCGCTTCAGAACCAAGCGCAACCGCTCGCCGAGCGTGATGGCGTTCTCGCCCTCCGGGATCCAGTAGAGCGAGACCACCTTGAAGTGCGTCGGGCTGAGCCGCTGCACCCCCAGGCGCGTGCGGCTGATGTCCGGGACCGAATGCGCGGCGGCGGCCAGGCTCTTGCGCAGCGCACCCACGCTCACGCGCGAGTGGCCGCCCGGGCTGCGCGAGACCAGATAGCCGCCATGGCCGCGCGGCTTGAGCGACACCTGCAGCAGCGGCAGCAAGTTCGCAGCCACCAGCGCGCCCGCACCCCACAGCAGCGGCTCGCGTGCTTGCTCGATTCGCTCCGGCACGAGCCACTCCGCGAGCCATTGCGGGCGCAGCAAGTAGATCAGCACCACGCCGCCCAGCACGAGCGCCACCACGCGATTGACGAGGTCGATCACACCCAGGATCAGATCTGCCGGTTTCATCCATTCCGCTCCTCGAGCGCGGCGGCAGAACTCCTGCGCTGCAGCTCGTTGCTTGATCTCGGCACAGCGGCTCACTCCTGGCGCAGAAAAACCGCGGGACCATCCAGCGCGGCGCCGGCGGCTAGCCCGCGAGGAACCTGGTCTCCAGGAACGAAGTGTCGAAGTTGCCGCGGCGGAAGTCCGGATTGCGCACCAGCTCGCGCAGCAACGGCACGGTGGTCTTCACCCCCTCGATGACGAGCTCATCGAGCGCCCGTGCCATCGTCGCGATCGCCTCGTCCCGCGTGTCACCTCGACAGATCACCTTGCCCACCATCGAGTCGTAGTACTGGGGGATCTCGTAGCCGACGTACACGTGCGAATCAACCCGCACCCCGGGACCGCCCGGCGCCAGGTAAGCGGTCAGCTTCCCCGGGCACGGGCGGAAGTCGTCGCTCGGATCCTCCGCGTTGATGCGGCATTCGATCGCGCTGCCGCGGATCTGCACGTCCTCCTGGCGCAGCCCGAGCGGCTCGCCGGCAGCGATCCGGATCTGCTGCTTGATCAGGTCGATGCCGGTCACGGTCTCGGTGACCGGGTGCTCGACCTGGATGCGCGAGTTCACCTCCATGAAGTAGAACGCGCCGTCCCGGTCGACGAGGAACTCGACCGTGCCCGCGTTCACGTAGCTGGCGGCACGGCACAGCTTCACCGCCGCCTGTCCCATCTGCTTGCGCAGCGCCGGGGTCATCACCGGCGATGGCGCCTCCTCCAGCAGCTTCTGGTGCCGCCGCTGGATGGAGCAGTCGCGCTCGCCGAGGTAGATCAGCGTTCCCTGCGTGTCGGCGAGGATCTGGAACTCGACGTGGCGCGGTCGATGGATCAGCTTCTCCAGGTAAACCGAGGAGTCCTTGAACGCGATCTTGGCCTCGGCCTGCGCCGACAGGAAGCCGTTCACCAGCGACACGTCGTTGTGGGCGACGCGCATGCCGCGCCCGCCGCCGCCCGCCGCGGCCTTCACCAGCACCGGGTAGCCGATGTCGTGCGCCACCTGCAACGCCTCGCCCTCGGTGTTCAAGATCGACACCGAGCCGGGGATCACCGGCACGCCGATCTCGCGCGCCAGCGCCTTGGCGCGAGACTTGTTGCCCACCATGTCGATCGACTCGGGCCGCGGCCCGATGAAGCCAATCTTGCAGGAGGCACACACCTCGGCGAAGTGCGCGTTCTCGGCCAGGAAACCGTAGCCTGGGTGGATCGCCTCGACGTCGGCGATCTCGGCGGCGGAGATGATGCGCGGGATGTCGAGGTAGCTCTGGGCGGATCGCGGCGGCCCGATGCAGATGCTCTCGGTCGCGAGCCGCAGGTAGGATGCGTTGCGATCGGCCTCGGAATAAACCGCCACCGTCTCGATGCCCATCTCGTGACAGGCCCGGATGATGCGCAGCGCGATCTCACCGCGGTTGGCGATCAGGATTCGTTTGAACATGCGTCCGTTCTGCCGGCGCTCGACCGGTCGAGTGGCTCCGGCTGACGCCTCCCGTTCGACCCCCGCGCGGCGCGCGCATCACAGTTTCTTGATCAGGAACAGCGGCTGACCGAACTCCACCGCTTCACCGTTCTCGACGAGGATGTCCACCACCTGCCCCCTCATCTCGGCCTTGATCTCGTTCATCACCTTCATGGCCTCGATGATGCACAGCACCGAGTTCTCGTCGACACGGTCACCCTCGGCCACGTAGGACTTGGCCTCGGGGTTGGGAGCGCGGTAGAAGGTGCCGACCATGGGCGAGACGGAACTCCGCCACGTCGGGTGGGCGCTCGGCCTTCCTGGCGCCGGCCGCGGCTGCTCGCCGCCCGCGCTCGGCGCGGCGCTCGCCGGGTCGCCGCGGGCATGGCCAGGTGCTGATCGCCGGCGGGGCCATCGGCATCTGCGCCGCACCGCGTTTGCTCAGGCGCACGCCGGTCTCGCTCACCTCGAGCTCCACCAGATCGTGCGTGTCCATCAATGAAGCCCAGCGCCATTCCGCCGCTCGGGTCGAGGAACTTCTTGGCCAGGGAGCCAGCCGGCAGCTTCACGTGTTTGTGGTCGGCGCCGGTGCGCTTCGCCACCCTGCGTTTGGATGGCGCCATCAGACGCGCTCCACGTAACGGCCGGTCCGCGTGTCGATGCGGATCTTCTCGCCCTGGGCGACGAACACCGGCACCTGGATGATGGCGCCGGTCTCGGGCGGCGTCGCCGGCTTGGTCTGCAAGGCGGTGCTGCCCTTGAGCCACGGGTCGGCCTGCGTCACCTCGAAGCACGACAAGTCCGGCGAGCACCGACACCACCTCGTCCTTGTAGACCTTGGCGGTGCAGACGGTGTTCTCCTTCAGGAACGGCGCCATCGGCTCGACCAGCTCGTTCGCGAGCGAGATCTGATCGTAGCTCTCCTGATCCATGAAGGTGAACGTGTCACCTTGCCGGTACAGGAACTCGTAGTTCTTCTTGTCGATGATCGCCTGCTCGACCCGCTCCTTGGCGTCGAAGGTGTGCTCGATGAGCTGGCCGGTGCGCAGGTTCTTCAACTTGCTGCGGACGAATGCCACGCCCTTGCCCGGCTTCACGAACTGGAACTCGATGATGTCCATCAGCTTGCCGTCGAGCAAGAGCGTGATGCCGTTCTTGAAATCATTGGTACTGATGATCGACACGGACGTGGTCCCGATTCCTGGAGAAGGATTGACGTATGCACCGCCCACAATGAGTTGAGCCTGGCATTAAAGGCGCGCCGGAAAGCAATGTCAAGCCGTTCCAGGTGCCGCCGGCAGTCGCGGTCGCGCGCGCAGTCTTGCAGGCCACCACGCAGCAGCTCGAGCGCGTGCGGATGACCGGGAGCACCACTTCCAGGCACTCCATCGCGCCCCGGGGGCTGCCAGGCAGGTTGACGATCAAGCTGTGGCCCCGGACTCCGGCCGTGGCACGTGAGAGCATCGCCGTGCGCACCTTGGCGGCGCTCGCCGCGCGCATCGCTTCGCCGATGCCCGGGACCTCGCGCTCGATCACGTCGCGGGTCGCTTCCACCGTGACGTCGCGCGGCGCGCGACGATGCCCGAGGTCGGCGATCTCGCTCGCCGCATGCCGCCAGCAGCGCGGCGCGATCGCCGTGTCGTCGGTACGATCAGCACCTGCACCAGCTCGATCCGATGCGCGGCGAGCAGCGACTTGCCCGGCTTGGGCGCCGTGGGGTCTTCCCGCTCGCCGCGCGCGGCCGATCGCTGGCGATGACGAGGCTCGCGCGCACTGCCCCGGTCACGAGCTCACCCCGACGCAGGCACGCCGGCTGCGCGCCGGTGCGCGGCACAGCCACGCGCCGCTCTTGCCGCCCTGCTTCTCGATCAGCTCGATCCTGGCGATCGTCGGGCTCCGATCGATGGCGGCCTTCCACCATGTCGTACAGCGCGAGCGCGGCAACCGACACGGCGGTGAGCGCTTCCATCTCGACGCCGGTCCGTTCCTCGGCGCTCACCGTGGCGGTCAGCACCACGCGGCGCTCGGTCTGAATGGTGACCTCGACGTTGGCGAAGGTAGGCGATGCAGCGGATGACACAGCGGAATCAGGTGGGCGGTCCACTTCACCGCCTGGATGCCGGCCAGCGCGCCACCTCGATGGCGTTGCCTTTCGGCACCCCGGCCGCGGCGCAGCGCCCGCACCGTGGTCGGCGCCGCGGTCCAGCACGGCGCGGGCGCGGGCGGTGCGCAGCGGCCAGGCGCCTTGGCGGTGACATCGACCATTCGCGCTCGGCCGCGCGCGTCGAGGTGGCTGAGCGTGTGGCGCGCGCGCACGCGGCGGCGCAGATGCGAGGGCTCCCATGCCCCGATGATACGGGCCTGTTGCGCGCCAGGAAAGACGCCCGAGTATTTGGACCCCTGCTCTGGTGGTCCGCGTATAAAGGACGCCGGTGGCAAAATCGGACATCCCGAAAGCCGCGAGCGCACTTGCCGTGAAGCGATCGGCTCGGCTGATCACTTCAGGCTCACTCGGCCGATAGGTGAGTGACGCGAGTTGAGCGAGGTCGAGCAAGATTTCGTTGCATGAGGTGGTCGGCGCGCGGTTCGCTCCCACGTTTCGAGCCGAACCGGTCGTGAGCCGTCACCCCATCAGAGGGAAATGGCAATCATGACGTTCGAAGCGCACGGATGGGTCGTGGGCTTACTCGTCATGGCACTGGCACCGGCGCTGCCGGCGCAGGACACGCTGCCGGCGAGGGTGAAGCAGACGCTGGCGGTGATCGACCAGGGCGGCTTCGAGAACCTCTGGCACCTCTCCGGGCGGCCTGGTGGATCTCGGCGAGGACGCGATCCCGGCGATGAAGACCGAGATCGAGCAGGCGTCGCCGCTCGGCCAGCTCGCGCTCGGCCGCGCGCTCGCGACCTTCCACGGGGGCGCCGCCGCGCCGCACCGGCGCTCCTCAAGCTGGTGCAGACCACGATGATCCGGCGCTGCGCCGATCGGCGACCGAGCTGCTCGGACAGGCGGCCTTCGTCGGGCTAGGCAACGTCGAGAAGTTCCTCAACAAGCGGCTCGACGAGACGCTCGATCCGATGGAGAAGGTGGCGCTGGCAAGATCGCTGTACGCGGTCTCGTCGGAGTTCAAGCTGAAGGCCAAGGGCGAGCTGCAGAAGGTGCTGCGCTCCGAGAGCATCGACAATCAGGTTGCCGCCGCGCTGGCGCTCGCCGAGATCAACGACTTCCAGAGCGCAGCGAAGGTCCCCTGCAAGAGATCGAGGACGAGCCGACGGTCGAAGGCAGGCTGGCGCGCGCGTACGCGGCGCATGATCGCTTCTACCAGGAGACCAAGTACCGGCAGAAGAAAGCCGCCGAGGAGCGCGAGGGCGGACTCAAGAGCGAGATCGGCGACGTCGGGTTGATCGAGGAGCTGATCGCGCTGGTGGAGAATACCACCTGCGGCGACGAGTTCGAACCCCGAGGTCGCGAGAAGCTGCTCGCCGGCACGCACGCGGCATGCTGGGCTAGCTCGATCCGCACTCGACGACCTGCGCTTCACCTCGAGCAGAACAGGCGCTGGACGTTCGACCTGCAGCGCCAGTACGGCGGCATCGGCGCCTATGTCGACACCATGCCGAACTCAAGGTGTTCACCATCATCCAGATCTACTCCAGGGCCCGCGTTCGAGCGCGGGCTGCGCTCGAACGATCAGATCATCAAGGTGGATGAAGCAGGAGACTTACGGCCAGCAGAACGACGACATCATCCAGCAGCGCCTCAAGGGGCCGCAAGGCACCAAGGTCAAGGTGACGATCTTCCGGCCTGGCTTGCGCGAGGAGCGCGACTACGAGATCGAGCGCGCGCTGATCACCGTCCCGTCGGTGAACGACGACGTGCTGCCGGGCCAGATCGGCTACGTCGAGATCATCCAGTTCGCCCAGGACACGGCGCAGCAACTCGACGAGACGCTGGCGCGGCTCGAACAGCAGGGCATCAAGGGGCTGATCCTCGACGTGCGCAACAACACCGGCGGCTACCTGGAGACGGCGGTGGACGTGGTCGGCCACTTCGTCGGCCCAGGCCAGCTGGTGGTCTACACCGAGGGGCGCAGCGAGACCGAGAAGAAGTGGGTCACGCGCCGGGTGACGCGCCACGGCGATTATCCGATCGTGATGCTGGTGAACGGCCGGAGCGCGAGCGCTTCCGAGATCCTCGCCGGTGCCATGCAGTTCTATGGCAAGGCCAAGCTGGTCGGCGAGCGCACCTTCGGCAAGGGCTCGGTGCAGAATCCGCTGCAGCTGCAGACCCGCCTGCCCGAGCCGTTCGTCGACACCAACAAGGACGGCCGCTGGGATCCGGGCGAGCCGTTCACCGATCGCAACAAGAACGGCAAGTGGGATCCAGGGTCGCTGATCAAGCTCACCACGGCCCGCTACTTCCTGCCCAATCATCAATCGATCCACACCGAGCGAGACGAGAATGGCCGCGTGATCCAGGGCATGGAGGGCGGCATCAAGCCCGACATCACGGTGAAGTGGGAAGGCATCAAGCCCTGGAAGGAAGAAGAGCTGGCCGACCTGATCGAGAAGGATGTCTTCAAGAGCTACGTCGACAAGCACTTTGCCGGCAACGAACAGCTGTTCATGAAGCTCGCCGAGAACGACGACTACGATCCGTCGCGCTACCCGGAGTTCGATGCGTGGTACGACAGCCTCGGCACGCACCTGAGCAAGGAGGACATCCGGCAGTGGGTGCGCACCTTCTCGCGCGACAAGGTCTCGGACCTGCGCAAGAAGGTGTTCCCGGGCGTGCGCTTCCTCGGCGATTTCGAGCAGGACAACCAGCTGCAAGCTGGCCTGGTCACGCTGTGCGGCATGATGAACGTCGATCCGGCGTCGATCGCGGAGTACCACGCATTCGCGAACCGCAAGTTCGGCGAGGTGGCGCAGGACGGCGAGGCCAAGGACAGCAAGGAATCCAAGGCGAAGTAGCAGCGAGCTCGCGAGGCGCGATCGATTGCGCTGGCGCTCACGTGGCCGACGCCGGCACCGCGTGAGCACTGCTCAGGAACATCACCGCGGCATTACGGCCGGTCGAGCCGCGATCTTGGCGATGGCTGAAGTACAGGTCGCTGCGACAGCACGTGCAGTCGCCATGCGCCTCGATCTGGTCCGGCGGCACGCCGAGGGCGGCGAGGCGGCGCCTGATCAGCGCCGTCAGATCGAGCGTCAGCCGAGGGCGGCGACGGAACGCGCCGGCATCGCTCGGCGGAAACGCCCTGACCAGCTCCTCGCCCACCGCATAGCAGCAGCGGTGAATGCACGGGCCGATGAACGCGAGCAGCCGCTCGGGCGCCGCCTCCCTGCCGCACGATCCGAGCAGCGCCGCCACGGTCGCCTCGACCACGCCGCTCACGATCCCGCGCCAGCCGCAATGCGCGAGCGCGATCGCCGCTGCGTCCGGACCTTGCAGGTACAGGGGCGCACAGTCGGCGGTGTTGATGACGAGGGCCAGTCTGGGACAGCTGGTCACGAGCGCATCCGCCTCGCACTCGCCGCGCTGCGCGCGCGCGTCTCTGCCGAGCGCGACCGATGCGCCGTGCACCTGCCGCA
The DNA here is from genome assembly GCA_046349655.1 of Planctomycetota bacterium. Taxonomy (GTDB): domain Bacteria; phylum Planctomycetota; class B15-G4; order B15-G4; family JAXMBY01; genus JAXMBY01. Next base: position 98,044 of record JAXMBY010000015.1, read on the forward strand.
CGCTCGCGAGCTCGAGGCCGGGCTCGCAGTCGCTGCCGACGATATCGCGGTTCTGCATCACGAGAGACACGTCGTCGCCCACCGCGATGCCGGTGTTCAGGCTCGCATACGCGCCCGTGCTCACCCCACCCAGGCGGCCATAGAACACCGCCTCGACGCGCGCGTGAAAACCGAGCCGTGATGGACGCGCCCGGACCAGCGAGGGTGAAGCGACCAGTGCCATGGCACGTCGGTGTTCCGCACGAGATCGATCGGAGCCGTGGTGACCGCCGCCATCATACCGGGCGCGGCTCGCGGCCGCGCGCAAGTCCTGGATCGAGCCGTGCGCGAGCTCGCTCAGGCAATGCGCTCCCACGGAATGTCGATCGTGTAGGCGTGGTCGAACGCCTCGCGGAACGAGTACGCGTCCTCGAAGTCTTCCCGTCGATCATCGTCGCGGCTGTTCAGCAAACCGGCGTTGATCAGATGGAACACGATCTCGCCGAAGTCCTCGGTGCGCGCCACGCCCCAGCTCTCGAACACCAGCCGCGCGAGCGGTCCGAACTGCTCGATCGCGTGATCGCGGATGCCGTTCAGCAGCTCGGCCACGGTGATGTGCCGGTCGAGGCCGACCCGGGTGTTGCGCCCGAGGCGCGCCATCGTGAAGTCGAGCGCGTCGAACAGGAAATGGTAGGCAGCAACGGCGTAGCGAGGATCCTGCTGCGCCACCTGCTGAATGCGATAGTCAAGCTGTGAAGTCGCCATCGGTCTTTGCTCACGTCCGGGCCAGGTCGCAATCCCCTCCGGTTATCGGTCGTGCGCGCTTGCCAGCTTGACCCGCGCCAACCGTCTCGTGATCGCTTTTCGATCGGCCGCGAGCCGAAGCCGCCGGTAAAACTCGAAAACCACCGCGATCGGGCAGGCGGCGCCGGTGGCGACCTCGGTGCCGACCATGGGTGGGAAGCGCGGGCGTGCTAGCGAGGCCCGCCCCAGGACAGGGTCAAGTACTCGAGCACCAGCGCCGTGTCGACGTTGCGGGCAAGACTGTTCAACGCCTCGAACACCAGCTCGCACAGGTCGTCCAGGCGCTCGGGATCTGCCAGCGTGGAGGCATTGCTCAGCTGGACCGCGAGGTCCATGTGGCGCAGGCGCGACATCACCCCCAGCGGCAGCAGGCACGCATCGCGCGCCAGCTCGAGCAGCAGCAGCAGCGACTCGCGCGCCCGCTCGCGCTCGCGCGCCCGGGTGGACGCGGCCGCGTCCTGGCCCGAGGCGGCCCACGCCGCCCAGCGTGCGGCGAGCGTGACCGGCGCGTGGAGGGCGCTTGCGTCGAGCACGGTCAGCAGCAGCGCTCGGATCTTGAGCAGGTCGTCGTCGAGGAAGCGCCGCAGCCGCGTCATCTGCCCGCAGGCCAGCTGCCACGGGAAGTCGCCACGCACCGGCAGACCGACCAGCGCTGCCACCTGCTCGAGCTCGTCGCGTCCAAGCCGCTCGAACCGGAGCCTCTGGCAGCGCGAGCGCACCGTGCTGCGCAACGCTTGCGGGCGATGCGTCACCAGGATCAGGAAAGCACTCGGCGGCGGTTCCTCGAGCGTCTTGAGCAGCGCGTCCTGCGCCTCGAAGCTCAGGTCGTGCGCATCGGCGATGATCGCCACCTGCACGTTTGCCTCGAGCGGGCGCAGCGCGATGGCCTGCTGCACCTCGTGGACCTGCTCGAGCAGGATGCCGCGCCGCTCGGCCTGCTTGCGCACGACGTGCAGATCGGGATGGACGCGCGCTGCCACCTGCTTGCAAGCAGGGCATTCGCCGCAGGCGCTGCCGCGCACGCACAGGAGCCGCCGCGCCAGCTCGAGTGCCAGCAGCTCCTTGCCCACGCCATCCGGACCGTCGAACAGCAACGTGTGCGCGAGACGGCCTTGCGCGAGTGCTTGCTCGAGGAAGGCCTTGGCGGACTGCTGTCCACGCACGCGCTCAAACGAGGTCACGCACCGCCTCCCATGCGCGGCGATGGATGGCTTCGGCGTCGCCGCGCGCCTCGAGCACCACCCACTGCCGCGGTTGCGCCCGCGCCTGCGCCAGATACCCTTCGCGCACGCGCGCGAAGAACTCCACGTCCCGCCCCTCGATCCGGTCGCTTGGCCGCTGGATCCTGCGGCGCGCCTCGTCCGGCTCGAGGTCGAGCAGCAGCACGCGGTCGGGTTCGAGCCCGCCGGTCATCCTGCGGTTGAGCTGCGCAATCCATTCGCCGTCGAGCCCGAGGCCGTGACCTTGATAGGCGACGGTCGAGTAGTAATAGCGCTCGAGCACGACCGGTCGCGCACCCCGTGACGGCCTGATGCGTTCCTCGACCAGCTCTGCCCGGGCCGCCGTGTAGAGCGCGAGCTCGGCGAGCGGTCCGATGCGCGCGTCCGGCCGCAGCAGGAGCGCGCGCAGTTGCTCGCCCAGCCACGTGCCGCCGGGCTCGCGCAGGTGGATCGGATCGCGGCCGAGCCGCTCGAGCGCCGCCACCAGCAAGCGCGCCTGGGTGCTCTTGCCGCAGCCATCCAGGCCTTCCAGGACGACGAACAAGCAGGCCTCCCATCTCCTGTCAGCGATCCGTGGAGAAACCGCCTCCGCAGGGCTCTGCCCCCATCCCGCTCAGGCTCGCCAACCCATGGCGGCATCATTGTTTGTGGCGATCACCCCACCGCCACGAGCAGTCATGCGCCACCACGATCCCAATGTGGAAAGTTCACCTCTGAAACGTGCTCCGTCGCGCTCGAAAATCCGTCGCCAGCTATTCCCAAGGGAAGAACCGCTGGCCCGAACCGATCTCGTCGCGCAGCTTGCGGATCAACTGGTCGAGGCCCGCATCCTCCTTGCGCAAGGTCTCGATCCGACGCTTGGCATAGGGCACGACCGAAGGGCTGAGCGTGCCGAGCGATCGGCCGATGCGGCGCGAGGAGAAGCCGAACACGCACGCGGCGATGTAGATCGCCACGTGGCGCGCGATCGCAGTGCGCCGCGACTTGCGTCCCGACAGCAGCTCCTCGCGCGCAACCTGCATCGCGCCGCAAACCTGATCGATGATGCGCTGCAGCACGTCGTCCGGCGGCGCGCGATCGCCGAGCTCCGGGAAGCTCTCGTGGATGAACGCTGGCGTCACATCCTGATCGCGCAGCGCGGCGAGCGCGCCGACGCGACGCAACGGCGAGATCTCGCCCTTCAGCCCGCCGGCGACGCGGCCGACGATCAGCTCGATCACCGCGGTGAGGATGCGACGCCGGAACAGCGCGGCGTGCTGCTCGAGGATGAACACCCGCGACGGGATGGACAGCTCCGCCATGCCCAGCACCATCCCCGACAGGAAGTGCGACCTCAGGTTGAGGTCGAGGTGCAGGATGTCCTTGGGCGCGTGGCGGCTGAGCAGGATCACCTGCCGCTGCCGCTCGAGGACATACTTCAGGATGGACAGCAGCTCGCGCTGGGTCGCGAGTCGATCGGCGAGGCGGTGCACCTCGTCGATGATCAGCATCTCACGAGCCAGGACGTCGCCGCGGAACGACTCGGTGCTGCCAGCACGAATGCCGCGCGTGAAGCGCTGCGTGAACTCGTCAGCAGTCGCGATGTAGCGGCTGACCGGCCCCCGCTCCTTCGCCAGCGCCTCCAGGTACCAGTGCACGAGCGCGGTCTTGCCGCACCCTTCCGGACCGTGGATGAAGATCGGGTTGAACACCGGCGCCGCATCGAGCAGGGAACGCTTCAACGCCGCGTAGCAGGTGCGGTTCTCGGGGCGCACGACGAACCCGCGCTCCGGCGGCTCGGCCGGCGGCGCCTCCGCCCCGCCCGCGGTCGGCGCGCTGGCAGCGGCGACGGCGCGATGGAGATAGTCATCGAGGCGAAACTGCACGCTGACCGGGCTGCCGGTGAGCGACTGGAAGAGCTCCGCCAGGCTGTCCTGGTAGCACCGCTCGAGATAGTCGCGCACCATCTCGTTCGGGACGCCGAGCGCGATCACGCCGCGACGGAACGAGAGCAATCGCAAGCTCTTGAACCAGAGGTTGGCAACGCTCACGCCATGGCGCCGCGCGAACAGCTCCGCACCTGCCCGAACAGGTCGCGCGACAGGACGCTCGGCGAGCCCTGCGTTCAGGCGGGAACAGTAGCGGGTCGGTCGTCATGCGCGTGGCTGCCAAATGGGTGCACTGGGTCGGTCAGCGTCGGTAGACGAGCACCTGCGACCGATGCAGCGGCATCACGGCGCGCTCTTGAGCTTGAGCGCGCGCTCGTGGTCGGGCACCAGTCGCAGCGCATCGTCGAGCGCCTCGCGCGCCTTCGCCTCGTTGCCGGCGAGTCGATCGATCTCGGCAATCTCCACGAGCAGGTCGGCGCGCTCGCGGCCGTCTGCCTTCTTCTCGTCGTCGCTCAACGGCTGATTCGGGTCCGCAGTGTATTTGGGATCCAGTGATGGGTCAACGGCGAGCGCGATGTTCAATTCGAACAGGGCGTCCGAGTATTGCGCCGCGGCCTTGTGCGCCAGAGCGAGCTGCCGGTGGATGTCGCGCACGAACGGATCGATCTCGATCGCGCCCTTCAACCACTTCACCTGGGAAGCGTAGTCGCCTGCCTGCGCCGCGGCCTGCGCCAGCTTGAGCCGCGGCTCGAACGCGGTCTCATCGATCGCGCACAAGCTCTCCAGCTCGTGCAGCGCGGCCTCGTGCCGGCTGGTCTTCTCGTAGAGATTCGCGAGCAGCACGTAGGCGTTGGGCTGGCCCACGTAGCGCGGGAAGCATGCCTTCGCCCGCTTGAGCGCATCTTCTTCGATCGCCCGGTCGGCATCGCTGCGATGGATCTCGGCGATCTTCAGCCACACGAACATGTCCTCGACGCCGCGGTCGATGCCCTTGCGATACAGCGCCTCGGCCTGCGCGAGGTCGTGCTTGGCGAAGCGCTTCTCGCCCGCGAGCAGATGGGCGAGGCCGTTGTCCGGATCGGCGGTTTGCGCGCGCCGCAGGTAGTCGTCGGAATCGACCGGGTTGCCGAGCCGCAGGTACGCGAACCCCACCTTCGCGAACAGCTCGGCGTCGTGCTTCGCGGCGAGCGCCTGCGCCTTCAGCATGTCCTTCTTCTGCGGCGAGTAGAACGGCACGAGCTTCACGTCCTTCAGGCGCGTCTCCCAGATCCAGCTCAGGAACTGCTGGTCGAACTCCTCGGGCGAGCAATGCAGCGCCGCGGCCACGACCTCGGGCGTCTCCTGATCCTCGCCGTACAGCTTCAGCATTTCCACCAGCTTCTGGAAGCCGTGCTCGGTGGCGATGAACTCGCAGATCAGACCGCCCTGGTAGTAACCGAACGAGATGCGCGAGCTGCGGAATGCTGCATTGAAGTCGCGCAGCGGGAAGATCTCGCCGTTGTGATACGCGTTGTACAGCTCGAGGTCCATCTCGCGATCCCATTCGCCGTGCCAGCAACGTTCCTCGAACACCGACAGGCCCTCGGTCAGCCAGCGCGGCACGCGCGTGCGCGATGCCTTGATGCTGAACACGTGCGTGAGCTCGTGCAGCGGTGCGTGCCCACACGAATGAGCCGCGCAGCTCCGAGCTCGGGGAGACCAGCGTGATGACGTTGCCGAAGCACGCCGAGCGCGCCGAGGCCGGAGAAGCCGATGGTGCGCACCGAGAAATCCTCGTGCTTGGCGAACGTCGTGACCAGCAAGGGCGCCGGCGGTCGAGCTGGTACTTGTCGATCAGCTTCGGCAAGTATTCACGACAGTAGCGCTCGTAGTAGGGTGCGAGCACGGCGCTCTCGCGCGCATCGAAGCGGAAATCGAAGATGCCGTCCTGCACCGCCACCAGCGCCTGCGAGTGACGCAAGACCTGGCGCATGTTGTCGCGCCACGGGTCATGTACGGATCGAGCCGCGCGGCCTCGTCCAGCACCGCCAGCGTCCTTCTCTTGACCGGTGTGCGCCAGGCGGCCGAGGCTGGCGCGCGCCGCATGGTAGCCCGGGTCGATCTCGAGCGCGTGCTTGAAGAACGGGATGGCCTCGGCGAACCGGTAGTGCGCCTTGATCATCTCGCCGATCGTGGCGTCGAGCTCGCCGAACGTGGAATCGAGCTTCAACACCTGATCCCGGTCGCGCTCCCAGGCTGGATCGTTCTTCAGGTAGAGCGCCGCGACACGATGCGCGAGCGCCTCCTTGGCGCGGCCGGACGTGCAGCGCGCGGTCCAGGAGATCGAGCGCGTCCTTGTAGTCCATCCGCGATCCGGAAGCGCGCCTTCAGCGTCAGCGCCTCGGGATCGCCGCTCACGCGCGCCAGCGCGTCGACCTCCTCCTCGGCCTTGAACGGATCCTCGCGGTACAGCTGCGTCCGGGCGAGTCCGCAGCGCGCGCTCGCGAGATGATCGTTGATCTTGAGCGCTTCGCGGAAGCACTCGATCGCCGCCAGTCCATCCTCGGTGCGGCCGATCACGTACAGCGAGCCGAGATCGGCGAGCAGGAACATCCGTTCGGCGTCGGTGCCGTCGCGATAGCCGCGTTCCGCGTACACGAGCTCGACCACGGCCTCGTCGATTCGCCCCGCCTCGCGCAACAGCAGGCCGGCAAGCCAGCGGGCACGGGCATCGCTCTGGCCGAGCAGGCTCTCCGCTGCGGCCTGGGCGATCGCCACTTGCTCGGCGCGATTGCCTTGCTCGCCACGAATGCGTGCGAGCAGCAGGCCCGCCTCCGCGTCCTTCGCATCCTTGCCGAGCAGCGCCTTCGCCACGCGCTCGGCTCGATCGAGCTCACCGCGCAGCAGCCAGTGGCCGCACAAGAGCTGGCTCTCGCGCCGCTCTGGCGCCACCGCCTGCAGCTGCTTGATCAGGTCGTCGAGCGAGGCGAATCGCTCCGGCTCGGCCGCGAGCTCGCTCGGCACGACCTCGAAGCGCGCCCCGAGCGAGCGCTCCAGATACTGGATGCCGAGCACGGTCGGATCGTCGCGCAGGTCCGGGTAGTCCTGCAGGATCTCGCTCAGATCGGTGATCGCCTGGCGATCGCCGCGCAGCCTCCCTGGCGGGTTGTCTCGAGCTCGGCGGCCGTGGGCCGATCTGCGGCTCGCTTCTGCGACTTCTCGCGCTCGTCCTGCGCGCGCGCCACGGCCGCGGCGAGCAGCAACGTCACCACGCCTGGGATCCGCCACATCGCCGAGACCTTCCACAGAAGCCGAGGGACTCGCTCGACATTGTCCTTCGGCATGCAGCCGATTGCAGGTGAAGAAAACGCCGCCTACACCGCCACGTGGTGGTCCGCAGCGCCTGGTTGAGGCTGGTCTTGCGGTCGGTCGATGCTTTGCGCTCACCGATGATGAGTGCGCACGGAGGGAACTCCGGCTGGGAAACGCTTGGGCATCACACCCGGAATGACCACCGAGCGAACTGGCACGCGCCCTGAGGAGGAGCGGTTCGGGTCGCGTCACATCGATGATCGAGGTGGACGCGGTCAGCACGACGCCGGCGCCGATCACCGCTTCCTGCTCGACCACCACGCCCTCGACGATGATCGCACGGCTGCCGAGGAACACGCCGTCCTCGATGATCACGGCCGCGCCTGCAGCAGTTCGAGCACGCCGCCGATGCCGACGCCGCCGGAGATGTGCACGTCGCGGCCAACCTGCGCGCACGATCCAACCGTTGCCCACGTATCCACCATCGTGCCCGCGCCGACGCGCGCACCGATGTTCACGTACGCAGGCATCATGACCACGCCGGGCTCGAGGTGCGCGCCGTACCTGCAGATGCCATGCGGGACGACCCGCACCTTGGCCGCGGCGAGGTGGCGCTTGAGCGGGATCTTGTCGTGGAACTCGAACGGGCCGATCTCGTCGTCTCCATCGAGCGCAGGCGAAAGTACATGAGGATCGCGCGCTTGACCCACTCGTTCGCCTGCCAGTCGCCGTCGCGCTTTCCTCTGCCGCGCGCAGCTCACCCGGTCGAGCGCCGCGATCACCTCGGCGACGGTCGGCGCAGCGCGGCGCGATCCGCGGCGGTCCAGTTCCGGGCGCGCTCGATCGCCAGCTGCAGTTGGTGGGTCATGGCGTGAAGCTCTCGAGCCGTCTCACCGCTTCGCGGCAGCCTTGCTCGTCCGGCACCAGCGCGATCCGCACGTGGCCTGGCTGGCAGCCTGCCGGCTCGCCGAGGTTGCCCGGCGTCACCAGGAGGTCGAGCTCGAGCAGAAGCTGGGCGAAGGGACCGCATCACGAACACCATCCGGCACTCGCAGCCAAAGGTAGAACGTGGCGTTGCCGCCGTCGATGCTGCGCTTCGCGAACAGCGCGAGGAACAGGTCGCGCCGGCGGCGGTAGGTGTCGGCCATGGCGCGCGCGTGCTGGTCGTCCCCCCATGCCTTGGTCGCGACCGCCTGCACGAACGTCGGCGTCGCGACGCCAACGCTGGGTCGGAACTTCACCAGCGCATCGATCAGCTGCGGATCGCCGACGACGAAGCCGCTGCGGTAGCCGTCGTCGCCGAGCGCTTCGAGCACGAGTGGAAGCAGAGCACGTTCTTGAAGTCGGGCGCATCGGCTGCCATCAGCGCCGACGGCGAGGGCTTGCCGAAGTAGATGTCGCGCCGGCCTCGTCCGAGCACAGCACGAAGTCGTGCCGGCGCGCGAGCGCGAGCAGCTGCGCGTACAGTTCCGCCGGCGCTTCCGCGCCGGTCGGGTTGTGCGGGTAGTTGAGCCACATGAGCGCGGTGCGGTCGAGCAGCGCACCGGCGAGGGTATCCGGGTCGGCAGGTAGCGCTGCTCGCGTGCGAGCCGATCGCCTCCACCACGCCGCCCGCGTAGCTCGCACCAGCCGCATAGACTGGATAGGACGGCTCGAACGTGATCACCGTTCGCTTGCGCGACTGCGGATCGATCAACGCCAGGTGCGAGGTGAAGATGCCCTCCTTGGTGCCGTTCACCGGCAGCACGTGCCGCTCGGGGTCGACGCTCACGCCGTACCGGCGCTGCACGTAACCCGCGATCGCCCGGCGCAGGCTCGCCTCGCCACGCACGGTCGGGTACGACGAGATCTCGGGCACCGCCGCGCACAGCGCGTCGCGCAGGAATCGCGGCGTCGGTTCGCGTGGGTCACCCATGCCGAAATCGATCACCACGCGTCCCTGCTGCTCGCGCCGGCGCTTGGTCTCGAGCAGCTTTGCGAACGGATACTCGGCAGCCCGCAACAGGATCGGATTCACGCTTGCCCCATTCTGCCAGGCGGTGTGCTCATGGCTCCTCGCCCCACAGCAAGCGCGCGAAGATGCCATGGCTCTCGACCATCGCCGCGATCGAGGCGTGCTCGTCCTGGCGGTGTGCCAGCTCGGGCAACCCGGGACCGAACGAGACCGCATCGAGTCCCCATTGCGAGAAGCGTCCCACGTCGGTCCAGGCTTGCTTGGCGCGCTTGCGGCCGCCGGTCAGCTCGATCAGTGCATCGCAAGCCCGGTTGCCGCACGGCACGCGCCCCGGCGGTGCCAGATCGGCGAACAGCACTTCGGCATCGCCGCCCACCAGCTCCTGGATCAGGCGGCACGCATCCTCGCCGGTGCGGTCGGGACCGAACCGGAAGTTCACGTTCAGCTGCACGCGGTCGGGGATCATGTTGCGCGCACGCCCGCCCTCGATGCGCGTCACGTTCATCACCTCGCGGTACTCGATGCCGGGATACGCGGCAGAGCATACCCGCCGCTCGGGGTAGCGCGCAACGCGCTCGGCGATCGGCAACGCCAGGTGGATCGCATTCTTGCCCAGCCACGGGCGCGCCGAGTGGGCGCTCTCGCCGCGCACCGTGACCTGCGCGTGCAGCGTGCCCAGGCAGCCGAGCTCGACGAAGTTCGCCGTGGGCTCGACGCAGATCGCGAGCTCCGCGGCGCGGAGCCACGGGTGCGCCGCCTCGATCTCGATCAGCCCCGACTCGCGGAACGCGATCTCCTCGCGCGCATAGAGGACGAGCACCGGATCGTAGCGCAGCCGCTCGGGCGGCAGGCTCTCGAGCAGCTGCCAGAACACCGCGAGACCCGCCTTGAGGTCGCTCGCGCCGAGGCCGAAGACATGATCCCCGTCGACGCGCGCGACCAGGTTGTTCTGCGGCGGCACCGTGTCGAGATGGCCGCACAGGAGCAGCCTTGGCCGCCCGGCCGGCGCTGGCTCGATCGTGGCGATCAGGTTGTCGCCGGTGCGCGTCACGCGCACTCCTGGCAAGGCCGCGAACGTGCTCGCCAGGAACGCCGCGATCGCCTGTTCCGAACGGCTCGGCGACGGGATCCCGACCAAGGCGAGCAGCTTGTCGCGCAGCGCCTCGTGCAAGCCTGCGACTGGACGGCGGGGCTGAGACGGCATCATGCAGGACGACTCAATCGTGATGCGCGAGCGCGGCGCGCACGAACCGTGCGAGCGCGCGCGCTTGCACCTCGTGGCCACGGGCGTTGTAGTGAAGGTCGCGCCCGAGGAACAGGTTCTCGCCGCGCGCCACGGCTGCTCGCAGGTCGGCGCGCAGGTCGCAGAACGGGATGTCGTGCTGCGCCGCCCACTGCCCGAGATACAAACCCGGCCAGTCCATGTCCTGCGGGCTCGCGGCCACGCTGGCGGCGGGCCGCCGCGCCGCGCATTGGCGTGGATCGACCTGCGCCATCGCCGGCAGCGTGGCGAGCAGGAGCGCCATGCGCGCCTGTTCGCAGTGCATGCGCACCTGGTCGAGTGCGGCCGCCGAGCACTCCCACGCCCTGGCCATGATCTCGCTGCGCTGCGGATGCAGGTCGGTCGCGTACAGCCCCGAGAACTGCGGCTCGACGCCGAGCACCGCCTCGGGCACGCGGCGCACCAGCCGGTACAGGTGCAGCTGCTCGAGCAGGAACCGGGTCTCGAACGCGAGCCCATCAAACCAGCCCTCGTTCGACTCGGGCTTGCCGGCCCACAGCACGCCGCGCACCACGGCGTCGGGGTTGACGCGCAGGTTGCCCAGGATGTCGTTGCCCTCGAAGAACACCAGCAGGCACACATCAGGACCAAGCTGCGGCGTGAGCCGAGCGAGGAACTGTGCTTCCTGGCGCGTGTTGTAGCCGGGCACACCGGCATTCACGAACTCGAGCTCGGGCGACAGGCAGTTGAGCCGCGCCACAAACGTCTCCTGCGGCTCCACGCCCGAGCCGTAAACGCAGGAATCACCGATCACCAACACGCGCGGGCGCGTGCCCTGTTTCGCGCCGAGCTCGGCGTTGCGCAAGCCGAGCGAGCTCACCGCGCCGTCGTAGGATGCCTCACGCGGGCCGATGCGGCCCCACGCGCCCGGCGCGAGCACGTAGCCGCAGCGCTCCTCACGCACGAAATAGCCGCGCGGGTAGTCGTAGCCAGGCTGGGGCAGGAACTGCCGCAGGCCGAGCTCGGCAGCGCACAGCACCAGCACGATCGCTCCGACCATCAGCCCGAGCTTGCGCCACGGCAAGGTCACTTGGGCTCACCCACCCAGG